>NZ_JTHP01000018.1 GCF_000943545.1 Paenibacillus terrae
TATTGGGACAGTGCCTTTTTGTTTTTTTTATATTTGTTTATTTTGACATTAATATCACAGGCAGAATCAATGATTGTCCATTTCATCCTCAGGAATGTACTCAACAATATCAGCAAGAGTAATAGTCCGTGTAAATCTCCGTTGGCGGGCAAATTTGTTCAGAGCATCAAGTATGTGGACGAGTGTTTCCAGTTCAAGTCTTTTGGTTTTTCCATTTACCATATCAATGACGGTAGCAGGACGTATTTTCGCTTCTACGGCCAGTCTGTTACGTGTAATATCAAGTTCTTCCAAGATGTCACCAAGTTTAAAATGGTACCTATTTTTAACATCCATAATTTGAATTCTCCTCTTGTGTATCTAAAGTATGGATTTGATCGCGTTATAATAAAATAATCACGAAAATCATTGAAGTTTTACTACAGAAGTATTATTATAAAAGTACATTAAATGTACTTCAGAAGTTTTACTATTGTTTTTAAGAATATCTTTTTTAATGAATTGTTAATAGGTCTGCCCTAATGGTAATACTCTAATTTCATAAAGAGGGAGCTAAATTCTAATGAACAAAAGTAATTTTGAAAAAGTAAGTCTCATTCTTGGTCCCTGCGATCTTCCGCATATGTATGAGCTTTTTGAGGGCTATCTGATCAAGGACCGTTACGTCATCATGATCGACAATAGCGTGCTTACCCTTCGACATGTAAAAAAGGAAAGACATCATTCCCATCTATATGTTGACGGCGATACAGGTGGCATCACTCTTGCAAGGCATGTACAACGTGAAGACATAGATGTGATTACTGAGTTGGTCGAACGATTGCGCAACATGGATGCATTAAGTTTTCTTACAGATGAACTGTTATGGAATACATGTCGGGAAGATATAGACTTTGATTTAGTTCGGAACAAAGGACTATGAAAAAATGGCGAACGTAAATTCGGATTCGAATTTTTGTTCCGACGTTACTTAACTATAATGTAACACAGAAGCGTAAAAGGGTGAAACAAACTCTTCCGTTACTCAAGGTACATATTTACTCTACAAATAGTCTTTAGGCACAGACTCCCAATAAGAGCCTAAATGAATAGAATAGTGATTTACACATGGCTAAAACAGATGTGGTACCTGCACTCCTGATGGTGGTACACAGGAAGGCAGGTACTTTTTTTAGATAGCAAAACAGCGCCAGACGGGTATCGAACCGCCTGGCGCTTTATTTTTAGAGGTATACAAACATCATTTTATTTCTTTTGTGCAAACAGCCACTCAATCATATCCTGATTTTGCAAAGCGGGAACCCATGAGAAGTGTCCTACAGGTTTGATAATTCCAGCTTCATATTCAGTAAAATGAATGAGATTTCCGTTTTGTGCTTGAATGGCAGCTACCATTTCTTGCGAGTTTTTAGGGCTTACCGAGGTGTCGTCTACGGCATGGAAGGCCCAAATAGGTACGTTTTTCAATACTTCGACGTGTTTAGGATCAACAGGAGCATACATGTTAACGGCTTTCTCATAGTTGGTCAAACCGGCAATCGGCACACCTGCGGCGAACAAATCAAGATTTTTCTCCAACAATCTCCACGTTCCCATAGCTCCTTGAGAAATACCAACGATATAGATTCGGTTAGTGTCGATCGGATATTTTAACGCCGTTTCACGTACCAGATCGGCTACAGCGCTGTTGCGCGGCTCATCCGCCCAAATGAATTTATGTTCCAGGTCAATCGGGCTTTGTGGAGCGATTACGAAGGAAGGGTGTTTGGCTTGCTGCTCAGGAGAAGCCCAAGTAACGGCACCAGCATTCGCCAGCAGGTTCACTCCGTTTCCGTCACCACGTTCGCCGTTTCCATGCAGAAACACAACCAGCGGGTAGGTTTTGCCAGACTCTACTTTAGGCTCAAACGTAAAGTAGTTCAGTTTGAAGCCGTCTTTATTTTCAAAGGTGTTTTTTTGGAAATCGTCCACGATAGGTGTAACTTTATCGGTTGCTTTTACAGTCTGTGCAGTGGCTGGAATGACTGCTTTCTTTTGAGTTGCGAAGTCTTTCTTTTGACTAATGTAATAATTCAACGTGTTGATGCGGTTGACGCCACTCGTTGCATCGTAAGTAAGGGTACTTGCATTTTTATCCTGTGTATCCAGTTCGATCACGACATACTTGCCATGAGTACTGCGGTTGGTGATGATTCCAGAATCGTTGGTATACACACCAGTCACGGTTCTGTCTGTGTATACATCATTAAGTACAGATTGAACCTGAAAGCTGGAAGTGGACAAGGATGCCCCGTCAATATTGGTGCTGTATTTCAGTACAACGGCAGAAACGACTTCACCCAAAGGCTGTACCTGAGTAAGCAGGGTAGCCTGTGGTGCTGGTACATCGGATGCTGCGGCAGAGCTGGAGGACGGAAAAACGATCGTGAGCAGGAACACGAAAGATAGTAGAACAAGGGCGAAATGTCTTCTTTGCATGAAATTGATCTCCTTTGGTGTCATTTTTTTAAGCGCTTACAAATGCTTGGGATGGTTGACTGTATAATGCTGCATCGATATAAAATCAAAAAAAGGCAAACTCCGGGTACACAAATGTACTCGGGTTTTGCCTTTTCAGTAACAATCCCACTTGCAGGATAGCATCTTCATTGGAATTTGACAAGTGAAAGCGCTACAATTTTGGATGTTTTTTGTATTATCTCAACTTTTGCAGCTGTAATAAGAGCTAAATCTCTTATGTTTTGATGGTTAGCCCCGACAGATAACCCCAAAAACCGGGGCTTCCCAAACGTAATGTTGTGGGTTATAATCCCTTTAACTTAACAGTGTTAATTTAAATAACAATGTTAACAAAGGAGATGAAATCATGAACAAGTATGATGTTATCGTCATCGGCGCAGGTCTGGGCGGTTTGTCCTGTGCAGCAAGACTCTCCGCGCTCGGTTACCGGACGGCTGTTTTTGAAAGTCATACCCTGGCGGGCGGCTTTGCAACTGAATTCAAAAGAAAGGGTTATACTTTTGACGTATCCCTGCATGGCGTCGGCGGACTCGAAGAAGGCAGCTTCGCTCAGTTGCTGAAAGATTGCAAAGTGGACGGACAGGTCGTGCCTCTCCGCAAAAAACACCCGTATTCCATTCGTTGGGAAGGGCAGATCGTTGATATCCCGTCCGATGTGCAGGAATATGTGCAGCTCCTCAAAAACATGTTCCCTGCTGAGCAGGCAGCCATCGACAGCCTGTTTGCAGGTATTCACCGTTTTGAGGAAGGCTTCTCCGCCTTCTCTTCCTCTTCCCTCACTTCCTGGCGCAAGGCGGCTGGCCTGCTCAAAGCAGGAATCTTCTTCCGCTGGACGCAAATGACCACTTGGGAGGCTGTAAGTCAGTTTGGGCTGTCTGAGAAATTCACGGAATTTTTCACCGCGCTCTGGCCCTATTATGGATTGCCCCCGAAGCGGCTTGCCGCCTTGTATTTTTTCATTCCCTGGATCGGCTATCATCTGGAGGGAACGTATTACATTCAGGGAGGCGCACAGGCTTTATCCAATGCACTGGTTGCCGCCATTGAGTCAGCCGGCGGAGAGGTTCACCTGCGCAGTCAGGTGTCGGAGATTGTGCTCAAAGGCGGCAAAGCAGTTGGTGTACGCCTGAAAAAAGGGGACGTATATGAAGCCAAATGGATTGTGTCCGGTATCAGTCCCCATCATACCTATGGCCGTCTGCTGTCGAACCATGATGCTGCCCGCCGTGAGCTGGAAGCCGTCAGCATGCTGGAGACCGGCACATCTCTCACCCAATTGTATCTTGGGTTATCTTGCGAGCCGCGTGAGCTAGGCATCACCGAAGAAGACTTAATCCTGCGTAACGAGCCGGATTCGGAGACAGATTATGAAGTCATGATGAGCGGTCAGTATACCAAAGGCAACTGGATGCTCACCAATTATAACGCCATGGACCCCACACTTAATGAACCGGGTAAAGGCGTTATTGCAGTTACATTTTTGGACAGGTTTGAGAACTGGCCTGCCACACATCCCGAATATAAAGCCAAAAAAGAAGCCGTAATACGGCAGATACTGGAGCTCCTTGAACAGCTGTATCCGGGTTTTGGCAGTAAAGTGGTGGTAGCCGAGTTGGGCACACCGCGTACGATGCAGCGTTATACTGCCAATCCTGATGGGGCCGTCTATGGCTACGCGCAAACTGTCCGGCAGTCCGGTATTAAAAGGCTGAAGCGCAAAACAGCGGTGAACCGTCTGTCATTGGTTGGGGCCTGGACACAACCCGGGGGCGGGTTTCAAGGGGCTATGAACTCAGGTATAATGGAAGCTGATCGTATCTCCGCCAAATTGGGGCAGGCAGAAAGGGCAAGTACATCTACTCATGAAACATATCAAACGCCGAGAACGTGAAAGCAGTGAGATCCGCCGGAAAATAATCGAGGCCGCCCGCTCGCTTTTCCTGAACCAAGGGTATGCCGAAGTTTCTATGCGCAAAATTGCGGATCAGATCGAATATTCGCCAACGACCATTTATCATTATTTTGCCAATAAGGAAGCGATTGTCCGTGAACTGCTGATTGAAGGAAATTCCATGTTTTTGCAGACTCTTCAGCAGCGTGCGGAAGAAGCACAGGCAGCAGGATTGAATGCCCTGGATGTGCTGAAAACAGTGTCCGACGCTTATGTTCGTTTTGGAACGGCTAACCCGGAATATTACAACATCCTGTTTATCAGCAACCTGGAATCTGTAAGTTTAATCAGCCTTATTGACAGTGGACGCTTTAAAGGCTTTGAACTGCTTGAATCCGGACTAAAAGCTGCTATGAATGATGGCAGCATAACTCAAGGGGATGAGCGCCTGATCGCTACATCCGTATGGAGCATGCTGCACGGATTGACTTCCCTACTCCTGAATTTTGATTTCCCTACGGCAAAATCGAATGACGAATTAATTTCATTCACTATAGATACCTTTTTTCGGGGGGTAAGCCGATGACGCAGCGGCTCCAAAAGGTTAACAAAGCTCCAAATCAGAAAGTTGCTCCAGCACTGCTTCAATACGGCGTTTATCTTTTTTGAGCATAACAAGCTGCAAAGAAGCATGAAGCAGAGCTGAGATGTTAGCCCAAGCGTCTGTTTCCAGAGTGGGGAGAAGATTTCGGTGGATCATGATATCCAGTGCTTCGGTTGTGATTTTCTGATGAAGCTCGCTGTCGGATAGCCATTCAAGCAACTGTTTAGTTGTAGGACGGGAGTGTGCGAAAAGCGTTGCCCAGCCATCCACCGGATGATTCACCTTATCCCGCATCCAGTCAATGACCTGTGGTGAATGAAAATGCTGTAGCTGCCCGTTAGCGGCATACCCTTCTAATTTACCATTCCCCGCCGAATGCCGTAGCAGGTTATTGCAAACGTATGCTAATCCTTCATGCTCGGGCAGGCAGCGGGCGGTCAGGTAGGCACGGGTGGATACAAATGTACCTACAGCAATAGAGCCGCTATTTGGAACCGAGGAAGAAGTCCACGCTTGCACAGCGCCCGGCTGCCATAAGGAGCGGACCCAATCGGCAGCTCCGTCGCCAGCGGTTTCTCCTATAAAGACGGCTAATGTAGCGAATTGTGCAGGGTTATGCTGAATGCGCTGCTCCCAGGCAAGAAAAGTATCCTTCGGATCATAGGGCTGAAAAGCCTGTAATATGGCAGGATTGTCTACACCATGCATCGTGGTGTATCTAATCAAAGCTTCAAGCGAATGGGCATCCTCCAGCTTCACATTGCAGAACGTATCCAGCCACCGTACCCACATTTGTAGTGGGGGACTTTTGAGCTGAATGCCATGCTCGTCAATCACTGTCGTCCAATCCCATACCCATAGGCCGTGCAACGTGAGGATGGTGTCTATATAGGCGAGCAGATTGTCCGCAAGCAAGGTGAATCGATCCTGTTCGTGATCATAGCAGAACACCGCAGGCTCGGTAGTGGATGTCGCCAAATCGAGTAACACTGGATCGCCCGCACCGTTATAGTTAAAAATCAGATACCGATGTTCGTCCATTGCCGCTGGTGAGTCTGCATTTTCCCCATAGGATGTGAAATAGCTAATATACTCATGATTCCAGCCAAACTCACCCGTGATATCATCGAGTATGTTCAGTTCGTAATCAGAGGCGAAGCTATGTTCACCTGTACGTCTCGATGCATTAGTTACAATGCAGTGTTGGGGGAGCGACCATAACAGATATAGGCTGCCACATCGTTGTATCAATTCTGACAGGGAGGCAGGCAAAGTCATCTGTAGCCGTTCCTCCAGAGCAGTTATCTCCACTGTGGAGATGCCCTCCGTCCACTTGTATTCCACGTCAGGCATTCCGCTTTGTCTCAGACGTTCTGCGATATCTCCCAGTCTATCAAGGGTTTGCTCAAAATATGCCGTCATTTTCATTCATCCTCCTTTTACTTTAAAATCAGACAATGCTGCTTCTGCAAGAATAATAGAATCTGATCACGAAGCTCCGTTGCTTTCTGTTCATTGAGTCCAAAAGTAAATGAGGGATATGCTATAATCAGGAAATAAAATAGTTATAGATTAGTCTATCTTAATTGCGTAGGAACTACAATTTGTAAGGGGATGAAGGAGGAACACATCATAATGGCATCAGGGGTACAAGCATACATAGATCCGATTTTCGAGGCAATTGATAAGGTATACGCTTCTGAGCAAAAACGAATCGCCGAATTCCAGACAAAAAGTGTCCTTCACGAAGGAATTCATGAATACTTGAACGTCATGTGTAATAAGAACGGGCTACGGGTAGATATCTATGAGCTATTTGATTGGGACAGTCGTAAACCGGATACGAAGATTCCTAATTTTACGGAGGGTGTAACGCTACAGCAGGTGCAGGACGAATGGATGCCTGTGATCAGGGAACGGATAGAGACGCTGTTTAAGTCTGAAAAATTTAGTTCCATGTTCTTTCGTTATCGGCTGGAATTTCATCTGGAAGTGGTCTTGGAGAAGAAATCCAGCCATTTTACATTTTCACTTCTAAACGAAGATAAACGACAGCATTTGTTAGCCTCTATCCAACAGTTTGTGGAACAGAAGCTCAACCCCTCCAGTAAAGCTGTGCCGAAGGAAAAGGACGATTTTTTCTTTGTGAGGCATTTGCTCGATCCTCATTTGTACCCTATAGATGCCGAACGGGTAGGTGACCTTCTGGATCGAATGGATGCAAAAGTGAAGGTGAGCCGAAATCGTGAGGAAGCATGGAGACATCAGCTTAATGGTGACTTGAAGCGTTGGGCCGAAGATGAATTTTTGGCGAGGTATGCGGATCGTGAAAAAAGCTACGGGTTGGATTATACGGTGAAGCCTGATATTCGTCCTTCAGATATTCCTGCACCAGCCATGGAGATGTTCCTGCTCACCGCGATGCGAGTGGGTTCGACCGATGCCGATGCACGGCAGAAATATTTGGAGATCGCTTCACAGCTAGGCTCGGAGCAGGCCGCCCAGTGGCTCAAGAGCGGATCAGGTAGCATTCCAGCGCTATATACAAGCGAGCGTGTCACCTGTAAAGCGAATGATATTTTGCAAACGCTGGAGGTTCATATTCGTTCGGAGGAAGAAGAGAGCTACAGGGAAGCGCTCGTATATGTATGCGATATTTTACAGAAAGGCTTTACCAAGGAATATCGTCTGAAGCTCAAGAGCAAGGTGAAAAATATCCTGCCTGTGCCCAAGCTGGCTAAATCCACGTTGCATCGTTTTTTTGCCAATGCACTGGAATATCCCGCTCTCTACCCGCTACTGGCTGAATATGCAGATATCGTGATGGAAGAGTTCAAGTGGTACAACGATGTGGAGCCGGGAGAAAAATCGGCGATGCCGGGCACCTATGCGGTGATGGGACTGGGCCTGAAAGGAACGGACTATTTTCCATTGGTGATTCGCTATATGAAGCTGGTGGACACGGAGCATCAGTCGGTACAGGACGGCTACGCGGCTGTTTTTGCCGAAGCGCATGGACTGACCCGAGACACGATTCCAGTTTGGACGACGATTCTTCTGGCAGGCAACCAAAGTGCCAAGCCGTTGAAGTCGTCTGGAATCGAAAGCGTAGAGCAGGCACAGGTGCTGGTCGAGGAACTTGAGAAGCTGGAAGAATACGACAAAGAGCTGCTCGTTTACCGAATTTGGGGCGGCGAGAAGAAGCTGAAAAGCAGTCTGAAACAGGCTGATCCTGTGGTAAAAGCACTGCTGGCGTCTCTTATTCCATAAAAGCATCGTATTCGTGGTAATACTGAAGTCCCTGTGCGATGCGGTGGATGTCCGGCTCGTTGCCGCTGCGGCGTAGCACTTCAATGACATCCTGCACGGTCGCTATCTCCAGCCATGCCTGTGCGTGGTGATCGGGAAGGGAAGCAGGAATACTCTCATCGCGGTGATTGGTGACGGTGAGACCTGCATCCTCCAGCTCCCATAGCTCTTCCTCCGGGATGATATATAATAGGTGGTATTGACAGGATTGCTCTGAAAACGTTCCAGATTGGTGTACCCATTCATTCATACCCGTTTGGCTAACGTCTTGGACTAACGCTTCGAGATTATCAAAGGCTTGTATGCTCAGGCTCAGAGATTCCTCCTTGAAGCGTTTCTGTTCCATCCTCGTCAGGCCAGCTCTTCCTGAATGATTTCTGTTTTCAGACCTTTGGCGCTTGTAATCGTAATACTAATCGCATCAAAGCCGTTCCGTTTCGCCTCTTCAAAATCGCATAGCTTGCCGTTGATCAGCTCAAGCTGCCCATCCTCATCCACATCGTCTGAAAATTCATCATCCCAATCGACATTGTAATAAGCGGTCACGCTCACCTCAAACGTATCCTCACCGTCTTCATCTAAATAGGGTAAAAGAGGAGTGCGGTTGTTCTGCTGTTCCTCCGTATATACTTCGCATAGCAGTGCGTCGTAACCGTGTCGGGTTCCGTCAAATATCACGATCTGTTCGCCCGTGACCGTATCCTCCGCAATCATGAGCTGAGGTGCAAATTCAGTCACGGCGATCAGCTCGTCCATCCACTCTCCATAATAAAAAAAATGAAATTTCGTATGTCCGGCCTGTGAACGGAGCTTTCCTGTCCATTCCTGCTCGATCCATGCGTCCGGGTTCTCGGGTACAGCCCATCCCTCCAAATAAGCAGGTCCCAATCGATATTGTTGTGTTTCTGTCATAAGTAGCCCCTTCCTTTCTCACGGTTATTTTTCATATCATGAATAGAGTAACGATTTTATTGTCCTCGTCCACGTCTACTTTTACGGTAATTCCCAGCTTGTCCTTGAACAGTCTACTGATATTGATGTAGTTATCTTTCACAAGACTGCTTGATCCACCAGAGCTGCGAGTCATACCTGTTGTGATAATGGAGCGAACATATGTCTTGTCAAGCCTGGCTTCGGGGTTATAAGTATAGATGACTTGTTCCTGCTGGTTATAATAATGCTGTAACTGACTGTAATCGTTGGCGTTCTTATATTTCTTCTCTTGTCGAACGTAATCGGGATGATCCAGGGTGTAGTGAATCCTTCCGTCCAGAAAAGGATTTTCTTTGGAGGGCTTGAGTTCATATTGTCCGTAGGCTAACTGAAACAAGTATTCTAAGCCTGCGCCTTCCGCCTGATAGTAGAGCTGACGGTCGTCGCCTTTTTTGTCTATAGCGGTAAAGCTGCTGATTACAGGCCAGGCATCATACTTTTCACCCTCCAAGTCCACGGCAACCTTGTACTGTACAAGTACCTTTTCATTTTGAAATAACCCGAAGCTGCACATGATGAAATAGGCGGGAACACATATTACCCCGATGATAAGTATGAATATAAATATTTTGACTCGCATGAGTAGGTTGATTCTCCTTTGGTTGTCGATTATCTTGACAGTTCCCGCTTGGCAGACACGCCGAATTCCTCATGTTGCAGCAATTGCTTCAGGGCATGTTGTGCGAAAGGCAGGTGCTTATGTGAGCACAGCAGCGCAAAGGCTGCTTCCTTGACTAATATGTATGCATCACTGTGGATCAGCTTCAGGGCCAATCAGAGTTCTGCTTCCGAGCAGGACATTCATGCCAAAGTTTGCAAAGCGGCTATTTGCACATCATCATCTTCGTCAGGCGTGACCAGCAGCTCGCAAATTCCCTGTACAACAGTCGACTGCTGGTTGCCATCCGTGTACAGTCCGATGACCTTCAGCACCTCCATACGAATAAGCTCATCCCCGGACGACTGCTGCGCCAACTGCAACAGAAAAATCCGTTCGTCATTTTGGGATGATCCAGATCATCATGTGTAAAAGAATGACAGCGCAGCAGTTCCCGAGCCTCCTGTTTATTCATTCAACTCTGCAATCTCCGCACGGATGCCTCTGCACAGGAAGCTGCCTGACAGTCCGGTTAATGCATCAATATCAATGACCATGTCCGCTTCTTCATAACGGAAATCAAGCTGTAAAATGATATTTTCCGTTTCCATAGCGGTCAACTCATGTTCCTTTGTCTCTAAAAAAGTAAAGGACACCGCGTAACGGGGTACATTTTCCGTTGAAAACGTGGAAAGCGAAGGCTGTTCAGCCGAAGGAGTCAGATCGGGTGATTTGGGTATCAGTACGGTAGGGGGTGATAGTTCAATCGTCAATGATATCTGGTCCTTTGTGATATCAGCTGCTGTAATTTGGTCATAATGAAAGGGAGGGAAATATCCGAGCTTTTCCACGATTTTATCTGCTCCTTGAATGGAGACTGTTGGTGAGAAAGCCAGTTCAAGTCCGATGGAGCCTGCCAACTGGCTCTCATATTGCGGATTGATACGTAAAAGAGCCTGTTCCGTCCCTACCTCCACAATCGTGCCGATAAAATACTGCTTGCCATGAATCAGAACAATATCATGCGGAACGAACGGCAGTGCGCCCCCGGCTTTGTAATGAATGAGATAATCGTTTTCTTTTTTTTCAACGTTTTGAATCTGAATATGCATAAGTTTCAACCTCCTGATATTTAGTATAATGGATTTTTCAAGGTTGTGGTAAAGAAAAACAAGTCCATGATTGGAAAACATAATTCATGTCCGGGGTATCTCGTTCAAGCATTTCTTCTATCATAATATATGACATGGCAACTAAATTCATCTTTTGCATCCGTTCATTAAAATGGTTTGGAAACCCGTTCAACTTCGCGTATACTAGGAAAGTCATATATGGAACGGCCTGAGCCGCATTGCGGCCGTATGTTTTGGTTACATGAACAGAATCAACGATAACGGATAAGCTCCCTTCCTGAAAAGGGTTGAATGAGAACCGATACAAAAATGGGAATTCTGAACTATGGAACGATGAATGTCATATGGCACATGAACCTATTTTACGTGACACATATTGAATACGGATAAGGGAAGTGAATACCACTTGAAGAATTTTGCAGCATTAGGCGTAGAGCAACATTGGGTAGACGCCTTGAAAGAGCAGGGAATTACAGCACCAACACCTGTACAGCAGGAGTCCATTCCGCTGTTGATGGAAGGTCAGGACGTTATTGCCGAGGCGCATACGGGAACAGGTAAAACGCTTGCGTTTTTACTGCCGATTTTGCAAAAAATGAATCTGGACAAGCGCCATCCGCAGGCGCTCGTGATTGCTCCAACGCGTGAGCTGGCGCTCCAGATTACACAGGAAGCGAACTTATTGGCGGCTACGGAGCCAAGCTTGTCGTTGCTGGCTGTTTACGGAGGACAGGATGTAGAGCGTCAGCTTCGCAAGCTGAAGGGCGGCGCACAGTTGATTATCGGTACACCCGGACGATTGCTGGATCACCTGAGACGCGGCACACTGGATCTGAGCGGTGTTAAAATGCTGGTGCTGGATGAAGCCGACCAAATGCTGCACATGGGCTTTCTGAACGATGTAGAGACGATTCTTCAGGAAGTTCCGTACCGGAGACAGACCATGCTGTTCTCCGCTACAATGCCAGCAGGTATCCGCAAACTGGCTCGTGTATATATGAACGAGCCTGTGGATGTAAAAGTGAAGTCTGCTTCTTCCGTTCCGGTGAGCCAAATCCGTCAGGTCGTTGTACAGACGACGGATCGGGGCAAGCAGCAAGCATTAGTGGATATGCTGAATGCGGATCGTCCGTATCTGGCTGTTATTTTCTGCCGTACGAAGCGCCGCGCTGCTGCGTTAAATGAGCAGTTGCAAGAAATGGGCTTCGAGAGCGGCGAGCTTCACGGGGATTTGTCCCAGAACAAGCGTGAGCAAGTGATGAAGGCGTTCCGTGAAGCGAAGCTTCAATTGCTTGTAGCGACCGATGTAGCCGCACGCGGCCTGGATGTGGAAGGCGTAACGCATGTCTTCAACTATGACATGCCGCAGGATGCCGAAAGCTACATTCACCGCATCGGGCGTACCGGCCGTGCCGGAGGCAAAGGTGTGGCGGTAACGCTCGCCACGCCACGGGATGTTCCAGAGCTTCGGAACATCCAGAAGGTTGCTGGTGTCACATTCACCAGCAGCGAGGGCGGCGGGCAGCGTAGACCTGCTGCCGGTACAGCTGAGCGGCAGGATGGAGAACGCCGCTCAGGCAGAAACGACCGCCGTTCCTTCGGCGGCAACGGTTCCGGCGGCGGACGCCGGGGCAGCGGCCGTGAACAGGCGGGCCGTCGTGACGGCGCAGGCCGTGGCCGCACCGAGCGGGAGCAGCCGCGCGAAGAGCGCGCTGCATCCGCAGGCGGTGAACGTCGCTCCAGCCGCAGTAGCAGCGAACGCGGCGGGTATGACCGCAGCAGCGGTGGTTCCACACGCGGAGGCCAAGGCCGTTCCGCAGGGCAAAGCAGCGAACGCAGCGGATATGACCGCAGCAGCGGTGGTTCCGCGCGCGGGGGCCAAGGCCGTTCCGCAGGGCAAAGCAGCGAACGCAGCGGATATGACCGCAGCAGCGGCGGCTCCGCTCGCGGAGGCCAAGGTCGATCCGCAGGGCAAAGCAGCGAACGCAGCGGGTATGACCGCAGCAGCGGCGGCTCCGCTCGCGGAGGCCAAGGTGGTCGCAGTGGACAGGCCAAAGGCGGCCCGCGCGGGGCTCAAGGACAGGGAGGCCGTCGCGGACGGTCCAGATAAAGCAAGAGCGTTCTCATAGAACGCTCAACTATGGTTATGATAATAGCCCCGGAGAGGCTCATCTTCCGGGGCTATTGTAATCTCCACCCATACCACCAATGCGGCAGCATCATAGGATGACATAAGCAGCATTACTGCGCTGAGCAACTAAAGAAAACCAGCAGCTCAGCTGCCTTGAGCAACTGAAGAAAAACCAGCAGCATAGCTGCCTTAAAAACAACTATTAACTTGGCGATAACAGTTGTTTTTAAGATAGATACGGAGGTTATACATCATGCAGGAACAGGATATGGGCAAACGCGCTATGGTGTCAGCGTGGATCAGCCTGATCAGCAACATCCTATTAACCGGCATTAAGATCATTACAGGCGTCATGTTCAGCAGCAAGGTGCTGGTTGCTGACGGTGTGCATAACGCCGGGGACGTAATCGCTTCGGCAACGGCGCTGGGGGCGATGCGTATATCGAGTCTGCCGCCGGATGAGGATCATCCATATGGTCACGGCAAGGCAGAGGTTATTGGAGCCAGCGTGGTGGCGGTCATTTTGTTCGCAGCCGGCATATTTATCGGCTACCATTCCATTATCGCGTTGTTTGAACCGATGCCGAAGGAACATATACTGGCATTGGTGGCGGCGATCATCTCCCTGCTCTGGAAGCAATGGCTGTATATATATACGATCCGTATCGGAAGGGCAGCCAATAGCCAGGGCCTCATTGCTACGGCCAAAGATCATCTGGCGGACGTGTACGCCTCCGCTGCTGCTGTACTGGGTATCGGTTTGGGCTTGATCGGGGAGCACTGGAGCATTCATATTTTATCCTACGGTGACCCGATTGCCGGGTTTGTGGTCGCATTGCTGGTTCTGAGGCTGGCGTGGGAAATGGGCCGTGAATCCATAGATGTACTGATGGAAAAGGCGATTGCAACCGAGGAAATCGAAAGCTATGCCGAAGCAGCCCTAAGTGTAGCCGAGGTTCAGCGAATTGACCGCATCCGTGCCCGTGAGCACGGTCATTACATTATTGTGGATATCCGCGCTTCTGTGGATGCCTCCCTGACGATTCAGCAGGGACATGATATTATCCGGCTGATCAAAGGGGCTGTGATGAAGCAGGAGCCGAGGGTTTACGAGGTGCTTGTGCATCTTAATCCATGGTACGCGGACACTCCTGACAATGCTAACCTGGCGCCGCAAGAACATAAGAATAACAGCGTGACAGACAAGGAAAACTACCATTAGTCACAGGTCAATCGTGTACGCTGAACAGACGACGCAAATTGACAGATAACTTGCAGGGAGGGTATGCTTTTATAAGCTGAAAGATGTTGAATAAAAGCGAGGTTACTCGAAAATATGCGAAAAATATTAAAATGGCTGGGCATTTCTGTGACTGCGGCAGTTCTTTTGGTGGGCGGATATTATGCTTACTCTATATATCATTTTACAAATCAAATTTCGGTCGCTACCGGTCAGGATTCGAAATTTAAGCCGCAAGCACAAAGCCAGTCCCCAACGAATGTACAACCTGTAGAAGTGTCTCTTCCCCCGGAGTGGGATGGAAAAGAGAGAGTGAATATTTTGCTGCTGGGCGGCGATTCACGCGGGGAGGATTCAGGACGCTCTGACTCTGTTATGGTTGCTTCAGTTGATCCGGTCACGAAGAAGGCTACGCTTATGTCGATCCTGCGTGATACGTACGTCGATATTCCGGGCCATGGGCAAAGTCGATTGAATGCCGCATTTTCTTACGGCGGGCCTGATCTGACCAGACAAACGGTGAGCGACCTGCTCGGCATACCGATCCAATACTATGTATACACAGATTTTAACGGCTTTATTGCGCTGGTGGATTCTGTGGGCGGTATTGATCTGGATGTCGAAAAGGATATGTACTACACTTCCAAAGCAGACAAGCACCAGTTTGATATTGATTTGAAAAAGGGAATGCAGCATATGGACGGTAAAACGGCCTTGCAATATGTACGTTTTCGTCATGATGCCACTTCCGATTTTACGCGTACGGAGCGGCAACGCAAATTTATTACCGAGCTGGGTGGCAAAATCCAGTCGACCTCGTCTCTGATTAAGCTGCCAAGTATTTTAAACAGCATTTCTCCTTATATTGAAACGAACCTGAGCACAACGGAAATGCTGCAACTGGCTTCATTAGGCTTTAATATCGACGCCAAAACGATCGCGAAACAGCAAATTCCACCGAATGAGCTGGTGCGAGAGACAACGGTTAAGGGGGCACAGGTGTTGGGTGTGGACCAGAGAAAGCTCGAGAGCTTTGTACAAAATATGTTTGAGCAAGAAAACAAACCTGTGACCACAACGACGGATTCCGCTGCAACCAAGACAAATGATACTCCATAACATTCCAAAGCAAGCAAAGTCTGTATGCCGTCGTACAACTTTGTTTGCTTTTGTGTTATTCGGGTATAATCTTGTATATTTTGATCTAAAATTATATCTTAGCAATATGAAGGATCATTAACTCATTTGCTTAAAGAGAAGGGGAATGTCATGTGGAAACAACTCCGGCATGGAAAGACCGATTCAAAAAGTTTTTTCTGAACAACAAGTTTGTGTTATTCCTGCTGGTACTGCTGCTCATCGGTTTAAATGTATTGGTGCTCACCAAAATTTCGTACATATTTACCCCTGTCATTGTGCTGCTAAAAACGATCATTCTCCCTGTCATTTTGTCCGGTGTTTTGTACTATCTGTTCAATCCGCTGGTTGATGCACTGGAACGCAAAAAGGTCAAACGGATATACTCCATTATTGTGCTGTATTTGCTCATCATAGGGGTTATTACCGTCGTGATTACATCGGTAGTGCCTGTGATCCAAGATCAGATTCAGGGTTTGATTGAAAATGTGCCTGCATATAGCGAGCAAGTACAACAACAGTTTGAGAAATTAATTGGCAGTGACTTTGTGAACCAGTTCCAGAACACGATTCAAATCAATCCCTCAGAGCTGGCCTCCAAGGCTTCTGAAAAGTTATCTGCCTTCATTAATAATGTCTGGGCAAGTTTGGGAAGTTTTTTGGGTGTAGTCACAGAAACGGTGCTTGCGATCGCTACGGTTCCATTTATTCTGTTCTACCTGCTGAAGGATGGACGCAAGCTGCCACAGTCGGTGCTAAAGATGTTCCCGCCTATGTTTCGTAAAGAGACTGATCGCATTATGACCGAAATGAATCATCAGGTCAGCTCGTATATCCGGGGGCAGATTATTGTCAGCTTCTGTATCGGGGTGCTGTTGTATATCGGCTACTTGATCATCGGGCTGGACTATTCTCTGACGCTTGCCGTCATTGCGTCCTTTACGAGCGTTGTTCCTTATTTGGGCCCTGTGATTGCCATTACGCCTGCATTAATTGTAGCTTTGGTAACATCTCCGGTTATGCTGCTCAAAATGGTCATTGTATGGACAGTCGTACAGCTCATTGAGGGTAAATTTATTTCTCCGCAAATTATGGGCAAGTCTCTCCGGGTGCATCCGATCACGATTATCTTTGTCATTCTGACGGCGGGCAATCTGTTTGGAGTGATAGGGATTATACTGGCGGTTCCGGGCTATGCTGTATTGAAGGTTATCGTCACACATCTGTTTAGTTTCTTTAAAAAGCGTTCACATCTTTATGAAGCGGATAAAGTGAAGGCGAGCCTCAACGAAAAATAAACATTTCCAATTCCGGTGTAAAATCAATTTTCCAGTGTAAACCAAATTGACCCCTCTTGGGTAACTGTGGCTTCGCGTGCTATAATTAATGCCTATTCTTATTCCCAAACAGAAAGGTCAGACTTTATATGATAAAACTCAGCATTCTTGACCAATCTCCGGTATCGGAAGGCATGACGCATGCGCAAGCATTACAAAAGACCGCTGAGCTTGCTATAGAGGCGGAGCGCTTGGGGTATCATCGCTTTTGGGTATCAGAGCATCATTCTGCCGCAAATCTTGCAGGGTCCAGCCCGGAGGTACTAATTTCACATCTGGCCGCCCGTACCTCAACAATTCGAGTGGGGTCGGGTGGTGTGATGCTGCCTCATTACAGCGCTTATAAAGTAGCGGAAAACTTCCGCGTGCTGGAGGGATTGTATCCGGGACGCATTGATTTGGGTTTGGGACGAGCGCCCGGAGGGATGCCGATTGCTACCAGAGCCCTGCAAGAAGGCAAAATGCGGGGTGGCATTGATCTGTACCCTGAGAAGTTGGATGACCTGCTAGCTTATTTGCATGACAGCACAGGCAACGAGCATCGCTTCGGTTCGCTACAGGCGATGCCGCTTGTAGAAACTGTACCGGAAATGTGGCTGCTTGGCTCCAGCGGTGATAGCGCAGGTCTGGCCGCCGAACGCGGCGTGGGTTTTGCATTTGCGCAGTTCATCAACGGCGAAGGCGGCACAGGAGCGATGAAGGAGTATCAGGAGCATTTTAAGCCTTCGCAGCATAGTGACCGTCCACGTTCGCTTGTCGCTGTATTTGCTATCTGTGCGGATACCGAAGAGGAAGCCAACCGATTGGCTTCCAGTATGGACCTGTCTCTGGTGTTACTGGAGCAGGGAATGCGCTCCGCTGGCACACCTTCCGTAGAAAAGGCACTGGCGTATCCGTATACGCCGTTTGACCGGATGCGGATTCGTGAGAATCGCAAACGTATGGTGGTCGGTTCGCCCGAACAGGTGAAACGTCAGATTGAGCAATTAAGTAAGGACTATAATGCACAGGAGATCATGGTTGCGAGCATTATTCACGACTTTGATGCCAAAATGAAATCTATACGTCTCATGGCTGAAGCATTTGGACTGTCTTCTGTACGGGTTTGATGCAGGTTTTCTAGAAACTGAGAAGTTCCTTAAAGTAACGATATTCTGTCTCGATATTCCAGCGCATGTGATAATACCTTTGAATCGTAACGAGATCCAGAGACAGATCCGTGCACAGGAGACAACCAGAGGTATACCATTTACCCATGTCCTGTGATTTGTATGGATGAGAAACCGTTCCAAACTACTGGATGACGCACGAAAACCGATCCCGATGAAGCCCGCCGAGCCAATGCACGAAGACTCGGAATACGTACACCATGGAACCTGTGGTATCTTTATCTTCACCGAACCACTTGCAGGCTGGCGGCACGTCAGTGTTCGTCCTCGTCGCACAAAAATGGTGTGGGTGGAGCAAGTTCGGAAATTGTTAGACGTTCATTACCTGAGTACACCCAAAATCCGTTTGGTGATAGGCAAATTGAATACCGACTCAATAGCCTCGTTATATGAAGCTTTTGAATCCGAAACGGCTTTGCGTCTAGACAAACGGCTGGAAATAATCCATTACACCCCCAAACATGGCAGTATCCCACTTCAATGAACCCGCAGGTTATGAGCATTGGTTGCGCAAAAATCCAGTGGAGCGACGTGTTGGCCGGATCGCTCATCTGAAGCGGGGAATGATGGCGCGCTACATCTATTATCATTACCAGCTGCAGGAGGAACATGCTTTTTTGGGAATAAGTATGAGAATATCGCGATGCACGAGAATTTGCTGTTCGGCTATCAGGAATTTCACGCTGTCATTGAGGTGACTGTGATTCCGGGTCGTCTCGGCACAAAAGGTCCCCCTGTCCCTTGGGAGAATTCACGAATGGACTTGCACTTCCAGCCATGGGACGACGGGTATCTGTACTTTAAGCCGATCGAGCCTATTTACGCCTATTCCATCTCTTAACTTCATACATATGTCTGTAATCAATCGGAAGAGGTCCTGCAGGACCTCCTTTTGTGCGCTTGGCAGCGCATCGTGCTAACGGGTGAAGGTCCCCCGGTACACCGCGAGATGGCGGAAGTACATAGCTGACTCATAGTGCTCTGTCCGTGAGGAAGGGTGCTGAGGATGAGAAGGCAAAACCCGGAACAGGCGGCAAAACCAAGTTGGCCGGCAGAGTAGGACAACCTTGCAAAAGAAAGGAACGTCCCATACCATCCGTAACTCTTGTAGGTTAAGAGGACTGGATTCGGGGGAAAGTGCGATGACGTGACCCAAGGAGATCTTATCCTCTCCGCGAAGCGGTAACTTTCGTTGATCGTGAGGTCAAGAACGAAACGACGGAGGGTAAGAAGTCAGACGTAGGTAGGGATAGTAGTGAAGAAGCTTGCCGGAAAGGCCGCAAAGGCAAGTGAATTGGCGCAGAGTCGCCGATGCAGGCGCCGACTTGAAAAGGCAGTGACCTGGTGCGAAGCCCGAAACCGTGAAAGAGAAGTGCTGAAAAAAACTGCCATGTACCAGGCAGAAGCCGGGGAGCCACGAAGCGCGTAGAACCGGGGTCGAACATAATGGTAGACCGTCTGGGGTGAAGGACCAACCATGCACTCGGAATACTGCCCACAGGGCTAATCCGCTGGGTGTTAGAAGGGAAGTAGATAAAGCATGGAGGAAAAGACGAAAACCGTCAGGCATTTCCGTGAAGGAGAAGGTGGCAAGAAGCGCAGATGGTATAGCCTCATCGACAAGATTTGGGCAGTACCAAACTTGGAGGAAGCCTTTCGAGAGGTGAAACGCAATAAGGGAGCTGCAGGCGTAGACAAAGTGACCCTAAAGGCATACGAGTCTGAGTTGGAGAGCCATGTACAAGCCCTTCAGCACGCGCTGCGAAGCAAGACGTACCGGCCAAAGCCGGTAAAGAGAGTCTACATCCCGAAGGCGGACGGCACGTTAAGACCTCTAGGCATTCCTACCGTAGAAGACCGTGTCGTGCAAGCGGCAGTCAAACGTATCCTGGAACCCCAAATGCGGCTTAATTAAGAGTTCGGTGCTTTCATCGACAACGTCGATGTTTCAAGGTAATTAAAATAGCCTGTATCGGCCACAATTGTGGTTTTTTGATCATGAAAAACTTGCG
Organism: Paenibacillus terrae; assembly: GCF_000943545.1. Lineage (GTDB taxonomy): Bacteria > Bacillota > Bacilli > Paenibacillales > Paenibacillaceae > Paenibacillus > Paenibacillus terrae_A. Next base: position 20,075 of record NZ_JTHP01000018.1, read on the forward strand.
TTGTTTTCTGCACCATGTTGGACAGCTGCCCTTGATCGTTGACCGTATCGCAGTCCACGATTAGTTTATACTTGCTGTCCACCGCAGTTTGAACATTGAAACAAACTTCATGCTTCCCGTTATTTTTCATTGATTTAGCATCCGAATCGGTAACGCAAAGCTGATTTTCACCCGTATCCTTAAGTTCTTTTTAATTACCTGCAACGCATGCATTCGCTTTTGATAATCCTCTAACTTCTCTGTGATTTCCTGCTTTTTTTGGCGATTGTTCTCCGTTAAAAAATCACGCAAGTATTCATCGATTTTTTGATCGATGTACTCTAGCTTCTTACTGATAACATTAGCATTAAAGTGTTGTTTTTTAGAGCAGTCCGCCTTTAATTTTGTACCGTCTATCGCGACAAGTTGACCATCGATCAATCCGAAACCTTTTAACATTAAGGTGAACTCTTTAAACAGCTTTTTTATAGCTATTTGGTTATTCTTCATGAAAGCAGATAATGTGCCATGGTCCGGCTGGAGCTTGCCAATTAGCCACATCAGTTCAATGTTTCTTTTCGTTTCGGTTTCCATCTTGCGAGAGGAACGGATGCCGTTCATATAGAAATAAAGATAGAGCTTGAGAAGATCCTCCCGGCGATAGGGTTTTTGCCCGGCTTTGGTACTCTGATACATCTGAAACCCCAATTCTTCCAGGGCCAAACTATCGACGTAGGCATCAATGACTCGGACAGAATTTTCTTCTTCTACAAAGTCGTCCAACGTATTTGGCAGTAAATAAATTTGATATCTATCTTCACCTTCGATATAAGGCATACACGCTCATCTCCTTATATAGAAATTCGACAAAGGACATCCATTTTCATGCCAAAAAACGAGATTTTAATAATTGTTAGCCAGTCTGACGTACGGTTTGATGAGAAGGGGCTGGCAGTCCCAGCCCTTTACTCTACCCTTGTCCTGAAGATGTGGGCTATTTGACGCTTACGATGTAAGTAGTAACCATAAAGCAAAGCAAGAAGCGGCACGCATTCACGACGTGAGAACCAAACGATCAACATCGAAAGTCTGCAAGTGAATATGCTTAAAAACAAGCAGTTGACTAAATCCATTGCAGATTAATCATGGAGAGAATTTGTGCGGTCAGCTTTCTTATAAAGCGGAGTGGTATGACCTGAGAACTTCAAATCAATAGGTTTGATAATCAAAGAATCCCCCGATTGTAGCCTTACTAAGTGGCAGGAGTGTTCAACATGAATACTTAATAGTTAGAGACCTAATTAGCGAATTTACAGATAGCACGTTGTTCTGTTCGGTATCTTCGGAATCTGTCTGCTTAATTGAATGAGTTCTTCGCCTTTAATGGGATGAATCCAATAATAATTCGGATTCTTATTGGATTCATTCATATCCATGTAAGTGATATTTTCACCCCATCGTACGGCTTCGTTAAATTTACTTCCGCCAGGATATTCGCCTATTTTGCCTCCACAAGCCATTGCAAGCGTGACAAAAAAAACCTCCTCTAAGGCGTAAGCCTCTGAGTTCCTAATAAGAGGTTCGACGACTGAATGTTCGACATGAGTGAGCATACGCTTGACTATTGCACGAGTGTAAACTTGACCAGGGTTAAAATAACTCTTATAAATATTAGTTTTGAAAATAGGCTTCCATAAATTCCATTCAATTACCATACTTTCGATTGGAACTGAATTTGGATGATCAATAGAATTTTCGAGTCTCCATCCTATGCAATCATTTTCTTTCATAATCTCGTCAAGAAATGTTTCGAAACCATGCTTGATAAAAAGCATATCATGATCAACATTCATTATATAGTCGTAATCTAGTTGCATAGTTTCGATCCAATTCATAATTTCCCAAAAATACGGCGCGATATTTCCGTATTTCAATGGATGACTCTGAGGATAAATTAATACATTCATATTTTTAGCAAAATTAACATTCGTACCTCCATTGTACAAAACAATGCCGGCATTTGGATTAAAATAACGAATGTTATCTATCTGAGCAGTTAATACATCTTCGTCTTGATGCGCTAGCAGTGCAAAAATTAATCGTTTGTTTTTTAGCTCTTGTGGCGATGTATCGAACTTCACATTAACACCTCTCTCATATATGTTGGCACATCAATAATATACTTCCATTTTAACTTCTTTTTGTCAATAACTAAATGTACGTACAAGTAATTGGGTTGATCGTGTTGCGTTACGTAAAGACTTGCGTAATGTGATAACGAATGAATTATGAAATACCTAAAGTGTTTCGAAAAATTTAGAGACAAATATTCGTAAAACTCTTCTTGATCTTCAAAGCAACAAAGGATATCAAGATCACTACCACTTACGTTCAGGTTAAGGGGTAGTGTACCTACTAGGACAGGGGTAAAACGAGAGAGCGTTTCCATAATGCATAATTCTTTTAAAGAATCGTAGGCCCTTTGTTGAATCAATGATCCAGCGGATAAGTAATGGGTATCAAACCAGTTTGATTTACTCTGTACTTTGTGAAAATGCGTTAGTCATATGTTAAGTAAGTAATATAAACATAATTGACTAGTATTGACAAGTCAATAGTCTAGTAACTATAATTCACTCTCAAGATACCCATGAGGCATAAAAACCTTGGGTACACATTCTATAAGGAGTGATTAATTAAAATGCAATTGAAACAATTAGAGGAAAAATCGTTTATCCGAAATGTCTTGGGGAAGTATGCCTCTACAGCCAAAATTGAGAAATTTGATGGCTGTATTATTTTAAACCTTTCTGAATTTACTGGGGATCCGAGTGCACCATACCTTGTCTAACTCGATTGATCATCCCTCATACATTAAAAGAAAGCTAACTCTGGAAGAAAATCTTAAGTTTTATGGAAGATGGGCAGCAGCATGTACATGCGGTGATGTTTTAGCTATGGGAGCTACACCTAAAGGGTTCTCTCTTGACTTATCGGCCCCACTCGAAACAGAGGTAAGTGATATTGAAGCCATAATGGAAGGTGTGCAGCAAACGTTAACCAGTTTGCTCTTGAGCCTGGTTATGATACGCCAATTACACATGGGTGGACAGTAAAAGCTGAACTTTGGCCAGAAGTTCAAGCTATTTAAGATCTGTCTGCATGTGATAAGCAACCTGTCTAGGAATAAAGACAGATTATCCGATGGGGTAAGTCGCCTTTATATCGACGAATTCACCTGAAAATATGCTTAAAGTCATAAATTTTAACAGTATTAATCAAGGAAATATGTTGCATTTTCAAAATTTGTAAATATAATATAAGAAAAGGTTACGGTAATAGGTTAATTAATTAATATTGTTATTAACAATAAACTTGATAAGGAGATGGGATTTCATGAGTTCAGTTCTTAGTAGTTTATGTAACGAAGATAAGCTTCTTATGGCTCTTCGCTATACTGCGTGGTTAATGACACGTTTGATAGGTTAATAGGGCGATTTGACATGGAGCCTCTGCGGGCATGACTGCTCGCGAAAGCCGCGAAGCATAGGGACTTCGCGATGCTAACCAGCTTATCATGCCCGCCCCTCCATATAAAATCGCAGTCTATTTTACCCATGCCGAATAGCGAGGAGGCCTTCTTATTGAGATAGCACATAATATTGACTCTCCCGAAGGAATAAACATACAAAATTACGTCGATATAGACTGGGAATCATTTTTTGATAGAGCACAAATCAGAAGATGTTTCTAGTACCATATAACTATCTTAGAGAGCTATTACCGGTTGGTGTTAGGAAAAATTTGATAACAAAGTAAGTAAGCTAATAGAGGAAGGACAGTTGTACTTAAACGAACTGGATAGGCTAGCTAGATGTGCTGAAGATCAAAAAATACCTGTAGTATTAATGAAAGGAGTTGCTCTTTCAAAATTGTTGTATGATGATATTTATTGAGGGGTATTGGTGATATTGATTTACTTTTAAATAAGCGCTTTATAGGGGAAATGAAAGAAATAATGCTGAATTTGGGATATACAAGAAGTGTTTCAAATGATGAATTTATTCCATCCACAGATAATGACGATATGGGAATTTTCCATGAGTTGGCCTTTATCCTTGAGAACCAGCTCACTTATGCCTCGCTTATCGTCTGATGTTAGGTATATTACCAAAACCACTTCACAAGTGGCGTGCGTGTCATCATTATGAGCTAATTAGATAGTCATAAAATAATTAGAAGGTAGGTAGGTAGGTATGAAGAAACAAATTCTTAGACTATGTTCCGTTTTTTCACCAGATTTAGAGTTATTCCCATTTTTTATAGACCACTACAAAAAAATAGGAGTTGATTCTTTTCATATAATTTTACATCTACCTGAGAATATGCTTCATCTAATCGATGAAAAACTGTTAGTATTTCGAGAGCAAGGCATAACTCCCGAAAAAATATATACAGGAAATTGGAGCGGTGGAATAACAACATCGTTGATAAATGAAACAATAAATAAATATAGTGATGATTGGTTTATTGTTGCTGATTCAGATGAATTTCAAATTTATCCAAATGATATCAAAAAAATAATTAATTCTAAAAATGACAACGTTGATTATATTTCAGGCTGTTTATTAGATAGATTTACACAAGATGGAGATTTACCATTAATAAATTATGATAAATCAATTTGGGAACAATTTCCTATGTGTGGGTTTTTTGCTTTTCCTATTGCCGATTCATGGCCATATAAAATAACCGCATGTAAAGGACACATAACGTTGAGTGAAGGCAGCCATGCAGTTATTGCTGAAGATCATCTAATAACAAATGAAATTATCTGCCAAGTTCATCATTTCAAATGGACAGGCTCGTATATTAATAGAACCCAAAAAAAACTTAAACAAGAATCTAATGGAGAATGGGAGGATGATTTTTACCCTTTTTATGGTGACGAGCTAAGGCGGGCTTTAGACTACTTAAATAAAAATAACAATAAATTTAATATTAATTCTGAATTATTTAGAGTTGAATATTCTCCTGCACCTAAATATGAATGTTATTCGAAATGGAATGAGATAGCACGTTTGTTAGAAAGCTGGGATAAGCAAGATAGAGAAAAATTTAGAGATACTTTACTACAAATCAGCATGTAGAAAAAAAGAGGTGCGTCCTGCGTGAGAAATGCATTTAATTTATACTGCATCACAATTGCTAAAGGTGTTCGTCAGTTTACAACCTATCGCACCAATATTTTTGCGGGGGTAACTTCAGCATTGTTTATGTTGGGGGTGCGTTATGCATTGTGGATGGCTTTATATGAGACAGGAAATGGCGGAGATTCTACATTAATTGAAACTATAACCTATTTTGTGGTAATGGATATTCTTATGGTGTGGACAACATCGACATTTAGCGAATCTATTGGAAAAGATATCCATTCCGGGGATATTTCTCACGCTCTTACAAGGCCATGTTCGTATCATTTTCAACTTTTGATGGGCTTGCATTCAAAGGCAGTTGTAAGTACGATTACAAGTTCCCTTCCTATTTTTATTGCAGCTACCGTGTTAATCGGAATTTTACCCCCCGTATCCGCAGTAACTTTTGGAATTTTTATTTTAGCCGCAATAATGGGGGGAATCATATATATTTTAATTGACCTGATAATCAGCTATTCAGTCTTTTGGCTTATGGGTTTTTGGTATATTCGCTTGTACAAAGGGGCATTGTTTATGTTGTTTGGTGGCACAGTCTTGCCACTATGGTTTTACCCCGATTGGTTAAGAGCCGTGAGCGATGTTTTACCTTTCCAATTCTCCTTATTTATTCCTATGGAAATTTACTTGGGGCGTATACGTGGTGATGGTATAGTTACGCTTCTAGTAATGCAAGTATTTTGGATTGCATTACTGTTTGCCTTAGAGCGATTTGTTTGGAGTAGGGTTCAATATAAAATTGTAGTCCAGGGGGGATAAATTCTGCATACGTTGCGAGTGTTTTTTACAATTATTAAATATGTGTATCGATCAAGTTTTGAATACCTTGGAGCGTTTTTAGGCGGTATTGTTGCACAATGGTTTAGCTATAGTATTTCAATACTAATGTTGTTTTTAATGGTGTGGAATTTTGGTTCATTGGCTGGCTGGGAGTCAACGGAAATCATTTTTATGTATGCCGTATGGTTATTGACATATGCTTTGGGGGCATCTTTCACTACGCATATGTGCAGAGGTTTCCCTAATATGGCTATAAATGGTCAACTCGATGAGGCGTATACTCGCCCAATGTCACCATTTTTTTATGTAATGGCTACCACATATAATGCCGGATTTATTTCGCATATTTCATTATCGATAGGGGTTTTGGTGTATAGCATTGCGCAACTTGGTATCTCTTGGACTGTATTACATTGGCTTTGGTTTGTAATAGTCATTATCAGTGGGGCGGTTATTAATGCTTGTATGATGCTTATATGCGACATGCCTGCGATCCGGACTCGTTCTAAGTCACCTACGAGCATGTTTTATTCGGAAGTGCGGGGTTTTACTCAGTATCCTATTACCATTTATCCGCGTGCTATTGTATTTGTATTTACAACAATACTGCCCTTTGGGTTTACCAGTTACTATCCCATTCAAGTTTTGCTTGGAAAAGAAGATGGTATAATGCCGCAAATAACTATGTGGCTGGCACCAATCGTTGCTGTTTTGTTGGTTGGGATTACTGCTTTGTGTTGGCAGGTTTTAAGTAGCAAGTATGAAAGTGCAGGTACGTGAAACTTAAATTATGTTCATTGTAGGAGGTGGGCTTATGCCACAAATAGAATTATCAAATGTGACTAAGGATTATAAAATCCGCAATCGTGAAAGCAATCGTTCCGTTTTTGCAGAATTTATTAGACCTCGCTATACAAAAAAATGCGCTGTGAGAAATATCAATTTTACCGTCGAACAAGGAGAGATGGTGGGCTTTATAGGTCCAAATGGTGCAGGTAAATCTACAACAATTAAAATGCTTACGGGTATCCTTACTCCTAGTTCGGGTACAGTGCGTGTGTTTGGCCATGATCCTTGCAAGAACCGAACAATGAACGCCCTTAAAATTGGGGTATTGTTTGGGCAACGTTCTCAAATGCTATGGGATTTACCTGTGCGTGATACTTTTGAAATGTTTAAGATTATGTACAAAATCAAGCCCCAGGATTATAAACGTCAGCGAGATAGACTTATTGAAATGCTGGATATGGGTGATTTTTTATCTCAGGCTGTGAGACAGTTAAGCTTGGGGCAACGTATGCGGGCTAATTTGGCATTATGCTTTTTGCATCAACCTCAAGTAGTTTTCCTTGATGAGCCAACCATAGGTTTAGACGTGCTTGTTAAAGATAGAGTTCAGGAATTTTTGAAACAAATTAACAAAGAGGAGAATACCACTATTCTACTTACCACGCACGATACTAAAGATATTGAAGAAGTGGCTCAAAGGCTCGTGTTAATCGACAAGGGAAAACTATTATTTGATGGTGAACAAATTGATTTCCACGAAAAATATAAAGAAACCGAGTATATTTTAGAGGTTGAGTTCGATCAGTCTATACCACCAATAATTCACGAACATTTTCAATTGCAAAGAGTCGAAACGCAAAAACATTTCTATAAAATCCTTCATAATCAAATGCGAACGGGAGAAGCTATCAGCTATGTTGCTTCCCGGTATAATGTGGTGGATATTCGGGTACGAGAATCGTCGCTGGAAGATATTTTGAAAAGTTTGTATAAATAGTAAGAATATAAATAATAAAACTAAGCGAAGGATTTATGAACTGTTCAAAAATAACTTGTGTTAGTGAGATGGATGCAAAAACGGCGGTTTTTGAGCTAATTGGATAGTCAAATAAATCATTTTAGGATGATTTATTACGCTATACTGTTGCAAAATTCAAATTTATGTAGACTTTTCGGCACTTTTCTTTCATTCCTGTTTGTGCCGACTTAGTCGGAATGGAGATTATTATGAAAAGAGTTGGAATTATTACTCTTTATTACAAAAACTATAATTACGGTGGCCAACTTGGAGCTTATGCACTGCAAAAAGCTATAGCTAAGTTAGGATTTCATTGTGAGCAAATTACATTCAAGTGGCTAAACGAATACACCTTACAAGCATATGAAAGTGCTAAAAGTGCTGAACATTTTAGGACTTTTTCCGAAAGCATTCCCCACAGCGAACGCTTATATACAGTATCTGATATTGCAGAATGTGTTGATGATTACGATATTTTTGTTTGCGGTAGCGACCAAATATGGGGTTTACCATGGGTTATTTCCGATGACATTTTACCCTGTATGGCACTTTCTTTTGTTCCAGCATCAAAAACGAAAACTGCATACGCAGCAAGCATGGGAGGAGCAGAAATAGAGCCCGATCGAAAAAATATCCTTGCTCCACACGTTAATTCCTTAGACTTTGTTTCTGTTCGTGAAAAAAGTGCAATCCCTTTTGTGAAAACGATGAAAAATGGAGAGGTTACTCATGTATTGGATCCTGTAATGCTTCTTGATAAATCCGAATGGGATGATATAGCTGCTACTCCGCCAGAAAAAGCCTATATACTCACTTATGATTTACGAGATACAGGGGTTCAGGAATATGCTGAAGCACTTTCACAAAAGTACGGATACGAGATTATATCTCTTGCAACTGCTGGAGCAGCTACGTTTGGTCCGAAGGAATTTGTAGGGTACATAAAACACGCTAAGTATTTTATTACTAGTGCTTTTCATGGGGCTGTTTTTGCCATTTTATATAAGGTTCCATTTTTGGTTTTCCCGGTATCTGATAATCCACAAGACCCCAAATCAATGGATTCAAGACTGATAGCTCTGCTGGATACGTTTGGCTTATCTTCTTGCTATGTTTACGATACATCAAATATTCCAAATATTGATGATGTTACTTTTCATCATATAGACGAATCAAAAACAAGTGCATTTCGTCATGATTCACTTCAATTTCTTAAAGATGCTTTGGAATCTTAAAATAAACCAAAGCATGTGTGCGCTAGGCGAGGGCATTTTACAAATGCGGATGAGTGTTGTCAAACATGAAGGAAGGGTTAATTTATGAAAGGAATATTTGACGAATTTTGACCTTGATATTCAAAAGACAATGGTTAGTGGCCGTGACAGCGGAGCAGAACATGTATGGCGAAGCCCGTAGCGTATAAGGCTACTGGAAGAAATACGCCGTTTTAATAAAAACATTGTAGCCGTAGTATGCGCGGGCCTTCCCCTTGCCCTTGAAGGCCCGTCTATTTACGCCAAAGCCATGTTATACGCCTGGCACAGCGGTATTGAAGCGGGCAGAGCCGTTTCCGATATATTGTTTGGTAATGTGAACCCCTCATCCAAACTTCCCGTGACCTTTCCCCGCAGTACGGGGCAAATCCCTATCTACTATAACTACCGTGCCTCTAGCCGCCCCACAGATGAGTATTACGGGGAGTTCTTTGTTGTGAATTTCTTGTATCTCCACTATACATTCGATTCAGTTCCACGCCTGTTGATTAACCATAATAAGTAATTTAATTCATAAAACTAGAAGTACTCTGGAGAAGAATGCGTTGAATTAGAATTAGCCATTCACCAGGCAGTTTGTGAAGAAGGGAAAGTCGGGAAAATCGGGCAAAGGAAAGAATGGCGTGTTTGGGCCACGTCGTTTGAGCAGCATCAAATAGCCATTTGAGCAGGACATAGACGATGAGCGCGCAGAACAGTTGCCCATAGACCGCATTTTAGGTCGTACCAAACAGCGTTGGAATATTCAAATGTTGCTTGATCCAACGAAAAAAAACCTCAATCTGCCATCGAGCTTTATACATCTGTGCGATTTGTTCTACCGTGACCTGCATTAAATCGGTCACGACTCGGATGTCTCGGCCTTCAAAATCTTGAAACATCACCACACGATGACGCTGCTTGGAACGACACTGCGGTGTCCCCAATTGGCAAGTGATATCTCGAATGACGGATGAATCTGTCTTTGGGAGACGAGAAAGGGCATGAGGTCTTTCCAAATGAACGTTGTCGCGAAGCCGAATGACGTTTTTGAAGTCATCCAGACGCTCCAGTTTCCATAAGCACGATCCATCACCAAAATGTAGTCTGGCTGAGCCAGCGCTTCACTCATAGGGCCCTCATGCTTGGAACCCAGCGATTCGACGACCTGAAGAGGTCGCCCGTTTTCGGCTCGTAAAGCCACATGAAGTTTAATGCCAGAACGCTCTCCGTGATAAGGAGCTCAGGGGAGTCGTGTTTTTCCCACCGTCACGGTCGTTGAATCGATGAGGAGTAATTCTTTGGGAAACGTAAGTTTTCGGCGTGTTTCTCGGCTACACTTGTGAATGACCCGATGTAAAAGCTCCTGAAATAGAGCAAAAGGGACTTCGGCGGCTTTGGTAGAAAAACAAGAATAATGAACTACAGGCAGGCCACTGCGATTGGCATGATCCACACCCGAACGATAACCGTCCCATTGTTCTAAAGCAGCTGTACACCAGTAATGAAGTAAGTGGGTTACCGTGAATTTACGGGCTTTGTCTTCATAATCAACTTCCTTGACAACGTTTTGCACTTCTTCTGGTGTCAGAATGGATTGAAGGATAGATGTAATCGTGATAGACTTTTTCATGGAGTCGTCACCTTTCGGTTAAGTTTGTAGAGGTACAAACATTTTACCGAGTTGACGGCTTTTTTTCTACCATTTAGTGGTTAATCAACAGGTGTGTCTCAATGTAGATATAGTTTTGAGTTTAATCATGAGCATCCTTGCCTTGGTTGGAAGATGTGATTCGAAATTTTGAGGAAATATTGGATGATATGCACTGTATGATATAGGGAATATGCCAATCAATACTTGATAATGATTATCAATATCTTTATTATATAAAGATAGAATGAAGTTTTGATGAATAACGTGCATTAAGCCCGTGACTATATATTAGATAAGGGAAAGGAATGATTCCGAATGTTTCGTCTGAAAACGGCTAATCTGGATATTGCTTATGAAGATCGGTTGATTGTGGAGGATCTGAACGTAGAAATACCGCAAGGGAAAATCACAGCCTTGGTGGGCGCAAATGGTTCTGGCAAATCCACCATTCTGAAGACGATGGCTCGCATCATGAATCCTAAGGGCGGCAGCGTTCTGCTCGACGGTAAATCCATTCATAAGCAATCCACCCGGGAGGTAGCGAAGCAGTTGGCTATTTTGCCGCAAAATCCGACTGCACCGGAAGGATTGACTGTGACGGAACTGGTATCTTACGGACGTTTCCCCTATCAAAAAGGCTTTGGCTCTATGAAAGCAGATGATCGTAAAATGGTAGAGTGGGCCATTCAGGTGACAGGAATGAGCGAGTTCCACGATCGCCCGATCGACCAGCTTTCTGGCGGGCAGCGCCAGCGTGCATGGATTGCCATGGCGCTTGCGCAGGATACTGATATTTTGTTTTTGGATGAGCCGACTACCTTTTTGGATATGGCGCATCAATTGGAAGTGTTGCATTTGTTAGAGTATTTGAACACTTCGGCCGAACGTACCATTGTCATGGTCGTGCATGATTTGAACCATGCAGCCCGGTACGCCCAGCATATGATCGCGATCAAAAAAGGGAAGGCCGAGGCTGTAGGAACGCCAACCGAGGTCATGTCCCCTGACGTGCTGCGCGAGGTGTTCGGTATTGAAGCGGATATCGTAACAGATCCTCGTACAGGTGTACCGCTGTGTCTTCCATATGCTTTGGCCGGACAACCAGCCGTAAGCCAAGCCGTAAAGGGATTGAAGCTGGAGGAGAATCATGTAGTGGGCTCCGTTTCCGAGCGGCGTGAAGCCAGACCACAGGTAGCGGCAAGAGGATAAAGGAGACCTAATGAAACCACTGGATTATGATCAGCTTGAGCAGTTGGCGCGAATAGTGACAGACACACCAGAAGATGCGGTATACTCCGGGCCTGTGGCAGAATGGCTTGAACCGGATAAGCTTGGCTCTGTGATGGAGTATTATGGTGAGTTGCTGCGTGCGGAAGACGGCTTGACCACAGCCGTTTATTTTGTGAACCAGTTGCGTGGTCTTGTGTTTGCTCAGCATTTTATGGTGTCTTTGTGTGAACGCCGTCTCGATCTGTCGGTTTCCAATCTCAGATTTCATATTTGTTATCAAGGGAAATATCCCGCCATCAGCTTTCAGGTCATTGACACAACTGAGCTGGACAACATCAGGCAAGACGAGCATCATTCATCCGGGCAGGCGCAGCAGGTGTTGCGTGACTTTTACAGCTTGCAGATCAGGCCGATACTGGAGGCGATGGCTTCGGTAGGAGGTGCATCTGTTGGACAGATGTGGGGACAGTTCCCGCTGACTTTGCTGTATTTTAAGGACAGAGTACAGCCATCGCTAGCCGATCCACAGGATGTGGAGCATTTTGAACAAGATTATGATTATGTGACACGGGAGCTGGAGGGAGAGGTATTCGGGCGTAAAAGAAACCCGTTTACGGTTCGTCTCGTTGAGCTGGATAACCCTTACCGTCCCGGTGAGAAGGCATATATGAAACCGTCCTGCTGCCAATATTACAAGACAGGTGGAGGCCAGCGGTATTGTTTTGCGTGTCCAAGGATGTCCGCTTCAGAACGTGAAGAACGCAGACTCGAAGTGGTGGCGTCTCGCTAAAGTCGAGGGATGTTGGCGTGTCCGTCTCGTTTTGGGTAAAATAGGTGATGAAACTTAAACCAAGCGAAACAAAGGAGGATGCTATATGTCTGTCTATTCACATCATGCTGTAACACCAGCGAATCAGGAGGTTCCTCTGGATACCTACACCGGTAAGGTGCTGGTCATCGCAAATACCGCAAGCAAATGCGGACTTACCCCGCAATATGGGGATTTGCAAAAGCTATATGATGAATATAAGGATCGGGGACTGGTTGTATTAGGCTTCCCTTGTAACCAATTTGGCGGTCAGGAGCCGGGCAGCAGCGAGGAAGCGGCTGAATTTTGCCAACTGAATTACGGGGTTAATTTCCCGGTATTCGCTAAAGTGGACGTTAACGGTCCGGATACAGCACCTCTGTTTGAATTTTTGAAAAAGCAGCAGCCTGGAGAGCAGGAAGATGGCACGATTCAATGGAATTTCACGAAATTCATTGTGGATCGTGAAGGTGTGCCTGTGGGGCGCTTTGAACCCAAGGAATCACCAGAGGCGATGAAAGCGGCTATCGAGCAACTCCTGTAATAGCTTCCAGCTTAGTCAGAAATATGCGTTTAGATAAGGTTGAATTTCCGGTGTTTTTCCGGGGTTCGGCCTTTTTTATTGTCTGAATTTCACATTAGGTTGATCGTTGCAGTAGCATTTGGAAGCCTGATAAAAGGCATAATCAAGCCCCGTACGGGAAAAACTGAATGAAGCAAAGAGTCGTTTCAGCAAACGGCTGACTTTGTATCTTCCTGACTTTAAAAATGTGGACAAATTGTGAATATCATAGAAAGCTATTGCAATGTGAAAAATGTCACATTATAATAAGCGCATGAAGTGAAATAAATCACAATCAATAACACAGTTACGTGTAACAATTCACAATTATTATACATTGTATGCCCACACACCAAGGAGGAATTCAACATGAAAGTAGCAGTTATCGGATGTACACACGCAGGTACGGCAGCCATCGTCAACACAGCCAAATGTTATCCAGATGCAGAAATTACCGTTTACGAGCGTAATGACAATATTTCGTTTTTATCCTGTGGTATTGCTCTGTACGTAGGTGGTGTCGTCAAAGATCCGCACGGATTGTTTTATTCTTCCCCGAATGAACTGGCTGAGTTGGGTGTCGTGACCAAGATGCTTCATGAGGTAACGAATGTCGATACAGCAGGCAAAACGCTGCAAGCACGCAATCTCCAAACAGGAGAAGAATTCACGGACACCTTTGATAAATTAATTGTAACTACAGGCTCGTGGCCTATTATTCCGAAGCTGGAAGGTATTGAGCTTGATCATATTCTGCTCTGCAAAAACTATAATCATTCCAATGACATCATTGAGAAAGCCAAGCATGTACAGAACATTACAGTTGTCGGAGCCGGATATATCGGTGTTGAGCTGGTGGAAGCTTTTCAAATGAACGGCAAGAACGTAACGCTGATCGACAGCGCTGATCGTATTTTGAATAAATATTTGGACCCGGAATATACAGACCGAATTGAAGGTTCCTTGAAGGAACATGGCATCAAGCTGGTGCTGGGAGAAACAGTGAGCCGTTTTGAAGGAAGTAACGGTAAGGTGAATAAAGTGGTTACATCCAAAGGAGAATATGAAACAGAGCTTGTTATTCTCTGCATCGGCTTCCGTCCTCAAACGGATCTGCTTAAAGGTCAGGTAGACATGCTGCCCAACGGCGCGATCATTGTGGACAATTATATGCAAAGCAGCTGCCCGGACGTATTTGCCGCAGGCGATAGCTGTGCAATCCGCTACAACCCGACAGGCAAATCAGCTTATATTCCATTGGCAACCAACGCTGTTCGTATGGGTACGCTGGTGGCACGCAATTTGGTTCAGCCGACTATTGCCTATATGGGAACACAGGGAACTTCGGGTATTAAAATTTATGAAGATAATATTGCAGGAACAGGTTTGACGGAAGCGGCAGCAGCGGACGAAGGCATGGCTGTAGAGGCTGTAACCATTGAGGACAGCTACCGTCCTGAATTTATGCCAACCTCGGAAAAGGTGCTGCTGAAGGTTGTATATGAGCAGGAAACACGGAGAATTGTCGGAGCACAAATTATGTCGAAGGTAGATTTGACCCAATCGATTAATACCCTGTCGGTGGCCATTCAAAATCATATGACCATTGATCAACTGGCCTTTGTGGATTTCTTCTTCCAGCCGCATTATAACAAACCTTGGAATTTCTTGAATGCAGTGGGTTTGCAAGCCTTGCCGCCGATATCTGAACGGAAGCCAGTTACTGTATAATCCATTTTGTCTGTGACATTGTTCATAAGTTTGTCAACAATATGAGACGTATGGACGAATCCTTATAGTACAATATAGAGTAGCATAAGGATTAGGGGGTAAGTAGCTTATGGATTTGTTTTATATCCTTTTTCTTGTAGTCGTGGCGCTGGGAGGCCTCGGTGGAGTTATTTGGTTCCTGAGAGCAGTTGAAAAGGAAGAATACAACTAAATGTAAAGCGCATAGTAGCGCAGTAGACGTAATAATACATGAAAAACAGTCCTTTATCCAAGGGCTGTTTTTTTTAATATTTCAGTATTTTGCATCATTCGATTCCCAACGCTCGAAAGTACAATATATAGACGAATTAAACCGTTTCGATCTATATATTGCTGATTTGAAAACGCTCTTGGGATTTATGCAAAATACTCATTCAATAAAGTGATTTTTTTCACAAACAAAATCACTGATTTTAAATAAAATATGAGAGAGAACATTCGAGTAAAAAGATGTTAAAGGAGCGGAATATATGGCAAGTTATAAACCGGGGCAGATTGCTGAAAAGACGGTGGAAACAGGAGTGGCCAAAGCGAACAATCCATGGACTGTGGCAGTGGTATTGGGATTTTTGGCAGGTGCATTTATTGCGCTTGGTTTTTTGCTGGATATACGTGTTATCGCAAGTGCGCCCAAAGAATGGGGAAGTATTGCTACTTTTATTGGAGCAGCCGTGTTCCCTGTAGGTCTGGTATTGGTATTGATCGGAGGCGGAGAATTACTGACCGGTAATATGATGGCTGTACCTTTGGCGAGATGGGCAGGACGGATTAAGACCGGGGCGATGTTCCGTAATTTGGCGATTATTACGCTTAGTAATTTTGCAGGTGCGTTGTTTGTTGCCTTTTTCTTTGGTCATGTGCTGGGTTTAACCGAGACAGGACCTTACTTGGACAAAGTGGTGGATATGGCGGGACACAAGCTGCATGAAAGCTTTTTGCAATCGTTTATATCCGGTATTGGATGTAACTGGCTGGTAGCGCTGGCTGTATGGTTGGCGTATAGCACGGATTCGATCGGCGGCAAAATTATGGGGATCTGGTTCCCGACGATGGCCTTTGTAGCTATCGGATTTCAGCACGTTGTAGCCAATATGTTTCTGATTCCGGCGGCTATTTTCGCAGGTCATTTTTCATGGGCAGATTATGTCATGAACTTCATTCCGGTTTGGCTGGGGAATTTGGTGGGAGGAAGCATGTTCGTAGCTGGAGCTTACTGGTTGGCATATTTGAAAAAACCTCATTCCGCTGTACATCCTGTGAATGATTCATCTCAGGCACCCTCGTCTACTGCAACAACTCCGTTGAGTGACCATGCCTGATTAAGCTGGGCTTAGAAAATGGCAACAAAGCAAATCCGCCATGACAGGTCCGGGGGAACGAAACCTGTCATGGCGGATTTTTTTGGGAGTGGTCCATGATTTGGCATGGAGGATGAGTGTGCTCTCGTCCAGAATGCCTTGATCTCTTTTACCCTTGGTATTCATTACTGAAACAGGTATTGTCAAAAAATAATATAGAATATTAGAAATCCGTTTTGCTGGGAGCAGCAAGCGGATTTTTTGAGCTTTGTGGACGGATTTAGGTTGGCAAAATCCTTCTCTTGCCATAGGACATAGCTGTATATATGATAAGAACAGTGTAATTTTTGGAAACGGTAACGGAAAGGAGCATCAACATCATGGATCATCGCAACAGCGCGCCTCCTGAGGCTGTGCTTCAGCAAGACTTGCAAAGGGGGCAGCGAACGACGGAGCGTACGGACGGTGTTTTTCCGGCTGTATGTCCGCTGGATTGCCCGGATACGTGCGGGCTCCTGCTCCACAAGGAAGATGGAAAGATCGTCAAGGTGACCGGTAATCCGGATCATCCCATTACAAAAGGGGCCATTTGCAACAAAGTACGCAATATGACGGAGCGAGTGTATGACCCCGAGCGGCTGCTCTATCCGTTGAAGCGTGTAGGTCCCAAGGGGCAAGGGAAGTTCGAACGAATTAGCTGGGAAGAGGCAGTGGATACCATTACAGGCCGCTTCAAGGAACTGATTCGCACGGACGGCCCGGAATCTATTCTCCCCTACAGCTTTTATGGCAATATGGGCGTGTTGAGTGTGGACGGGATGGATCGCCGTTTTTTCAATGCGCTGGGTTCAAGCCAACTGGACCAGACGATTTGCAGTGTGGCTGGGAATGAAGGCTGGGCATCCGTCATGGGTTTTAAGGGTGGCACCAGTCCGGAGGATACAGAGGATGCTGACCTCATTATTGTATGGGGTGGAAATATCATCAGCACCAATATGCATCAGGTGGTATTGGCCGAGAAGGCACGTAAAAAAGGTGCCAAGGTGATCGTCATTGATGTCCACCGCAATCGGACAGCGCAATGGGCGGATTGGTTCATTCCGCTCTACCCGGGAACGGATACTGCGCTCGCGCTGGGTGTTATGCACGTACTGTTCGAGCAAGGGCTGACGGACGATGAATTTTTGCGCCGCTATACGGTCGGTCATGAGGAACTGCGCGAGCATGTGAGGGCATATACCCCGCAGCGGGTCTCACGTATTACAGGTGTGCCGGAGGTAGATATTATTCGTCTGGCGGAGATGTACGGACAGGCGCGAGCGGCGTATATCAACATTGGCAACGGGCTTCAACATCACGATAATGGCGGCATGAATGTACGCGCGGTTACATGCTTGCCAGCGCTCACCGGGCAATGGCTGAAGCACGGCGGGGGAGCATCACGTTCCAATGGGGCTTACGGCAAATTCAACGGTGCCAACCTGGCGCGTCCTGATCTGCGTAAGAACCCGGATGCCCGGGTGATCAACATGAACCAAATCGGCGAAGCGCTGCTACAGAAGGACGAGCCGATCAAGGCGCTGTTCGTGTATTGCAGCAATCCGGTTGTCGTAGCACCTGATGCTGATCGGGTGACGCAGGGGTTTGAACGGGAGGATCTGTTTACGGTCGTTCACGACCTGTTCCTCACCGATACGGCCCGCTATGCGGATATTGTACTGCCTGCGGCGTCTTCTTTTGAAGGCACAGACCTGTATAAATCGTATTGGCATCATTATATCCAGATGCAGGAGCCTGTTATTGCTCCACTCGGGGAAAGCAAAAGCAACTATGAGCTGTTTAGCCTGCTTGGACAGGCTATGGGCTTTGATGAGGCTGCTTTCACGGAAAGCGAAGAGGACATGATCACGGGTGCACTTGATAACCCGACGAATCCTTATCTCAACGGTGTGACCTTGGAAGCCTTAAAAAAGTCACCTTTTGTCAAACTGGACATGACGCCAAAGGCTACCTATCTGGATCGTCTGACTACGCCTTCGGGCAAGATTGAGCTGTATTCAGCAAAGATGAAGCAAGCGGGTCTGCCCGAGATGCCTTCGTATGTGCCGCTGATCGAAGGATATGACGGAGAGCATCGACCGCAAGCGGACGAGCGGTTCCCGCTGATGTTTATTTCGCCACCGAATCATAATTTTCTGAATTCAACGTTCGCGAATTTGCCCAAGCATCAGCGGCTGGAACGGGAACCTTTGCTGCAAATTCACCCGGAGGATGCTCAGGCAAGAGACATCGCGGACGGTGATCCGGTTACGGTATGGAACGACCGGGGAACGTATGAGCTGGAAGCCAAGGTCACGGATCTGATGCTGCCTGGTACGGTGATTAGCCAAGGTTTATGGTGGGAAGGTAAAGGACGCAGACAGCGTGCCAATGTGTTAACCTCTGATCGGCTGTCGGATATGGGGCGGGGGGCTACTTTCTTTTCAACGGTGGTGAATGTGAAACGCCAATGAAATAATGTGTTGTTATGGTGTCAGATGCTAAAGGAGAAACAAAATATATGAAATGGTTGGATTCTTATCCGAAAGAAGTGAAAGTGTTTCTCGTCGCCAGCCTGATTAATTCCGCCGGAAGCTCTCTAATGTGGCCGTTGGTTAGCATGTATGTGTTTGACGAGCTGCACCGCAGTATGGGAGATGCGGGGATTGCGATTTTGGTGCAGTCTCTGGGCGGGATTTTTGGTCAGGTGTTAGGAGGAGCCCTTTATCACCGCATTGGGGCCAAAAAACTGATTGTCGGCTCGCTGGCAATGAACGCGTTGGGACTTCTCACGCTTCCGTTTACCAGCGGTCACTGGATTGCGTTTGTTATTATGATGGGCTTTATCGGCTTTTTTAATGTCGTATCTGTGCCCGCGATTCAGGCATTTGTAGGTTTTCGCTTTGCTGACCGCCGTGGAGAGCTGTTCAACATTATCTATGTTGCCAATAATATAGGGGTGGCGTTGGGAACGGGACTGAGCGGCGTTCTGGCCGATCTCTCCTATCAGCTCAGCTTTGTCATGAACGGGATTACCTCTGCGGTATTTGCCGGATTTTTCTGGTCCTATCTGAGCAGGGTAGATCGGGAAGAGGGGGAAGTTCAGCTCAGCAAGTCCGTGAAGAAAAGAACAGAGGAAATACCAGCGCGGCTGCTTTTCCGTGATACCAGGCTGTATCTCTTCGTCGGGTTGGGCTCGCTCTTTTTATGGTTCGGTAATTCGATCTGGAATACGGGAGTGTCCCCGTATATTATTGAGCAGGGCTTGCCTAAAACGATGTACGGGCTACTATGGACACTGAACGGTGTGCTTATTTTTGCTGCACAGCCGATTATTTTCTGGCTCAAGCGTCTTTATGCCCGGCATGCTTCGGCTCAAATGACGTGGGCCGGAGGATTTTATTTGGTAGCCTATATTGTCATGCTAGGCACACAGAACTATACGGGGATGATATTCGCCATGGTTTTGGCAACCCTGGGAGAGATGCTGATCGCACCAGCGGTTCCAGCATTTTTGTCCGACCACGGAGGTCGGGGAGCACCTTTTTACATCGGCTTAGTAGGGGGGATTGGCGCTGCCGGACGGGTGATGGGGCCTTATATTATGGGGAGGCTATATGATGGCGGAGGTCTGCCACCCACACTTTGGCTGGCAGCGGGCGTGGCGGTTTTGTCCATCCTGTTCTTTATTCTGCATAGCGGATTGAACCGTTCCCGCTGTGAAGAGGCTGCTTTTGAGACTACTACGTCCAAGGCAGACGTTTCCAGTTCTTAAGTCCTAATAAAGACTGTGACAAGCTCGTGATTATGGTACAATAAATGACGAATGGTTGCTGCCTATACTTCAGGAAAGCCTTCACAGGAAGGATTGAAAGAAATTGCTTACAAGTCAACCCCTGACGATACGTCATTCGGAGATGAAGGATGCTCCTGATCTGATTGCGCTGGATGAATTGGTATGGAATGAACGAACGGCCCCCGCCTCGCTGTCATGGAAGTCGCGTGGGGAGTTTTTGCGCAATACGCCTCCGGGCTCTCAACTGGTCGCTATCGAACAGGGAGTGCTCTGCGGTTATATCGGATTTCGTTCTCCAACGCTGTTGGCTAGTAATTGCCATGTATTGGAAATAAATATAGCCGTGCATCCAGCCTATCACCGCAAAGGTATTGGGATGGCGCTTATGAACGCCATGAAGGATATTGCAGCCGCTGAGGGCATTCGCAAGTTAAGCTTGCGGGTACTCTCGTGCAACACGGAGGCCCTAATGTTTTATGAAAAATGCGGATTCTCGATCGAAGGACGTTTGCATGAGGAGTTTTACATAGCAGGCCAATTCGTGGACGATGTGTTAATGGCCTATTTCTTAAAATAGACATGGATTCTATAGCGCAATCAGTTTCTTATAGCATCCTATAAGCCGTTCATAAGGAACAGCGCCGCAGACCCTAAACGGGTTGCGGCGCTGTTTTATGGTGCAAGGTTACCGAAGCTGTTTCCACTCGCTCTGGAGCATGCCGTACACAGCATGGTTCATATAGCCGTCGGGCAGCAGTTCCGCTTCGCGGATAATACCTTCGAGCACGAAGCCCAGACGCTCCGGGATCCCCCGGCTGCGGCGGTTGGTGGTGGCGCAACGGATTTCGATCCGGTGAAGGTCCAGCTCTATCAGCGCATACTCGATGAATACGCGGCATGCGCTGGTCATAAGACCTTGTCCTTCGTAACCGTGTCCAAGCCAGTATCCAATGCTGACCGAACGGTGAGTCCAATTGACTTCATGGTAGCTGATGATGCCAGCCAACTCATTATCCAGCCAGATTCCGGCGGTCACGCTGCCGTTCTCTGCGGCTTGCTTTAAGGCGCTCTGCACAAACTGCTCTGTGTGGCTGACTTCCGTGGTGGAATCCACCCATGGAAGCCACTGACGCAGGCGGTCACGGGACATTTCGATCAGCTCAAACAGAGGCTGCACATGCTCCTTGGTGAGCGGACGAAGGACGGTGCGTTCGTCCAACGCGTATGTAAACATGATTGATCCCCTCTTTCACTCGGAAAATCGCTAAACCAGCCAGTCTAGCATTTAATCCCATGCTACCTTATTCTGCGAGAGTCGTCAAAATGGAGAGGAAGCTGCAAACTCAATAGGTCCCACCCGGAACCGTCCATGCTCATATACATACTTCAGCTCCAAATCCCCTACAAATTCGGTTGGGGATACGCTGCCCGATACGGTGGCGCGCAGAGGGGGCTGTTCGGCATCGTACATGACGACAGAGCTGAAATCGAGACGGTTTGTAAAATGGGCTGGATCATCGTAAAACGCCGATGCTTTGGGGTCGATCGTGTGTGTGATGCCATCAATCGTAACTGCAATATGCACCTGCTGGTTGTGGTCACGCAGCTTCACACTGCTATGGACACGCTGAGATACGGCATCTGTCGCCGATTCAACCGCATACTCTTCCATTGTCTGTGCGTTGACGATATGAAGCTCCTGCAATTCGACACCCGTGCCTGAAGCACGGGTCAGGATGACTACAGCTTCGTGAACGCCATCGCCGTTTACATCCGTATAGTACAACTGTGGTGTGGTAGCGACATCTGCTGAGCCTGACCATGCGAATGTACGACGCTGCTGGCCGATTTCCAGCGTGGCTGTACGGAATAGCCCCTGGGACGGCTCCTCAACATACAATTTGACGGATGAGTCTTCAGGAGCGACGGCTAACGGACGAGATTGTATGGGTTCAGGTGCCGGATCCGGTGAAGGATGACCGGAAATTATACCGGAAGAGGACAAAAGCATAGACAGCAGGATTACGATGAGTAGCTTAAACACGGGTGGGTTCTCCTTTTCCGGGTAAAATAAAAGATATATACACTATAACGAATTTATTTGTCAGAAATGTTAACTCTTTTTCATAACTTGTTACTTTTTGGACTGAAGAGGGCATAAGGTTTTTCATTTTATTGAGTTATGCGGTGTGAAAGGGTATATTTAAGGGAACAGATTTTGTACAGATTACACGGAAGAAAGGTTGATTAGCGTGGAGAAGCCGATCACTCCCCCCAATTTTATTAAGAGTGTCATTGAAGAGGACTTACGTACTGGTAAGGTAAAGGAAGTTGTTACACGCTTTCCACCGGAGCCGAACGGATATTTGCACATTGGACATGCCAAAGCCATCTGGATCAATTTCTCGTTGGGAGATGAATTCGGAGGACGCACCAACCTGCGTTTTGACGATACGAATCCGGCGAAGGAAGACACGGAATACGTGAACTCCATTCAGGAGGACGTGAAGTGGCTCGGTTATG
This sequence comes from Paenibacillus terrae, assembly GCF_000943545.1. Classification (GTDB taxonomy): domain Bacteria; phylum Bacillota; class Bacilli; order Paenibacillales; family Paenibacillaceae; genus Paenibacillus; species Paenibacillus terrae_A. The sequence continues at coordinate 42,787 of NZ_JTHP01000018.1, forward strand.
AATGGGAGGAAAAACATTTTGCCTCCAACTATTTTGACGAAATGTACAAACGCGCCGTTCTGCTGATCCAAAAGGGTAAAGCCTACGTGGACGATCAAAGCGCGGATCAAATCCGCGAAACTCGTGGCACACTGACCGAACCGGGGCAAAACAGTCCTTACCGTGAACGTAGCGTGGAGGAAAATTTCAAGCTGTTCGAAGAAATGCGTGCAGGGAAATACCAAAACGGTGAAAAGGTGCTGCGTGCCAAAATTGATATGGCTTCGGGAAATATTAATTTACGTGATCCGGTGATTTACCGTATTTCGCATACCGAGCATCACAACACGGGTGGCAAATGGTGCATTTACCCGATGTATTCCTACGCTCATCCGCTGGAGGATGCCATCGAGGGTGTAACGCACTCACTCTGTTCGCTGGAGTTTGAGGATCAGCGTCCGCTGTACGATTGGGTTGTAGCTGAATGCGAGATGGAAAAGGTACCGCACCAATACGAATTTGGACGGCTGAACCTGGCTCAAACCGTAACCAGCAAGCGTAAACTCAAGCTTCTGGTAGATGAGAAGCATGTAGACGGTTGGGATGATCCGCGTATGCCAACGATTTCCGGTTTGCGCCGCCGTGGCTATACGCCGGAAGCTATCCGGAGCTTTGTATATGAGACGGGCATTTCCAAAGCCTACGGCGTGATCGACCTGCAAGTGCTGGAGCATTTTGCACGTGAGGACTTGAAGCTACAGGCACCTCGTACAATGGCGGTCATTGATCCGTTGAAGGTGGTCATTACGAACTATCCTGAAGGTCAGGTTGAAATGCTGGAAGCGGAAAACAACACGGAAAATCCGGAGCTGGGCACACGCCAAATTCCGTTTTCGCGTGAGATTTATATCGAGCGTGAGGATTTCATGGAGAATCCGCCGAGCAAATACTTCCGCCTGTTCCCTGGCAATGAAGTACGCCTCAAGCATGCTTATTTCATCAAATGTAACGATGTCATTAAAGATGCGGATGGTCATGTAACGGAAATCCATTGTACCTACGATATAGAAACCAAGAGCGGATCTGGCTTTACCGGACGTAAAGTCAAAGGCACAATCCATTGGGTGGAGGCTACTCAGGCCGTTTCTGCTGAATTCCGCCTGTATGAGCCTTTGATTAACGCAGAAGATCCGGAAGCGGTTGAAGAGGATGGAACGGAAAAAACCTTCCTCGACCAATTGAATCCAAACTCTCTGGAAATTGCTCACGGCTTTGTCGAGCCGAATATGAAGGAAGCACAATCGCAGGACAAGTTCCAATTTTTCCGTCATGGTTATTTTAGTGTCGATCCGAAGCTTTCCAAGCCGGGTGAGCCCGTATTCAACCGTGTGGTATCACTGAAAAGCTCTTTCCAATTGCCTAAGCAATAGGTTATTGGAAAGCATGGGACGGATGGCAGCCTCGTGCGACCAAGTCAAAAAGGAGTCTGCCATCGGCAGACTCCTTTACTTTACGCTCACGGGCTTCATATATAATGATAGTTGGCGGTACTAGACATCCCTGTCTGTAAGGGGCAAGCAAGAGAAGGGTGTTATATTCCTCGGGTGTTGTTAAGGGGCTTCTTCTGCTTGTTTGTGGTCTTCGGCATGATAGGGCTTGTAACCGTTCTTGTACAGCATATACCACATGATGGCGAATCCTATAAAGCCGAGCAAGGCAAAGAAGACACCTGCATTGTACATCATTTCGCCACCGAAATTCTGAAACAGCCAGCCTCCTGCAAAGCCTGCTACGATGCCAGATATCCCGCTCCACGTCAACGTATATACGGCCTGCCCGGATGAGCGGTAAGCTATCGGTGTGAACAGGACGGTCAACTGGGTGCCTACATAGAAATATCCACCGAAGGTGACGCAATGAAGTGCCTGAATGAATACGATCTGAATCGGGTCCGTGGCCAAGGCCATGAGCTCCCAACGTAGAGCAAACAGCAAACTGACAAGGGCCAGACAGCCGACCATCACTGTCATTTTTTTCTTCAAAAAGCGGTCGAACAGCAAAAAAACAATAATTTCGAATATCGATGACATAAAGACAGCAAAACCCAGCATCAGCTTGGACCCGCCCAGTTCGGTGATATACAGGGACATAAAGGCGCTGTTGATCGAATTCGGAATGGATACCAAGATACCCAACAAAATGAAAGATATAAAGTAACCGTTCATTAAAATGCTGCCAAAGCCACGCAAATGAATGGTTGCCGTTTCAACGCTGCTTTTCAGTGGTGGAATCGCCAGGGTACAGATCAGGGCAGCCAGAAGCAGCACAGTAAAGATGGTGGATATACTGGATATTCCCGTTTGGTCAATGATCAGGCCAGCCACTGCCGCCGTCACAGCCCAGCCGAAGGAACCCCATATGCGGAAGGAGCCGAATTTCCGGTCCGTGCCCTCAATGTAGCTGAGAATGAGACTGTTACTTTGGGCGAACAAGGGACTTTGGAAAAAATAAAAACCGATCATCGACACATAAATCATGACATACGTATGGACATGAAATAAAGCTTGCAGTAACAGTAATGTACCTGCAATCATAAACAGCAAAATACGCCGAAGATTACGGCTCTGGTCACTGGTATATCCCCAGAAGGGATTCGCGAATACTGATACAAAAGGCCCAATCGCCATCAGGCTCCCGATCTCAAGCTTGTCCATGCCGATCTCTTGAAGATACAACGGGAAGAAGCTGGAGAAAATGACCATGGCTCCATACAGAAAAAAATTGTACAGCTTTAAGGAGTATAGAGGAGTCTCTTGAATTTCTCTATTTTGCAAGGCAAGCCATTCCTTTCTTAGCCCGGTAGAGAATAAAGCATAGGATGCCGATCTATGGGAAGGTTCTCTATTCAATGTATCATGTGTTGAAAGGGTTAACAAACCAATAAATTAACAATTATGTAATATTAAATTTTGTCCAATAGTTCAAGGGGTTATTTATGAACTATTTCATTGAGAAAAGGGGATGTGGTCGTGAATGTGACTGGTATTATTGTCGCTGGAGGACGTTCCAGTCGAATGGGACAGGATAAGGCCCTGCTTGAGATTCAGGGAGCTACTATGCTTGAACGGACGGCTGCCGCTTTAGAGCAGGTGACCGAGCGGGTTATTGTCGTCACTCGTGACGGGCAGGGGTATGGGACGATTGGTTTGGAGAATGTACCTGATGTATACCCGGGCATGGGACCTTTGGGCGGCATCCATGCAGGTTTGTCTGCTTCTGGAACGGAGTGGGGCATCGTTATCGCTTGTGATATGCCTTTTGTACAGCCAGAGGTGCTGCATGTCCTGCTCGCTGTAACTGAGAAGTGGGCGGAGTTGCAAGGGACGACAGAACCAGCATTGCAAGCTGTAATCTCTTCTGTGGACGGACGTATACACCCGTTGCTGGCTGTGTACCATCAGAGTGTGCTGCCGTCTGCCGAGGAATGTTTGCGCAGTGGACGACTTCGTCTCACTGATTGGTTAGACAAGCTGAACGTTCGTTATGCGAAGGTAGAGGATCTGCCGGGGGTGAGTGAAGACATATGGCATAAGGCCACATTTAACATGAATAATCCGCAGGATTACCAGCTTGCTATAGAGCAGTTGAAGCATAGCGTACAACAGGACACGCAGAACGTGAAAAACTTAAAGGAAACACAGGAGGATTAGGAACGTACAAGCTCTTTGTTCGAGAACTATTTAAGAGAGAAAATACCAGAGAGAATATGATGGAATGAATTTGGGGGAATATATTCATGCTAGAAGCTGTTATCCATGCCGTTTTATTGGCATTAGGGCTGATTTTGCCCTTAGGGGTACAAAATGTATTTGTGTTTAACCAGGGGGCGTCCCAGTCACGGTTTCGCAATGCGTTGCCTGCCGTTATTACGGCAGGTGTCTGTGACACTGTCCTCATTGCGCTCGCTGTTGGGGGCGTATCCCTTATTTTGCAGCGTTTCCTATGGCTTACGAATGTGCTCTATGCAGCAGGCTGTTTGTTTCTGCTCTATATGGCTTGGACCCTTTGGAAGTCGAAGACAGCTTCCTCGGGAGAAAGCCAGCCTATGCCGCCAAAGCGGCAGATGATTTTTGCCGCTTCAGTATCCTTACTGAATCCTCATGCCATTCTGGATACCGTCGGCGTGATTGGAACCAGTTCTCTTCAATATGACGGGGGGAACGCTGGGCTTTCGGACTAGCCGCCGTGTCGGTATCGTGGATATGGTTTATTGGTTTGGCGACGGCCGGACGTCTTGTAGGACGTATGGATTCAGAAGGAAGATTCGGCATCATGCTCAATAAAATATCGGCCTTGATTATTTTAGGTCTGGCTATTTATATGGCGGTAAATTTCATGAACAGCATATGATCCAAACCTTGTTACAAGAAAAATTTCAGTAAAGCGAATACCCCGCTTAAAGCGAAGGGAACACCGATCAGAAACAGCATAACGGCAAGGCAGCCTGCACCATTTACACCGCCTGCAATTAGGGCATCACGAGGGTTCGCCGGATTGTATAATACGTTAATCTTTCTTCCAACCCTGTTGAAGCTCAGATTGGTGCTATAAGGATTCCAGAATTCTACGACTTCACCTGAAGTGGTGTAGAAGCGTACTTTCAATCGGCGGGTGTAGCTGGTATCTACCGGATCATCACGGTCAAAGGGAACGACATCAACGTCGACTTCGATATGCGCATCCACGATTTGCCCCTTGGTACGAACCCAATGGCGTTTGCGATAGCGATGGCGGCGGATCGTTCTGAATCCAAAATAGATGAGTACCAGTCCAAGCAAGCTGAAGAACGGCATCAGCAGTTCGGAGCTAAAATGAAACCAATACACACTGAAATCAATTGAGATGGTAATCTACTCCTTTGCATAGTTGAATCAATTTCATAAATGATTAAGCCAACGAAATGTATACTACATATAGACAAACTAAACCATTTTGATCTATATGTACTCTTAATTAAAGCTACTGAGGGTATTATGAAATTGATTCAGTTTAATATTAAATATAATTTCGTGACCATCCATGTTGGTGAAAAAGGTAGCTTATCAATATATCGGTCCTTTATTAAAATCGTTTTAATTCTTGCAGATTGATCATAGATCGGAGTTAAGTGAAATATGAAAAAGCCCACTTCCTAGGGAAGCGGACTTTTCAGTAAATTTGAAATCATGCTTATAACGATGCTGGCTATTTTTAGTTGGAATAAGACATATCAAAATCTACATCCTCGATAAATTCGATAACCTCGCCATTGGGGCTGTAGATCACAGCGTTTTTTACCACCAGAGGGGGTTCACCAAGCGTGAGCTGATCCGGTTTTACAAAGGTTCTTGCTCCATGAGCAAGGGCTTTTTGGTATATTTCGTTTACATCATCCACATAAAATGCGAAGTGCAGCAAAGCACCGTGGGCAATTTCATCCTCGGAGGAAGCTTTTTTTCCTTGAGCAGGAATGACTGCATCATTATCAAAAATTTCAAGACAGGTTCTTTGATCAGGTGAAATGAGCATGGAAGCTTCCCGAATTTGAAAGGACGGCAGACTCCAATGATGTCCTCTTTTAAATCCCAACACCTCCGTATAAAATGCAATGGTTGCTTGATAATCCTGGGCTTGGATTGCCACATGTGCAAGACCCTTCACGCTCATTCAGAATCTCCCCTTACATATAAGTTAACCTTATTATATGAATAATAATACGGTTCATATATATGAAAAATGAGGAGTTTATACTATATTAGTGATTGAATAAAAGTTAATTTGCACAAAAAACATTACTTTTTAAGATCGAAGCAGGAGGTGCTTGATATGCATCATCACATAGACGATATTGATCACAAAATTATGCAGTTGCTTCAGCATGATGCCCGGATATCTATTTCCCAGATCAGTAAAGAAATCTCGATGTCTCAACCTTCCGTTAAAGAAAGAATGATGAAGCTGGAGGAACGAGGCATTATTTCCGGGTATAGCACCGTATTTAATTTACGGGAGCTGAATCGTGGGACGACCACGTTTATTCTATTAAAGACAGAGTATTGCCAGGAGCTGGTAGATTTTTGTAGAGCAGCGAAGGAGGTCACCGATTTATTTCGCATCAGCGGGGAATTTAATTATCTCATCAAGGTACAAACCGCGTCGGTAGAGGAAATTGCAGAGTTTCAGGATTCACTGGTCAAGTTAGGCCCTTCGAAGTCGCATATTTGTATGAAAAATATACTGGAAAACAGGGTTTTGCTGTAAGTCAGTCGGAGAACAGGACATTTCGAGCATCAAACATTCGCAACATCGAACAAACGAATATTTGGATGGATAAAAAAAGTGACGCCGATTACAACAGCGTCACTGTAATACCCTGCTCCAGACGTTGCACGTCCTGGAGCTCGATCTTTCCGGCCATGGCGTGCAACGCCGCCGCCGTGCCGCAGGCCGCTCCCCGCCGCAGCATGGCCGGGAGCTCCAGCCCCGCCACCGCGCCGGTGACCAGCCCGGCGACCATGGCGTCACCGCTGCCGAGCGCGCTGACAATGTCCGCGTTCGGCAGGCTCACGCGGTAGCGTGCCTCGCGCGTCACCGCCAGCGCTCCGCGCGCGCCGAGCGAGATGACAGCCAGCTGCGCTCCGGCCTCCAGCAGCTGCGCTGCCGCCGCATCAGCGGCATCCGCGCGCGCTGCGTCGATGCCGGCGAAGCGCGCGGCCTCGACCTCGTTAGGCTTCACGAGGTCGGGCCTTCCGCGCAGCCCCAGGCGCAAGGCCTCGCCGCTCGCGTCCAGCGCCACTCGCGCACCGCGCGCCTTCGCCAGCGTGCACAGCTCGGCGTACAGATCCGGCGGGCAGCCCGGAGGCAGGCTACCCGAGAACACGACCCAAGCCGAGTCCGCGGCAAGGGTCGTGATTTTGCGTCGCAGCGTGGCCAGCTCAAGCGGCCCGATAGTCGGGCCGCTTTCGATCAGCTCGGTCTGCGTGCGTGTGGACGGGTCGAGAACGGTAATGGCGAGACGGGTTTCCCCCTGCGCCGTTTCGATGAAATCGGCGCTTACGCCTTCCGCGTTCAACCCGTCGGTGAGCAGCCGTCCGGTGTGTCCGGCGGCAAACCCTGTCGCCCGCACAGGCTCGCCCAAAGTGCGAATGACGCGGGAGGCATTCACGCCTTTGCCGCCCGGCACCGTCAGGCCGCCCTCGATCCGGTGGACGGCATTCAGACCGAAGCCTGCAACCGTGTAGATTTTATCCACAGCCGCGTTAAGCGTTACGGTGGTAATCACAAGGCATCACTCCTTTAAGAAATTAGCTTTAAACCCAGTGCTGCGGCAAGAATCATAGCGATGAACAGGACACGCAATATGCTTTTTTGTTCACCGTACAAGAACATGCCTGTAATCGTGCTGCCGACCGTTCCGATGCCTGTCCATACCGCGTAGGAAGTTCCCATAGGCATACTCTTCATGGCGTAGCTGAGCAGCGAGAAGCTAATGACAAAAGATAGAACCATGAGCATGAGTGCTTTCCAGCCCTTGCCAACCGTAACTCCTTTCATGCCAATGACTCCAAACACTTCCGAGCATCCCGCGATAACCAATGCAATCCAAGCCATTATGCGCCACTCCCTTCCTGAGCATCCCGGTCAGTAACCAATTTCAGGCCTACGACACCTGCCAGCAAAAGCGCGATTAACAGTGTTTTGGACCATTGAAACGGTTCCCCGAACAGTAGCATTTCACCTACAACGGTCCCGCCTGTTCCAAGTCCGGTAAATACAGCGTACACCGTGCCTACAGGCAAACGGCTGGCCGCTTTCATGATCAAATAAAAGCTGGCTATCATAGCCAGCACGGTTACAATCCAGGCGAGTGCAGAATCTGCGTGCTTCAGACCCGAGACCCATACGACCTCAATAAGGCCACCTATAAAAACATAAATCCAGCTGCGATTCATGATGAGCGTTCCCCTTTAAATATAGAATAGTTGTAAATTAATCACTCGTTATGTTCTTGTTCTTCACGCTTCATGAGGCGGGGTTAACGTAATCCCGCGCCAAAAAATAGGCCATGCAGCTTTCAATCTTCGGTGGTAGTTCAGGCTGCCACTATAGAGCAGTTCCACCATGATTCCGTCCAGCAGTGTTATGAAGGATAGAGCCATATCCACTGGCTCCATATGTCCAAAGGGTTCCCTATCTCGTGCATTCCGGAGGATGCGAGTTAATTTTCGCTCCATATTTTCCAGAAAAGGATTAACAATATCCAGAACCTCGGAATACAAAGACACAGGCGGTAAGAAGGAAAAGCGAAGCATAAACTTGGCTGTGTTGTTGCTCTCATATTCCTGTCCCATCCAAAACAGGAAGTCATGCAGCGTATGCTCCAGCGGCTGATCTCTGCGTTCCGAAAAGTATTCAAAAATACGTAAATTCTGCTCTTGAAAAGCGTACCTCGCCACCTGTAGAAACAGATCCTCCTTGCCTTGAAAATGCGCATATATAGAAGGTTTTCGAATACCTACCTCAGCGGCAATATTGCTTAAGGATGCCCCCTCATACCCATTGGCGGCAAATTGGAAAAGAGCGGCTTTTCGAATGTCTTCCATTCCCATCATTTTCACCTACCTAACGTTCGTTAGTTTATTTTTGCACGAAAAAAAGTAAGTGTCAACCCGGGTTTATCCGGTTTTGTTTTGAGTTTTTCTACGGATTCTTTTTTTCTTCATAAATCTTAACAAAAAAGTGGGAAGAAATAAGGTGCTCATGTACAATATAATGAAGATGTCTATTTTTTAAAGATGAATCATCCAGTTCATATATACAGTGTCTGTTTCTTGCTGCTTGATGAGGATGCAGTGCATTGGAAATGAGGTAAATTATGAGGCGAAGCTTACTGGCCGTGTTAATTGCGGCTATGGTTTTTGGTATTTATTATTTTGGCTTGTTTAATTCCATCGGCACAAATGAAGGAACCGTCATCAGTATCTTTTCTACCCTGTCGGTTATCTCCATCAGTCTGATTATTTTTTCGGAGAATCGTAATCCTTCCACCACGATGTCCTGGATTTTGCTGCTGGCCCTGCTGCCAGTGGTTGGACTTCCTCTTTATTTTTTGTTTGGGCAAAATGTGTTCAAACGCCGTAAGTATAACAAAAAGGCATTGCGTGACCAGCAGGCTTACGACCGTATTGAGAAGGATGCCATGCACGTCAAACGGGACTTGACCTATTTTACCGATGAGCAGCAGCAGTTGATGCGTTTGGCACGCAGGCTGGCCCGTTCCCCGATTTATTTTGCGGCGGAAACCCAAATCTTGAACAACGGAGATGAAACCTTCTCCACACTATTGGCGGAACTACGCAAGGCAGAGCATCATATCCACATGGAATACTACATTTTTCGGTCGGATGATATCGGCACCAGCATTCAGGAAATCTTGATCGAAAAGGCCAAAGCTGGCGTCAAGGTGCGGTTTATGTACGATGCGGTGGGCAGCATTCAGCTGTCGAAGACTTTCTTGAAGGAAATGCGGGATGCGGGGGTAGAAGTCGTCGCTTATGGCGGCGCACGGATCTTGTTCTTTTCCAGTCGGGTAAACTACCGTAATCACCGTAAAATTGTGGTTATCGACGGCAATATTGGATTGATCGGCGGTCTGAATGTAGGGGATGAGTACCTCAGCCGCAACAAAGCCTACGGCTTTTGGCGTGACACGCACATGGTCGTAAAGGGCGAGGCTGTGCGGACGCTGCAACTTATATTTTTGCAGGACTGGCTTCATATGACGGGTGAATCGGTGCTGGATAAGGAATATCTGTCCCCCAAAATCGAGCCAATTACGGACGGAGGCGTGCAGATTATTGCCAGCGGCCCGGATAATGAGCGAAGAGTGCTCAAAAATCTGTTCTTCTCCATGATCACATCCGCCCGCAAATCGGTATGGATTGCCACGCCTTACTTTATCCCGGATGAAGATATTTTGACCGCACTGCGGATGGCGGCTCTGTCCGGTTTGGACGTGCGGATTCTGTTTCCTGCGAAACCGGACAAGTGGCTGCCGTTCCTCGCATCCCATTCGTACTTTCAAACGTTGCTGGAGGTTGGGGTCAAGGTATATGAGTATGAAAAAGGCTTCCTTCACTCCAAGCTCCTCATTATTGACGGGGAGGTTGCGACCATCGGGACGGCTAATATGGACATGCGTAGCTTCCACCTGAATTTTGAAGTGAACGCTCTGTTGATCCGAACTCATAGTGTACAGCAGATGGTGGCGGATTATGAGCGGGATTTGCAGTCTGCCAGCCTGATCGTCCGCGAGGAATTTATGAAAAAGCGTCTGTTCAAGCGTTTGATGGAATCCCTCGCCCGGCTGCTTTCACCGCTGCTGTAGGTTTGATGAATAAAGTAAGCACGCTACAGTGCCATCTCAATTTTAAAATGTGGTAAAGCCCAACATATCTTGTAAACGATATAGTATATCTTTCCAAAATGTAGAATTATCCTCGTAAGCTTCCAGATCCAGACTGTATTCAGCTCCCCGGTTATTCCACAATGTATCAAAATAGGCCGCAATCTGTCGGGTCAGCTTACTATCCGCTGGAGCGGCCACCCGCAATTCATTCTCCAGATTCAGATCGTCCAGATTACGTGGTGTCAAATTCGTGGAGCCGCCCAAAATGATGTGATCTCCTTGTCCCTTGGCAATATAAATTAGCTTGGTATGGTATTGCTCATGGGTCGTATTATACCAGCGGATTTGGATTTTTCCGCCCGATTTATCGGACAGTTCTTTGGCAACCGGACGATTGGGGATACCGATTTTTTCCTGTCCAAACGCGTTTTGATTCGGGTCTAGCAGCAATTGGATGTTCACACCACGCGCGGAGGCCTCCAGCAGGCTGTTCAACACTCTGCGGTCAGCCAAATAAAACATGCCCATATGAATACTGTCGCCTTGTTTGGTCTGTCCGATGGCATCCAGAACCGAGGTATATACTTTGCCTTCGGTTAGATATTGGATCCGGTAGTTGTCCTTTCCCGGTTGAGCAGAGGCTTCTGCTTGTGGCCTATAGGCAGGAAGCTGCCCTCCGCCGGAGAAGTCCAGTACCGCCTGCTCGGTTTGTAAAATGTCCCCGATGATGGGTCCCTTCACCTCCAGCGCAACATTGGAGTGATATGCACTCGCATCGTGAACGTTGCCTGTGGAAATGAGCGCTGTCTGCTCGCTGGCAACCAATTTACGATGATTGGCCTTGACGTTCAACAGCTTGAGATAAGAGCGTGCCGTAACGTCAGGTCCGTCACTGGCCATCAGATTGGGAATCCAGCCTGTGCCCTGCTGTCCGAACCATTGGAAAAAGGTACGCCACACGGCAGAATAGCTCGGCGTGGAATCCCGCAGCGGGTCCACATCGGTCTGCACAACCTGAATTCCCGCTCGTTTCATATTCTCCAGCAAATGATTAGGGGATGAATTGTAATTGGTATTGACTTCATCTGTAATGAAAAAGATAGGCATATCGGGATGAGCCTTCTTTTTGGCAATCAGACGCTCGGTCATCTGTGCGCTGACTTGGGGGAAGCGCTGGCCCTTATGTTTATAATCGTTGAACAGAAACAGATCGATGACGATAAATTGTTTGGCTTCATCAATGATCCCAAACATACGATTCAAAATTTGCCCTTCATGCTGTGCGGTACTTCCATCCCCGGAGGGATAGGTCAAATCCGTCCAGAAGTTCACCTCGTTGGTTGAATACTCCTGACTTTCATAGGAGACGAAGGGAGGCAATGGCTTATGGGTCTGATAGATCATGACGGCAATCAGCCACAGGATGAGTAACAGGATAATGATTTTAATAGTGCGGCTTGTTCGATGCAGCCGATTATGTTTAGCCATATGGCGGTCAACTCCTCAATTGAATGCTGCATTCCATTTTATCGTGCCGGAACATGCAGTTTATGATGGGATACTGTCTAGTTATTAACGCAAGTGTACAGGATTGAAGCGTAATGATCGGAAGGAAAGGGTTGGATGGTTGGAGTTGTTTCAGGACATATGTCCTTTATGGTGAGACTAACCTATACTTTAATAAATAGAAAAGTCACATAGATAGGGAGAATAACGATTCATGAGAGGAATTTTGTTTGCTTTTTTGGGAGGCGCTTGTATTACGCTGCAAGGGGTAGCGAATACACGGATTAGTCAGGATATCGGTACATGGCAGGCGGCTACGGTTACTCAACTGACGGGTGTTATTTTGGCGGCATTGATCTGGATGTTCACACGAGATGGAAATGTGGCGGAGATGAAGCAGGTAAAGCCCATGTATCTCTTGGGTGGCGCTTTTGCAGCTATCATCATATTCAGTGAAGTCACCGCTATTCAGCATATTGGGGTTACGTTCACGATCTCGGCGCTGTTGATTGCTCAGTTGTGTCTGACCTTCCTGGTTGATATAAATGGATGGTTCGGTGTAGTGAAGCAGAAGATGAAGCTCCCGCAATTTATAGGCATTGGCATGATGATTGCGGGTGTGATCATTTTGAAGCTCTAAATAGAACTTCATTCGGAGAAGGAACCCAGAACGTAGAAAACGAAGGTGAGCTCAAGCATGAAAGAAATTCAGGATCAAGAGCAACTGAAGCATTTTTTACAATTGCATCAGCTAGAAACCATACTACATGAGCCACTGCGGCCTTATTTGTCGCTGCATCGTTTGGAACAAGGGGAAAAGCTGTGCTCCCAAGGGGATTCCATTGAACATCTGTACATATTGGTACAGGGCAAGGTCAAGATTTATACCAGTTCAACGGAAGGCAAAACACTGGTTCTCTGCTTTAAAACACCGATTGAGATCATAGGAGATGTTGAATATATTCGCAGCAGCAACGTGATCAACACGGTGGAGGCTGTGTCTCCTATATATGTAATCAGTATTCACCACCAGTGGATGAATAAATATGGCAGAGACTACGCTCCAATGCTGCAATTTTTGCTGGATATCGTTACCCGGAAGTTTTGCATGGATTCCGACTTTTCCAGCTTTAACTTAATGTATCCCGTGGAAGTCAGGCTGGCCAGTTACCTGCTATCCGTTTCTTTTGACGAAGGTGATGCTTCTTTCCATGAGGAACTGCGGGCATCCAGTCTCGTAGATGTGGCGAATTTAATCGGAACCAGCTATAGGCATCTCAACCGTGTGATTCGCAAGATGAGCGCAGAGGGATTGGTGGAACGAGCACGGGGCTATATTGTAATTCGTGACAGAGAAGGTTTGGGCCAACTGGCAGGCCATAATATTTATGAAGCATAATCATTCGTAAAAGAATTAGCGGGGAGAGCTGAAATCATGTTATCAGGAATTGTACTGGCGGTTATCGCAGGAGCCTTTGTTAGCCTGCAAACGATATTCAATAATAAGGTGAACGAACGGACAGGTTCATGGGCTACAACCACACTTGTGCTGGGAACGGGGTTTCTGGCCTCCTTGCTCGGCAGTCTTATTTTTGCAGGGAAAAATACATTTACACTACAGCATATGCAGCCGTGGTACTGGTTCAGTGGAATGATTGGTGTTGGCGTGGTGTTCTGTCTGGTACAAGGAGTGAAGCTGCTTGGTCCGACTTATGCGATCTCTATCGTATTAACGGCACAATTGGGCACTGCTTTGCTGTGGGATTCGTTAGGATGGCTGGGACTGGAAAAGATTCCGTTCACCTTCACCAAGCTGATCGGCGTGCTGGTCATTATCGGAGGCATTTTGATATTCAAGTTTGGCAACGGGCGTACGAAGGATCAGCAAGAAAGCATTTCACATGAAAATAATAACTCCCATCTCCGCAGTTGAAGCACCCAGTGTATCCCGGACTGTAGGTGTTCGGGAGACCCAAGATGCAAAAGCCACACCTGGAAGAGCAAATAATAAGAATAGCATATTGCGAACGAACTTTGGATCTTTGGAAAGCTGTGCTGTCATGCAAAAAACTCCTTACCGCTCCTTATCTAAAAGCCGCAAAGAATGGACCAAGCTTTAAGTGGGACATGTCGTTTCAGGTATCCGTCCGCTCTTTTGACAATACTTATTAAAAGTATAATAATAAACTATACTATAATTTAGTATCTGGCATTTGTCCAACTTCATGGAGTGAAATGAAAACCTTTTAAACAGGAAGGAAAGTGTACATGGCAACGAATAAAGAAAATATGTTAGAAGGCAAATTATATATGGCTGGTGGAAAAGAATTAGCAAAGGATAGCAAGAAATCGAGAATGCTTACCCGCTTGTTCAATAACAGTACGGAAGAGCAACAGGAGTACCGGGTAGAGCTACTTAAACAACTGTTCGAGTCTACAGGTCAGGAGATATATATCGAACCCCCATTTCGCTGTGACTATGGCTGTCACATTACAGTGGGCAATCAGTTCTATGCCAATTATGACTGCATCATTATTGACGTAGCGAAAGTAACAATAGGGGATCATGTTTTTTTCGGCCCCAGGGTAGGTGTATATACGGCTGGGCATCCGATAGATTCAGATGTACGCAACACCTTGCTCGAATTTGGTAAACCGATAACGATTGGGAACAGTGTATGGATTGGCGCAAATACCGTAATCACTCCAGGAGTGAATATTGGAAATAATGTAGTTATCGGGGCGGGATCTATCGTTACCAAAGACATTCCTGATAATGTGGTTGCCGTAGGAAATCCATGTAAAGTGCTAAGGGAAATTACAGATGAAGACAGACGGTACTGGGAAAAGCAAAAAAATGATTATTACGCTGACATTGAGGACTAAGGTACAAATAAAACTCACCTGAACGGTTTATATAAGCAGAGGAAAGGCTCGCGATTTTGTGTATATATTTTTCCATCCATGCTACAATAAAAGTATCTAAATAATTTCCTGTAATCATACATAAATAGATCGGTTACCGTGTTCGGGAGCGGTCTTATTTGTGTTTTCAGACCAATGTAAATACATGAAGTGACCTGAATGAGGTGGGACATAGATGAGTAATGTGGAAAATAAATCTGAAACACCTGAGAGTTCCGGCAAATCCGGTTCTTTGCTGCCTGCTGCACGCACAGGTGAACGGAAAATAGAGCATGTCCGCCTTTGTTTGCAAGAGGACGTGGCAGGCCAAGGCATCACGAATGGACTGGAGCGCTATGCCTTTAAACACTGTGCACTGCCTGAACTGCATTTTGATGAGGTACGTTTGGACACTACTTTTCTGGGGCGCGCAGTGCGAACGCCGCTGCTGATTAGCTCCATGACAGGCGGCAGCGCGGAGACGGGAGCGATTAATGAGCGCTTGGCAGAAACAGCGGAGAAACGCGGCTGGGCGCTGGGAGTAGGCTCGGTGCGAGCTGCGGTGGAAAAAGAAGAACTGGCTCCGACCTTTGCGGTTCGTCGCTTGGCACCGAATATTCCGATCCTTGCCAATCTGGGAGCAGTGCAGTTGAACTACGGATTTGGCGTGGACGACTGTCGCCGTGCGGTAGAGATTGCCGGAGCGGACATGCTTGTACTGCATTTGAACGGATTGCAGGAGGTTTTCCAACCCGAGGGGAATCTGGATTTTGGCGGATTGCTTGGACGTATTGAAGAGCTGTGCCGCCAGCTTTCAGTGCCCGTAGGCGTGAAGGAAGTAGGCTGGGGCATAGATGGCGAGACGGCTTCGAGACTGTATGATGCGGGTGCAGCTTTTATTGATGTGGCGGGCGCAGGCGGGACAAGCTGGAGTCAGGTGGAAAAATTCCGCAATTCTGATCCTGTACGCCGTGCAGCGGCGAAAGCATTTGCGGATTGGGGAAACTCCACCGCAGATTGTATCGTAGAAGTCAGGGCGGCGCAGCCGAATGGCGCAGTGATCGGCAGTGGCGGACTGAGAGACGGTGTCGATGCAGCCAAGGCGCTTGCCTTGGGCGCTGATATGGCGGGTTTCGGACGGTCGCTGCTCGGATCGGCGGTCGCCTCCACAGAGGCGCTCGAAGCGCGGCTGGAGCAGGTGGAGCTGGAACTGCGAACAGTCATGTTCGGAATTGGAGTAGCTGATATTAAGGAACTTAGAGACACAACTCGGTTGAGGAAGAAGGCGAACGCATGAGCAGCATTGTAACCCTGGTACCAATGGACGCAGAGCAATATGAACGGTTTGAGCAGCGCTCGCTCGCGGACTACGCGGACGAAAAAATTCAGGCAGGCACATGGACGGTGGAAGAAGCGCCGGAACGCGCGGCAGAAAGCTTTGCCCGATACCTGCCACAGAGATTGGATACTCCCCATGCTCACCTTTACATGCTGATGTATTCGAATACGGATGTTGTGGAGAGCCAAGAGGAAGCGGGCTATATCTGGTTCAATATGACGGATAGCGCACAAGGAAAAGAAGCTTTTCTGCTGGATATTCTCGTCTACGATTCATATCAGGGGCGGGGGCTAGGCACATTGGCGATGGGGGCTTTGGAACAGGAAGCTCGCAGGCTGGGAGCCGTTCGCATCGGTTTGCACGTATTTGGGCATAATGAGCGGGCTTTGCATGTGTACCGCAAGTCAGGCTATCGGGTTACGGATATTCAGATGAGCAAAGAGATTTAAATGAAGAAGTAGAGGATATAGCAAAATCCTGAAAGTCACAGTCGTATGCTTGCCGCATGTATGGGTTCTCATATATAATGTGGGTTGGTAAACTAACGGATGGCATAACGCACATTTTATATAAACGGGAGTTGTTCTGATTATGGCTTTAAAAGCGGGGATTGTGGGCTTGCCGAACGTGGGCAAATCAACACTGTTTAACGCAATAACGCAGGCGGGTGCGGAATCCGCAAACTATCCATTTTGTACGATTGACCCGAATGTGGGTGTCGTTGAAGTACCGGACGAGCGGCTGGATAAGCTGACTGAACTGGTTGTGCCGAACAAAACGGTGCCGACAGCTTTTGAATTTGTTGATATTGCAGGACTTGTACGCGGTGCGAGCAAGGGCGAGGGTTTGGGTAACAAGTTTCTGGCTCATATTCGTGAAGTGGATGCGATTGTACATGTGGTGCGTTGTTTTGAAGATGAGAACATCACCCATGTGGACGGCAAAATCGACCCGATCAGTGACATTCAGACCATTAATCTGGAGCTGATTCTGGCGGATATCGAAAGCGTAGACAAGCGCATTGAGCGTTCCCGCAAAAACATGAAGGGTGGCAACAAGCAATACACCCAGGAAGTTGAAGTGCTGGAGCGGATCAAGGAATCACTGTATGCTGATAAGCCTGCGCGCAGCGTGGAATTGTCGGATGAAGAACAACTGATTGTACGTGATCTTCATTTGCTTACGATGAAGCCTGTACTGTACGCTGCTAATGTCAGCGAAGACGGCGTAACGGAAGCCGACAGCAATCCATATGTGCAAAAGGTACGTGATTTTGCTGTAGCGGAAAATGCAGAAGTAGTGCCGATTAGCGCCAAAGTAGAATCTGAAATTGCCGAGCTGGAAGGCGAAGATAAGGCGATGTTCCTGGAGGAACTGGGACTGGCTGAATCCGGTCTGAATCGTCTGATCAAAGCCGCTTACCGGTTGTTGGGTCTGTATACGTATTTCACAGCAGGTGTGCAGGAAGTACGCGCATGGACCATTCACAAAGGAACTAAAGCACCGGGGGCTGCGGGCGTTATCCACACGGATTTTGAACGCGGATTTATTCGTGCCGAGGTTGTATCCTACAACGATTTGGTCGCTGCTGGCTCTATGAACGGGGCTAAGGAACGTGGTCAGCTTCGTTTGGAAGGTAAGGAATATGTGGTACAAGACGGAGACGTTATGCATTTCCGTTTTAATGTATAACATTAGGTTTGCAGTATAAAACATTGTTCTAAATAAAGTAGTCGCTGCCTGTGTTGGGTGGCGGCTTTTTTTATTGTTTAGGATAAATCCATATCCTTAGCTCGATTTTGAAAGAAAATATGTTAAAATCCCCTTAATTTCATAGCTAAAAAGAACCGATAGAGGTGAGCTAAAATGTTAGAACGTTCCATGGAGAATACAAGAGAATTGGAAAAAGGAAAGGGAGTGGTATAAGGAAGAGCTTCATTTTGTCGATAGCTCTTCTTTTAATAAAAAAGAAAAGAGGACTACTAAAATGAACAAAAATCAACATTTAATTAGCGATGGATTTAAGTTGAATTACTGTATAAAAGGGTATGGAAAGCCAATATTGATGGTTGGCAGTAGTATATATTATCCTCACTTGTTTTCGGAGAATTTATATAAAAAGTTTCAGTTCATTTTCTTGGATCATAGAGGATTTGTGAAGCCGCCCCGAGCTTTAGAACCCGAAGATTATACGTTGGATAAAGCATTAGATGATATAGAAGCAGCAAGACAATCCCTTAATCTTGAGGATTTTATCATATTGGGACATTCCGGACATGCCTTTATGGCTTTGGAATATGCCAGAAAATACCCTGAACATGTTCAGAAAGTTGTTTTGTTAAATTCAGCACCTACCAATAGCGAAGAAAGACAGCGGCAAAGCTTTTCATTTTTTAATGAGACAGCAAGTCCAGAGAGAAAGAGGCATTTTGAAAAAGATATTGTTTTATTAGAACATGATATCAAGAAAGATCCCGCGAGACGGTTTGTTCACATGTGTATTCGTATGGGAGCCCAAAGTTTTTACGATTATACATTTAATGCAGCTTACATGTGGGATGGTGTATATACGAATATGACAATCATTGATCATTTATGGGGAGAAGCATTCGGAAAACTTAATCTGATACAATCGTTGGCCGATGTTAATAAGCCAGTATTTATTGGTTTAGGGAGACATGATTATTTGGTTGCACCCGTTTCACTGTGGGATCTTGTGGATGACACCTATGAGAACGTGAAGAAAGTAATTTTTGAGCATAGTGGGCATAATCCTATGTTCGAAGAACCTCATTCCTTTGATAGGAAATTAGTCGAGTGGATTTATGAAGGCAAGTAGGAATTTCGACCATTCTAACGAAAAAACGCTCAGCCAATCAGTGCTTAGCGTTTTTTTGTGTGTATTAGGGTATTGAATTCCTTCAGGTTAAAGGGGTTGTGGTGCATGTCTTTTTTTATTGAAATTATTGTTGTTATTCAATTCATGAATTAGAAGTATTTTTAGTAGCTAATTAATTAATTAGTTGGTATAATAAAGAGCTGTAGCCAGTGAATTTGAATCTGGCTTCATATTAATTTAACTGAAGAGGTGAATCGCTTGTTGGACCGATTGCAATCATTGGCGGACCGCTACGATAAACTGAGCGAACTGCTCTGCGATCCGGATGTAGCGAACGATAGCAAGAAACTTAGAGATTATTCCAAAGAACAGTCTGATTTACAGCCTGCTTATGAAGCATATACCGAATATAAAACTGTCGTTGAAGAGCTGGACGCTGCTAAAGCCATGCAGGCAGAAAAGCTGGACGACGAGATGCGTGAAATGGTGAAGATGGAGATTGATGAGCTCAGTGCCCGCAAACGGGAGCTGGACGAAAAAATTCGCATTTTGCTGCTGCCGAAGGACCCGAATGATGATAAGAATGTGATTATCGAGATTCGTGGTGCAGCGGGTGGTGACGAAGCGGCATTGTTCGCGGCGGATCTGTACCGGATGTACACTCGTTATGCCGATACCCAAGGCTGGCGTGTAGAGCTGATGGACGCGAACATGAATGACCTTGGGGGCTTCAAAGAGGTTATTTTCATGATTAACGGACGCGGCGCATACAGCAAAATGAAATTCGAAAGCGGAGCACACCGCGTACAGCGAATTCCGACGACGGAATCCGGCGGACGTATTCATACATCTACATCTACGGTATCCGTTATGCCTGAGGCCGAAGAAGTGGATGTTGAAATTTCCGACAAGGATATCCGCGTAGATACGTTCTGCTCCAGCGGTGCTGGCGGTCAGTCCGTTAATACGACCAAGTCGGCGGTACGTGTAACGCATATGCCAACAGGCATTATGGCAACCTGTCAGGACGGCAAATCCCAAAACTCCAACAAGGAGAAGGCACTCCAGGTTTTGCGTGCCCGTATTTCGGATATGCTTCGTCAGGAAGAGGAAGCCAAATATGCAGGCGAGCGTAAGAGCAAAGTAGGTACCGGAGATCGCAGTGAGCGCATTCGTACCTACAACTTCCCGCAAAGCCGTGTAACAGATCACCGCATCGGGCTGACCATGCACAAGCTGGATCAGGTGATGAACGGGGAGATCGAAGAAATCGTATCGGCGCTCACGATTGCAGAGCAGGCTGATTTGATGGAACAAGAGGTTTAAGTTTTGGGACACGAACGCGATCTTGTGTATCGGATGTCGTTGGAACGGAGCATGAGTATCAGAGAAGCCTTAGTTGAGGCTTCTTCTTTTTTAGGGAGCTGCGGCGTGCTGGAGCCGCAGCATAACGCCCGCCTGCTGCTGGAGCATGTGCTCGGGCTGGAAGGCACGGCGTTCTACGCTGCGCTGGGCGATCCGTTCCCAGCCTCCGACAAAGAGGCGTGGGAAGCGGTCATAGCCCGCAAAGCAGCGGGTGAGCCAGCGCAGTATATTATCGGACGGCAGGAGTTTTATGGCCGTCCGTTCGCGGTTTCGCCGTCGGTGCTGATTCCGCGGCCCGAGACAGAACTGCTGGTCGAGGCTATTCTTCAGCACGGCGACCGATTGTGGCCGGACGGCGCTCCGCAGGCGCTCGATATCGGCGCGGGCAGCGGGGCGATTGCCGTCACGCTGGCGGCTGAGCGGCCCCGGTGGCGCGTGGTGGCGGGGGATATTTCCTCCGCAGCGCTGGAGATGGCGGCGCATAACGCCGCTGCCAACGGCGCAGCCGTGGAGCTGCGCGAAGGCGATCTGCTGGCGCCGTTTGCGGGAGAGGCGGTGGACATCCTGGTGTCCAATCCGCCGTATATCCCGGCTGCCGACATCGCAGGCTTGCAGCCGGAGGTGCGCGATCATGAGCCTCGCATGGCACTGGATGGCGGGCCTGACGGGCTTGGCCCGTATCGGGCGATGCTGGAGCAGCTTGAGCTGCTTCAGGCCCCGCCGCGGTTGATCGGGTTCGAGCTGGGCATGGGACAGGCCAGAGACGTGGCTGGACTGCTGGAGCAGGCAGGTCATTGGAATACGATCCTGATCGTTCCGGACCTTGCTGGAATCGAACGCCATGTCCTGGGCGTTGCGGAATAATGCTGCATTTTCTTTTTGCGAGTCTTTCCTTTAGAATAAAAGGAGTATGACCGAGAAACGGCTCAGGGGGAAATCATGCTTCAGAAATTGAAAAAAATTGACGGTCCGGTTATCTTCATTCTGGTTTTGCTGATGGCGATTAGTATCATAACGGTGTATAGCGCGGGTAGAGGCCCTACCAACATTGCGGAGCACGGTAACGACTACCAGAAAATGATCGGGTATTATATATTGGGTTTTGTGGCTGTTTTGGGTTTGGCGATGGTGGATTTTCGTATTTTTATTAAAAAAGCGCTGTATGTATATGGCGGCGGAATATTCCTGTTGGCTCTCGGCTTTTTTGGCGGGACGGTTAACAACTCTCAGGGCTTTTTGAAAATTGGTGGCTTGAACCTTCAGCCTGCTGAGGTATTCAAGCTAGTGCTTATTATTTTTCTGGCTTATATGCTGATAAAGAAGCGCAAGAGCAAGCTTTACTTTATACAGGATGTACTTCCAGTTGCTTTAGTGAGCTTTGTCCCGTTCGCTATGGTTATGGCGCAAAATGACTTGGGTAATGCGCTCGGTTACATTGTCATCGTTCTCGGGATGCTGTGGATCGGTAATGTAAAAGCTTCCCATGCGTTGATCGGATTTACGATTTTTGCAGTCGCCGCAGGCGGCGGGATCAAAGCGTATATTTCCTTCCACGATCAGATTGATACCTTTATGAAGGGCATTGGCCGTAGTCACTGGGTAGAGCGTCTGGACCCTTGGCTGGTACCGGAAGAAGCGACAGCGAAGGCATCTTATCATACGAAAAACGCCAAGTTGGCCATTGCCTCTGGTGGAATGATGGGCAAAGGCTTTTTGCAGGGGACTTCGGTGCAATCTGGTCGTGTGCCTTACACCTATGCGGATTCTATTTTTGTGGTCGTAGCGGAGGAATTTGGCTTTGTCGGCTCATCGGTGCTGCTGCTGCTATATTTTATTTTGATACACCGTATGATCCTGATCTCGCTGGAATGCCGTGATCGGGCTGGACCCTATCTTATCGTCGGCATTGTGTCCATGCTGCTGTATCAGATTTTTGAGAATATCGGCGCGTTTTTGGGCATCATGCCACTGACGGGGATTACGCTCCCTTTTATAAGCTATGGGGGTACGTCGTTGCTCATTAACATGGCTAGTATTGGCTTGGTTATGAGCATTAAGGTACACGGTCAGGAGTTGGAGGACGATCTGCCACAGCCTTCCAGAGTGAACTTGACGAAGGCGAAAAAAGCTTAGTGTGTACAGATTGTGGCTAGATACAGCTTCGTGTTTTATGGTGAGAAAAATAGTGAGATGCAAAAGGGTCCAGATTGTGAAATCTGGGCTTTTTCGTATACGCGGGTTACTCCCAAGCTTTGGTACGCAGATCCATGTTGCTCGATGTAGGGCTATGGATGTTTTTTAAATCTTCTTGAACATTTTACGAGATTGATAGGTTTAGCCTCTCCCAAACAGGACAGACTGATAGACATGATAGAGTTTGGGGGGATTTGGGATGAGAAGCTGGGCCAAGCAAGCTGCAATGATACTATTTTGTATTTCAATATTAATGATGTCGTGGGAAGGTCAAAAAACAGATGCCGCCATGACACCAGGGACAAGAGGGCCTGTAGTAGCAGGGATGGCAACGACAGGAGCGGGCGTCATTCCTCATGATTCCATCCGATTGCGCATTTTGGCCAATTCGGATCGTCCAGAGGATCAACTGGTAAAACGTGAAATTAGGGATACCATCGTACAACAAATGGATGCGTGGGTTGGCAAGCTGGAAAACCCGCAAAGTTTGGATCAGGCCAGAGTGCTGATTGCTGCTCATTTACCCGAAATTGACCGTTTAGTAGGCGCGGAACTGGCTCGACGGGGCATTTCGTACGACCATCAGGTGGAATTGGCAAACGTACCTTTTCCGACGAAGATGTACGGTGGGCTTGTCTATCCGGCAGGGGATTATGAAGCGCTTCGGGTCACGCTGGGACAAGGCAAAGGGCAAAATTGGTGGTGCGTGCTGTTTCCTCCGTTGTGCTTCATTGATGCGGGCAGCGGGGAAGCGGCAGCTCAAGCGGTCTCGGCAAAAGCGGACCAAGGAGGCGGACGGACGAATGCCGCTGACAAGGAGCCGGAAGTACGGTTTTTTCTATGGGATGCGTTGACGGGGCTGTGGGCATGGGCGAGTGGCTTGTTTGCCTAAGCGTCGTGAGCTGTAGAAAAAGAGAACAACGGATGGATGATTCCGGTATGTTATAATGAAATATAGGTTTTACAGCTATGAGACATGGACAGATTCGGTTCAGCTAAGCCGCCCAAGTAAGTTCTTTGGGGATAGAGCTAACTGAACCAGGACTGTATGACAATAACGTATGGGATGATCTGATATGAGCGATAAATTGAATCAAATACAAGGTTTGTGCGGAGAGTCTGCGCAAAAGGAAAAATGTGAATCGGTACTGGACGAACAGGGGCTTCATGGGCTAAAGCCGCCGTTGGCGAATTCCCATACGAAATGGTGGGACGTAAGAGGCTTGGTGGTTGAAGGGGAATTCTCTGCTGAAATGTTATCCGGACAAGCCTGTATTGCGGCGGAAAAAGGCATTCGTGAGGCCGCCGTGCTGCTGCAAGCAGGAGAGACGGTAGCGTTCCCTACCGAGACGGTGTACGGCTTGGGCGCGGATGCGCGTAGCACGGAAGCGGTAGAATCGGTATTCGCCGCCAAAGGGCGTCCTTCCGATAATCCGCTGATCGTGCATATTTCCGACCCTGCCCAGTTGGATGGTATGGTAACGAAAGTAAATGATACGGCGCGGGCGCTGATGGATGCGTTCTGGCCGGGACCGCTGACGCTGGTGCTGCCCGTAATTCCGCAAGCACTGTCGCCCCGTGTGACGGCGGGGCTGGACACAGTCGGCGTGCGCATGCCAGATCATCCGGTAGCGCTGCGCCTGATCGCGGAAGCGGGCTGTCCGCTGGCTGCGCCAAGCGCCAATCGCTCGGGCAGGCCCAGTCCGACCCTTGCACACCATGTGCGTGAGGACCTGGAGGGCCGCATCGGCGGCATTTTGGACGGTGGCCCCACGGGTGTGGGGCTGGAGTCCACGGTGGTGCAGGCCAGTGACGACGGAACCGTCATCATCCTGCGCCCCGGCGGCGTGACGGCCGAGCAGCTCGCTGCGGTCGCTCGCGCCGTCGAGCTGGACCCGGCGTTGGTCGCCGCTTCGCCTGGCGAGGACGCCGATAGCCCGGCACCGCGTTCGCCGGGCATGAAGTACACGCACTACGCGCCGCGAGGCCGCTTGAGCGTAGTGCAAGGCCCGTCATCCGCTGAGGTGACGGGCTGGATTCGCGCCGCGCTGGCGGAGGCGTCCGCGCGGGGGGAGCGCACGGCGGTGCTCGCGTTCGACGAGCATGCCGCCGGCTATGCCGGAGAGCGCGTTTACACGCTGGGCAAGCTGGACGCACTCCATGAGGCAGCGCAGCGCCTGTACGGCGTGCTGCGCCGCTGCGACGAGGAAGGCGTCACCTACATCTTGGCGGAAGCTTGTCCGCCGAAAGGGCTGGGAGACGCCGTTATGAACCGCCTGCTCAAAGCAGCAGGCCATCGGGTCGTCCGTCTCTAGGACGACGCGGACACTATCCAAACATTTCCCAAACATTTCCTATACATGCAGTCCCCACGTTTGCATGGATTGACCTTTTCAGCATAGTTGGCCCCTCTCCTTCCTGGTACAAGCACGGTAAACCGTATGCTTGTACTGTTTTGCCTCTTGTCCGCATAACGTGTACAAGAGCAGACGGATATTGGGGGGATGGAGTATGCTGGCAGCCTCTGCCCATGCCGGGCAGATTGTAACGATTCTGGTCATGGCTGTAGCGCTGGGGATGGATGCGTTATCGTTAGGCGTGGGGATCGGCATGAAGGGGATACGCCTGCGGGACGTGCTGCGGATCAGCACGGTCATTGGCTTTTTTCACATACTGATGCCATTGCTGGGTATGTTCACAGGCCATTATATGAGTTCTTTACTGGGTCATGTGACGACCTATTTTGCAGGGGGATTGCTTATCCTTTTGGGCGGGCATATGGTGTATAATTCCTTCAAAGGTGACGGGGTACAGGTGCTGGACCATCGTTCGCCCCTGGGCCTTTTACTATTTTCGCTTGGGGTGAGCGTCGACTCCTTTTCTGCTGGGGTATCACTGGGCATGTTCCAGAGTGATTTGGTGCTGACCGTTCTGACGTTTGGTTTTTGCGGGGGAGCGATGGCGATGCTGGGACTGCTGTTAGGCCGCAAGGTCAGCCGCAATCTTGGAGACTATGGAGAAGCGGTGGGCGGTGCTATTTTACTGGCGTTTGGCTTTATGTTTATGTTTTAATTATATATTATTTCAATATACGGGGGGTGAAGACGTTGAAACATATCTTATTCGTATGCACAGGGAACACCTGTCGCAGTCCAATGGCTGAAGGGATGTTGCGCAAGCTGTCTGCTGAGCACGGGCTAGGGTTGGAAGTGCGCTCGGCGGGAGTAGCCGCGATGGAAGGTACGCCCATTTCCCGACATGCAGAGGCAGTGCTACGTGACCACAATATCTCGGATCAAATCACCTCAACTCCTTTGAACGGTGGGCTTGCCGAGTGGGCACATCTGATTTTAACCTTGACCCAAGGGCATAAGCAGCACGTCATTCAGCGCTTTCCCCAAACGGTGGGCAAAGTGTTTACGCTCAAGGAATATGTGGAGGACCGGGATTCAGTGCTGAATGATGTACAGGAGCTGGATGGTCTGTACGCTTCGCAACAACTGATGGGATCATTAGGTCAGGAGCTTTCGGCACGGGAGCGTGAGCGGATGATTGAACTGCGTCAACGTATTCCGGGCTTTGATATTTCCGATCCGTTCGGCGGGTCGCGTGAAGATTACGATGTCACGGCTGCGGAAATCAGAACAGCGCTGCACAAGCTGGTGGACAAGCTAAAGGCTTTGTCCGAATAAAGTTTGTATCACTCATCTATTTTGTACGGGATCTGTTGATTTTCGGCGGTTAATCCGTTAAGATAAGGTGGAAAAACAAGAATCCGGTGTAACTGGCGACAAAAGTGGGATTAACCACGATGGAGCATCGGATATACGGCCGGTCGCCTGGGCAAAAGAGCAAATCCACATTGGCTGTGGACTGCTCTTTTTTCGTATATGAGCTAGGTCCGGCCTCCGATGGCCTTCTGTCCAGACAAATGACAATGATTCTTCCGTGTGCTGTTACTTCAAGTATTCGAACCGTGAGAGGGTCCTTTTTAAGGTGGTTCTTCCATTTTTCCTGCTCGAAATCCGATTCATCGGCTATAATATAGTCAGATTGTGATTCAGGAGAGAGTGTGTTGAACATGGGGCATAAGCCCGTGCCCAGTCTCTGTGGGGCTGTTCAACCAAAGGAGGTTCCAATGGCAGGACAATTGGATCATGAGGTTACGCTTGAAGCACAGACCGCTTCTGTCGTGAAGGAAATAGCAGAAGCAGCCAGTCTCAAGGCTGGTCGTTTGCTGGTTATCGGGGTAAGCACCAGTGAAGTGGCTGGAAGCGGGATTGGCACGGCGGGAGCGCTCGATGTAGCGCAGCAATTGCTGGCTGGAGTGGAATCTGTTCGCAGGGCGTACGGTTTTGATGTAGCGTTTCAATGCTGCGAGCATTTGAACCGTGCGCTGGTCGTTGAGCGAGCCGTGCTGGAGCGGCTGGGACTGACGGAGGTTGCCGCCGTTCCCGTTCGTACAGCAGGCGGATCTATGGCTACCGTTGCCTATCGTGCGCTGGAAGATGCATGTCTGGCGGCGAATGTACAGGCGCATGCGGGGATAGACATTGGTGAGACGCTGATCGGTATGCATTTGCGACCGGTTGCTGTTCCGTTTCGTCCAGGCCTTCGCTGGATTGGCGAAGCGCGTGTGACGGCGGCGTTCACTCGTCCACCGCTCATTGGCGGACAACGAGCGGTGTACAGTCTGGAGCAAGAAGGCGGCGGAAGCTGCGACTAGCATTTGCATTTTGGTTTGGACAGCATGTTTGTATCTTTTTTGTATTGATGATGAGGTACCCAACAGAGGAGCAGGCGCTTGCCTGTATACCTGACAATTGACCATGGAGAGGGAGTAATCAATCATGATGGAACATCTGCGTAAAAGTGACCCGGCAGTGCTGGAAGCAATGGGACTTGAACTAAAACGACAACGCCACAATATCGAACTGATCGCATCCGAAAATATCGTCAGCGAAGCGGTAATGGAAGCAATGGGCTCTGTACTGACAAATAAATATGCTGAAGGCTATCCGGGTAAACGCTATTACGGTGGCTGTGAGCATGTAGATATCGTTGAGGACATTGCACGCGACCGTGCCAAAGAACTGTTCGGTGCAGAGCATGCTAACGTACAAGCTCACTCTGGAGCGCAAGCGAACATGGCGGTATATCTGGCAGCTCTTAAACCTGGAGATACCGTACTGGGTATGAACCTGGCGCACGGCGGCCATCTTACACACGGAAGCCCGGTTAACGCCTCCGGCTTGTTGTATAACTTTGCCGCTTACGGTGTACGTGAAGACAACTTCCGCATCGACTATGATGAAGTGCGCAAGGCAGCCTTCAAGCATCGCCCTCGTCTGATTGTAGCCGGCGCGAGCGCATATCCGCGCACCATTGATTTTGAAGCCTTCGCTTCCATTGCCAACGATGTGGGCGCTCTGTTCATGGTCGATATGGCACATATCGCGGGTCTTGTGGCAGCAGGTATTCATCCAAGCCCGGTTCCGCATGCTCAATTTGTAACAACAACGACACACAAAACGCTGCGTGGTCCGCGTGGAGGTCTGATTTTGACTCGCAAAGCGTGGGCGCAAGCGATTGATAAAGCTATTTTCCCAGGTACTCAAGGGGGGCCGTTGATGCATGTGATCGCATCCAAAGCCGTTGCCTTGGGTGAAGCACTCCAGCCTTCCTTCAAAACCTATGCGCAAAACGTAGTTCGCAACGCTCAGGTGCTGGCTGAGACATTACTGGCTGAAGGCATTAACATTGTATCCGGCGGTACGGATAATCACCTGATGCTGCTGGACACGCGTAGCTTGAACATCACTGGAAAAGAAGCGGAGCATGTGCTGGATTCCGTGGGCATTACAGTGAACAAAAACGCGATTCCTTTCGACCCGACCAGTCCGTTCGTTACCAGCGGAATCCGCATTGGTACACCTGCTGCAACGTCCCGTGGTATGGATGAAGAGGCTATGGTCAAAATTGGTAAAATCATTGCCGAAACTCTTAAAAATCCGAAGGATGATACGGTATTGTCTAAAGCCAGCCAAGCTGTTGGCGAACTGACAGACAAATTCCCGATCTACCCAAGTATTCAATACTAATCAATCGGCTTGTTCATGCTCCCCCTTAGCCTCAGGTTGCCAGCTTTGGCATCTGGGGGGGTGACCATGACTACACATATGATGTGACTGATAAGGCTGTTTTTCTTCCGTAAGCCGGAGGGGGAACAGTCTTTTTTTGATTTCTAGCGATTCTGCCTGTTTCTGGAGATATCCTGGTCCTTTAAAGTATTTGAGTTGAATTTGGCTCTGACAAAGGGTGGACCCTTCAAGTCGACGGAGTCCGTTGCGTTTGGACATATATAATGAAGCGTTTACAAATAACCGTCTTGGATTGGGTACTGCCAAAGTCATTATTTTCTTTGTTATCATTGCAATCATTACGAGCATCCAGGTGCGTCTGACGAAGAAAAAGGAGGTCGAAATGTAATGGGAAAAACAAGCGACATTTTGGCTCATTCCGCTTCGTGGCCGATGACCTTCCATTTTGAGAACTACGCGAATGCCTGGAATAAAATAAAACAGCGACAAGATATGGAGTTGGAACTTTCAACGTTTCCCTAAGGGACTGAATCAGGATCTGAAAGTAGCATGCAGGCCTATATTGCGGGAGTCATTACGAAGGATGAAATGCTCCAGCAATTTCAGGGGGGCATGGGACAATTTGAAGTACAGATAAAAGACTGCTGCTGTTTTAGGACACAAAGCCTGTAGGTTAGGCAGGAAGTACAAAATTTAAAAGGCTTTGACGGTCAAGTGCCATCAGAGCCTTTTTTATGCACTTTTTGTATGACAAAAGTCACTCTTGAAGTGGGCGAAGTATGCATTTTACCTGTCATATCTTCCTCTTGACAAAAGGTTGCGGTGGCAGGTGTTAAATCAATCAAGGGAATGTTATAATAAACAGGATTTACAGGCACGCATTGCATCTGTGCTTATTTGGTTTGTACAAATAGGTTACATAGATCCTTTCCATACAGGATGTTCGATATTCTGGTGCGAAAGAACGTGACGATAATACCGGAGGGAATATATCATGGCAAAACTGGTGGTTTGTGATCACCCTTTGATCCAACACAAACTTACATTTATCCGCGATGTGCGGACCAACACCAAGGATTTCCGCGAACTGGTGGATGAAGTAGCAACATTGATGGCTTATGAAATTACGCGGGATATCCCGCTGGAGAGCATTACGGTACAGACACCGGTTGCTGAGACAGAAGGCAAGGTTATTTCCGGTCGCATGTTGGGTCTCATTCCAATCTTGCGTGCAGGCTTGGGCATGCTGGATGGCGTTGTCAAACTGCTGCCGGCAGCAAAGGTAGGGCATGTGGGACTGTTCCGTGATCCCGAGACATTGCAGCCTGTGGAATACTATACGAAGCTGCCTACAGACGTGACTGAGCGTGAATTGATCGTGATTGATCCGATGCTTGCAACAGGCGGCTCAGCGATCGCGGCTATTGATGTGTTGAAAAAGAGAGGCTGCACCCAAATTAAAATGATGAATTTGATTGCCGCTCCCGAGGGAGTCAAGGCTGTTCAGGATGCCCACCCCGATGTAGATATTTATGTTGCTGCACTGGACGAGCGTCTGGATGATCACGGCTACATTATTCCGGGTCTTGGTGATGCGGGAGACCGTCTGTACGGAACCAAGTAAACGGCCTCTGGTTCGGCATAATATATGGGCGTTACGGACAAGTCGTTTTTCATAGGAGAACGATCTTGGAGTCGGGCGTTCATTTTGAAAAGGGGTTCAACAGAAAATGTCCAAAATCAAAGTGATGACTATTTTTGGCGTGCGTCCGGAAGCGATTAAGATGGCTCCTCTTATTTTGGAGCTTCAACGTCACCCCGAGCATATCGAGTCTGTAGTATGCGTAACGGCTCAACATCGCCAAATGCTCGATCAGGTTCTGGAAGTATTTAATATTCACCCTGACTATGATCTGGATGTGATGAAGGATCGTCAGACGCTTAATGAAATTTCCATTCGTGTACTTCAAGGATTGGAACCTGTGTTACGTGAGGCAAAGCCTGATATCGTGCTCGTTCACGGGGATACGCTGACGACTTTCCTGGCCAGCTATGCGGCCTTTATGCAACAGATCGAAGTAGGGCATGTGGAAGCGGGCTTGCGGACGTGGAACAAGCTTTCTCCGTACCCTGAGGAAATGAACCGTCAACTGACAGGAGTGCTGTCTGATCTTCATTTTTCTCCTACATCTTTATCGGCTGGGAATTTGCGGAAGGAAAATAAACCTGAATCGCGAATATATGTAACAGGCAATACCGTGACTGACGTATTTCAGTATACGGTTCGCCAGGATTACGAGCATCCGGTGCTGGAATGGGCTAAAGGCAAACGTCTGATTCTGATGACGGCACACCGTCGGGAGTCCCAAGGGGAGCCACATCGCCAAATTTTTAGTGCGGTCAAACGGATCGCGGACGAGTTTGAGGATATCGCTATCGTGTATCCGGTTCATCCGAGTCCGGCTGTGAAGGAGCCTGCATTTGAGATTTTAGGCAACCATCCGCGTATTAAGCTGATTGATCCGCTGGATGTGGTGGATTTACACAATTTTTATCCGCACACTCATCTCATTCTTACCGATTCTGGCGGTCTTCAGGAGGAAGCACCTTCATTCGGCGTGCCTGTACTGGTACTGCGTGATACGACTGAAAGACCGGAAGGAATTGAAGCTGGCACACTGGAGCTGGTGGGTACGAGTGAAGAGAACGTCTATAATCGGACCAAGGCTCTTTTGACGGATTCTGCATTATATGAGTCTATGAGTCAGGCAGCAAATCCTTATGGCGATGGACGAGCTTCGGC
The DNA here is from genome assembly GCF_000943545.1 of Paenibacillus terrae. GTDB lineage: Bacteria > Bacillota > Bacilli > Paenibacillales > Paenibacillaceae > Paenibacillus > Paenibacillus terrae_A. Next base: position 74,263 of record NZ_JTHP01000018.1, read on the forward strand.
AAGAATTGTCAATGCTATTTTGCATCATTATGGTGTTCAATCCGAACGTCCTGAAGAATTTCACACAATGTTCACAAAAGGTGTCCGCACCACATAATCATCCTTACAGGGTAAGCATACAGTTAAACTGTACGGTTACCAAGGGATACGGCATTTTAAGATGCTTTGTCGACTGATTTTATACTTTAGGGCGCTAAAATATCTCAATTGACAAAGCATCTTATATTTAAGTAAAATGGACTGGAATTGCAGGGGTGACATGGAAAAGTGGTCAAACCTTCCAAGCAAAACAACAACCGAAATAACACCGGAAATGCCTTCAAGGCAATTGGACTGGTGAGCGCTATCGGCATTGATTTAGCCGTGTGCACACTGGGTGGTTTTTATGCCGGAAAGTGGCTAGACGCTAAACTTGGTGGTTCCGGAATTTGGATTGGCGTAAGCGTTCTCGCAGGCTTGGTTGTAGGCGCATTGAGTATTGCCCTTGTGATCGGAAAGGTATTGAGGGATAACCATGAGTGAGATGACCCGAATGCAAAAAATGTTATGGATCGTAGCGCTTTGTATTATGGCTCTGTGTTTCCTGGTCTCCGCCTTCATGCCCCAACATCGTGACATTGCTCACGGAATCATTCTGGGAACGGGAGTAAGCTGTCTTAATGTGCTGTATATGGCCTACAAAATTCGACAGGTTGCGAGTGCGGCCGCCGGTGAAGGCAAGAAGAAAAGGGTGGGCATCGGCTTTGGAGTTCGTGTAGCGACCTCTATTTTGGCGGTAGTGCTGGCGATAGAATTTCCGGCCTATTTCCATGAGATCGCTGTAATGGCAAGCCTGGTAACTGGACAGTTTCTTCTTTTAATTATAGGCATCATATTCGCGCTACAGGAAAAATGATGGCTCAACTGAGAAAGGGGTGAGAAAACATGTTGCATGAATCACCGATTATCGAATTGGGCGGGTTTAACATTGACTTGTCCGTCATTATTATGCTTTTTGTAACTTGCGCGATTGTGTTTGGACTGGCTTTTGCTGCAACGCGCAATTTGTCTGTGGACAATCCAAGCAAGCTGCAAAACTTTATGGAATGGGTCGTTGAGTTCGTTCAAGGACTGATTACCAGCACGATGGATTTGAAAAAAGGGAAGCCTTTCCTCTCCTTGGGGATGACGCTGATCATGTTCATTTTTGTCGGAAATATGCTGGGCTTACCATTCGGTATTGTGACCGATTTCGATAATACGCAAAGTGCCCAAGTATTTGGACACCAAATCATTCCAGTCAAGGAAGCATTAGAACAAGCACAGGCGGCTCATCCGGGCGAACCTGCCCACGTGGGTGTCAGCTGGTGGAAATCACCTACCGCAGATGCAGGAGTGTCCATTGGTCTGGCATTGATGATCTTTGTGCTGGTTCATTTCCTGGGAATCTTCCGTAACACCAAAGCCTATTTCAAGCATTACATTCAGCCATTCCCTTTCTTTTTGCCAATTAACCTGATTGAGCAGTTCTCGAAACTTTTGACACATGGTATGCGTCTATTCGGTAATATCTTTGCCGGCGAGGTTTTGATTAGTGTGCTGCTGAAATTGACAGCAATTGGTGTTGGAGGGTGGATTGCCTCCGTATTGGGGCTGGTTGTATGGCAAGGATTCAGTATCTTTGTCGGCAGTATTCAGGCGTTCGTCTTTACCATTTTGACGTTCGTGTATATTTCACAGGTAATCGATACGCATGAAGAAGAGCATTAGGTCATTTCAGTTTCCGGTTTTTAGTTAAGTTCAGGAGTGCGCTTCGCTCTTAACTGCAAATACATGTACAACACAAATACACATCTCTAAGGAGGATTTTTAAAATGGGAGCTTGGGCATTAATAGCAGCAGCTATCGCAGTAGGTTTGGGTGCGCTCGGCGCAGGTATTGGTAACGGTCTGATCGTAAGTAAAACAGTTGAAGGTATCGCTCGTCAGCCAGAAGCAAAAGCTTCATTGCAAACTGTCATGTTTATCGGTGTAGGTCTGGTCGAAGCACTGCCAATCATCGGTGTCGTTCTGGCATTCATTTTCTACGCAGCAGCTTAATTGAATGGAAGCAAGGTTTGGCGGGGAAGGCACAGCCATCCGCGCCTTCTTTGTTCGTTTGAAGAATGAAAGATCCAGGACTGACGTTCACCGGAAAGGAGTGACTTCAATTGAGTTTAAATTGGACAAGTATCGTTTTTACTATAATTGCATTTTTGATTTTGTACTGGTTGCTGACCCGTTATGCATTTGGCCCCCTCTTTTCAATTATGGAGAAGCGGCGAGAGCTTGTTTTGAAGCAAATGAATGAAGCGGCACAGACGCGTGAACAGGCTACTGCCTATGTTGAGGAGCAAAAGCAGGCTCTCCAACAGGCACGTAAAGAAGCCTACGATATTATTGAGCAGTCGAAACAAACAGGTAGCAAGCAGGCGGAGCAAATTATTGTTCAGGCCAAGGACGAAGCTGTCCGCCTGAAAGACGAAGCTGTTCGTGAGATCACAAGCGAGCGCAATAAGGCAGTTGCCGAGCTGCGCAGCGAAGTGGGCCGGGCTTCAGTACAAATCGCTTCCAAGCTGATTCAAAAAGAAATCAAGGAAGACCAAGTCCAGGGAGAGCTTGTCGACCAGTACCTTAAAGAGGTAGGAGGCAAAGCATGAGCCGGGATACGGTAGTTGCCAAACGGTATGCGAAAGCTTTGTTTGAAGTGGCGGAGCAAGAGCAAACCATTATGGAGACCGAGCAAGAGCTGCGTGCTTTTGTAGAAGCTGTCTCCGGGGATGCTGAAATCCGTAAGTTCATCAACTCTCCTAACATTACGGAAGCGGTCAAGCTTCAGGTTCTGGCTAACAGTTTTGAGAGCAAGCTGTCTGCCCCACTGATCAACACGATTAAGCTGTTGATCCAGCGCAGCAGAGCAGATTTGTTCGAATCTCTTCTCGCTGGATACCTTGATATTCAGGAGTACAAGCTGGGACTTGCCCATGCAAAGGTGTATTCCACTTATGCGCTCAGTGAGCAGGAAAAAACAGCGGTAGCCGAGCAATTCGGAGCCCGTGAACATAAAACAATCCGTGTGGAAAACATAGTGGACCCGAGTCTGCTGGGCGGATTGAAAGTGGTTATCGGCGATACACTGTACGACGGCAGTCTGGCCGGCAAGCTGGATCGTCTCGAGAAATCCTTTAACAGACGAGTATAGAAGATAGGGGTGAACACACTTGAGTATCAAACCTGAAGAAATCAGTTCATTGATTAAAAGTCAGATTGAACAATATAAAAATGATATCGAGGTCGTTGAAGTCGGCACTGTTGTTGAAGTCGGCGACGGTATTGCCCGCGTCTACGGACTGGAAAAAGTCATGTCCGGTGAATTGGTTGAATTCGAAAACGGCGTTTTGGGCTTGGCGCTCAACGTGGAAGAAAGCAATGTCGGTGTTGTTATTCTCGGTCAATTCTCCGATATCCGTGAAGGCGGCCAAGTGAAACGTACAGGTCAGATCATGCAGGTTCCTGTAGGGGAAGCATTGATCGGACGTGTTGTTAATCCGCTGGGACAACCAGTAGACGGTAAAGGCCCGATTGCTACAACGGAATTCCGTCCGGTAGAAAGCCAGGCTCCAGGCGTTATGGCCCGTAAATCGGTACATGAGCCAATGCAGACGGGGATTAAAGCTATTGATGCGATGGTTCCGATTGGTCGCGGTCAACGCGAGCTGATCATCGGTGACCGTCAAACAGGTAAAACCTCTATTGCGATTGACGCGATTTTGAATCAAAAAGGAAGCGGCATGAAATGTATTTATGTTGCCATCGGCCAAAAGCAATCTACAGTAGCTCAAGTCGTTGAAACCTTGCGTCGTCATGGTGCTTTGGAATATACGATTGTCGTTACAGCAGCAGCTTCCGACCCATCACCATTGCTCTATATCGCACCTTACTCTGGCTGCGCTATGGGTGAGTACTTTATGTACAAAGGCGAGCACGTATTGGTTGTATACGATGACTTGACCAAACAAGCGTCAGCTTACCGGGAACTTTCCCTATTGCTGCGTCGTCCACCGGGCCGTGAGGCATACCCAGGTGACGTTTTCTATCTGCATTCCCGCTTGCTGGAACGTGCAGCGAAGCTGAATGACGAGTTAGGCGGCGGATCGCTAACTGCGTTGCCATTCATCGAAACACAGGCTTCCGACGTATCTGCCTATATTCCAACGAACGTTATTTCCATCACAGACGGACAAATCTTCCTCGAAGCTGACTTGTTCTATGCAGGACAACGTCCGGCGATTAACGTAGGTATTTCTGTATCGCGTGTAGGTGGTTCGGCTCAGATCAAAGCGATGAAAAAGGTTGCAGGTTCCCTGCGTCTGGATCTCGCCCAATATCGTGAGCTTCAAGCGTTCTCCCAATTCGGTTCTGATTTGGACAAGTCCACCAAAGCTCGTCTGGATCGCGGCGCGCGTATGATGGAGATTTTGAAACAGGGTGTTAACCAGCCGCTGGCTGTAGAGCAACAGGTTGTGAGCTTGTACACTGCGGTAAAAGGCTTCCTGGATGATATTCCTGTAGCAGATGTGAAACGTTTTGAGAAAGACTTCCTTTCTTATATGGAGTCTGATCATCAAGATATTCTTCAATCTATTCGTGATACAAAAGACTTGGTACCTGATAACGATGCGGCTCTCAAAGCAGCTATCGAGAAATTCAAAAAATCATTTGCCACGTCGGTTTAATACATTGGAATTTGCCAGTTTATGACGAGAAGTGTCCTAAGGAAGCGTGCCCTCCGGGCTGTGGCTTCCTTGGCATGTTTTATCCTCAATAACAGGCCCTTTATGATTAGTCCGGCTGGACTGTCCTTCATCATGGACAGCCGGATATCCAGAACCGGTTTACGAAGTTAGCTTTGACTTTGTCAAAGCTAAGGGATTGCTTACGAAGTTAGCTTTGACTTTGTCAAAGCTTTAAGGTGGTGAAATCATGGCAAAAGGTATGCGCGAGATTAAACGTCAGATCAAAAGTGTGCAGAGTACGAAGCAGATTACGAAAGCGATGGAGATGGTAGCTGCATCCAAGCTTAGAAAAGCTCAGGAGAAGGCTGAGGCGGCTCGTCCTTATTCGGAAAAGCTTAGGGAAGTTGTGACCAGTATTGCTGCGGGGTCAAACAACGTTAAGCACCCGATGCTGGAATCGCGTCCGGTCAAAAAGACGGCATATCTCATCATTACATCTGATCGTGGTCTGGCTGGTGGTTATAATGCCAACATTTTGCGGCAGGTTACACAGACAATTGCGGAACGTCACCGTTCACAGGATGAATTTACTATTTTCATTATTGGACGAAAAGGACGGGACTATTTCAGACGCCGCGAGTTTCCTATTGCCGAGTCGGTAACAGATCTGTCGGATACACCTGCTTTTGCAGATATCAAGACGATTGCCAACAAAGCTGTGCAGGGTTTTGAGCTCAAAGAATTTGATGAGCTGTATCTATGCTATAACCGCTTTGTTAATGCATTGACTCAGATTCCAACCGTTGACCGTCTGTTGCCTATGGCGACGCCGGATTCCGCTGCTGCTGCATCCTCGATTAACTATGAGTATGAGCCGTCACCGGAAGGAGTGCTGGAAGTGCTGTTGCCGCGATACGCGGAAACACTCATCTATGGTGCTTTGCTGAACGGTAAGGCGAGTGAGCTGGGAGCAAAAATGACAGCAATGGGATCTGCCACTAAAAATGCTACGAAGCTGATTGGTGAGCTGTCGCTGACCTATAACCGTGCTCGTCAAGCGGCTATTACCCAGGAAATTACGGAAATCGTGGCAGGGGCAAGTGCCCAGTCTTAATGGGCTTTTTTTGCGGACTGCTGTATAGCTGGTCCTATACTAATATGATAATTTGCGGGCGCAAAACAAATCGTGTAGTTCGGATTTGCGGCTGTGCAAGCTTGTAGGAGGGAAACCAAAAGATGAACAAAGGACGCGTAGTGAGCATCATGGGTCCGGTTGTCGACGTTGAGTTTGAACGCGGACAGCTTCCGGAAATCCTGAATGCCATTCATATTGGGACTGTGCTTGAGAACGGAGTCAAAGTTGACCTGACGCTCGAAGCATCGAAACACCTTGGTGACAACCGTGTGCGTTGTATTGCCATGTCTTCCACAGATGGTCTGGTTCGTGGAGTTGAAGCAATCGATCAGGGAGCACCTATTTCGGTACCTGTCGGTGAAGCAACTCTAGGACGCGTATTTAACGTACTTGGAACGCCAATTGATAATGGTACTGATTTGAGTGAAACAGCTAGAAATCCGATTCACCGTCAGGCTCCTGCCTTCGATGAATTGACAACTCAAGCAGAAATGCTCGAAACCGGCATTAAAGTTATCGACCTGCTGGCTCCTTACGCCAAAGGCGGTAAAGTCGGATTGTTTGGTGGTGCTGGTGTAGGTAAGACCGTAACCATCCAGGAATTGATTAACAATATCGCTCAGGAACATGGTGGTATTTCCGTATTTGCAGGCGTTGGTGAACGCACACGTGAAGGAAATGACTTGTACCATGAAATGAGAGATTCCGGCGTTATCAACAAAACAGCGATGGTGTTCGGACAAATGAACGAGCCTCCAGGCGCGCGCTTGCGTGTTGCCCTTACGGGTCTGACGATGGCGGAGTATTTCCGTGATCAGGAAGGCCGTGACGTGTTGCTCTTTATTGATAACATCTTCCGCTTTACCCAAGCGGGTTCCGAGGTTTCTGCCCTCTTGGGACGTATGCCTTCGGCAGTAGGTTACCAGCCTACGCTGGCAACTGAGATGGGTCAATTGCAAGAACGGATTACTTCTACTAAAAAGGGTTCTGTTACTTCCATTCAGGCCATCTATGTGCCTGCGGATGACTACACTGACCCGGCTCCTGCTACAACGTTTGCCCACTTGGATGCAACGACAAACCTGGAGCGTAAAATTTCCGAAATGGGTATTTACCCGGCGGTTGATCCACTAGCATCAAGCTCCCGGATTTTGGCTCCAGAAGTTGTAGGTGAAGAGCACTACAATGTAGCACAAGGTGTAAAACAAATTTTGGCCCGCTATAACGAGCTTCAGGATATCATTGCCATCCTGGGTATGGATGAGCTGAGTGAAGAAGACAAAATGCTGGTAGCCCGTGCGCGCAAAATCCAGCGTTTCCTGTCCCAACCTTTCCACGTTGCCGAAACGTTCAACGGCTTTCCGGGTAAATATGTACCGGTTAAAGAAACTGTACGAAGCTTCAAAGAAATTCTGGAAGGCAAGTATGATCATCTTCCAGAAGCGGCCTTCCTTTTTGTAGGGGCCATCGAGGAAGCGGTAGAAAAAGCCAAAACGCTGTAGCATACAGGCGAAGAATAGCCGAGCCTTACGAAGTGAGCTGTCTGCGGGCAGCTTTCAGGAGGGATTCAAGTGAGCACATATTTGTTGGAGATTGTGACGCCAGAGCGCCTGGTCTTTGCAGAACAGGTAAACAGCATCAGTGTTCGCGGCTTGGAAGGCGATCTCGGGATTTTACCCGGACACCTTCCCTTGGTCACTCCCTTGAAGATTGCGCCGGTACGTATTAAAACTGGCGGTCAGACAGAAGTGATTGCGGTCAATGGGGGCTTTGTCGAAGTCCGCAAGGATAAAGTGGTCATTTTGGCTGAAAGTGCGGAGCGTTCCGAGAATATTGATGTGGAGCGTGCCCGTGCGGCAAGGGAGCGGGCAGAGCTGCGGCTCCAGAGTAAACAGGAGAAAGTAGACCATCATCGGGCGGAGGTAGCCCTGCAACGGGCACTTAATCGTCTGAATGCAACGAGCATCAGAACCAATAAGAATTAACATTGGGTTTTTAACTGGATTGTAAAAGGGTTCGGCATGGTATACGGATGGGATGACAAGGAGACCGCTTCATAGTTTCTGCCAAATGATGTTCCGGCAGAAGAAGATGAGGTAGACTTTTCCTTCCTTCGATCACTGTGATCGAGCCCTTTTTTGATATGATTTCCAAAAATACAGTCCCATTTCTTGCTTAATAGCTAGGTACATAGTACCTTTTAAATTCACGAAACAGAAGGAAATGTTCGTATTTTGTCGAAATAATTGTCCTGAAAGTAGAAATAGCACTGGCATATTAGGCGTTCGCCGAGTATTATAAAGAAGTCTGTGACGCAGATGGGAGGGATTACGGATGAACGGGAAGCAGCAATTGGCTGAACAGTTAAGTCAATCGGCGAGTATGACCGCGCTGGTCTCCATGATCGTGTCGCTCATTTGTATAGCGCTAGCTTGGTGGGCTTTACAGAGCTTAAAGCTGGATTTATTCATCAGGCATCCTAAGGGACCACAGGGCAGATTGCTGCACTTGTTTCTTGCCATTATGTTGGGACAGCTGGTGTCCGGCTTTCTTTTAAGCTATATCTCATGGAGCCAGATGCTTTAGAATGTGTTTTAATATGAAGTGGGCGGGTTATATGACTTTATGGCCCTGTATCTGCGGGAATTGTCGAATAACATCGCGTCATATTGTTAAGAATGGTAAACAAAAGAACTATACGTGTATAGCTGGCCCGACAGGCTGGAAACACAATAGTCGTCATGTTTAAAAAACGCTTGTATACTTGATTTAATCAGTGTTATGATGGCAGTTAGTGTATTAGTAAAATCTTGTTTTTTTATGTAATGAAAAAGCAAGGCATGAAAATAGCGGAATATGTTCTTTTTTTCCATGATGGAAAAGGGAAATGACGCGCGGAGGGAACCATAGATGAGCAAATTTATCGTCCGCGGTGGCAACAGATTGACCGGGAGTGTCAAAGTCAGCGGAGCCAAAAACTCAGTTCTGCCGATCATCGCCGCATCTCTTTTAGGAGAAGAAGGAGAAAGTGTTATCATTGATGCACCTCCTCTAGACGATGTGATGACCATTAACAAAGTGCTGGAGTCCTTAGGAGCAGGCGTTACATACCAAGACGAGGTCATTCGTGTTGACGCACGGAAGATAATTTCCTGTGAAGCCCCTTACGAGTGGGTTAGGAAAATGCGCGCATCGTTTTTGGTTATGGGGCCGTTGCTTACACGTTTGGGACACACAAGAATTTCGCTTCCAGGCGGATGTGCAATTGGTACGCGACCGATTGATCAGCATTTGAAGGGTTTTGAAGCATTGGGTGCCGAGATTAGTCTGGGCCAAGGGTTTATTGAAGCTAAAATTAACGGGCGTCTGCGTGGAGCAAAAGTTTATTTGGATGTAGCCAGCGTAGGTGCGACCGAAAATATTATGATGGCCGCTACTCTTGCGGAGGGCATTACCACCATTGAAAATGCTGCGAAGGAACCTGAGATCGTCGATCTTGCGAATTTCCTGAACGGTATGGGTGCCAAGGTGCGCGGTGCAGGTACAGGCGTTATTCGCATTGAAGGCGTTGAAAAGCTGCACGGTGTGAAGCATACGGTCATTCCCGACCGGGTAGAAGCAGGTACTTACATGGTTGCTGCTGCGATCACAGGCGGGAACGTATATGTAGAAGGCGCGATATCGGACCATTTGGGACCGGTTATCTCCAAGATGGAAGAAATGGGTGTAATCATTCAACCGGATGAAAATGGAATTCGCGTGATTTCGGATAAACCGTTAAAGGCCGTTGATGTTAAAACGTTGCCTTATCCTGGTTTCCCTACGGATATGCAGTCCCAGATGATGGCACTTCAACTTGCCGCTGAAGGCACCAGCATTATCACGGAAACCGTGTTTGAAAATCGTTTTATGCATGTGGATGAATTCCATCTGATGAATGCGGAGATTAAAGTTGAAGGCCGTTCCGCAATTGTAACCGGCAATGCTAAATTGACAGGTGCAAAAGTGACCTCGACAGATCTGCGTGCAGGTGCTGCTTTGATTCTGACTGGACTGATTGCGGAAGGTACAACGGAGGTATCCGGCGTACATCACATCGACCGTGGTTATGTTCATCTAGCTGAGAAGCTGACCGGGTTAGGCGCGGACATTTACAGAGTAACGGTAGAAGAGCCCAAGCTGGATGTCTCCAGTGCTGAGCGCGTCATACCAGAACCGGCATCAGGGAATCTGTTTAAGATTCAGCCTTCCCTGGCCTAAATGTTAGCGCATATAGCCTCATGCGGCTATATGCGCTAACATTTACGAATAAGTGAGAAACCAAGTCCATAAAGGGCTTGGTTTTTTTATGTTTTCAGCCTGTCTTTTTCATTCTTTCAGTTCTCTTAAAATGGTTCTATCAAAGTGGACGACCTCATATGATTGAAAATATCTGCTGAAGCATATCACTGCTTCCAGCCGGACTCAAGCCCTTTGATGGAGGTTTCAGCTTATGAAAGATTCACAGGTTCGTATTCGTATACCGATTCATCATTCCAAGGAACATCGCCGGGCTTCACCTGAGGGAGACAGTCACGGCTCTATAGCTGTTGTACAGGCAGGGCGTCCTGTGCCACAGCAGATCGTTCCGCCGGGCGCGTCAGCTCCTGACAGAGTGACCTTCAACGCCCGGCGTACGGCGGCGGCGGTCACTCCCGCGCAGCGCTCTATCCCCGCGTCGCCGCCCGTCTCTGGGGCAGCTACGACCCGCGGCAGCCTGCCGCCCGCGCTGCTGCCGCACCTGCGGCCTTCTGCCGGGCGTGTCCCGCGCTGGGGCAGCCGCCGCCCATGGCTGCCCGCCGCGGCTATGGCGGGCCTGCTGGTGCTAGCGCTGGCCGTGCCCACACTGCTGGCATGGCCTCGCCACACGGCGCAGACGTTGCCGCCTAGCAACCGCACGGCTACGCCAGCGGTTGCGAAGGGCGAGGCGCCCGTTACACGACTGCCGGGCATCCCACCCATGCCTGCAGTGCCCGCCGCGCCAGCGCGCAGCGTACCAGCGGCGGCAGAGCCGGACGTGCGCGTGTACGTCACGTCCACCGGTCGCACGGAGACGCTGCCGCTAGAGCAATACATTGTCGGCGTAGTAGCTGCCGAAATGCCGCCCAGCTTCGAAGGCGAGGCGCTGAAGGCGCAGGCCATTGCCGCGCGTACCTTCATTGCTCGGCGTTTGCTGGCTGATGACACCAGCGGCGCTCCGGCGGGGGCGGATGTGACCGATACGGTTAAGCACCAGGCCTACATTTCCAAAGCCAAACTTAATAGAGAGTGGGGGCATGCTGGCAAATCCGCAGAACTGGCCAAAATCCGGCAGGCTGTACGCGACACCAAGGATACGATCATGGTATATGAGGGTAAACCGATTACCGCTTCCTTTTTTTCTACCAGTAACGGTTATACTGAAAATTCAGAGGATGTATGGGCCAAGGCTGTGCCTTATTTACGGAGTGTGTCAAGTCCATGGGACAAGCAGCTTGCGCCCCGTTATGCAGAAACCATCACGCTGAGCCGTCAGAATGTGCTTGATAGATTGGGATTGAGCCGTACGCCGATAGCCGCTTCTACTGGAGGAGGGAGTATACCGGAAATTCGGGTACTTTCCAAGACAAAGGGGCATCGGATCAAGCAGATCGAGGTAGGAGGCACTATTTTTACAGGACCGGAAATCCGAAACAAGCTGGGGCTGCGTTCTGCTGAATTTACGTGGAAGGCCGAAGGAGATCGGATCGCCATTACAACCTACGGCTACGGACATGGTGTCGGTATGAGCCAATGGGGAGCTAACGGAATGGCCAAGGAAGGACATACCGCCACTCAAATTCTCCTTCACTATTACACGGGCGTTTCCTTTGCCCAAGCCTCTCGTATTCTAAGTTAGTAAATTTTTCAAAACTTTGAAGTATAAAAGAGTTGCACCCGGTAACACTGGTTACTGAGGTGATGAGCAAATGAGTGAACAAAATAAAAACCAGAACCAAAATCATGAAGAAACACCCAAAACCTTTCAGGGTGGTAGGGCTTCACGGCCGTCTTCGTGGAAAAAGCTGTTGTCCAAAAGGTGGGCATACCCGGCAGCCTACATTGCCGCAGCAGCCATTATACTAACTTTAGTGTGGGTCTATCAGGATGCCAGCCAGAAGTCTTTCAAACCTGACCCAGCTAATTCATCGGTACAGAATACATCAACGGTCAATACCGATGTCACCGGACAACAGCCTGAAAGTATGGAAGTCGTTGCCCAGTCGGAAAATCTCGCATGGCCGGTGGCGGATGCTGCCGCAGTACAGGTCGTAAAGCCATTCTTTGACGAAAACGCGACAGCTGACGAACAGGCGGCTGCGATGGTAGAGTACGATAAAACCTTTACCGCCAACACTGGCATTGATCTTTCTCGCGCCGATGACCAAACATTCGAAGTGAGAGCCGCGCTCAGTGGTAAGGTGACCCGTGTGGAACAACACCCGCTGGCAGGCAATGTTGTGGAAATTACGCATGATAACAATCTCAGAACCGTTTACCAAAGCTTGAACGATCTGAAAGTAAAAGAAGGCGATCAAGTAAAACAGAACGATGTCATCGCTTCGGCGGGTCGTAATGAACTTGAAAAGGATTTGAAAACACATCTGCATTTTGAAGTGTATCAGGATGCCAAGCCAGTGAATCCAACCGGTCTGCTTCCTAAAAAATAAATTTGGTAATAGCTTTTCATGCAAAGCGGGGGATCATCATCCCTCGCTTTTTCTTGTGCTTTTGTAGTTCATTGGGTAAACATCAGTTGCTTTTGCCAAATAAATAGGCCTTCCGAAGCATGTCTTCCCGCCATACCGCGAATATATAGGCATACTCCTCATATAATGTACCAAACTATCCACAGTGGGGAGGCGGGAGCGTGCACGATTACATCAAGGAACGGACCATCAAAATCGGTCGCTGTATCGTGGAAACAAGGAATACGGTCCGTACGATTGCCAAGGAATTTGGTGTCTCCAAGAGCACGGTGCATAAAGATCTGACCGAACGGCTGCCTGAAATCAACCCGGACCTTGCAGATCAGGTGAAGCACATTCTCGAATACCATAAATCCATTCGTCATCTGCGGGGAGGGGAAGCGACGAAAATCAAGTACAAAAAAACGAGCGGAAAAAGAAGGGAGATCCTTGTTTCAGGCAAGTCTTAAAAATATATAGTGAATTGGCTGGCAAAGCCATTGAATCAACCCCCTGAAGTATGATATGTTAAAAGATGGTACAAGATCGAAAAATGACATGTAACCGTAGGTTTATACATATATTTGCCGCTTCTTGTCGAATCTCAGCTTTTTAAAATATCACTTTGGGGGCCTTTTTAATATGTTCAGTAATGATATCGGTATCGACCTCGGTACGGCCAACGTGCTTATCCACGTCAAAGGGAAGGGGGTTGTTCTTGACGAACCTTCCGTTGTTGCAATAGAAAGCGATACAAAAAGAGTTCTGGCTGTCGGAGAGGAAGCACGCCGTATGGTTGGACGTACTCCCGGTAATATCATAGCCATCCGTCCACTGCGCGACGGTGTCATCGCCGATTTTGAAGTGACTGAAGCCATGCTAAAATATTTTATCAATCGTGTAGGGGGAAAAAGCTGGTACAGCCACCCTCGTATTCTGATCTGTGCGCCGACGAACATTACCTCAGTGGAACAAAAAGCGATTCGTGAAGCGGCGGAGCGTAGCGGGGCTAAAGAAGTATTTTTGGAGGAAGAGCCAAAAGCAGCTGCCATCGGGGCAGGAATGGATATTTTTGAGCCTAGTGGCAACATGGTTGTGGATATTGGTGGTGGAACAACAGACGTTGCGGTTCTCTCTATGGGGGATGTAGTAACGGCTTCTTCCATTAAAATGGCAGGAGACAAGTTTGATTCCGCCATCATGAAATATGTGAAAACAAAGTACAAGCTTTTGATCGGGGAACGCACAGCGGAAGATATTAAAATCGCCATCGGCACCGTGCATCCGAGCGGACGACAGGCAGAGATGGACATCCGGGGACGAGATATGGTATCCGGGTTGCCTAAAACGTTAAGTATTTCTGCGGCTGAAGTGCAGGATGCGCTCAGAGATCCTGTGTCAGCGATTGTTGCTGCGGCCAAGTTTGTATTGGAGCAGACCCCACCTGAACTGTCAGCCGACATTATTGACCGGGGTGTTATTTTGACAGGCGGCGGCGCGTTGCTGAGCGGATTGGACGAGCTGCTTGCCGAGGAACTGCGTGTTCCGGTGCTGGTTGCTGAAGATCCGATGCATTGTGTCGTCAAGGGCACAGGAATTATGCTGGATAATTTGGATCATGTCGTTAAGAAAAAGTTCTAATCTGCCGATAGTGAATATAAGAGACTCGTGTGCGGTCAGGGAGGCTATCTAGGTTTTGGCTTCCATGCCTCCGTACGAGCAGATGTTTGATCAGGAGAGTACAGGATTGGGGTGCACGATACATGTTGAGAGGTTTATATACTGCGGCCGCCGGAATGACAACACAACAACGACGCCATGACACCGTGACGCAAAATATTGCCAATATGAACACGACTGGATACAAGCAGGAAAACAGTGTTCAGCGTTCTTTTCCGGAAATGCTTATTTCGATGACTGGAGGCAATCCGGATAATCCGGACCGTACGGTCGGCAAGCTCAATACTGGCGTTTTTGCTGAGGAAAGCCTCTCCCCTTACATTCAGGGGGCATTGAAGGACAGCGGACAAGCTACGGATTTCGCGATACAGTCCAATATTAACGTGAACGACCCGGCAACCGGTCGGCCTATGGCTTTTGATCAGGCGGGGAAATTCATCAATGCTAACGGTGAAGTCACCTATCGTCCGGAAGCGTTTTTTACGGTTCGGGACAATAATGGTAATGTACGCTATACACGTGATGGGCATTTTCAGGTAAATGGAACGGGAGCATTGCTCTCGTCGACTGGTTCAGCAGTGCTGGATACGAATGGAAACCCGATTCAATTGACGGGGGCTGTTTCAGCGCTTAAAGTAAATGAGCGAGGCGAATTGGTGGACAAAGACTCCAATCAGACGTTGGGAACGACGCTCGGAATCAGTGTCATTGACCGTCCATACCAACTCGTTCGTGAAGGTAATGGGAATTTTCGCCTGAATGATACAGACGGTGCTACGGCCAGAACGATGACTGCAAATGATGTGGTATCTGTCCGTCAAGGCTATCTGGAAGTATCCAATGTGAACGCTTCGCAGTCGATGGTGGATATGATGGCTGCGTTAAGAGCGTATGAAGCGAATCAGAAGGTCATTCAATTTTATGATAAAAGCTTGGACAAGGCCGTTAATGAAGTAGGTCGTGTATAACAGGGGGTAAGTGATGAACAACTCCATGATCGGCGCAATGGTATCTATGGCCAGTGTGCAGCAGCGCTTGGATTTGATTGCCGATAATATCGCCAATATCAATACGGTTGGTTATAAGAGTAAACAGGGTTCTTTTGAAGATGTGCTGGCCAATGTGCAGCAGCAGCCTTCGACGTATCTCCAAAATGGACGGGCTATGCCGCTCGGCTACAATTTGGGCTACGGTGTGAAAATAGCCTCGGCTATGAAAAATATGGAGCAGGGACCGCTTAAAGAGACGGGGCTTCCTACCGATCTGGCGATCCAAGGCAATGCCATGTTCGAAGTTCAGGGAAATGGACAGAAGGCTTGGACGCGTGACGGCAGCTTTCATTTTGTTCCAGATCCGAATGACGGCAAAACGATGTTGCTGACAACCTCTGAAGGCTATCAAGTGCTGGATAACAATGATGTTCCTGTAACTGCTCCGTCTGGATCCAAGGTAGCGATTAACCCGGACGGTGAATTGCTCATTCGCCCAGACGGAACGGGAAATCCAATAGTTGGTCAGCGGATCAAGCTGATGGATGTGCAACGTCCAGAAGGATTGGAACAGCGGGACGATAACCTGTTCGTGTTAGCATATGGTGTGACAGAAGCGAATGTATTTGGTGCAGCAGGTGTAGCGGGCGCTGTTCCAGCGGACGTATCTGTACGTTCCGGCTATTTGGAACAGTCTAATGTGGATTTAGCGGGTGAAATGACGGACATGATGCAAGTTCAGCGAATGTATCAATTGGCGGCACGGGCGCTGACTTCTAGCGATACAATGCTGAACCTGGCTAACAATCTGAGGGCATAGGGATTTGGTAATGAAAGAAGAACAACCCAATTCCCCTCCGGTGCCTGAAAAGGCGAAGTCTCGCTGGCGTACCGCCCGTTATTTCGTAATCCCGTTGTTATTTCTATTCTCGCTGTTGGGTGGTTTGATTGCAGGATATGTGATCGTAGGCAAGCAAGGGCTGGCAGGCGTATTTGAATGGAAAACCTGGCAGCACGTCATTGATCTTATATTTGCGCCTTAATTTACTTTAAAAGATGGGGGCGGGGAGAAGGTCGCTCCGCGAATGATTTGATCTTACGATCGCTGTTGCAACCGGATTTTCTTATTTTATAAGTTATTCAGATGTGAAAATCCCGTTGCAAAGGCGAACGCTTACGCTTCTCCAGATTCAAATCCTTCGCTTCGCTACTACCCGCCATCGAGCCCACTCTTGTTAAGGTAAACCACTCGCAATTTGTGTTGGGTAGCATATAAAAACAACAAAG
>NZ_JTHP01000019.1 GCF_000943545.1 Paenibacillus terrae
TTTGAATTAAAATTCTTTGATGAGGAAGATGAGTAATAAAAAAAGATTCTAGGGACGATGGTTAATTGCTGCATAAATATTGCAAGCTTAATAAGGAATAGAACAAAAGCAGGTACCCTTAATACAGGTGCCTGCTTTTTATTTTTTACCACTCATATAATTCATACATTCATATAACTAACTTCTATATATATTCGTAATTAAAGATTATTTACGACGTTTGAGCGCAATACCGACGGCTGCTGCACCAAGTACGACTGCAATGATCGACAGAACGAGTGCTGTCGTTTGTAAGGCAGAGCTGGCAGGGGCAGCAGCGGCAGGTGCGGCTTCGGTAGCATTGTTCGAAGCGGGTGCCGGGCTGCTGCTATCCTTAGCCGTGTCTGTGCTTGCATGGCCTGCGGCTGCACCAGCCGAATCATGCCCATGATCTGCGGAAGGTGCCGAAGCTTCGGAGGTGGCATCTGCCGTGATTTTTGTAATGGAATGCGGATTGTTGCTTCCTTCATCGCCTGTCCATTCCACGATACTTCCGTCACTGTAATATTGGAAAGCGTTCCATGCGGCTTCAGTATTCCGGTCTGCATTTTGTGCTACGAAGCTGAAACGCATGTATTGACCCGCTTGAATGCCATCTTCGTCGGTCGTCCAGGTAACGGTGGTTACTTTGCCGGAGCTGTCTTTCTCGGTTACTACCTTCCAATCTGGTACAGGCTCGTACTGTTTGAAAACGACCTCTTTCGGGATTTTTAAAGCCACTTTGGTTGTTGGAATGTTTTTCTCTACAGGCACTTTCAACGTGTACGTCTCCCAAGCGTTAGGCTGTGAAACGGAAGGCTTGACCGTCACGTGGGCACTGGCCATACCCGCAAAAAGTAAAGCACCTGCTGCAATCAGACCCATGGAGGTCGCAAGCCTGGAAAATCTGGATTTTACCATTTGAATCCTTGTATTCATATAAAAAAGCTCCTTTAGTTTGAAAGATTTGTAATTACGTGTCCTAGGTTATTTTACTGGGCTGACATGCAGAGTAAATTCGGCGTCAACTGCATCCAATGATGCGGTCAGAGCATGTACCTGTACAGCCCATGTTCCTTCAGCGGTCAGCAGCTCTTGAGTAAGGAATGGCTGCTGCTGCCGCGCAGGGAGAACAAATTCCTGTCGGGATTTGTCAGGGGCGTCCGGAACGAGTGTCAGTGTGACCTGCTGGATTCCCTGTACGGTGGCTCCTTTGGCATCCCGCACGGTTACCTTAAATTCATTGCTGCCCACGATATTCGGGCTAACCGCCAGCGTGACGTTATATTTGCCAGCGGTGCGAGTTTCCTCAAACGGTACCGCAGGTGCCTGACCAGGCGAAAGGTGGGTGAGCACCGCCGCCAACAGTAGCACGAGCAGGCCGATGGACAGCTCGATGCGCAAGCCCCCGGCGGCACGCTTGGCTGCCGCCGCTTGCCGTGCGCTGCGAAATTGGCTGGCCGCGAAGGCCAGCATGACCAGCAGCAGCGCTGTTTTTCCAAGCAGAACGAGTCCGTAGGACGTGTTCAGCAGCAGGGATGGAGCCGGGACGTACAGCACGGCTCCATAAATGCCGGTGGCGAGCAGCGCCGCCACCGTGGCAATGCCCCAGCCGGCAAAGCGGCGCAAGGCCGCTTGCCGCAAAGCTGCCCGCTCGGACACGGGCAGTTCTGGAACGGCAGCAGGCAGGCACAACGCCATGACGGCAAGTGAGCCGATCCAGAAGGCTGCCGCGGCCAGATGGACGAAGTCCGCTGCGATGGCTGGAGCCGGATGGGTAGCCGCCGCCGGATGGCCTATAAAGGCCTTGGACAGCATGAGGCCTAGTATCAGGACGACGGAGCCGTAGCCCCAGAGACGGCGCTGGCGGTTGGAAATGCTGTGATCCAGCGTGTAAATCAGCGCTACGCTCAGTACCAGCACGAGAATCATCTGGATAAACCAGATTTGTCCCGCCCCCGTGAACTGGAGGGCTTCTCCAAGAATCGGGAACGAAAAGCCCTGTCCGATAGAAACCCCAGCATCCCAGGATGCCTGAAGCGGCAGACTAATCAGGATGGCGACAGACGTGATGCCGTAGCCGCTCCATAGCAGTGCGGACCAGCGTGGTAACGTGATGCCGGTCTGTTGATCATGTTTCTGCCGCTCACTTGTGTCCTTGCTTTGATCCATTCCTGGCAGGATGAGCAGCCGAAAACAGAGCGCTCCCAAAAGCAACGACAGTCCTATATACAGCAACCAGCGGGTAGCAATTAGGTCAAGCCGTGATGCTCCCGAGCCTTCGGATGTGGCGGCAGCGGGGTCCGTATACGCATTGGAACCGTTGCCGACTTGGAATGGAATCACTCCGTTGACCGGATGTCCGTCCGCCGATAAGGCTCTCCAATTGACGGTATAAATTCCATTTTTCATCCCCGGAGTCAGCTTGATTTCCATCGTGTTTTCATGTTCCGGATTGAGCTGCGCTTTTCCTGTATCGACCCGTTTTCCTGTTTCATCGGTCACTTTCATCGACATAAAAGCAGATTGCAAATTCTCATTGAAGGTGATTTTTACCTGTGAAGGCGGCTTGTCCAAAACCTGATTTTCAGTCGGACTGGATTCAACGATAAATGCATGGGCCCATGATAAGTGAGGAAACAATAAAAGTAACGGTAGACACAGCAGCAGAAGACAAGCCGCGCGGGCTGGTCTGGACAGGTGCAACATGCCCGTGGATTCACCTTCTCTCGATTACTTGAAGCGAGGATGTCCTAAAGTACGACATCTCATTCGGTCAAGCCTAAATTCATATCTTAATCATAGTGCATGTGGCGGAAATAGATGGAGCGAATTATGACATTTATATGAAATTTGAAATAATATGAACACCCCTACCGTTGTTGAAATCTGGACGATTTTAACAACGGTAGGGGTGATGGGCAACCTTATGTGGAATTAGTGGTCTGCTTCTATAGAATCCATGAAAGCAGGCTGCTTATGCTGGACATGGTGGATAAAAATAGCCGTTAGCTCCGGATCGAATTGGCTGCCAGAGCAGGCACGCAGTTCCTCAATCGCTTCATCAAACGTTTTGGTGGGTTGGTAGGGACGCTCAGTGGTCATGGCATCGAAGGAGTCAATAATCGTCAGCATCCGGCACAGCCGTGGAATTTGCTCGCCCTTGAAGCCGAATGGATAGCCTCCCCCGTCATAGCGTTCATGATGTAGCTCCACAAAAGGAACCAGATCTACGAATCGTTCGTTGGCCTCGATAATTCGTTTGCCCCACATGACATGTGCTTGCACCATCGTCCATTCCTCACAGGACAGCTTTTCTTTTTTATTGAGAATATTCCACGGAATTTCCAGCTTGCCAATGTCATGAATGAGAGCACCCAATATAAACCGCCGTTTATCCTCCGGGCCGAGCTGAAGCACCTCACTCATATCTGCTGCATATCTGAATACCCGTTTGGAATGCTTGAAGGTATTAATATCCTTGTACAAAAACAGATTAAGCTGCTGCTCAATATCACGAATATCCTGTCCCAGATCGACTTCACGTTCCAATTCATTTAAACTGCCATGTGTGTGAACGATATTTTTTCCCTGCTTCTTGGCGTAGTACAGTGCTTTATCTGCCAGATCGACCAGCTGTGATTTGTCGTAGATGTCGATGCGGCTTTGTGCAATGCCTGCGGAGAAGGACAAGCAGCCGTGTGGGAAAATTTCCACGCCCTCGTAGCGGGAATCATTCAGCCTTTTTCGGATGGCATTGACCGTTTCGTAGGCTTGCTCGGCGGTATGGTCAGGCATAAGCAGCGTAAATTCTTCTCCACCATAGCGGGAGACGATAATATTGGTGCCGGAAGTTTCCTTTTTGAGAATCTCTCCGAGAAATCCCAACAGTTGATCGCCTTTCAGGTGGCCGAAGTGATCGTTGTATTTTTTGAAATCATCAATATCAATCAGGGCAAGGCTGAGGGGGGTATTCTGGGTTTTGGCTATATTCAGCTCGGTTTCGAGTGCATTTTCAAAATAACTGTGATTGTACAGCCCTGTTCTGCGGTCCATGTTGGCTTTTTCTTCAATTTCCCGATACATCGTAAACAACTGCTTGAACGCGTGGGATAGAAGCATACTTAGCGCAAGGAACAACAGAAGCCCCAAAATACCGTTATGATAAATCAGTGTGGTCAGTACGAGAGACAGGATGAGTGTGCATAAGTAAACAAGCAGGGATTCAGCGAGAAAAGCCTTTTTTAGCTCATTGAGAGAGCCTTTGTAAGCAATATAAAAGTAGAGACCCAGTGTAACGGTATTCACCGCAAAGTAGCAGAACAGTGCCAGCAGGTAGGCAGTAAAATGCTCATCGTTCAAGCCTCCCTGTGTTCCGCCGCTAAGCTCAAAGACGGCAGACGACAGGAAAATGGAGAGCGCATAGATGGAAAAATTGGCGGCATGCTTCCACCAGGACAGTTCTCTATACCGGATTGCGGCAATGAGTACATTGAACAATAAAATGAGAATAGCGATTTCAGTGCCATGTACAAAAATACAAGCGAGATACACGGAGGAATCCATCGACTGCTTGTTACTGGCTGGTGGCAGCTGGAAGGTAAAATGCTCCAAAATCAGAACTGCTCCCAGCAGGGAGTAAATCGTGACCCACTCTGTAGGCGAATAGTGCATAAAGGACCAATGATTCGTATACAAGAGGATGCCTAAGCCTGCCATACATATGAGAAAAACGTATAATCCCGTCGCGCTAACCCGTTCTTGCAGCTTTTTTATTATACTCATCATTTCATTCTCCTGCCTTGTCTTATCTTGATGTCAAAGCTACCAGGGGGTAAATGGGATAATTTACAATTTTGTAATCGAAAATTTCACATGAAAAAACAGGCCGGAATCCAGCCTGTTTTGTTGAGCCTGTGCTTCCCTTTTCCTTATCGGTAATTAGCCTCCGATTTTGTAACCGGAAGTCAAAGCGATTACGACAGAAGCGACGATAATAGCGTTGATAATCACACGGGAATATTTCAAATTTTTCATAGGGTTCACTCCCTTCCTTGGAATAAGGCGCACACTAGGCGTGGCGGGGATGGGTTTCTTGCTGAGTGGTCTTCTTTTTGTTCACGACCATGACGCTTTGAATAAACAGGAACATCCCAAAGTTCATGATGACGTCTCCAATACTGATCACCTGCGTACGGGGATAGGGCTTGGAGAGTGGAATAATATCACCCAAAAAAGATAAACGCGTACCCACATCCATCATGTAATGCTTCGAGATAACGCTTCCAGATTTAAGCATTTCTGTATAATAAGGGCCTAGCACCTCAGAAGCGCTCAACGAGACAGGCATCCTGCCGCCATTTACCGCCATGACGACAAAATTCAATAGGACTCCGATTAAAATAAGCTTGAATCCCTTGTGGTGCCTGTTCAGCCAGAGAAAAATCAATCCAACCGCATAGATGCCCATAAACAGATACCCGTTGATGGACGCAAGCCAGGCCCATTTTTCCTGAGCATAAAAAATAATGAACTGCACCAGCAGCAGCACAGGGAACATCCAGCCAGCTATGAGGCGAATTTGGCTAAAGCGGATTAACCCCTGCCGCCAGCCCCCTCTGAACAGACCTACAATGAGACCAAGCAGCACTCCATCATAGACCATAGTTATTCTCCAGCTTTCGCAAATTTTTTGTTTTGGTTAAGGTATAATTCGACCTTAAATTGGTAAATTCCTGCCTGATATGTAGCAGTTTCGAAAAAAAATTGCGGATTAGCGTGTAAATGATCGAAGCAGCGTAAAATGAATGTTATCATAATATATTGAAGTGATATTTCATATTTTCAGAAAAGGATGATTGTTATTATGAATCGGTTTTCCAACACGGTAATGGTTGCCGCAGATATGACCAAATCCCGGATTTTATGGATTGCCTTTGTTCTGGGAGCATTGAGCGCTTTCGGACCCTTGTCCATAGATATGTATTTGCCGTCATTGCCTACATTAGCCGACAATTTGCATACGACGACTTCGCTGGCGCAACTCAGTCTGACCGCCTGTCTGTTGGGTCTGGCAGTCGGGCAGATCGTTGCGGGGCCGCTGAGTGATGTAAGAGGACGTAGAGGGCCGCTGGTCGTATCGCTTGTCCTGTACGCCGCTGCTTCGCTGTTATGCGTGTTTGCGCCGAATATCGGCGTGCTTATCGGGCTACGCTTTATTCAGGGTCTTACTGGGTCTGCGGGGATCGTTATCTCCAGAGCCGTTGCGCGTGATCTATATTCGGGCAGAGAGCTGACGCGCTTCTTTTCACTGCTCATGCTGGTGAACGGTGTGGCTCCGATTGCTGCTCCTGTGCTGGGCGGTGTTCTGTTGAATTTTGTATCCTGGCGTGGTGTGTTCATGGTGCTTTGCGTAGTCGGGGTGGCTATGTTAATTGCCGTCGTGTTGGGGCTACCGGAAACACTGCCTGTCAGCCGCCGTTCATCGGGTGGTTTGAAGCAGACGCTTCGTACACTCGGTCATCTTTTTACGGATCGGCGCTTTATGGGATACGCCTTCTCGCAGGCGCTCATTACAGGAGCCATGTTTGCGTACATCGCTGGCTCGCCGTTCGTGCTTCAGGATATTTTCGGGGTTTCACCTCAGACATACAGTATTATTTTCGCGGTGAATGGTTTGGGGATTGTACTGTTTTCCCAATTGACCGGGAGGCTTGTCGGCCGTTTCAGCGAACGGCAGTTGCTCTTATCGGGGTTGTTGATTGCGGCTGTAGCGGGAATTAGCCTGCTTACGGTGGCCTTTACCGGTGGTCAACTATTTGCTGTTCTAGTTCCGCTGTTCTTTGTTGTATCCTGTGTCGGGATCGTGAGTACAACCACCACCTCACTCGCGATGCAAAGCCAGCAGCGCTCCGCAGGCAGTGCGTCCGCCATGCTCGGCTTGCTGCCTCTGTTGCTTGGCTCTATCGCTTCGCCGCTGGTGGGTCTGGGCAGTGGAACAACGCCTATACCAATGGCTATCGTCATCGCTATAGCGGAAGTTGGTGCGCTGTTAAGCTTTATGGTACTTGCCAAGGAAGCGCGCACGAAAGCTTGAAATAAGGCGAACAGGTGACATTTTTCCGGAAGGTTGACATACCCCACGGGGGTATATTATGCTAGGAGTATATTAACAATGCATGAATGCATAACACAACACAGGAGGCTGATGTATGGCTGAAGAGCAACCTGTTTCCAACGCTGAAGTCCATGAGGCTCATTGCGGAGCAGAAGGGGAAAAGACCATCAGAAAAAGCCATCACTCGGCAGAATTCAAGAACAGTCTTACATCCCGATTGAACCGTATTGAAGGTCAGGTTCGGGGAATCAAGGGCTTGATCGAGAAGGATACCTATTGTGACGATGTGCTGAACCAGATTGCGGCTGTCCAGTCCGCCCTGAATGGTGTCGGCAAGCTGCTGCTGGAAGGGCATATGAAAAGCTGTGTCATTGAGCGCATGCAGGCCGGAGAGCCGGAAGTGATCGACGAGCTGCTGGTTACGGTCAAGAAGCTGATCCGTTAAGAACAATACCCATACACATAAATCAGGTACATAAAGTACCTCGGAGGAGGAAACAGAAATGGCACAAGTAACGTTGAACGTAGAGGGCATGAGCTGCAATCATTGCGTGAAAGCAGTAGAAGGAGCTTTGGAGAAAGTCGGCGCTTCCGGCAAGGTCAGTCTTGAAGCGAAACAAGTGGCTGTAGAATACGATGAGTCCAATCTGAACGTTGAAGCTCTGAAAACCGCAATCGAGGACCAAGGCTACGACGTCGTTTAAGTTAAGGATATGTAACGCGTAAAAAAATTTGTTTTAAAGGAAAAGCTTCCATGAAGAGGCTTTTTCTTTTGAACATGAATATACCCCGTGGGGGTATGTAGGAGGAGAGTAACCATGGAAAACCGTGTGACCGACGGTGACAAGCAGACAACGCTTCATATTACGGGGATGTCCTGTGCTGCCTGCGCCAGCCGTATTGAAAAAGGTTTAAATCGAATAGACGGCGTGGCGCAGGCTAATGTGAATCTGGCTTTGGAACAGGCGTCGATTTCGTATGATCCGAAGCAGGCCGATATTCCGGATTTTCGTGATAAAATTGCTTCGCTTGGCTTTGGAACCGTGAGTGAGGAAGCCAATCTGAATGTGACGGGCATGACATGCGCAGCCTGCGCGACCCGGATTGAAAAGGGTCTGAACCGGATGCCGGGTGTGACGGGCGCTACGGTGAATTTGGCGATGGAAACAGCGCATGTGGAATATGCGGCGGGAAGTATTGCGGTCAGTGATCTGGTGAGCAAGATTGAGCAGCTTGGCTATGGAGCCATCCCGCAGAGTGCCGAGGATAACATCGCAGACGTGCGCAGCAAGGATTTGAATCGTAAAAAATGGAAGTGGATCGTATCTGCTGTACTGTCACTTCCGCTGTTATGGGCGATGGTCACTCATTTTTCATTTACCTCATGGATGTATGTACCGAGCTTGTTTTTAAACCCTTGGTTCCAGTTCGCACTCGCTACGCCAATACAGTTTGTGATCGGTTGGCAGTTCTACGTAGGAGCATACAAGGCGTTGCGCAACGGCGGCTCCAATATGGATGTACTGGTTGCTCTGGGCACGTCTTCGGCTTATTTTTACAGCTTGTATCTCACCTTGCGTCCGTCGACCGTGATGGATGGCATGGGCGGTATGGCTGTTATAAAAATGCCTGAACTGTACTATGAGACAAGCGCGGTGCTGATTACGCTCATTCTCGTCGGCAAATGGTTCGAGGCAGTAGCCAAGGGCCGTTCGTCCGAGGCGATCAAGAGTCTCATGAGTCTTCAGGCGACAACAGCGCGTGTGGTACGTGATGGGCAAGAGCATGATATACCGATTGAGCAGGTTCGTGTGAAAGATATCTTTATTGTACGTCCCGGCGAGAAAATTCCTGTCGATGGTGTGGTCGTGGACGGACGCTCGGCGGTGGATGAATCCATGCTGAGTGGCGAAAGTCTTCCGCTGGAAAAAGAAGCGGGTTCTGTGGTCACAGGAGCTACGCTCAATAAAAACGGTGTACTTCGTATCCAGGCCGAGCGTGTCGGTGGCGATACGGCATTGGCCCGTATTATTAAGGTCGTGGAGGATGCGCAGAACTCCAAGGCTCCTATTCAGCGGATCGCGGATCAAATCTCGGGTATTTTTGTACCCATTGTTGTTGCTGTTGCCGTGGTGACCTTTTTCGTCTGGTTTTTCCTTGTGACACCGGCTGATTTTGCAGGTTCACTGGAGAAGATGATTGCAGTTCTCGTCATTGCTTGTCCTTGTGCGCTCGGATTGGCTACGCCAACGTCTATTATGGCGGGTTCGGGACGTGCCGCAGAGTATGGCATTCTGTTCAAGGGCGGCGAGCATCTGGAAATGACCCGCTCCATCAACGCGGTGGTACTGGATAAGACGGGTACGGTTACGAACGGCAAGCCGGTGCTGACGGATGTTATGGTCGGAGAAGGAAGCTTGAGTGAAACGGATTTGCTGCGGTTGTTGGCTGCGGCGGAAAAAAGCTCGGAGCATCCGCTGGCGGAAGCCATTGTAAGGGGGATTGCGGATCGCGGCATTGAGCTAGTAGAGCCAACGGATTTTGAAAATATTCCGGGCTATGGCGTGAAGGCTCATGTGGAAGGAAAGCAGGTACTTGCAGGTACACGTCGATTGATGAGCAGGGAAGGCATCGCGATAGCTGACTCTGCCGAGCAGCATATGCATGAGCTGGAGAATGCGGGCAAAACAGCAATGCTGATTGCGGTGGACGGTTCCTATGCTGGACTGGTAGCCGTGGCGGATACGATCAAGGAAACGTCACGGGAGGCGGTTGCCCGTCTGCGGGCGATGAACATTGAGGTTATCATGATTACGGGTGACAATGAACGGACCGCGCGGGCTGTTGCTGCCGAGGCTGGAATTGATCGGGTGCTGGCTGAGGTGCTGCCAGAGGGCAAGGCGGAAGAAGTGAAACGGCTTCAGGAGCAGGGCCTGATCGTAGCTATGGTCGGAGATGGCATTAATGACGCGCCCGCGCTGGCTACCGCTGATATCGGGATGGCCATGGGCACGGGTACGGATGTGGCGATGGAAGCTGCGGATATCACGCTTATGCGCGGCAACCTGAACAGCATTCCCGATGCGATCGAAATGAGCCGCCGTACGATGACGAATATACGGCAAAATCTGTTTTGGGCGTTAGGTTATAACGTGATTGGCATCCCGATTGCAGCTTTGGGTTTTCTGGCCCCGTGGCTGGCGGGAGCGGCCATGGCATTTAGCTCCGTCTCGGTTGTGCTGAATGCGCTGCGTCTCCAACGGGTGAAGCTATAATCTGTGCAAAAATAGCAACGGCAATGACATTTACGTCCTGGACGTTTGTGCCATTGCCGTTTTTTAATCTTCCGTCCTGTCTCTTTTTAGTCTGCTTGCTGTTTTTTTCGGGGAAAAAATAACTCCACCTGAGTTCCTTTATTTGTTTCTGAATGGATTCGGATGCTTCCGCCATGTACCTCTACAATCCACTGAGCGATGGATAGTCCAAGTCCTGTTCCCCCCTCAGTACGGGATCTGACCTTGTCACCGCGATAAAATCGGTCAAAGACATAAGGCAATTCATCTTCTGCGATTCCGGAGCCGTTATCTGATACGCTGATATACACAGAATTTCCTTGATAACGTCCAATTACTTTTATCTGCCCGGTGGATGGGGTATATTTCAAAGCATTATCCAGCAGGATGGTGAAAAGCTGGTGTATTCTCCCGTCATCTCCCCATAGGAGCAGAGGCTCCTGTAATTCCGTAAGGATATTGACCCCTTTGGTATCTGCCAATAGTTTGAATTGCTCTGCTAACTCCCGTAATAATGAATCCAGTGTGATGAACGAGGGTTCAATCTGTAGCTGATTGGAATCGGATCGGGCCAGTGTCAGCAGATCCTCCAGCAGCCTGCCCATCCACTTGCTTTCTTTTAAAATTACAGCGATATGAGGGCTTTCCTGTTCTATAGAGTGTGTGGGATGCCTCAGGAGCATCTCTGTTTGGGCATGGATGATTGCCGTCGGTGTTCGCATCTCATGTGAGGCATCTGCAACAAAGCGTTGCTGCTTTTCCCAGGAGTTTCGTATAGGCACAAGCGCATGTCCCGCCAGAAATATACCCGCAAAAACAAAAATAATCCCTCCGATGACAATTCCCGCAGTAATATCCCACATCAAGGAATGGAGCGTCCGCTGCACATCCTGCAAGCTCTTGACGAGGCAAACTATGATCTGCGTGTTGGAATGCTTGGGCATATACACAAATTGAAGGGCCCGATAACTGCGATCACCGATGCTCACCGTCCGAATGGTCTGTGTGTTTGATTGATCTTTGAACAGACTAGCCATCTCCAGGGGAAATGACTGCTGGGGCGTTTGCCCAAGGAACTCGTTTTGATCAGACCAGAACAGGTATGTTATCTTCTCATCATGTTCGGGGTCCAAATCATTGGATTGGAGTAGTTCCGATGGAATGCGAGAGGCTTGAGCACGCTTTTGGGCCTGTACCATGATTTCATCCGTATCGTGATATAGCTGGTATTGCATATGAACGTACAGCCAGATGCCCAATATGGAAAAAACGAGAAGAAAAACAATAGTATTCAGGATGACCAGCCGTCTGCGAATGTTAGTGAACATGAGGGTCACCCGTTAACATATAACCGATTCCACGTACGGTTCGGAGAAGATTGTCTGCGTTACGGGCTGCGAGCTTTTTACGCAAAAGGTGCATATATACGTCGACTGCGGTCGTGGCCGCCCCCGAATCAAACCCCCAAACCCGGTCGAATATCTGCTCACGGGTTAATATTTGCTCTTTATTACATAGAAAATACTCCAGTAATTTATATTCTGTCGCCGTTAAGTTCAAGCCCTGTTCTCCGCTAAATGCGTCTCTCGCTGCAGGGACTAATCGGATAGGTCCATAGATCAATTCGCCTTCCTGTCCTATGGTGCCCTTTCTCCTCAAAACAGCTCTTGTTCGTGCCAATAATTCCGATACGGCGAACGGTTTCGTGATGTAGTCATCTGCTCCGATATCCAGTCCAGCGACACGATCCTCTACTGCATCTTTAGCTGTCAAAAGAATGATTGGGACGAGCATAGCGTGTGCCCTTAGCTTTTTGACGATTTCAACACCGCTCATTCCAGGCAACATGATATCGAGAATAATCAAATCATAAATATTCTGTTGGGCCAAATAATACCCTTCGTCGCCAGTTTCTGCGCCATCTGTCAGGAAAGATTCACTTTCAAAGAGGTCACGGACAATCTTGAGAAGAGAAGGATCATCTTCTACGACAAGCACTCGCACACGCTGTTCCACCTTTCAGCGATCGAACTCATTTTGTTTGTTTTTTAAGAAAATTTAAATATTCCACTACTATACTAGCATTATCAGCAGAGGCGTATAAGGATAATCATATATGGAGGGATTTTCATGGCACAGATGAATAAAAAATGGGTCGTTTTATGCTCAACAGCGATTACAGCAGTGTACGCAGCCGGATGTTTTACGACGGAAACCGAGGCAGCCATGCCGTCATTGCCGCATCACACGCAAGCCAGTATTCAAACAAATGATATATCAAAAAACAATAATCCTTCAAATGTAAAGTCAACCTATACGAATAAACATAATATTCCACCCAAAAGTTTATATAAAGATGGTACCTATACGGGGATGGGCAATAATCGGCGTGGTTCCATTGAAGTCAGGGTAACGATCAAGAATGATAAAATAACGGACGTTGAAGTTAGCCATTTTGCCATGCATTATTCGGAAAGTGATATAGCAGGGCTCCCTTCGGAGGTTGTGCAAAACCAGAGTGCACAAGTGATGAATGTATCCGGTGCAACGTATAGCACCCGGGCATTTCAGGACGCTGTACAAAATGCGCTCTCCAGCGCACAAAACGTGTAGCTATGAAAAGAACTAAATTATATATGGATACTGCCGTAAGCATACAGATTGTTACAGGAAAATCCACATCCGAAGAAGCGGTAACACAGAAAATGAATCAGGCATTTGAGGCTTTTCAAAAAGTAGAGCAAGCTTGCAGTCGTTTTAGCCCTGACAGTGAATTGATGAGCGCCTGCCAACAGGTAGGAGTACCTGTAACCGTGAGCCCGTTTTTGTTTGAACCCCTCAAATTTGCTTTGGAAATAGCCAAATGGACGGATGGGGTATTTGATCCTACGGTAGGAAAAATAATGGAATATCATGGATTTAATCGACATTATTTAACCGGGCAATCCATTGAAAGTCCTTCTGCCGCTACGGTAACTTATCGGGATATCGTTTTAAATGAACAAGATCGTACATTGTGTTTGCGGAAGCCATTGGTGATTGATTTAGGAGCTGTAGCCAAAGGATTTGCCATTGACTTGGCAGCTCATGAGTTAAAAGAATTTGAAGGATTTGTCGTGAATGCGGGCGGCGATCTGTTTGCAGGAGGGGTGAACGATGGTGGAGAGGCATGGGAAATAGGTATTCAGCATCCTGAACGCAAAGAGGAAATGGTATCGACGGTTCTGCTTTCCAATGAGGCTATCTGTACTTCGGGAGGTTACGAGCGCAAGAGTGTGGCATCGGCTGATGTACATCATTTGATTGATCCTAAAACCAAGCGCTCGCCCAAGGAATGGGTTAGTTCCAGCGTGATTGCCCCCTTCGCTATGATGGCGGATGCTTTTTCTACGGCATCATTTCTGTTGGGTGCAGCAGAGGGGCAACGGCTCATGGAACAAGCGGGTTTACAAGGCATCCTCATTACATCTGATTTACAATTGGTTCGAGTAGGAGGGATATAAATGACGATAAAACAATGGAGTAAATCACCAAAAGGCTATGTTGCAATGGTTATCACGGCTTATCTTCTTATAGCCTCTATCGCAGAGCATGACATGGCAGGCATTATCAATGGAATCGTGGCCGTCGGTGCTGCTGTAGCTGTTGACATTATTTGTGGCTTGATGAGACAAAGGAAGCGAATGCTGCCGGATGGTGCATTGATCACCGGGCTACTTATCGCCCTGGTGTTAAGCACTATGACCTCTTGGCCTGTTGTTGCGGCTACTTCAGCGATTGCCATAGTATCCAAGCACCTGTTGGTCTATAGGAAGAAGCCGATTTTTAATCCGGCGGCTTTTGGACTGCTGCTATCTATTCTCATATTTGGATCAGGGCAGAGCTGGTGGGGGGCATTCGGGGATTTACCCACATGGATGATTGCCTTCCTGCTCATTGGTGGATATGTAATAACGGATCGGGTCAATAAATATCCGCAGGTGTTTTCATTTTTCGGGACATTTTTTGTATTATTGTTCCTTATAGGTCGCTTTCATCTGGGAGATGCTTCGGATGCACTTCGTCCTCCATTCATCAATGCTGCTCTTTTCTTTGGCTTTTTTATGCTCACTGATTTGCCCACGACTCCTGCCAAGGTGAAGGATCAAATCGTTTTTGGAATTCTTGTGGCGTTTGTAGGAGCGGCTGTGTATGACCTTTTTGGAGGATTAATGTACTTGTTTATAGGGCTGCTATTGGCAAACCTGTATCATGTACTCAAATCACGTTTGAGTGCAAGAGTGACCAACAGGCCTGTTTCGAATATGCAACCAGTCTCCAAGCGAGGTTAAACGGTTTAAAATAAGCAAGTACGTACGGGATTGACTTCCAGCGTGCTTGCTTTTTGCCGTGGAGTGAGGTTGCTTATCATTCCCGAAAGTTTCATAATACTTGTAGTAGTGCCATGCAAACATGCAGAAACCTCTTCGTATACGCACAGTTTGACACAGATAAAAAGCTTATATTATGGATTAGGAGTGAAGCAGTCATGAATGATACGATTTCCTTGTTGATGAATCATCGGTCTGTACGAAGATTCAAGTCAGACGCCGTTACCGACGAGCAACTCGCAGCTATTGTGGCAGCAGGCCAGATGGCTTCCTCGTCCAGCAATGTACAGGCTTATACCGTCATTGCCGTTACAGAGCCTTCTTTGAAAACAAAGCTGGCTGGGTTGGCTGGTGGTCAGGCTTACGTTGAGCAATGCCCGGCGTTCCTCGTGTGGTGTGCAGATTTGTACCGCTTGAAGCAGGTCACAGTTCACCATCAGCCGGGCCAGCCCTCCTATGAAGGTTCCGTCGAAAATTATACGGTTGCGACCATTGATGCCGCGTTAGCCGCACAGAATGCAGCGGTAGCCGCCGAATCACTCGGTTTGGGCATTGTCTACATCGGAGGCATCCGTACGAAAATAGCCGAGGTATCCGAGCTGTTGAGGTTGCCTGAATTGGTATATCCGGTGTTCGGCATGTGTATTGGTGTACCGGATCAGGAAGGGAGCTTACGTCCACGTCTTCCGCTGTCCGGTGTTTTGCACATGAACGGCTACGACAAAAATCAGACGATGAAAGCTGTGGATCTGTATGATCACACATCGGCTGAATATTTGAAGGAACGCACAGGTGGCCAGCGGTCTACCCCATGGTCAGAGCAAATGGCAGCGAGACTGACCGAGCCTGCACGTTTGCAGATGAAGTCTTTTTTGGAGCAAAAGGGATTTTTGAAGCAATAAAGGTCGGACAGGCGATAAAAATAACGCAGCAACATATAAATGGCATGAAGCCATAGGTATGTTTGAAAAATACAAAGAACCTCCTTTTTGCGCATGATGAAGTCCGCGTAATAGGAGGTTCTTTGCTTTTGTTGTAAGCTGGCTTGTATATCTTTTCAGGGAATAACTGATATGACTTTATAAATTAGACAGTGCGTAAAAGCGTCTCGTATTGTCATAAAATAATTGCCGAACGACAGTTTCATTTTGACCTGTCAGCTTGCTATATGCCCGAATGACTTCGGCGGTCATGCATGGATGGGTCTGTTGTTCGGAAAAAGGCCCTTCAAAGGGCCAAGGGCCGTCCGTTTCCGCCATCACCTGACCGAGAGGATACTGTGTTGCCAAACTTCGGATTTCATCCTCATACAAGAGATCCGGTGTGAAGGAGACATAATAGCCGTTACGGGCCATGCGTTCGGTCGTGGCGGCAGAGCCTTTAAACCAATGGAAATGCGCCTGCGTGACGCCGTGGCGTTCCAGTAAATCGCAGGCAATATCCGCGTCCTCATAGACGGCATGCAGCACAATCGGTTTGTTATGTTTTCCCGCAAACCGGACAAAACGCTCCAGCAGTTCTATGTAAGGAGCAAGGTCAAAGGAAACGCCTCTCTCCAAGGCTTCCAGCCGATTATAATAGGGCAAGCCAACCTCACCTACGGCGACCATATGCTCTGCATGCTTGTCCATCCAGTCGAACAACAGATCAAGCTCAGCTTGCGGTGGAAGAGGCTGTTCGGGATGAAAGCCAAAGGCGGGTCGTACCAGCCCGGGAAAACGCTCAGACAAGCACAAATTGGCCCGGCTGGAGGCGAGATGCATGGACACGGCTATGACGGCTTCGACGCTGCTATCTGCAAGCGAAGCGAGCAATAGCTCTTGCTGCTCAGACGGATAGCTATCCACATGAATGTGCGCGTCGATTAGAGGCGCGGGTGCTGTCGTTGTCGTTGGTGCTGTCGTGTTCAGTTTCTTATTCTTCGAGTCATTCATAACGGCTTCGCCCCAATACCTGAGGTATCCTCACGGACGCTTCCAGTGATGTCCGTGTCGCCATCCAGTCTGTGCTTTTCCTCGCGCATCCAGCCTGTCATTTTTCGCTTCCATTCGATAAAGCGCGGGTCGAGGGTGATTTCTTCCCTGCGAGGGCGAGGGAAAGGAACGTCTACGACGTGTATTACTGAAGCAGGTCGTGCCGACAGTACATAGATACGGTCGGAGAGCAGCAACGCTTCCTCAATGCTGTGGGTAATGAACAGCACGGAGCGGCGGTTCTTCTCCCACATCCGCAGGAGCCATTGTTGCATGTCTCCGCGCGTCAGCGCATCCAGTGCGCTGAACGGCTCATCCAGCAGCATCAGCTCTTGCGGACTGAGTAGCGCGCGCAGGAAAGCCGCCCGCTGCTGCATGCCGCCAGAGAGTGTATGCGGATACGCCTTAGCGAATGGGCCAAGCCCGACCTGCTCCAGCCATTGCAGGGCTTCCTCACGGCGTTCGCGTTCGCTGGTGTGCCGGGGCTGCGCTGCTGTATCTTTCCGCGGCGCATTTTCCTGCCCGAGCAGCACGTTGTCCAGCGTGGTACGCCACGGGAAAAGCGCGGGCTGTTGAGGCATATAGCTGATATGCCCGCGTTCCCCAGTCACGTCCTGTCCGTTCATACGGATGTGCCCCAGCTGCGGCTTGAGCAGCCCACCGATGATGTGAAACAGCGTGCTTTTGCCGCTGCCGGACGGACCGATCAAGGAGACGAATTCCCCAGGTCGGACGCTCAAGGATACATCCTGCAATACAGGCAGCGAGCTTCGCTTTTCCCGGAAGGCCAGGCTAATGCCGTCCAGTTCCAAGGCTGGAGGAGTGGAAGAATGCTCCAGCGGTTCCACGGCTCGTTGTCCATCAGCCATATTTTGCGGTGATAAGTCAGTAGGATGCAGACTCATACGCGCCACGTCCTTTCTTTGGTATCCTTCGGTTCCATTTGGAAGCTATTCCTGGTCGGGTTTCCAACGTACCAGCCATTTTTCCAGCAGTAGAATAGCTATGAACATTAGCAAACTAAGTGTAACAATAATGCCAATGGCGGCAAAAATCAGATCCGTGCGGTAGGCTGATTTTTGCAAATTCATATAATATCCAATTCCTTCACTGGCTCCGATCCATTCCGCAATGATTGCGCCCATCACGCTGTAGGTGGCGGCAATCTTGATGCCCGAAAATACTTGTGGCAGGGAATGAGGCAGCTCCAGCTTCATGAAAATAGCCATGCGGCCTGCGCCCGACATGCGCATATAGCTCATCATTGTGCGGTCCGTCCGTGTCAGCCCGTCCATGGCCGCTACAGCCACAGGAAAAAAGCAGACCAGTGTAATAACCATCAGCTTGGGCAACACGCCAAAACCAAACCACACCATCAGCAACGGGCCGAGAGCGATAGTCGGAATGTTTTGACTAAGAATGAGCAGCGGGTACAGAGCCGATTTGAGAAAAGGGATGGTATGAAGAACAATGGCGATCCATAGTCCAGTTGCTGTGCCGATAGCAAATCCCGCCAGCGTTAAGCGAACGGTAGCCCAAGTATGGGCACCAAGCAGCGCCGACTGGGCCATTCCTTCCTGCACGATCAGGGACGGAGCTGGCAGTAGCCAGGATTCAACATGTAAATAGGAAACCGCCCCCTGCCAGGCGGCTAAAAAGAAGAGGACCGCCACAAGGGGCGGCCATACGCTTTTCCACCAGGATGCGCTTTTGCCTTTCGGATTCATGGGCGATATTTCTCGGTCAGCTTATCCATGCTGATGCCCTGCGGGTTATGTGCGATTTTGATTTGTGAAATGATGCTTGGACTGCCTGCTTCCGTCAGTGCCTCGTGCATTTCTTTAACCACCTTCAGCAGCTCGTCCAGCTCGCCTTCCATGGTCGTATCCAATGGGTTCACCTGATGTTTGACACCGGAGCGCTGAATAACTTCAATCGCTTTATCTACATATGCATAAGAGTCCTCGTTATTGGGGGTTTTAGGAATCACTTGAATACTGAGCAGTGTGTTAGCCATGTGAATTCACCTGTCCTTTATTTGGAGTGTTTTTAGGGAAATATGGTGGTTTAAGGCGGGTGAGACCGCTCCGCGTTTCATTTGATCTTACGATCGCTGTTGCCGTGGGATTCTTTGAATAAATTTAAAAGGTAACATTCCCCCTGAGTGTATGCTTTTGAAGCTAGCTTTCCTATGGAAAGCTTTCAGGCGAACGCTACGCTTCTCCAGATTCAAATGAAACGCTACGCTGCCAACCGCCTTAAAAGCACCTTATTTTTAAAGTGGTTTGTGTGGCATTTTTACAAGATCAACGCTTGGGCAGGAAATCATTGGTGAAGGCTTTATCGACTTCCAAGGGTTTGCTGAGCAGCTTGCGCTCGTACATCCAGTCGGAGTAGTTTTTCCATACCTCCGCTTTTTGTACGCCCCATTGGGCGGCATCGTCCTGATAACGCGGGCTTAGCCATTTTTGGCTGGCGAGTACCAGTTTTTTATCCAGTTCCGGAACCGCTTTGGTCAAGATATCTGCGGCTTCTTCCGGGTGAGCGATGGTATATTCATAGCCTTGGGCGGTCGCGTCCATGAAGGCCTTGACCAGTTCGGGATCATTTTTAATCGTCTGTTCGTTGCTCACGATGACAGGTGTATAGTAATCCAGACTTTTGGAATAATCTTTTACATACAGCATATCCAGTGGTTCACCGCGTAGTTGGGCTTCAATCCCGGTCCAAGCGTAGAAGATCCAGGCAAAGTCGATATCACGCTTCACGGCTGTAAAATAATCGGCATTACCCATGTTGATTATTTTCACCTTGCTTACATCGCCCTTGTCTGCGTCCATGATGGATTTCATGACCGCTTCTTCTACGGGCGAACCCCAGCCGCCGTATTTTTTACCTTCAAAATCCTTAGGACTCTTAATGCCGCGGTCAACCGGGGCTGCGAAGCCTGATGTATTATGCTGGATGACCGCAGCGATGGATACGAGCGGTACCCCTTGCGTACGAGCTTGTGTGACGCCCTCCTGATAGCTGATACCAAAAGGTACAGCATTGGAAGCAACCATTTGATCGGCTCCGCCTGAGCCGGGTTGAACGATCTGGACATTCAAGCCTGCTTTTTCGTAAAATCCTTTGTCCTTGGCGACATAGAGGCCCGTATGATTCGTATTTGGCGTCCAGTCGAGCACGACTTTAACGTCCTTGAGTCCCTTTGTCGGGGAGGATGTTTGGGTGTTGGCGGCAGGAGTCTCGCCTTGTGGTGCAGAGGGGGAGCTTCCGCCGCAGGCGGTCAGGGTCAGGGCCATTAGCCACAGGCTGATCAGCCCAAGGCTTAACATTTTCATGCGCTTCATCGTTGTGTTCTCTCCTTTTATTACCCGTAATCCGTCGGATCAGACAGCTTATGTTTCCCATTTTACAAAAATAACTTCTGCCGGACGCTATCTGTTCCAACAACATCATCTTCAACAAAAAAAGCGCCCCGATGTTCCGGGACGCTTGCGCATGTATATACCAAAGTAAGGGATGGCCCGCCGTAATAAGAAAAAAGGGGCGCATCTTGCTTAAGCATTCCTACGCTGGCATTACCCAGATCAGGTTGTAAGGGTCAGTGTCTTGGGACACACTCTCAGCCGGCCGATTCCAGCACCCCTGGCATTGTATAGTCGAATGGGTTATTCAATTCGGGTTTACTACGACGATTATATGCCTAGAAGGCGGGTCTGTCCAGCATTGGGGAAGAAGTGACGGTTCATTTGCCGTACGCTAGGGTACACTTTTACTGTGAGCTTTGTTCTGAAAATGACCATGATTTAATCGCTTAAAGTTGTTTTTCAGAATAGCTACGCAGGTATGGTTTGATGAGCTGGTGTTGGAGCATGGCATGGGCCTTCAAAGGAATTCTAATTTGCGAAAAGGAGTTGTTGTACCGTGGGTAAAACGGAAACATTGGATCGCAGCCAACTGGAACAAGCCATTGTAAAGGCTTTGGATAACAACAAATTTTGCTCGTTGGGTACAGTAGAAGGCGGCAAGCCGAAGGTGCGCTATATGGCTCTTTTTAACGAAGGGTTGAACATTCATCTCGCGACAGATCGCAAAACGCATAAGGTGGAAGAGCTGAAGGATAATCCAAACGCTTATCTGCTGCTGGGTTATGAGGTTGGCGGTACGAAGGAAGTCGTGGAGGTTGAGGCGACTGTCCGGGTAACAGCTGACGAGGGACTCCGAAAACAAGTGTGGAATGATTCGTTGAAGGAATGGTTTTCCGGCCCGGATGACCCCGATTATGTCATTCTGGATGTGAATCCGACTCGAATTGAGTATGTGGGCAAGCAAACCGGACGTCAGGTGTGGGGAAAATAGAAACGGATAGAGTATGAGAAAACCAGCAATTCTCCGAGTTTTTTGGGAGGTTTGCTGGTTTTTATGTTTACGAAAAATTAATTATTTTTTCATAAATAAATGGAGTAAATGACTACTCTTTTGTCCGGCGTTGGATTAAAATAGAAATGGTGGGTTCTAAACTTACATATATGTGCAAAAATATGTGTACGAGGCCTACACCTTAATGAGGAGGGATATATTTTGTTATTTCATAAAAAATGGTTTAAAGGGCTTACAGCAGCAGTCGTTGCCTGTAACATGCTGGTGTTTTCAGCCGCTCCGTCTTGGGCTGCCAGCGAATCCAAGGATAGCGGTACAGTGAATTTGCGGATCATGGAAACAACGGATATTCATGCGGCCTTGATGAATTACGATTACTATGCGGACAAGGAAACGAACGAATATGGCTTGATTAGCACAGCTGGACTGATTCAGCAGGCGCGCAGTGAAACGAGAAACAGCCTGTTGTTCGATAACGGCGACTTGTTGCAGGGCAATCCACTGGGCGATTATATGGCCAGAAGCAAAACCTTCGAGAAAGAAGGCGGTGTCCATCCGGTCTACAAGATGATGAACTTGATGGACTATGATGCGGCTACGGTGGGGAACCATGAATTTAACTATGGTCTCGACTTTTTGGAAAGATCGCTCAAGGGAGCTGATTTCCCTTACGTAAATGCGAACGTGTATTACGATGATGGGGGCCAAGGCACTAAAAATTATTTTACCCCTTATCGCATTCTGGATAAAGAAGTGACGGATGAAAAGGGTCAAGTTCATCCACTCAGAGTGGGCGTGATTGGCTTGGTAACGCCCCAAATTACGCAGTGGGATGAAAGTAATTTGAAGGGCAAGGTCGTTACCAAGGACATTGTGGAAACGGCGAAAAAGTTTATTCCACAAATGAAAACCGAGGGTGCTGAAATTATTATTGTGCTGGCACACACAGGTTATGAGGATGTACCGCAAACTCCATTGATGGAGAATGCCGTTAAATATTTGAGCAAGGTAGACGGAATTAACGCTATTTTATTCGGACACGCGCATAAATCTTTCCCCGGCCCTGATTTTAAAGGAATGAGCGGTGTAGACCTGGATAAAGGAACCATTAATGGCGTACCGGCTGTAGAAGCTTCCTCATGGGGCAAGGAGCTGGGCATTATTGACCTGAGCCTTGAAAAGAAAAACCGCGTGTGGAATGTAACTAACTCTCAGTCGGAAGTGCGCCCGGTTGTGAATACTACCAATCCAGCGGTGCAACAGATCAAACCCGAATTCAAACTGACAGAGGCGGTCAAGGACGAACATAAAGGAACATTGGATTATGTTCGTCAACCGGTAGGAACCACAACCGCACCGATTAACAGTTATTTTGCATTAGTGCAGGATGACCCATCCATTCAGATTGTGACGAATGCACAAAAATGGTACGTACAGAACCATCTAAAAGGGACCGAATACGAAAATCTTCCCGTATTGTCGGCTGGCGCCCCATTCAAGGCTGGTGGTCGAAACGGTGCCGAGTATTATACCAGCATTCCTGAAGGCACAATAGCCATTAAAAACGTGTCCGATCTGTACGTGTACCCGAACACGGTTCAGGCCGTAGAAGTTACCGGTGCTGAAATTCAGGAATGGCTGGAATGGTCTGCGGGCCAGTTCAACCGTATCGATCCAAAGAAAACCGAGGAACAATTGCTGATTAACAAAGATTTCCCTACCTACAATTTTGATGTCATTGACGGCGTGAATTACCAGGTTGATGTGACTCAGCCTGCACGATATGATGCCAAGGGAACCGTTATTGATCCTTCTGCTCATCGTATCAAGGATTTACAATACAACGGGAAAGCAATTGATCCTGCACAGAAATTTATCGTAGCGACCAACAACTATCGTGCTTCCTCATCCAAACTGGCAAATCCGGATGGCAAACGCATTGTGATGGCAGCACCGGACGAAAACCGCCAGGTCGTTATTGATTACATCCGTACGAACGGAACAATTAATCCGGCTGCGGATGGCAACTGGTCTATTGCTCCCTTCGGTGAGGCTAAGGTTACCTTCGAATCCTCGCCTGATGCAAAAGACGTGCTTGCCGGAAACCAGCAAATTTCATTCCTCGGCAGTGCGGCTGACGGCTTTGCTAAATATAGTCTTAAAGCTGGCGCGAAGCCCAATGCAGCAACGACTACTGTAAAGGAAACCGTGGCTCCAGCGAAAGCAACGGCGAAGCCAGCCGTAAAAGCAACCAAACCTGCGGTAGCTCAACCAGCTAAAACCACTAAACCGAAGGCTTCCAAATAAGTC
This sequence comes from Paenibacillus terrae, assembly GCF_000943545.1. GTDB lineage: Bacteria > Bacillota > Bacilli > Paenibacillales > Paenibacillaceae > Paenibacillus > Paenibacillus terrae_A. The sequence goes on from NZ_JTHP01000019.1 coordinate 23,468, forward strand.
TGGGTTTCTGGGTCCATTAAAATTCAAATTGAAGCAGCAAGTCTCCGTGCCCGAGAGACTTGCTGCTTTTTAGTTCCACGGATAACGGTACTTGAATTTATAAATGGTGCAAAAGGCTTTATTTTTTGTCGAATATATACTTAAGTCCTAAGTTGTAGTTAAAAATAACCTTATTTTTTGTAAAAACACGTAATTATATAGTTCTTTTGTTCTAGTTATTTGTGATATAATGGTGAAAAAACCGGAAAATTGTTCCGAGGAGGACCATTATGACTTGCAGCAATTGCAGCATCATATTACCTATTAAGGACCAGGGATTGCTGAAAATCAGGCATTCCAGGGTGTCGCTTACTCAAGTGCTGGGCAACTTGGGTATGCTGTCGGAACAAATGAAACAGGAACAAGGGCGCGAGGACGGCATTGCGTTTCGCTATGACAGTCCTGCGGAGCTGGAGCAATTGATGGACAGACTTGCTTGTCTGCCGAAGGAATGGTTGTTACATATGGAGGTTGTGGTGACCGGATCGTTTCATGTCGAAGGGTATGAGGATTGGCTTCCATTCAGCCAACTGCAAGCACGAATCAAGCATCCAGATGTCATGAATGTTATTGTGGATCAGAGCTTTTCCAGCCATATGCAGCCTATTATTGACCACAAGCTGGACATTATCGGGTTTGAATTTTTGTTGCGTCCGTCACATCCACAGAGACCTTTTCAGCCTTTTCGGCTGTTTGAAATTGCCCGTGAAGCTGGCTTGCATGCTCATCTGGATCGGTCAGCCCGTATTTCTGCGATTGAAAAAAGTGCAACATGCCTTCCTGCGGGAATCAAACGTTTTATTAATTTTCTTCCTTCCACTATTTATAATCCGGCTTATTGCTTGAATCATACCTTTGAGACGATTGATCGGTTGTCCATGAATACGGAGGATTTTGTGTTTGAGGTCGTAGAGACGGAAGAAATTGATGACCTGAATGTTTTGCATCATATTTTTGAACTATATCGCAAACGTGGAGTTTCAGTGGCACTGGACGATGTGGGGGCAGGTTATTCTACGACAGAGCTGATGAACTGTCTCCAGCCGGATTATGTCAAAATTGATCGCAGTTTAATTGATGGCTGTTATCGCAACAGTGATCAGAAGCGACAAATTACAGGGATCGTGGAATCGGCTTCTCGTTTTGGCGGCCAGGTACTGGCTGAAGGCGTTGAGCAGATGGAGGATTTTGAATTTTGTCGTGAAGCAGGTGTGTCCCTGGCGCAGGGTTATTTGTTTGGCAAGCCGGAACCGAGTCCGCCCCCCAATTTTATGCTTAGTAGCGTAATATAGTCAGGAACAAATTTAAGTAGACGTAGTTTATAAAAAGTGGAGCTTAAATGGGTCTGTCCCATAAGCAAATTTCAACCGTATTGGACAGTGCTTATATCACCATTAATATGATAATTTTGCATAAATCCCAAGAGTGATTTCAAATCAACAATATATAGATCAAAACGTTCTAGTTTGTCTATATATTGTACTTTTAAGCGTTGGGAATCGAATTATGCAAAATGCTAATGTAAAAAAACGCGAGTTTCAGAGGTTTTTTCACCCCTGAAACTCGCGTTTTTTGGTCCATGCTTGTCCACCTGAGCAAGTTATGGGCAAGCGAAAGCCACTCTGTCTCCAATTTTACTTGGTAAGGAACGTTAAAAGCCCGGAAGCAGTTACGACATATTTTATTTTTAAAGTAAAGATTGACGTTTTGAAGACAAACGGATACAGTGTATTGTATAGGAAACAATGTTTCTTTTATAATACACTGTATCCATGGTGAGTAAAAAGTTAAAAATTGCAGGGAGGACCAACCAAAATGAAAGCAGTGCAACTGAAAAACGGTTTTGGCTTTGAAGAATTAGCCTTGACGGAACTCGACATACCGGTGCCGGGACGGCTGGAAGTTTTGATCCGCATAAGGGCAGCGTCTCTTAATTATCGAGATTTGGTAATACTCAATGGAGTAATGCCGATCGGCATTCAATTTCCCTTCATTCCGTTATCCGATGGAGCGGGTGAAATTGTGGCTGTGGGCGAAGGAGTGACAAAATTTCAGATTGGACAAAGGGTAGCGGGAAATTTACAACAGAAATTCATTGGCGGGAGCACGAGAGCGGAGGTATTAAAGGACAGTCTGGGAGGCCCACTCAGCGGAGTGGCGGCTGAATATATCGTTCTGCATGAAGAAGGGGTCGTCGCCATTCCGGATCACCTTTCTTGGGAGGAGGCTTCCACCTTGCCGATTGCGGGATTAACCGCATGGAGCATGCTGATGGAATCCGGCGGGCTGCGAGCGGGGGATACGGTGCTCTTACAAGGAACAGGCGGTGTTTCCATCTTTGGGCTTCAATTCTCTCTGATGGCGGGAGCACGGGTAATTATCACATCGAGCAGCAATGACAAGCTGGAACGGGCAAAAGCTCTCGGCGCATGGCAGACAATCAACTATTCGGAAGTTCCAGAGTGGGATAAGGTGGCTCTGGAGCTGACAGGCGGCGGAGTCGACCATGTCCTGGATATAGGGGGAGCGGCAACAATGGCGCAATCCATCAATGCACTTCGTACCGGAGGGACTGTGAGCATGGTCGGATTCTTATCGGGCTTGACCATTCCTGAGTTCGATGTCACCAGCATTTTGCAGAAGGCTGCGACGATTCGCGGCAGCCAAGTAGGTAACCGGGAACATTTTGAAAACATGAATCGTGCCATTTCCCGCCATCGTTTACATCCTGTCATCGACCGGGTATTCCCGCTCAGCCGAATCGGCGAAGCCTTCGCACTTTTGGCTGAAGGAAAACAGTATTTCGGTAAAATCGTCGTTCAAATATAAATATTATTCACATCACATAGGAGGCACTCTAATGCCCAGTAAACCTGATTTGTCTGTCAAAGATGCTCAAGGAAGAAAGAATAAGAAACCGCGTAAATGGGTACGCAGAACCGGATTATCGCTGCTGGCGGTAATCCTTCTGGGAGTGGTTATTTTTATGCTCATCCCTTCCCCTGTCCAACCTGCAAAATGGCTTGCACCTTCGGCCCCCTCTTTTGAAGAAGCGGGGCCATGGCAACAAAACAATAAACTCAGCTCCGCAGAGCTTATTACAGATGCTCCTAAGTTTCCGGAATTTATCACTTTTGACAAGAAAGGAAATTTATATACGGGAGACTCCGACGGGAAAATTTATAAGGTTGCCTTTGATACAAAGGGCAATCCGCAAAAGGCCCAGCTATATGCAGATACCAAAGGAACGCCCAATGGACTTATGTTTGACGCAAGTGGAAATCTGATCGTTACGGATGTTAAGAAGGGGCTGCTGTCGGTAGATCCTTCCGGAAACGTGACGGTGTTGGCCGATCAAGTCGACGGCACACCGATCTATTTGGCCAACGAGCTGGATATTGCCAAAGATGGTACCATTTATTTTTCTGACACCTCCAATTATGGCAGTGTAGTCTTCAAAGAAATCGCCGAGAACAAGCCACATGGACGTTTGCTGAAATATGATCCGGCGACCAAGCAGACGACAGTTCTGTTGGAAGGCCTTTATTTTGCGAACGGGGTTGCCTTGTCTGCGGACGAAGATTTTGTGCTTGTGGCAGAGTCGTATCACTACCAATTGACCCGATACTGGCTCAAAGGGCCGAAGAAGGGGACTTCGGATATTTTTGCGGATAATCTCGCCGGTTTTCCGGATAACATTACGCGTGATGATCAAGGCCATTTCTGGGTCGGTCTCTTCACGACACGTATTCCCTTTGTAGATCAGATGCATGGAAGCCCGTGGCTGGCTGGAATGATGGCCAAATTGCCTCAATCGCTGCTCAGCGGTGCAAGCGCACCTGTGAAGCATGGGCTTGCTGTGGAGCTTAATCCGCAGGGTAAACTCATCGGAAGCTGGCATGATCCTGAAGGCTCGCTTTATGGGGTAACCACGGCTGTAAACCATGACGGATATTTATATATAGGTACAGCTCCTGGAGGCAGCCAGGGTGTTCATCGCGTGCTTTTAACCAAATAAGCTTGGGAGGGTTTAACATGATATTGGATGAGTTGAAATTATCCTGGAAAGCGAAGGAAAGCCTGGCCGGGAAAGTAGCTTTGGTAACAGGCGCAAGCAGTGGCATTGGGGCATCGATTGCAAAAAAACTGGCAAAGCGAGGCGCGTATGTAGCTGTATTGGCACGCCGTCAGGAGCGATTGGACGAATGGGTTCGCGACTTGCACCAAGAGGAATTGTACGAGGTCATGGCAATACCTGCCGATATCCAAAAAGCTGAAGACGTACAGCAGGCGGTCCACGCCATTCTTGAACGCTGGGGGCGGCTTGACATTATCGTTGCCAATGCCGGCTTCGGGTATCGAAGCCCACTGGCAGAAGTGGATCTGGAAAGATGGGAGGAGCTTTACAAGACGAATGTGCACGGTCTTGTCCTGACACTGAAGTACGGGCTTCAGCCAATGAGGGAACAGGCCAAGGGGGATGTTGTCATTGTCTCCTCTATTGCAGCGAAGGAAGTGGTTGCCGGAGGAGGACTATACAGCGCTACCAAGTACGGCGTTAGCGCCATAGCCTCCGCATTGCGTTTGGAGACCAGTACGCAAGGAATTCGTGTAACTGCGATTCACCCCGGGGCGGTGGCGACGGAATTTTCGCAGGTTGCCGGATATCCCGAGCAGGAAATTCGGGCGTTTGCTTCGAGCGTTTTGCCGCTGCATCCCGATGATGTTGCAGAAGCTGCCCTTTATGCACTGGAGCAGCCGGAGCATGTCAATATTCCAGAGTTGACCATTATGCCTTCGAGGCAGGTCCAGCGGTTCAAATAGAGCAGTATTTATTCTGCTGATCCAAAAAGCGCGAGTTACAGGGGGAAAATAACCCTTGCACTCGCGCTTTTTTTTTACGCTAATGACGAAGCGTACACTGTCCAATAAAGTTAAAACCGACTTTTGGGAAAGCTCCATTTACTATAGCGCAGACCATATCCTGTGAAAATTTTTGCCCTACGTTCGCTTATCCAGTCATCGTGAGCACAGTTATAGTGTAATGACGTACAGGCCCAACGGCGTGGTTGCGCTGCCTGCAATCATAAAACTTAGAGAATAGCTGGACTTGCCAGGGGGCACGCTGATATCAGCCAATCGGCATACCTTGGTATTATCTCGTAGCAGAGGGATACCATATACATGATCATCCACACGCACAGACCCAGCGAACGCTCCCCCACGCGGATTGGCGTAGATGCGGACCGTACGTTCCTCGTGACTGTCGTTAACGATGGGAATCGTAGCGTTATATATGACACCGAATTGTCCACGATTATCAAGCGCAGGGCCTAGCTCGCTGCGAGCCCCGGTAAACAGTAGATCGGCGGGAGTCTCACCGTTCAATTTTTTGGTGGCACATGCTCGGTAGTTGGCGCTTTGCCCGACCACGTACTCTGGCATCCGCGCGTTTGTTTCGGAAAAGGACCATGTACCGCGCGGATGCGCCTGCGGCGGCGGTACGGGTGGTAGCGGCTCCGCATGAATCCCGCGCAGGTCGGTCTGTATATCCTTACTGACCACGGTGCGGATTACATAGTCCAACGTACCATGGCCTTCGGCATATTCCACAGTGAGATCATAGGTGAATCCGGCCAGCGATCCTTCAGGCAGCTCGAATTCTTCCAGCAGCGCTGTACCTTTGCTGAATTTATGACGGTCTACCGGCTTCACGCGCTTCATCGTACCTGCCAAACAGCTTTTGGCAATAGACTGCCCGACATCCATAATCCAGTTACCATCCTCAGGCGCAATCTCTAAAGCCCGCTCGATATGACGTACTTCCAGCGCAGCATCGCTTTTGTTCTCTACGGTGATGCCCAGTTTGACGGGGGCGCCGATTTTGTTGTAATGCCAGCCGAAAATGCGATGCTTGACCGTCCGGGTTGTCGTGCGCACCACGTCATGCCACAGGGTAGCTTGCCGGGCAGGTACAGTCACGGGGGTGAGCGTCTCCGGGTTATCGCTAAGCATCAGGCGGCGCTTTCCCCCCTCGGTGGCTGATTCCACATCCACATTGATATTTGGCGGGATCACAGCCGACTCCACAATCAGATCCTTTGGCTCTTTGGGACGATGGTTCATGTGAGTTCCTCCTTTGATTTAGAGAATGGGACCGCTTCTGGTTCATGGATATGGGCCGTTCATATATATAGGTAACGCCGGAGTAACTTTTACAACCTGTTTTTTTAAAAAAATTTCAAAAAAATTCGAATGCCTCATCATGGCTCTGCGATTACGTCGAAGCAAGCTTCAAACTTCCTTTTCCGCGTCACACCAACGATTCGCCCGCAGGTATTGCGTGTATGTTAAGAGCATATGCTATTGGATGTACAGAGAAACTACAGGAGGAAATCATGCCTAAAAAGATATGGTGGAAGGAAGCCGTTGTGTATCAGATTTATCCGATTAGCTTTCAGGATTCGGATGGAGACGGAAAAGGAGATTTACAGGGTATTCTGTCCAGGCTGGACTATCTGAGTGAACTGGGCATTGATGTCATCTGGATTTGTCCGGTGTACAAATCGCCCAATCATGATAACGGCTACGATATTAGTGACTATTATGCCATTATGGATGAATTCGGAACGATGGAGGATTTTGATAAACTCCTTCACAAGGCGCATGAACGAGGCATCAAAATTATGATGGATCTGGTATTAAACCATACTTCGGATGAGCATCCATGGTTTACGGAATCACGCTCGTCCAAGGATAATCCGAAACGAGACTACTACATATGGCGAACAGGCAAAAATGGCGGATATCCGAACAATTGGGAATCGTATTTTTCCGGTTCTGTGTGGAAATATGACAAGCTTACAGGTGAATATTACATGCATCTGTATTCCGAGCATCAGCCGGACCTCAACTGGAACAATGAAGAAATGGTCGCTGAACTGTACCGCATGGTGGAATGGTGGCTGAAAAAGGGAGTCGATGGCTTCCGATTTGACGCCATTGCCCATATTGTCAAAACCGAAGGGCTGCCAGACGCCAATAATCCCGAGAAACGGACATGGGTACGGGCCTATCAGCTTTTTTCCAATTTGGAACAGGTGCATGTGCTTCTTCGCATGCTGAATGAAAGGGTGCTGGAGCGGTATCCCTTAATGACCGTCGGTGAGACATCAGGCTTAGGCCCTGAACAGGCTCTCGATTATGTGGGGGATCAGCGACATGAACTGAATATGGTTTTCCAGTTTGAACACATGTTTATAGATGCCGAGGGACAGGGAACAGAAAAGTGGAAACCCAAGCCGTGGACACTGGTAGAGCTTAAAAAAATGATGAGTCGATGGCAGACGGTGCTTCATCAGGAAGGCTGGAATGCGAATTATCTGAACAACCATGATCAGCCGCGCGCCCTCTCGCGATTCGGGAATGATGGACAGTACCGTGTGGAGTCGGGCAAAATGCTGGCAACCTTCACGCATATGCTCGAAGGTACGCCGTACATTTATCAAGGCGAGGAAATCGGCATGACGAATATCGCTTACTCGTCAATTGATGATTACCGGGACGTGGAGACATTGAATTATTATGAACAGCAACGGAAGCTGGGCGAACCGGAAGAGCAGATTATGGCGGCAATTTGGAGAAAAAGCCGGGATAATGCGCGGACGCCCATGCAGTGGAATGGAGGCCATGCGGCCGGGTTTACCGATGGAGAGCCGTGGATGAAAATCAACGATAACTACACGCATATCCACGTTGAAGCGGAAAGACATAACCCGGATTCGATTTTTCACTATTATCGTAAGCTGATTGCCCTGCGTAAACAACATGAGGTGATCGTTTATGGTGAATATAAGCTGCTGCTGCCGCTGGATACCGAGTTGTATGTGTTTACCCGCACGTTGGGGAAGGAGCATCTGCTAGTCATTTTGAATTTCTTTGATCGTGAACCGATGTTCCACTGGCCTGAGGAGGAGGGCTATCCTGCCGCCAAAGCGGAGCTGCTTCTGTCCAACTACGAACCATCGCAAGGGGAGAATCTGCATGCTTTGAAGCTGCGCCCTTATGAAGCAAGGGTGTATAAGCTAACCTTAGAATAAGTATATGATCCCCTACCTTCCTTAATCGTAAAGCAAAAAGCCCGATTGACACTGTCTGCTGTACACAGTGTGGATCGGGCTTTTTATATTTAGCCATTCGTCCAATTCAGTTATTTTTATTGGTAATGCTTAACCTTAAGGTCGTCCAGGCTTTTGAACTCATACCCTTGCTTGCGGGCTTCGTCAATAATCGAAGCCAGCGCCTCGGTATTGTCCTTGGATACGGAATGGAGCAGAATGACTGCTCCAGGGTGGAGCTGACGTATAACTTGTTGGTAGGCATAGTCTGCTCCCTGCTGGATATTCGTGTCCCAGTCCTTGTAAGCCACAGACCAAAATACGCTCGTATATCCGGCTTCTCGGCAGGAGGCCAATGCCTTTTCGCTAAAAATGCCACGAGGCGGACGGACGTATTTCATTTCCTTTTGTCCGGTGAGCTCTGCCGATGCATTTCGTACCCGATCCAGCTCAGACCGGATCTCTGTCGAAGAAATGGTACTCATATCAGGATGACTCCATGAATGGTTACCAATAATATGGCCCTCACTCGCCATGCGGCGCATCAAAGCTGGCTGATCCTTCACAAAATGTCCGGTTACAAAGAAGGCGGCCGGAACCTTTTTGGCCTTTAATACATCCAGCACCTTGGGCGTATATCCATTCTCATAGCCGTTGTCGAACGTGAGAAATATTTCTTTTTTGGCAGTATCTCCGAGAAAGATGCCCCCCTGTTTTTCAATCAGGTGCATAAAGCCCTCCTGTGCGATAGAAGGCAGCTCGCCCCCCTTGCTTTTTTTGAATCCAAAATGATAAGGCTGTTCGTCAACAGTTTGAGCAGCTAGCGCGGATTCACCCGTAACAACTAACATCCCCATAACCGCAACGCATAGCCACAAGGCAAATATTCTTTTCATTTAACTTCCTCCGCTTCCGTCCCATTTGGGCAAGGTGTGTATGCTTCGGCATATTCCATAGCGTCTGCAATACCACGCCTGTTTATGCAAAAAATGCTCTCAACTTAGGACGAACATGGCTTTTAACAATCCCTGTAGTTAGATGACGATGCCCTCAGGGCTAAAGTTTAATCGTTGGCCCTCAAAAAACACATATTGACATGAATATTAAATCGAAGTAGTATACTTTATAAAACTTACTAGAATACTCGGATTTAGTGGATTAACGATAAAGGGATGCAAACAGCTCAATGACATCTTACATTCTTAAAGGAATCGGAAGGAGCTAGAAGTAATGATTGAACTAAAAAATGTATCCAAAACCTATGTGAGAAAAGGCTTAAGCATTGAAGCGCTAAAAAATATAAATATCCAAGTGGATAAAGGTGATATCTTCGGTTTTATCGGATTCAGCGGCGCAGGTAAAAGTACGCTGATCCGGTTGGTTAACCGTCTGGAGAAGGTCACCAGCGGAGAGGTTCTTGTCGAAGGAGAGCGGTTGAATACCTATTCGACATCAGGGCTTCGGAAGGTAAGAAAGAAGATCGGTATGATTTTTCAGCATTTCAATCTGTTGGAGTCGAAAACGGTGTTCGACAATATTGCGATTCCGCTGGTGCTGCTCAAGCGCAACAAACGGGAGATTGAGCAACGGGTAAAAGAGTTGCTGGAGTTCACAGGCTTGTCAGACAAGGCGAACAGCTATCCGAGTGAGCTTTCTGGTGGTCAGAAGCAGCGTGTCGGTATTGCGCGGGCGCTGGCGAGCAACCCGTCTATCCTGCTCTGTGATGAGGCCACTTCGGCGCTTGATCCGCAGACCACACAGTCGATTCTGGATTTGCTTCGTAAAATCAACAAGGAATACAAGATTACCATTCTGATCATCACGCATGAGATGTCAGTCATTCAGCGGATTTGCAACAAGGTGGCTGTGATGGAAAAGGGTGAAATCATCGAGCAGGGCAATGTGCTGGAGGTATTCGGACAGCCGCAGCACCCGACGACGCAAAGCTTTGTGCGCACGGTTATTCATGATACGGTGCCGGATAGTGTGCTGCAAACGTTCGAGCAGCAAGAAGCACAGCGGATTTACAAGCTGGAATTTATCGGACAGGCTGCTTCCGAGCCAGTGGTTCATGAATTGATTCGGCAGCATGAGGTCTATGTGAACATTTTGTTTGCCAATATGACGGAAATACAAGAGACGACCATTGGCTATATGACAATTCAGGTGCGCGGCGAGGAGCATGCCGTCCAGCAGGCTGTTGATTTTATCAAGAGTAAAGGGGTCAACATTCAGGAGGTGAAGGCCATATGATGATTACAGGAACCTCTATAACCTGGGATCAACTGTGGGAAGCTTTATATCAATCCTTGCTCATGGTCAGCATCTCGCTGTTCATTGGCGCATTAATCGGTATACCTATCGGTATTTTGCTGGTCATTACCCGTCCGGGCGGGATTTTGGAGAGCAAATGGTTTTACGGTATTTTTAATCCCATTATTAATATTGTTCGTTCCTTACCGTTTATCATATTGCTGGTAGCGATCATTCCGTTGACGCGTCTGATTGTAAATACATCCATTGGGACGAGCGCGGCGATTGTTCCGTTGATTTTCTATATTGCGCCATATATCGGCAGACTGGTCGAAAATTCGCTGCTGGAGGTGAATCCGGGCATATTGGAGGCCGCGGACGCGATGGGAGCGACCCCTTTTCAGGTCATTCGTTACTTCTTGCTCCCCGAAGCATTCAGTTCCCTGATTCTGTCGTTAACGACAGCTGCAATCGGCTTGATTGGAGCCACTGCCATGGCAGGCGCAGTCGGAGGCGGCGGGATTGGCGACCTGGCGATATCGTACGGTTATCAGCGGTTCGATACGGTCGTTACGCTCATTACCGTCGTGATTCTTGTTGTATTTGTACAAGTTGTTCAGTCCTTGGGTAACCTATTGTCCCGTAAAGTGCGCAGGGGTTGATTTTTATAATGAATTTATGGATTTTAGTTGTGAACCCGCCAATATTGGCGGGTTTTTTCGTCGCGGACGACAAAGCCCGGCTTGGCGATTTCATTGCGTAAATCATGAGCATCTTCGGCGGGAAGGTCAGCACTGCTCCGAAGCTTCGTCCTCTGGGGCTCAAAACCGTGGAGAGAAGCAAAGATCGTTCTTATATTTTGACTTGCGGTTGTTAGGGAAGGTCTGTAGTTACTTATATTAGTGGGGGGAAATGATGCTGACATCCAATGAATGTGGAGCCATTCCAATGTACAGCGACTCCATCGCATCTCTTCAATACCATTTTAGGGGGAAACAAATATGGAAAGAACCGCCAAAACCTATACAGCAGCAATTGACTCTTTAAATGTTGAATCCAATTATTTACCTAAGGGGGGTGTTACTCATTGTAACGAATTTGCACAAGATGTAATGAAGAAGATGTCGGCCGCCCTGCCTGGTGGTTTAGCTAATGAAATGGCAGATGCATTGAGTAATAAAAAAGCTCCCGGTTGGTATGCTGTCACATTCAGCGACGCTCAAAAAAGGGCCAACCTCGGTTATCCAACAATCGGTATCAAAAAAGAGACAGGTCATGGTCACGTGGTGGTGGTCAGACCTAAAGGCTCATCCATTACAGTATTGAAAGAAGTACAGGTTGCACAGGCAGGCACTTCTAATTTTAACAGTAAAACGATCAATTGGTCGTGGAAGGCGGCAGACCTGCCAGGAGTAAAATTTTATACGCACGATTAATTAGGCTGAAAGCAGCATTAAACAACTCAAAGGCGCGGCTTTATGCTTTCCGTCCCTTTGGGTTATAAGATTTACTTTGAAGGTAAGTACTTGGTAAGGAGAAATGCAATACCCTGTTCTTTCGATGCCACGGCGTAGCCATTTGCAAAAGAGGAGGATATATTCAAATATTGAAGTTTGGTCAGCAGCTTGCCTTGGCGGTCAATGTAGCCGAACTTACCGTCAGAATTCGTTCCAACACCCACGAGGGCAATGCCTTCCTTGAAAGACTCGGCTCGGGTATATTTCTGATAACCAATGACCAATTTTCCTTTGGGATCAATGAAACCGACTTTGCCGTTTTGATTATAAATAGCGGCTAAACCTTCGCTAAAACAACTCGCATCCGTATACCGAAAAGGAATAACGTCCTTTCCCTGCTTATTGATAAAGCCCCACTGACCTTTGGTGTTTTGCACGGCAGCCAGCCCTTCAGAGAAATCGCCCCCGGATTTATATTGCAGAGGAATAACAACTTTCCCTGTCGTATCAATGTACCCATACATTCCTTTACTGCTTTTAACCAGAGCCAGCCCTTCGTAAAATCCACGGGAAGTGGCATAGTGATAAGGAATAGCTAATTGTCCTTTTTTATTGATAAACCCGATTTTATCGCCTTTTGGATTGTATACCAGAGCCAAGCCATATGTGAAATGATAATCTGAACTATATTTTTGCGTCAAACGGGTAACGGTCTTTCCTGTTCGGTCGATGAGGAAATCGCTTTTGTTATCTGCTGTTATTACATGGGCCAAGCCTTCGGAGAAATTACCTGCATCTGTATATTGGCAAGGAATAGCCAGTTGTCCCTTCGTGTTAATGAAGCCGTAAAGATTCGTTTTATTGTTTTTAACCAGCGCACGTTGCTCGTTAAAATCGCTGACAGGTGAAATATAGTCGGGAAGGGTAAAGGCCTCTTTCCCTTTCGCGTTATAGTACACGAGCGAGCCGTTGGATTGTTCCGCAAATAGCAAGCCATCATGAAAGTTCCCGTCACTTTCAGGTATAACCATATTATAATCGAGAGGTGTTTGAGAAACTTCAAGATTTGGCGTGTTGCTAGATGCGAAGCCTGTGCCCGTCGTTGTGAATGCAGTACATAACAGTAGTAAAGCTAATGCTACCTTTTTTTTCATTTCAATGCTCCTTCATGGGTTCCATTTTATAGAAAATAATTCCATGGATATAGACGAACAATTTGTAAATAAGTTTCTTTATACTGTGTTTTTTATTCAGGGATATGAAATGATTTCAAATAGTTTTGGATATCGGTCTGAGGGGTTTTAAGCAAGCCCAACAGTAACGATTGCAGGGTGTGCAGCGTGTCTATATGGGCTTCAATCTCAACAATCTTTTTTTGAACAATTTCCCTCAATGTGTCTTCGTCCATCTCCTGACTGAGCAGTTGGAGCGTTTCTTGTATTTCCTTAAGTGAATACCCTAATGATTTGGCATCTTTAATAAACTTGATCTTTACCAGATAGTCATCCGTATATATGCGGTATCCATTTGCAGCCCGCTTGGGAGCAGGCAAAACACCATTATTCTCGTAATAACGAATGGTTGCCATGCTCAATCCGGTACGCTGTGACAGCTCGCCCCGTGTCATTCCCTCCATGCCTGAACCTCCGATTTTCTAGTAAAATCGCTACTTTTTATATCAGAAATAGCTATGATCTCTTTTTAGTATACGTTGGATCGAACGACACCTCGGGATATTCAGGCGAAGCGCCTTTTAATAGCGGCTGCTGTTCACCTTTAAGATATTGGTCGAAAAAGGCTCGTACATACGATCTCGTAATATCAATATTATGCACAGGGTCTATATTTTTAGCAAAAAGAGAGGGTGAAATCAGGGCCAGATCCGTAAAGCTCTGATGGAAGAGCTTATCAACCGTCAAATAATAGGTATCATTTTGGCTTTTGGTCATGACCGACTTCAGATCGGGAGCAAATTCCGTATAAAAGACCTTATCTTTTTTCGTAACCGATGGCTTTAAGCTCTCCGCCGTGGTTCCTGTCATCATATACATGAAGGGCTGCTGCAATCCAGTATGGGCGACGGTTCCCCAGAATCCACCCTCCAGGCTGACACCCGCTTTAAAACGCTGGTCCTGCGCCAAGGTTTCAGCTGTTGTCGCCCCGCCGTAGGAGTGTCCGAATATGCCCACATGCTCCAGATCCATCTTGCCTTCGAACAATCCGTTAGGATCTTGTGTATTCCATGTCGTAAGCGTGTCCAGCACGAATCGGGAATCGGCTGCGCGAATGCTGACACCCTTTACATTATTTTCATATTGCTCAGCCGATGTCGGGAATTCAGGCTCCGGCGTGTAGGGAATGACCCGACCATCAGGGAAGGAAACTTTAGCTGAAGAGTAGGGATGATCCATGCCCACTACAATATAGCCATGACTCACGAGTACCTCCACAGCCGTCATGCTCTGAAATCGGGTAGAACGGATACCGGGTGAGAACAGCAGCACCGGATATTTTGCCTCAGCGTTGGATACCTCCACACCTTGGACGACATGCGTAGGAATCGTTGTGAGGTAACTGAATAGCTGCTTCGGTATCCCGAATACAAGACTGATGGCTTCTCCCAGCTCAGCAGGGTAAGGGTCTTTGGGCTTTTGTTTTGCCACATCGGAGTCGACAGGGTACCAGACATTGACCATCAATTCCCGCTTGTCGCCAGGTACCGCACTGAGGGTTTCGTCACGGCTTTGATCGGTCAAATGCTGCGAAATGGTGCCAATAGCATATTTCCCAGTCGGTTCAGGGAGCGAGAAAGCAGGCAATACATGCGTCAAGTACATTGATCCGGCAGTTAAAGCCATAACGACCATAGTTAGCAGCCCCTTTTTCATATATATTTTTTTTCGAGTTTGGAGACGTACTTTAGCTTGGGGCTTGATGATTCTAAGGATAAATCCGAGGATCAGTATCCATGCAACAAGATAGGTCGGAAGCATTTGCAAGCGAAAATGATCCATCATTCCATGCAGCAGCACGACTAATACGAGGGAAGATAATATGGCTGTATCCAGCCGCCTTTCTCTTTTTCTAAACACAATAACGCCTGCGGCGGCCAAGCTGACCAGAAGCACAGCGATCTCAAGTGTCCTCATGATGTAATACCTCCATCCTTTAGATCAAGCATAAACGTTGAAGTATACTACAAGGTCAAGCACCAGGTATTTTCCAACCCACAGCCTCTTTTCTACTATGATCTGCTATTCGCCGATACAACTTCTCTTACTCTAGCATATTCATATAACATATCTCTTCGCAGTTGAGATCGACTCAAGGATGGTTTATATCCGTCTGAACAGGGGACTCGCAAATGAGAGATTTAAAGGAAAATCACGTATTTTAAGGAGGTAATTGCTTTGGGAAGAAAGAAACGAAGCGGCTTTAAAAATAAAAGAATTTCGGTAGACGTCAGACAATCTTCTTCAGCTCAGTCAGGACAAGGTGGCAACCCCATTTCTATCAATGCTTCTGATGTCGGGGTCGTAAGAACAGATATTCAAAATAAGTAATCCGTTAACAAAGTTATGTAGCCAACGCGCGTCGATTGGGTATCGACGCGCGTTGTTTGAGTTTAGGCAAGTTGAATTAAAAATGTACATGGAAAACGGAGTAGGCGGAATGGTGCTGTACAAGCGAAGCGGTCGCTTTAAAAGCTTTCCGTAGGAAAGCTCGCTTCGGAAGCATCACATCCCCGGATTTCTACCCTAATCAGAATTTATTCCAGAAATCCGGGGGCGGTGGCGATGGGAAGCACCATCCGTCTGCGGAGTGGCACTATAGGTAACTTTTAGGCCCACTTATATAATCGCAAATTTTAATGAGGTCATGTTATTCATCATCGTTCAAATACATTCCGTCCATTAATCTCTTATACTCTGCATCAGTTTCACGGGACGCAAATAATCGAGAATGCTCATAAAGCCCAATATATTTAATGATACAGGATTTATTATCGACCTCAAAGGCTTTCTCCATACCGTCGATTAGATACCGAAAACCAACGTCAAATGCCCCTCTGCTTAAATAATAGTGAGCCAGCTCATGCAGAAAAAGAATATATAAATCTGGCGTGATCTTGTGCGTATACGTAACAATAGCTTTTTCCCGCGCAATAAAGGCTGCAATGTCTGTTTCGAACTTTTCAAGAAAATAATCTACCTTGATATCCTGTTGATTGGCGGCTCTAACGATTTTAAACAATCCCGGCATCAGCCCGGTTGGTGAAGCTTCAATGCATTTAACATAATCCAAAATAGCGCTTACATCTCCGGTTAGCATTTTATATAAAAATAGACTGGACTGTGCCCATTCTTTGCATTTGTTCAGCCAGTATTGTGTTTCCTCATCGGTCTCCTTCACCCAGCTTAGATCAGCATACGCGTAAGTATATTGTAGTGCTTGCTTGTAGTTTCCCTGGGCCTCACAAATGTTCGCACGAAGATAGTTAGAATAGGCCATATAAAAGAACATTGGTCTTTGTGGCTTTTTGAGTGCTTCCTGATTAACCTTATTGGGCTGGTGCATAAGAAGGTATTGAATATTAGCCTCATCGTCCATATCTTGAGCCAAGTCCTTGGCTAAATCCCATAATTTCCTTTGCATATATGCATTCGCCAGTTCTCTTAATGCGTCGAGTCGGTCTATCTCGTCAAGCTGATCCAAAAGGGTAAAAACCCGGTTAGCAGCCTCCACGTTTTGTTCTTTATCGGGCCCCAGCCCAAGAATAAACAAGCGATACTGACACAAGGCCAGTCGTTTTGAACGTCGGCCGCCCTCCCTTTTGACGATATTTTTGTAAAGAAGGGCTGCGGCGGCGTGTTTGTCATGTATGAAAAAATCCTCAGCTACTTCGAACAACAGAGGAGCGTAAGTCGCACTATTCAACTCTAAATAGCTGATTTGCTGAATGCAATCCAGCTTGTTCAGTTCTTCACATCGGTATAAAAAAGGTTTAATATTGCGCCAATGGGGGACAGCTTCGACCAAATATTCCTCGATGTAATGCCCATAAAAATGGCCTGGATTCAGTCGCATACCGTATGTAACCCGATCCAGTTGCTCTACCGAGAATGGCATTTTTTTGCCCAGAATAGCATGGACTGTTTCCGTTCCTACATCCGCCATTTCGCAAAATTGCGTAATGCTTAGGTCTTCTCGTGCCATGAATTGCTCCAGCTCTGTGCGTATCGTGGTTGTATGTTCCAAATGAACCACCCCTTTCACAATCCGGATGCTAAATCAGCGATTATCTGAATATATTATATCATCTTATTGGGAATGTTTGTATGTATATAGGAGTAGCCTCAAGGGATGAGACTACTCCGTTTATTAAAAGGAGAGCGTCTATTCCACCCGCTTCGCAGGCGTTGTCTTCATTACGGCGTAGCCGTAGGGTGGAAGCTCGGCGTGGAAGCCTTTCGCTCCTGCGGACCACTGGCTTTCGCCAAAAGCCAATTCCCAATCCTGCTGGGGAATGTCCAGCTCAAACACGTGGCTCTTACCGGAACGGTTAAGCAGCACGAGCAGCACCTCTTCCTCGCTGCGGCGTTCGTAGGCGAGGGATGTGCCCTCCGGCTCTGCCTCCAGAAAAGTGAGACTTCCCGCGGCACGCAGCGCCGGGTGCTCCTTACGCAGCGCAATCAGCTCGCGGTAAAAGTCGAACAACTCGCGGTCCTGCTTGTCAGGGTCCCACTCCATGCACTTGCGACAGCCTGGATCGGCATCTCCATCCAGACCAATTTCATCACCGTAATAGATGCAGGGCGCGCCCATGTACGTAAACTGGAACAGAGCGGCCAGCCGCATCAGCCGCTTGTCGTCGCCACACAGCGTCAGGAGGCGCGGCGTGTCATGGCTATCCAGCAGATTGAAGGCCACTTCAGAGGCCTGCTGCGGATAGCGGGCCAGTTGCCGACCGATAGCAAAAGCGAAGCTTTGGGCATCGGACTCTTTTTTGACGAAAAAATCATTCACCGCATAAGTGAACGGATAATTCATCGTCGCATCGAACTGGTCACCCTGTAGCCATTCAGAGGATTCATTCCACATTTCACCCAGAATGTACGCATCCGGGTTGGCCTGCTTGACCGTGGTGCGGAACTCCCGCCAAAAGGCGTGATCCACCTCATCTGCCACATCCAGCCGCCACCCGTCGATGCCGATCTCTTCGATCCAATATTTTGCCACATCCAGCAGGTACTTCTTCACCTCAGGATGCTCGGTGTTTAGTTTGGGCATCATCGGCTCCAGCCCGAAGGTATCGTAGGTCGGTGTATCATCCAACACTTCCAGCGGGAAGCTATGTACGTGGAACCAGTCCTTGTAAGACGAGGCTTTGCCTTTTTCCAGCACGTCCACGAACGGCTTAAAGGTACGTCCCGAATGATTGAACACTGCATCGAACAGTACCCGGATTCCCCGGTCGTGGCAGGCGTTCACCATTCTTTTTAGCGTCTCCTTGTCCCCAAAATGCGGGTCCACCTCCATATAATCCTCGGTATCGTATTTATGATTGGTCGTCGCCTTGAAGACAGGCGTCATATACAGGGCGTTAATCCCCAGCTCGTTCAGGTGGTCCAGATGATCTATGATCCCCTGTAGATCGCCACCAAAAAAATTGTCGGTTTGCGGCGTGTCTCCCCATGCCTCGGCACCTTCCGGGCTAATAGAGGGGTCACCGTTTGCGAAGCGTTCCGGGAAAATCTGATAAAAAACTGCATCCTTCACCCATGCAGGTGGTTTGAGAATATCAATTGGATTCAAAAACGGGTATTGGAACAGGCCGTCTGCATTTTGAGGTTCTTGGGTGGTAAAGTCGTTCTCGTTCATCCATAGTTGTTCTTCTTCGTCTTCCAGCAAAAATCCATATTTCAGTCGGCGGTGAGTGGGCTTTACGGTACATTGGTAGTAATCAAATCTGCCGTCGGTGGCGAATTTGGACATCGGAATGAGCTGTCGGGTGCGATCCCAGTCGTATTTGTCTCCGGTTAGAGCGTGTACAGCGGTCAGGTCATTTTTCTTCACACGAAGCCGTAAAAATAGAGTTGCATCATCATAACCAAAAGCCCAATTGCGCTTCGGATGGTGGTATATCGCTTCCAGCAGCATATGGTATTCCTCCTATTTTGCAAGCAGTAGAATTTGAAATCATATAGCA
Source organism: Paenibacillus terrae (assembly GCF_000943545.1). Classification (GTDB taxonomy): domain Bacteria; phylum Bacillota; class Bacilli; order Paenibacillales; family Paenibacillaceae; genus Paenibacillus; species Paenibacillus terrae_A. The sequence goes on from NZ_JTHP01000019.1 coordinate 42,544, forward strand.
TATGTCGTATAAGGTAGTTATTAACCTTTTTATGCGGGTTATGTACCATCAAATGCTATAATGCCCATTACTATAAAAGAAAAACGATAAGTAGGTGTGCGTCAATGAAAACAAATGTGTTATATATCGAGGACGATCAGGATATCGGCGCTTGGATGCATCAGTATTTGGAAGAGCGGAATTACGCTGTGGTGTGGCTGCGCAGCGGGGATGGAGCTGTGGAAGCATCCCATACATGCCAGCTTGTGATTCTGGATGTGATGCTGCCCGGTCTGGATGGATTTACAATTGGAAAACGGCTCAAGAAGGAGCGGCCGGAGCTTCCGATTCTTATGCTGTCCGCCCGAACCTCCATTGACGATAAGCTGCAAGGGCTGGATTTTGCCGACGATTATGTGACGAAGCCCTTTCATCCGGACGAGCTGATTGCACGTATGGAGGTTTTGCTGCGTCGTTCAGGTACGGTGCCCGAGGAATCCTTGCAGTTGGGACATCTGACAGTGTACCCTCCCGATAACCGTATTGTGAACCGTGATACCGGGGAAGAAATTGCGCTGACAGGCAAGCAATATCATATTTTTGCTTATTTGCTGCGGCATTTGGGCCAGATTATGACGAAGGAGCAAATGTATGAAGCCGTGTGGGGAGATCCGTATATCGACGGGGACAAAACCTTAATGGTCCATATTCGACATCTGCGCGAAAAGCTGGAGGTTGATCCTGCCACTCCCCGCATCATTGAGACGATCCGTGGCGTAGGCTATCGGGTGAAGGCATAATGAGCAGGACGCGCAAGAGTTGGGCGAGGTTGCGTCGCAGCTCCAGGCCAGGTCAGGGAGGTCGGTTTCGCAGTTCACTGTTGTTCCGCTATCTGATCATTATTGTGGTTGCCATGATGCTGTTGCCGATTATGTTACCTGCTACGTTAATTGTAAGTAGTGTCTTGTCTGCTTGGGTTACGGATATGAAGCCTGCAAATCCACATTATCTCTCCAGTTCCCGGACCGAAGATAGCTGGCATCGTGAAGCCGTAGCCTTAAAAGGAGCCACACCGGAGCAAATCTCAACCCGTTTAAAAAAAATACAGGGAAATACGTTTCCCGACTCACAGATATTTTGGGTGGATGCAGCGGGGAAAACAAGGCTAGAGCTCCCCGCACAACCTGACGTTCCAAAGCAATGGGACGCGACGCAGGCTGTTGTATTTATGAAGCAAGCCATGAATTCAGACTTATTTACTGTAGTTTCATTTATTGGTGGTGGCCAGAAGAACGCCGATCAGGGCTATATGGTATTGAAAGTTCCTCGTTCGTTTTTTGATCAGTCACGTACGGACAATAGCTTGGCACTGTACTATCTCTTTTTTATTTTACTAATACTCGCAGCATTTATATTCGTATCTCTCCTGTTTTTTGGAGGCATTCGGCGCAGACTGGTGCGGCTTCAGGCAGCCATGTCGCAGAGGGGAGAGGATGGATTGCCCATTTTCGTCAGCACCGGACGACCGGATGAAATCGGCAAGCTGGAGGAAGCGTTCAATCAGATGGTCGAGCAACTGGCCGAGAGCCGGGGACGTGAGCGCCAAGAGGAAGAACTGCGAAAAAGGCTGGTCGCCGATCTGTCACACGATATCCGGACACCGCTTACCGTCGTGCGCAGCCATCTGTACTCATTGGACGACGAAAACCTGAGTAACAGGGGAAGGCAGTCTATTACACTGATGGAAAACAAGTTAAAAGACCTCGGAAGCCTGATCGACAACCTGCTCGCCTATAATCTTCTTTCCAGCGGCAAATATACATTGAATAACGAACCGCGTGATATCCTGCGGCTGGTGCGGGAATGTGCGGCCAGCTGGTATCCGGTTTGGGAGAAGGAAGATTTGGAGGTGGATATCGACTTGCCTGAGCATAGTATCGTGTGGAAGGTCGACGAGCAGGGCTTCCGCCGTTTGCTGGACAATCTCTTTCAAAATGTAGTTCGCCATGCTGCCTCAGGCCGATATATTGGTATCCATGTAGAGGAACTTAACGGGAAAGAGGCATTAGTCATTGTGGATAAAGGACCGGGAATGGAGCAGCGATCCAGTGGACAAGGAGCCGGGATTGGCTTGGCGATTACTGAATTGCTGGCCCGTGAAATGAATCTGGAGAGGGACATTGTCAGTTCATCCGCCGGGACACAAATCCGTTTTTTAAACAAAACTTAAACTAAGAGTTCCCTTAGCTTTAAACTTGGCACGTTACGATAAGTGTCGAGGTGAGGAACTTGAACGAATACATTATTGAAACGAACGGTCTCAGCAAAATATACAAAGGACGCCCTGCGGTCAACCAGCTGGATCTGAAAATAGGGCGGGAAGATATTTACGGCTTTCTCGGCCCGAATGGAGCGGGGAAAACGACAACCATTCGCATGTTACTTGGACTCATTCGCCCGACTAGAGGAACGATCCGCATATTCGGTAAGGATATTCGCAGACATAAGCTGGATATTTTGCGTAAAGTCGGCTCGCTGGTCGAATACCCTTCATATTACGGTCATTTGAACGCAGTGGAAAATCTGGAGGCCATTCGTCGCATTTTAAATGTGCCCAAGGAGAACATTACGGACGTGCTGAAAGTCGTTCGACTGACCAAGCATGCCAAACGCCCGGTCAAGGGCTACTCGCTGGGCATGAAGCAACGGCTTGGTATCGCCGCCGCGCTGCTAGGCAATCCGGAATTGCTTATTTTGGACGAGCCTACCAATGGTTTGGACCCGGAGGGCATTCAGGAAATGCGTTCATTGATTCAGGCGATGCCCAAGGAACGAGGAATCACCGTGCTGGTATCCAGCCATCTGCTGAGCGAAGTGGAGCATATGGCGAATACGGTGGGAATTATCCGCGAAGGAGAACTGGTTTTCCAGAATACGATTCACAATCTCCGTCAGGAATCCGCAGGGGGCATTCGCATCGTCACGTCCGACCCGGAAACAGCCCAGCTCATTGCACGTGAGCAGGGTTATCATTCGGTGAGGGACGGGGCTGCTCTGGATTTTGAAAACATGAATGATGCGGCTGTGGCGCTATTGGTCAGAAGACTGGTCGAAAATACGCATGCTATATACCGTGTAGAGGAACGCCGCAAATCCCTGGAGGATATGTTCATGCAGGTCGTCGGCAAAGGAGGGGCTTCCCTATGATGCTGCGAGCGCTGACTGCGGATCTGCTCAAAGCGCGCAGGAAGGGGATCTGGTTTCTGGTGTTCCTTGGACCCCTTGGGCTGGTGGCGATGCAGGCGCTGAATTTCGGGCTTCGTTATGATTATCTGATTCCGCGCAGCAAGGGTCATCTGTGGGAAGCCTTGATGGACAACATCGCTGTTTTTGTCCCCATTGCGCTGGTGTTAGGGGCCACGATGGTCGCTTCCATGCTGGCGAATGTGGAGCATTCGTCCAACTCATGGAAGCAGCTATTGGCCTTGCCTATCTCCAGATTCAGTGTCTATATGGCCAAGCTGACGCTGGCTATCGGGATGCTGTGTGTATCCTGCCTGCTCCTTACCGTTGGAACATGGGGACTGGGGATGATACTTGGCTTCGGGGGAGAGCCTGCTCCAATAACAGAATTGCTGCGGCTCGGGTTTTGGCCCTTGGGAGGAACACTGCCCATGCTCGTACTGCTATTGTGGCTAACGGTCACGTTTCATAACCAGGCGTTGCCTGTAACACTGGGCATTACGCTAGGCATTGGCAGTTTGTTTGCATCACAACTGTCTGAATGGTTTCCGCTGGCTTGGCCGCAATTCGCATGGGTTGCGCCTCAAGCGTGGATGTTTGCGTCCATCGGCTGCGGAACGGGTGCGCTTCTCAGTCTGCTGACGGCGGCTCATTTTAGCAGAAAGGATGTGGCGTAATGTTCGGAGGATATGTACGACTGCTATCTGTCGAACGTTTGAAAATAGCCAAGTCGCCCGTCTGGTTGCTCGCGCTCGTCAGCCCGGCGATTGCCGTCCTGATCGGACTGCTGTCGAACCCCGGAGGAAATTGGCTAGCACTACTTTCTAGCATGCTCACAGTGCATGCGCTGCTGTTCATGCCGATGCTGACCGCCGTATTTGCATCCATGGTCTGCCGATTCGAGCATGGGGGCGGCGGCTGGAAGCAACTGCTGTCGTTGCCATTATCCCGCACCAGTCTCTACGCAGCCAAGTTGACGATGATTATGGCTTTGGTGGGGCTGACTCAGCTATTGTTCGGGGGAGCGCTGCTGGGTGTCGGAGCTGTCCAGGACATGAACGGGCCGATTCCTTGGTCAGTCATCGCCCAAAGTCTGCTCGCAGGCTGGGTAGCCTGTCTGCCGCTAGCTGCGTTACAACTGATGGTGTCTTTCCTGTGGTCCAGCTTTGCCGCGCCGCTCGCCTTGAACTTTGTTTTCACAGTGCCCAATATTCTGGTCGCCAACTCACAGACCTACGGTCCGTACTATCCGTGGGTACAGCCTGTGCTGGCGATGATGCCTGCCGGAAGAGACAGCTTCGGGGCATTCATCGTACCAGCCGATACGCTGATTACGGTTGTCCTGGGCAGCTTTGCTGTGTTTGGGATTGCGGGCCTGACGGTATTCCGTCGTAAAGAAATATAAGACGGAATATGAGGATTCAGCTCTATCTGTTTTTTCAAGGGCTCTATTAAAACAAATGACCCTCTTATGGGTCATTTGTTTTAAAGTTATCATTCTTCCGGGTCACATTTCAGCGTTGGTACATAGAGATCATTCAACTTCTAGCTCGGGAAGTTATTATAAATGTGGCATAGGTCATAATATCATGGTCTCTCTTCAGTTTTTAGAATGAATATTTGATAAGTGGATTTTTTTGAAGTATAAATCGCGCCGGATTGATAAAATACGATAATACATCTCAATCCGGAGTATGACACAATTTAAACTAAGCCCGACATGGCACGGATATTATCGCTGATGAAGCGGCAGGAGGCGTCGAACTTGGCTTGTTCTTCCGGGCTTAGCTCCAGCTCGATGACCTCCTGAATTCCTTTGCTGCCGATGATCGCCGGAACACCTGTGCAGACATTCGTGTGCCCGTACTCGCCATCCAATACGGCAGAAACCGCTATAATTTTACCGTCATCATTTAAAATGGAACGGGTAATGTACGCCAGCGCATTGGCAATACCGAAATAAGTAGCCCCTTTGCGGGTGAAAATCTCCCAGCCTGCATCCTTCGTTTTGCGGGCAATATCATCCAGATCGACGTGGCTGAACCGCTCCTGATGCTGACGCAGGATGTGCAGGATTGGCTTGCCGCCAATGGTAACGTGTGACCATGCAACGAATTGGGAATCGCCGTGCTCGCCAAGAGCATACCCCTGCACACTGCGCGGATCTATGGAAAACACCTCGGAAAGCAGCGTCTTAAGCCGGGACGAGTCAATGGAGGTGCCCGTGCCGATCACCTTGTTGCGTGGCAGACCGGATATGCTTTGTACAAGATAGGTCACAATATCGACAGGATTAGCCGCAATGACGAAAATGCCGTCAAAGCCGCTCTCCATAATCGCCGTTACAATTTCGCGCGTAATGATCACCGCATCATCCAGTACGGACAGACGATCTTGACCTGGTTTGGGGTTAGCCCCGGCCGTGATAATGACAACGTCCATATCCGTGCAATCTGTATATGTTCCTGCATGTACCTTGGTACGTGTGGACGTAAAATCCATACAATGGGACAGATCCAGCGCATGGGCCAAAGCCCGATCATACGTGCGGTCAATCATCATAATTTCGTCACAAATGGACTGATTGACCATTGAGTAGGCACAGCTCGAACCGACCATACCCGCGCCGACAATAGCTACTTTCCTTGCCTTCCCCTTCATTTATGTTTCCTCCTCGTTCCAGCGAACGTTAATATGCTATAAATTATGTCTGAAACCCATTTTACGTTACATAACATAACATATTGCAGAGCTTTTGGAAATATCCATTGTTTTGCCTTCATTCCGAAAAATATAAAAACAACTATGACCAGAGGCACATATATATGCTGAAATATAGAGAATACGTGGAATACGCAGTGTTTTTGCAGGTGAGGATTGCAGGGTGTGAGTAGCTTCTTTTTGAGGTGACATCCGCATTGATTGTACTTCGCGACGCATTGATGGCAGAAATAATGCCATAAGATCATGTGAAGTGTGACATTTATGTGACGTTTCTAGAAAGACGCCCTATTGAATGGGGACTAGGCGAGGTACCATATATTTTGTCAGATTTTATGGTCGGCTGGTTTATCCGACTGTATATGGTTGATTTGAAGTCGCTTCTTGCATTTTTATAAAATATTCGCTTATGACAAAGGTTCCTAGCAGTCCGCAATATTAGAACATTTTTGCCAAAGGGTTTCCATTTGATTCCGCGAATTGTACATATACAAGCTTATTTCTTTCCATACCATCCAGGGAGGTAATGATTAATGGAAGAAAGCAGATCGACGACGGAAGCAGCAAAGCAGTTGGGAATCGGGGCCAGTACCCTTCGTAAATATGCGGCAGCGCTGGAGGAGCAGGGCTATGTGTTCCCGCGTTCCGCCAACCAATCGAGAATGTTCAGTCCAGAGGATGTAGAGTGCTTAAAGGTGATGCGAGGGGCATTGCGTGAGGAGCATTTGACGATGGAGCAGGCGGTTCAGGTGGTGCTTGAGAGGGTAACCGCCCCCTTCCAAATCGAGGATGCAGGCATTCGCTTGCCATCCGTATCGGATGGTGAGTCGCTGGCTGCAACCTGGGAGGAAATATTGGCTGCGGCAGAGGGCAGAGATGAGTCTGTGATGCAGGCGCAAGCCGCCTCTACTCTTGAATCGGCAGGATTAGAGGATGAAGTGAGCGTACAGGAACAACAGACGCATACCTTGGCGCTAACGATTGAGCACAGGCTAGAGCAAACAAGGGAGAGGGAAAAAGAAGAACTGGAACAAACACCCGTACAGATACAAACGCAGGAGCCTATAGAGTCCCAAGCACTGACGGAGATGCAAATTATGGTGCAGAGCGCTCTACTGGAGATGAGGATTCGTTTGGAAGAGCTGGAAGTGGAGCATAGCCGGTTGGTGGAGAAGAACACCAGCCTTTCCAATCAGTTGGAGGACCAAAAGCGCTGGATGAAAGAACGGGTGGAAGAGGAACGGGATCGGCAGTTAATCACCAATTTGCGTACCTATCAGGGCAGACAGCGTAAGTCACGCGGTTCGCTGCTGTCCTGGCTCGGTTTGGCACCACGCAGACGAAGAGAGGCATAGGCATGATAATGATAAGACCATCAGACCTACCCGGTTCTGATGGTCTTATTGTGGATGGTATAATAGCGGAATAGACTGGAGTGTATGGATATAGGACAGTGGGCGGGTATACAAGAAGACAAGAGCAAGTCGCATATATAACATGCCGCAGCGTGTATAGGAAAGGGATATCAGAATGTTTGCTTGGTTACGGAATGTTTATGAATCTTGGATAGATTACCCGAAACAGCCCGGCGATCTGCTGGGTGGACGTTATCATATTCTTTCGCTGCTGGGTATGGGAAGCTATGGTCTGACCTACCTCTGTCTGGACAAGCATAATGGGCAGGAGGTGGCGGTCAAGCTACCCAGACCGAGCAAGCGGGCGAAAGGTGTTCAACTGTTGCAGCGTGAGGCTGACATTATGCGACAAATGGAACATCCCCATATCCCGAGGCTGCTCGAAAGTGTGGAGCATCGGAATGGAATGTACCTGGTCATGGAATATATCTCCGGCATGACGCTGGAGGAGCTTATATTTGAACAGGGGCGTTCTTTTACCGAACAGGAATGTATCGTCTACACCCTGGAGCTAATGGAGCGGGTTCTGCATGTGCATGAACGAGGCTACATCCATCGGGATATCCGCATTCCCAATGTGATCCACCGCGAAGGGAAACCGTACCTGATCGACTTTGGCCTTGCACTGGCGATGGGCGAGCAGCAGGAGGATGTATTTACCGAATCTATGCTGGAAAAGCGTGCACCCGAACGACAGGATGTTGCTATCTACAGCGATTTGTACGATGTCGGGCATTTGATGCTTTTTATGCTGTACAGCAGTTACGAGCCTCAACCGGATCAACCGCCGGGAAGCTGGCAGGAAGAATTGAAGCTGAGTCCACCTGTGCGCCATCTGCTGGAGCGGCTTTTTCAGATTGGCCCAAGGTATGAACATAGTCGTCAGTTTATGCTGGAGCTGGAGAAGGCGTTGGTGCAGCAGGAGGGCTAGTCCATAAAGATCGTCCATAAAAATAACGGGCATTCGCCGCAAAAATGGGGGAATGCCCCCCTTACGCATCTGACCATATCTACATACAATGATCCTGTAAATGAGCGAAAGGAGTGTTGTAAATGAGTCATATGTGTGGAATGGGCGGTATGGGGTACGGCGGAGCCTGGACCTCTGTAGGAGCGATTCTGGTACTGTTTATTTTGCTGGTAATTATCTCCAAAACTCTGTTTCTGTAATTTTGTTAATAGACGGTTTCCTGTAAAATGCACAGATGTTGCCCTGCATTACGCCGGGCGTACAACAATAAAGCGAAGGCCCTTGATGAGAAGGGTCTTCGCTTTATAGGGTTTGAAGGAGCCAATGGCTTCCTTGCAATGCTTGGTTTCATTTGTCGCAGCCCTTTACTTACGAACTGGAGTAATGACGGCGTTTGTCCTTGTAATATTGGTGCCCGTTATGGCTGTTCTTGTATCCTAAATCGGATGAAGAGCGGCGTTTACGTTCGTAATAACGGTCCGAGCTACTGTATTTCCGCTTATGAGAATGAGAGGTGGAATGTAGCAGGCGGTGCAGTAATTTTTTGAGCATCGTCTAATCCTCCTTCTTATCCTGTCCGACTGATTTTTTAGATCATTTTCTGACATAGACAGGTTCTTATGAAACGGTAATACGCAGCGGTGTTGGAACGGGTTCCACTAATTTAAAGGTTTTAAGGATTTGGCCTGAAACTCGGCAATATCCTTGAATTCCTCTTCAAATTTACGTGAAATGCGGATATAGATCGGCAGTAAATCACGGTAAATATCCACATGCTCTGCCACGGGCTTATGCTGGTGAGTGGTACCGATCATACCGGATACAGCGTCCAGCGAATCAATCCGTCCCAGTGCGTACAAGCCTAAAATAGCTGCGCCAAGACAGGAGCTTTCCAGACTTTCCGGGATAATGACCTCCTGATCGAAAATATCCGCCATGAGCTGTCGCCACAGCTCCGAGCGTGCGAATCCGCCAGTGGCGTGAATGACCGAAGGTCTGTCGATGACCTCTTCCATGGCCAGCATAACCGTGTACAGGTTGAACAGCACACCCTCCAGAGCGGCGCGGATCATATGCTCTTTTTTGTGACGCAGGGACAAGCCGAAGAAGGAGCCGCGGGCATTCGGGTCCCACAGAGGCGCACGTTCTCCCGACAGATACGGGAGAAAGAGCAGGCCGTCCGAGCCGGGGCGTACCTGTTCCGCGATTTGGGTCAGCACATGGTACGGATCAAGCCCTAACCGTTTGGCGGTTTCCACCTCGGAGGCTGCAAATTCATCGCGAATCCAGCGGAACACAATGCCGCCATTGTTCACCGGGCCGCCGATCACCCACAGCTTTTCGGTCAATGCGTAGCAGAAAAAGCGTCCCTTGTCATCGGTCAACGGCTTATCAACCACGGTACGGATGGCTCCGCTGGTACCGATCGTGACAGCGACAACTCCCGGTTTGATGGCATTCACACCAAGGTTGGACAAGACACCGTCACTGGCTCCGATGACAAAAGGAGTCGTCTCCAGCAAGCCCATGTCATGCGCACAGGTCGCATCCAGTCCCTTCAGGACGTGAGTTGTCGGCACCAGCTCAGACAACTGCTCCTTTGTGACACCGGCAATACGTAGCGCTTCTTCGTCCCAATCCAACTGCTCCAAATTCATGAGACCGGTAGCGGATGCAATCGAATGATCCACGACATATTGCTGGAATAACCGGGCAAACACATATTCCTTGATAGAAATATATTTGTACGTTTGTGCCGCAATATCCGGTAAATCCCGTGTAATCCACATCAGCTTCGTCAGCGGCGACATGGGATGAACGGGCGTCCCGGTTCGTAAGTAAATGTCATGTCCATGGTATTTATGCTTGAGCGCTTCAGCCCATTTGGCGCTGCGGTTATCTGCCCATGTGATCGAGGCGGTCAGCGGCTTGCCGTTCTTGTCCACCGCCAGCACGCTGTGCATGGCCGAACTGAAGGAGACGAACAACACATGCTCGGCTGCTACTCCGCTTTTTTTCATGACCTCCTGCACCGTTGTCACGACGGCTTTGAAAATATCCTCCGGGTCCTGCTCCGCCGCATCCGGCTCAGGTGTATGCAGTGGATAGCCTACATGATGCTGGGCAGCAATATTGCCGTTTTCTTCGAAAAGTACCGCCTTGGTACTGGTCGTACCGATATCAACGCCGATCATATATTGGGTGTCTGCCATATTCAATCTCCCCTTCACTTACCGTTATTAGCTCATTATCGTTAAATTAACACACTCAGCAGCATAATCAAACCAAAGGCGACCAGGGAAGCAAACACGATTACATTCATATGCGCCCCCGTAGCGACCGCTGCAAGGCAACGACAAGTATGTATACTTGTCGACAACTTTAGTCTAAAAAGGAACTGCGCCAGCTTAGAGCACCTAAAGCGCGGTGCAGCGGCTCCTTTTATACATTTTACAAATTAGGACAGACTCTTGCGGTAGGGGGACAGAACGCTGTCGTTTACCGCGTTGCGGGTGTCCCGGTAATGATCCTTGATAAATTCGGACAGCTCCTGAGCGCTCCCTTGGTTTAAAGCGTTTGCAAAGGTACGATGATTGTGAATCGTGACTTGGGATTCTTCAATCTTGGACGTAAAGCGTTGTTCTGTGGCAGCCAGCATGACCGTCAGGATCAACTGCCTCATTCCGTTCCAGGTGTGGAGAATACGAGTATGGCCTGCTTCCAGCACCAGAGCCTCATGGAAATTGAAGTCCTGAAGAGAAAATTCAACGACGTCTCTGTGCTTGAGAGCGACTTCCATTTTATCAATCATCCGGTTTAAAGCGGTCACCAACCCTGCATTGTCTCTATGTACAAATCTTTGTACAACAAAATGCTCAATCAGCATTCGCACATCGAAAAGCTCCTCCATATCAGCGGGCGTCATGCCGATGACAATCGCGCCCATGCGTTCCAAGCGAAGCAATCCTTCACTGGAAAGCACTTTTAACGCTTCACGAACAGGAGAACGGCTGGTGCCAAAATCGGCAGCAATCTGATTTTCAGATAATACCGTGCCGGGTGTCTGCATGCCACGGATAATCTGAAGTCGAAGCTCACAAGCAATCCTTTCACCAAGCGATGCACCCTGTAGCCAGACTGACGGATATTTCATGTGCATACTCCTATCCTGGAAATTTCGGTTGCCTCTTTCGGGCATACTTGTATACAAGTTATGAAGTATTATATACCCCGCAAAAGATACTTGTAAACGGTGTCAATGGACATCGGTTCCATTTCAGTGCTTTTAGCGTTACAATAGAAGCAGAAAAAAGCAGCAGTGAAAGTGGAACGAACACGGAAAAGAAGGAGATCGTTTAATGATTATTATTAAAACCAAAGAACAAATTGAAAATATGAAGAAAGCTGGCGAAATTTTGGCTGCTTGCCACCGGGAAATTGCCAAAATGATCAAGCCTGGAATTACAACGCTGGAAATTGACGCCTTCGCGGAATCGTTTATGAAAAAGCATGGCGCTACGCCGGAACAAAAGGGCTACAACGGCTACCAGTTTGCGACTTGCGGATCGCCTAACGATGTCATTTGCCACGGTTTCCCGAACAAGACACCGTTGAAGGACGGGGACATTGTGACGATTGACATGGTCGTAAACCTGAACGGCTGGCTGGCAGATTCCGCCTGGTCGTATGCAGTGGGTAATGTTTCCGAGCAGGCGCAAAAGCTGCTGGACGTTACCAAGGAATCCCTGTACAGAGGGATTGAGCAGGCTGTAATCGGTAACCGGATCGGCGATATTTCCCATGCGATCCAAACCTATGCGGAAGCGGAAGGCTTCTCGGTTGTTCGCGAATTTATTGGTCACGGCATCGGGGAAGATATGCATGAGCAACCGCAGGTGCCGCATTATGGGCCACCACATCGCGGACCGCGCTTGAAGGAAGGCATGGTCATTACAATTGAGCCGATGCTGAATACAGGCACCTACCGCAGCAAAGTGGATGCGGATGGTTGGACGGCGCGTACACTGGATGGCGGTTTGTCGGCGCAATACGAGCATACGCTGGCGATTACAGCGGACGGCCCGATTATTTTGACACAGCAATAAACCAGGTAGGTGTATTACAGAAAAAGGGGCTGTCCAGAGGACAGTCTCTTTTAGCATAGGCACCTCGCTGTTATGTATATTCGCCTTTTCTCGCCTTGTTTAAGGGAGATCATTTGGGCAAGGTGCTAGTCAAAGTAAGTGATGCTGATATGTAACTTCCCGAGCGTCAGAGTCAGCACGAAGAGCTGATCGAGCAGGCGGATCGGATGCTGTATACTGCGAAGACGGAAGGGCGCAATCGGGTAGCTTTTTCCGGGCAGTTGTGATGCAGCTCTACAACAAGCCCAAAAGACACGACTTCCTGTTGGAAGATCGTGTCTTTTGGGTTCAGCATTTTGCGACATTCGATTCCCAACGCTCGAAAGTACAATAGATAGACGAACTAAAGCGTTTCGATCTATATATTGCTAATTTGAAATCGCTCTTGGGATTGATGCAAAAATGCTCGGGTGTATGCAACAACATGCTTGCTGCACGCGAGTATCTGTTTGTCAGATTCGGACTTCTGCCTCATTCGGATTAAGGTGACGATATTGAAAATACATACGAAGTCGCCAGTGCAGCAATGTCCCGAAGGCGAGGATGAAAAATAGCCCCGCCGTCTGTGGAATGGTAATGTAGCGCTGGATAAACTCATGCAGCAGCAAGCGAACGATCAGCAGACTGATCAGGATAAAAAAGAAGGTGCGTGAGCGTTGTACAAAAACTTGTCCTTCTTGCATCTCAAACTTGGTGCTGCGAATCAGCGGATACGAGAATATAAACCAGCCGACCAGAAAAGCGCCCATTGCCCAAAGCCAGGGAACCCGTACCTCTGGCACGATAAACATCATAAAGCCGGTGCTCATACCGAGCGGAGGGATGATAATCTTTTTGGCGTTAACCGGGCGATGGCCTGTCTTCATACGGATGAAAATAGCCGAAACAGCGATCAAGATCATGCCGAAGGTTGCGCCATATTGCAGAATTGGGGTGCTGATATGAATCATGGACTGGGCCCCCTCTATAAGGAAATGTAAGCGTTATTGGACAGACTGCAAACCTTTTTTATTATACCACATATGTAATGGATATATTTAGTTACAGTCTTTCCTCCGGCAAGCGGATTATACGCTTGATTGTGGTGACTGGCCCAACGATCTCGGGTCTCTATCATACTTATGCAAGATGCTCTGCTTGTACCTCTCCTTGCGCCGATTTTTTCTCCTGACGCATGATATACCCCATGGCTGCAATAATAAGGATAAAAGCGATGAGTGCGAGAAAAGGAATGGTAATAAAATCAAACCAGTTCAGGTAATCCTGCTCACAGGATACTCTTCCACAGGACGTTGAAGCCTGCGTAGCCGCTTTGGCGGCTGCATGGATACGCTGAATCGTAAAGTGATAGGCCGAAATGGCGCCTCCAATAATAGCCAACGGCATGACATAACGACGTATTCCCGTATCTCCCCGAAAATAAGCGATTCCGAGCAAAAGGGTTAGGGGATACATCAGAATGCGTTGAAACCAGCACAGCTTGCAAGGCTCGTACCCCAAAATCTCGCTGAGATACAGACTGCCTAATGTGGCCACACAAGCCACAACCCAGGCGGCAAACAAAGCTATATCTGTTTTTTTAAACGATCCAATCATAGTAACGCTCCTTTTTGGATTCAAATGAGAACAAAATGAACTCACCGAGTCTTGTCCGATCAGCAGACATCTGCTGATATGGATGTCTTATCCATATTGTACTGTATTTTGAGTGCAGGGTCATACTTAAACATATTGACATCATTCACTATCGTTTTTATAATTACAATAGTTTGGGAAGTTAATAAGGATTCAAGATTCAAGATTCAGATATATATACTATGAGAAATGTAGGAGTGTGTCCAGAATGTCGAGTATCCAAAAAAACGAAACTCTGTCTGTCATTAGTGAAAGACATGCGGTAAAAAGTTATGTTAAGGATTTTAAATTGCCAGAGGAAGATCTGGAAGCTATTTTGATAGCTGCGATAGAAGCTCCTTCTGCCTGGAACCTTCAACACTGGAAATTCCTCGTGATTGAAACCGAAGCTGACAAGCAAAAGTTGCTGCCTATCGCTTACAATCAGGGGCAAGTAGCGGAAAGCTCTGTGACCATTGCCGTTTTGGGTGATCTGGAAGCGAACCGTAACGCTGTGATTTATGATCAAGCGGTAGACGCTGGTACAATGCCTGCGGAGATCCGTGACGCATTGGTAGGTCAAATCAACGGTGCTTACCAAAACGCACAAGTAGCTCGCGATGCAGCGATCCTGAACTCTGCTTTTGCGGCACAAAACATTATGCTGGCTGCTAAATCGCTTGGCTATGACACTTGCGCTATAGGTGGTTTCATTCCTGCGCAATTAATTGAGCAATTCAACATTCCTGCACGTTACTTGCCAACGATGCTGATTACGGTAGGTAAAGCACAAATACCAGCACGTCCATCAGGACGTTTCCCATTGTCTGAAGTTGTTGTAAAAGGTAGCTTCTAAGAAGAATTTTTAAACATCAGGATTTTGCAAAATTCGATTCCAACCGCTCCAAAGTGCAATATATAGACGAATAAAACCATTTCGATCTATATATTGTCGATTACAAGTCGCTTTTTGGATTTTTGCAAAATCCTCACATAAAAAGGGTGTTCCTGCAACCGTCGTGGTTGGGGGAACACCCTTTTGTTATGCCTGCCTTGCATTGCGAGAATGCTTTTACTCTAATCCGAACGCTTGGAGACCAGATATACCAGCTCCAGCGTCAGAATAGGCAAAAAGACAGAAGCCGGATAGGCCAGATAGCGTGGCTCCCATTGCGGCTTGAACTTATCCTTGAAGCGGCGCAGCCCTTGAAAGCCGTAAAAATGTCCTCCGTATTGGAAAACGAGCCGAGCCAGCTTTTCCTCGCGCAACGCTTTTTCGCTTTGTCCTACTTGGGACAGCGGAGCCATGCCGAGATTGAAGGTCGTATACCCGCTGTCTTTGGCCCACTCGATCACTCGTGTGAACAAGTAGTCCATCGTGCCATTTGGCGTATCGGGCAGATGACGCATCAGGTCTATGGAGACCGTCTGTCCACGGTCATAGGCAGGGGCCATCGTCGCGAAGGCGATGATCTTTCCTTCAGTGTCCTTTAACAGCGCAATCGGGGCTAACTGAAGATAAGGCTCTTTGAACCAGCCGAGCGAATAGCCTTTCTCCTTCCGTCCATCCAGCCAGATATTCGAAATGTGACGAAGCTCCTCCATTAATGCTCCATCCAAAGGCGGCTGGATCATCTCGAACGTGTACCCCTCGCGGTCAAAGCGGTTTTTGGCGCTGCGCAGCACCTGATTGCTTTTACCTGTCAGTGTAAAGGACTCCAGCGACACCAGCGCTTCCTCGCCCAGCTTGAAAAACCGATAGCCGTTCTCATGGTAGATGGACAAATACTCTGGTGATGCCTGATAAAATACAGCCGTTAACGCATATCGGTCTGCAAAGCGCTGAAATTCCTGAATCGCTTCGCTCACACGTTCCTTCGGACCGAGCGGGTCACCTAACACAATCAGTTTGTCCCGGCTGCGGGCATAGGGAATAACCACTTGCTCGTTCTTGGTCCAGTACAGATACTTATCGCCGAGAAAGAGCATATGAGAAACCAAATTGCCGTCCTGCTTTTCCAAAAATGCTTTTAGCTTATCCAGCTCTTGCGAGTCAGGCAGATTGCCAATTCCACGCTGGGGACGGAGGAAGAAATACACCGTCAGGAACACCCACGCCAAAATCAGACTGAACACCGCTGTAACCCCGTAATCGCTGCGGTTCATAAAAAAGTCCAGATGGACCTTGGCGTGCAGATTGCGCATAAACGCAGTATTGGAGCCTGCCCCAATCATAAAGTAAGCGCCGGTCACGAGCAGAGACAATCCGCCCCAGATTAAAATATTGTGCCGATTCAGCGGCGCACTAACCCGATAAAACCGCGAGCGCGAGATCCACAGCATCAGCGCTACGAACAACAGGAATAGAGCTTCCTCGAAATCCAGGCCTTTAATGAAGGTGAAAATGGCCCCTGCAAGCAGCAGTACCAGCGTCAGCCGCAGGGCTCTGCGAATGCGCAAGGATATTCCGTGAGACAGCACCACGAGCATAATTCCGATGATGACGGAGATTTCATGCGACAGGCGCATGACGGGCAGACTGAGCAGATGCTCGGCAAAACGCAGTCGATATAGCAGACCCGGCGTAGCAGCCGACAGAAGGAGCACTACGCCGGAGATGAGTACCAGCTTGCCAAGTGCCCATACCCCCAGGTCGGCCAGAAAGCGGAATTGACCAGGCCAGCCCCATACCTTTTGCCAAGCGTTGAGTGAGGTTTCCCAACTTGTCTCTGCCAGTTGGCTCAGGCGTTCGCTGCGCGGAATCATTTCCAGCGCAGCCAACACGAGGCCGATCAACCACGGAATGATGTAATAAAAGACGCGAAAGACCAGCAGCACAGCCAATGCCCGATCCGAGTTGGCGCCTGCCATTTGCAGCCCAAGCAGGGCAATAATATCGAAGGCGCCGACTCCTCCGGGCGCGAGACTGATCAGCCCGGCAATCGCGGCAATTACATAAATGCCAAACACGGCATTCATCGGCAGCTCATGCAGCAAGTGCGAGCCGATCCATGCAAAGGTAAGGCCGGCCAGCAGCCATTCCAGCAGCGAAGCGCCGATGGAGGCGGAGATGGTGGACCAGGAAAGCTGGCCAGCTCCCTTGTTGAACCATGTGGCGTACCGTTTGGATCGCTGCATAATCAGGAACAGTGGCAGGTACAGCGCCATTCCCCATAACGCCCAATGAAGCCACGGATGAGCATCCAGCACGGGCTGTACCGGATATAGATGGGCAATCCCGCCCCAGGCCAGCAAAGAAAGCCCGGTAATGACTACAGGCGAAAGGAACACCACCGCAGAGGTGATGATCCCCAGCGGCACGCCGCTTTTTTTGTACAGCACCGTGCGCAATCCCGCTCCTGTAAAGCCAGCGAAGCCAAAGACGTTATTGAAGGTGTTCGAAATCCAGGCGTACCGGAATGTCGCTGCGGGCTTGACCTGTAGCTTGAAATGATGCCTGATCACGTAATCGTATGCGCTCATGGCGGCCACGGCTATCAGTGAGAACAAGCCGATTTCGATGAGAAAGGTAGCATCCATTCGCCGCAGCTCATGAAGCATACGTGCCAGATTGAAGCTTTTCAGCTCTCGTCCGGCCTCCCATATAATAAAAGCCAATACAGCCAGCGGAAGCAAAATACGTGTCAGCCGCTGCCTGTAGATGGTCATCATGAACTGTACGATTTTAAAGGATTGGATCGGTTTGTGATTTGAATTCATAGATTCACCTGCCTGAAAAATAATGAAATAGATTCTGAATGATACACGGAAATATCATGCCCAATGAAAGGCTACTATATATTATACCTGTAATAAACGAACGAATAACAACAGAAGGGTTACGAAAACCGGATTTTCAGATTGATTGCCGTAAATAATTCCAATATAATGATAAAAAGCCTAGTCATTTACTTGGTAATGGAGCTGAACGGACATGAGTATGTGGGATCGTGATCTTTTTGTACGTCGATTGGAGCTGATGTGGCCGCAGGATGCTGACAAAAGCCGGTATCCATTTAACTTAAAAGCCATGCATCAATGGAATGAGCTGAAATTTCACCCGTCTGTTACCTATATTGTTGGAGAAAACGGTGTGGGTAAATCAACGCTTATGGAAGCGATAGCGGTCGCGTGGGGATTTAATCCGGAGGGCGGCACCAAAAATTTTAATTTCTCTACACAGGCCACGCATTCCTCGCTGCATGAGTATGTCCGGCTGGTGAGAGGGGTTCGCAAGCCGCGGGACGGTTTCTTTTTCCGTGCAGAAAGCTATTATAATCTGGCGACTCATATCGACGAGCTGGATCGGGAAGGAGAGGGCCGGCCCATCCGAGACTCCTATGGAGGAAAATCGTTGCATGCGCAGTCGCATGGCGAGTCTTTTTTTGCCGCATTTTTGCATCGGTTTGGAGGTCAGGGGCTGTATATTCTGGATGAGCCAGAGGCTGCGTTATCGCCCCTGCGCCAGATGGCCATGCTTGCACGTATCCACGAGCTGGTACAGCAGGGCTCGCAGTTCATCATTTCTACGCATTCCCCGATTTTGATGGCCTATCCCGACTCCGTCCTGTACCACCTGACACATGAAGGAATAGACACCCGGACGCTGGAGGAAACCGATCATTTTATCATCATGAAACAATTTCTGAACAACAAGGAAAAGATGATGCAGGAGCTATTCGAAGATCCCCAATAAGGAATGGGTGAACCTCAAGAGAGCTATCCGTACTCGTACAACTTAGACTTTAGCTACAAGAAGGCGACCTATACGTTGGTCCAAGCAGATGAGATCGAAGTTTGTCTTTTGCCCAAATATTCACCGGATTTGCACCTTATTATTGGTTATCATGCTCATTTATGGTATATGTATAAGGGGAAATAAAATGAGTATACTGCTCTTTTGATGAGGTGCGAATGTGAAGCTCACATAAAAACCCCGGATCCTTCGCACCTCGAAATTTGTCGAAAAACATTAAATCAGTTTACTTCAGTAGAAGTCAATGGTTGATTCAAGCCTTTTTGGCATCGTTTTTTGCTAAAATGTATGGAATTTATATCATTAAGGTATGAATTACTGCATTTTCGCTGTCGCACTCTATATGAGTGCGTGGATTGAAATATCGTCGTCAGCCTTGGCGATCAGCGCCCAACAGGAGTCGCACTCTACATGAGTCTGTGAATTGAAATACCAAGTGGAACTAAAAAGAATGGAATGCCTGTAGTCATAGTCAAATATGTAAGCTGAACTAAAAAATGTACATGGATAACTTAATAGACGGAATGGGGCTGTGCAAGCGAAGCACCATCCGTCTGTGGAGTGGCACGATAGGTAACTTTTACGAATTGCATATAGCAGATTGGGATCAAGCGCCTTTGCATTAAATTTAAAATTAGGGTTCTTCCAGTATTATGCTGTTAGTTCCTTTTTTTGTGCATTGTATATAGAACGCATGTTTGTATATAATTGATGCAGAAGAGTTATCTACGTGCTCCACGATGCCAAATGCAAGCTGCTAAGACTATTTCAGATTATTGATAATATTTAAGTTTGATTTATGATTGTTATTTGCTCGTGGGTCTATTAATATAGTGAAGAGTTTTGAACTAATAGTTGCAAAATAAGATTTTCGTATGCGAAATAAATAACCTTAGGAGGACAACACGCAACATGTCAGAATCACAATTGAAAATGGGGCCGTTGGTCATTTTAATGATTAATATGTTTATTGCCATGCTGGGAATTGGCCTCATCATTCCGATCCTCCCCAAATTCATGGGTTCCCTCGGAGGCACTGGTGAAACGGGAGGCTATCTGGTTGCCGTATTCGGCTTGACCCAGTTTCTGTTTTCACCGTTGGCTGGTGAATGGTCCGATAAATACGGACGCAAAAAAATGATCATTATCGGTTTGGTGATCATGACGATTTCTTCAGTATTATTTGCCATAGGGCATTCGTTGACGATGCTGTATATATCCCGTTTGCTCGGAGGCGCAGGGGCTGCCTTTATGATTCCTCCGATGATGGCTTATATTGCCGACATTACGACGGTACACAATCGCGGTCGGGGAATGGGTTTGTTGGGCGCGGCCATGTCTCTCGGGTTTGTTATCGGCCCTGGTGTGGGCGGCTTGCTGGCAGATATTTCGATACGCACGCCTTTGTACGTTTCGGCTGGAGTATCGGGTGTGGCTGCCCTGGTTTCGTTGATTTTGCTGCCCGAAACCTTGTCGATGGAGAAACAGTTGAAATTCCGGGATGTCAAAGTCAAACGCGACAATGTCATTAAGCAGTTTGCACTTTCTTTTCGCAAGCCGTACTTCATGCTGTTGATTATGATTTTCACCCTAACCTTTGGGCTGACGCATTTTGAAACCATGTTTCCTTTCTTCGTGACAGGCAAGTTTCATTACAATGAGCGCGATATTGCGATCATTATTACGGTAGGGGCACTGGTCGGAACGATAATTCAGGCGGTTGTGATCAGTCCGTTGTTGAATCGTTTTGGCGAAAAAGGTGTTATTATCGGCTCCTTTCTGTTTTCCGCGATTTCTCTTGTGCTTATGCTGCTCTCTGGCAACTTTTATTATGTACTCGGGGTATCGCTCATCTTCTTTACTGCAACGTCGCTGCTGCGACCAGCCATTAATACGGCTTTATCCAAAATGGCCGGGGATGAACAGGGAGTTGCAGCCGGGATGAATAATGCCTATATGAGTATCGGTAACATTTTGGGACCTGCGCTGGCGGGTACGTTGTTTGAGGTGCATATCAATCTGCCGTACATTTTCGGGGCGGTTATTCTCATCCTTAGTTTGGGACTGGCTGTAAAATGGAACAGCAAAGGTACACAAACGACAGCGGTTTAATGTTATTTTTCCTGTAAACATAGTCTCTTTTGGTGCGATCTGTGACGTTCTTGTGAACCACAGGTCGCGCCGAAGGAGACTATTTTTGGTATACATAGAGAAATGGTTAATGAAACGACTGCTTCGTGGGTAATAATGCATGGTAAGTTTACAAGGAAGACACAGAAATGAGATATAGCTCGAAAAAATCTGGGCAACAGCCCAAAGGAGACGAGAGCCGATGAAAGAGTGGAATGAACAGCTATTTTATACAGGAACTTATGCGCCTCGCCATGAGAGAGGAATTTATGTATGCGCTTTACGTGTTGAAAACGGAGATTTGCGTATCATTGGAGGCGTGGAAGGAATCGAGCGGCCTTCATTTCTGGCGTTGCACCCGGATGGGACCAAGCTGTATGCCGCCAGTGAGACAGAGGAAGGCGAGCTGTATGCGTATCAGGTGCATGCACAGACGGGAGAGCTGCACCCATTGGATCGAAAAGGGACCGAAGGGGCGCACACTTGCTATGTCTCAGTGACAGCGGATGGACGGTATGTGCTGGCTTCCAATTATTCAGGCGGCAATGCCGTGGTATTCCCGGTGACGGAAGCTGGAGGGTTGGGGGAAATGTCGGGGCAGGTCCAGCATACCGGCTCAGGTATTCGCCAGGACCGTCAGGATGCGGCACATCCGCATTCGATTATTCCTGATCCTTCAGGGCAGTACGCAATGGTATGTGATTTGGGGCTGGATCAGATTGTGGTATACCGTTTGACGGAAGACGGGAAACTGGTGACCCATCGTGAGGCAGACCTGCCGCCCGGTTCCGGTCCGCGTCATCTGGTCTTTCATCCTTCGCGTCCCTATGCCTTTGTGGCTAATGAGCTGAATAATACTGTCGCTGTATTTAGCTACAACGAACGCAACGGGGAGCTTCAATTGCTGCAAAGCTTGTCCACGCTGCCGGAAGGCATCATAGATGTGGAAAATACATCCGCAGACATTCGGATTACGCCTTGTGGACGCTATCTGTATGTGTCAAACCGAGGGCATAACAGCATCGTGCTGTACCATGTCGATCTGGACAGCGGTAAGCTGGAGACGGTTGAATGGGTGGAGACTTCTGGCAGCACGCCGCGTAACTTCAACATCCTGTCCGGGTATCTGGTTGTCGCGAATCAGGACGGAAATAACATCGTATCCTTTGCTATTCATAGCGAAGACGGACGATTGACTCGAACAGGATATGTGCTGGAAGTTCCTTCACCCGTGTGTATTGAGCCTGTGCGGCAGTCATAGCGTATGGCAAAAAGGCACGTTAGAAGAAGATAAAAAAATAAAAACACGGCGCTTTGCTTGCCATGAACGCATGGGGCAAAGGGCCGTGTTTTAGGGTCTGAGAAGAACAGGCTCTGAATGTTTATTTGCTGCTGTCGCCAGCTTCTACTGTTGCTGTTTTCGTATGGTTTTCCGCAGGCTTGTAGTACAAGCGGAACAGAATGTCCTGATTGTAGTTACCGAATCCAGTACCGAACAGGGTAACTCCTCCAACATGCTGGGCATCATCCAGAATGGCAATGCGGAATTTCCATTGTTTCTGATCAATCAGCAGCTGGCTTAAGGTCACATCGGATATTTGCTTGCCGTCCATAAAGGTACCCTTAGATGTAACGCGAAGTCTTTTGAGCAGACCGTATTGGTTGATAAAATCAGGCCACCATGCAGGTGTGTATTTCCCACGGTTATCGCCGAAATCTCCCGGGCTGGTCCAAGTCCCCAGATTCACATCGTTCAGGAAAAAGGTAATGTCCGAAGGCCAGTTGTCGTTGGTAAAAGGGGCCTCGGACGATAGTTCCATCGAAATTTCCAGCTCCTCGGCCTTTTGGCTGGACAGGAGGAAATTTGGTACTTTATAATCCATATAACCTTGACTAAACCACAGAATTTTGGAATTGAAGCGCTCAGGGTCCAGAAACGAACGAGGCTCATCGAATTCTCCGATAATTTTCTCGACGGTAGCCAGCCCGCAGGTCGGCTGAATTTCAAAATCCGTAAAGTGCCCGACGGAAATCTCCGTCTGATGAAATTGCCGTACATCCTGCTGATAGCGGGGCATAGCTATTTCAATTTTGTCCGTAGCCAGTGAGCATACTTTCTGCACGCCACCGCGTCCGGGCAGCATTTTGGTCGAAATAATGGACGCTCTCTCCAGCTTTTTAACATGCATGGTCATGATGGCACTGCTTAGTCCCAGCGCTTCCGCCAGCTCGCGTATATTCATTGGCTTCTCCGCAAGCAGAACAATCATGTTCAGCCGAACCTCACTGGCCAGTGCTTCATATACGGGAAGTGATTTTTCAGAAATGTCCAGTTGCATAGTTCCTCCAATTCTAACGCACATCAACAATTGATGATAGTTTAACATATATGGATTTTTTTCAATATTCATACATAAAAAACGATATGATTTACATTTATATAAACAATATACCCTTTCCTTGATTGCTGGCACAAGCTTAACCCTTCAAAAAGTCTAAAATTGTTCAAAAAACAGGACACCCCATAAAACCATTCGGTGTCTGTCGGGATGTCCTGTGATGGGATGTGGTTTTAACGTTCATGCTGTAAACGATCTTGCATCGCTTGCCGTCTAGGAACGGCTATGTTCCTCCGCCAAAGAAGAGTCGGACGTTCTGTCTTTGTCTGTCGTGTGCATTTCCTGATGTTGAGAAGGATCGGCCTTCATCAAGCCGGGATGACCGACATAAGGGCGATCACTCCGTGAGCGGCCCCGGGTGAGCCGGAAGCCGATCAAAAACAGGACAAGCTGCACAGCCAGTATGTAGGGAGAAGCTTCCGGTCCGATCCATTGAAACAGGGCAACGGCGGCGATCACCATGGACAACAGGCTTGTTGGAAAATGGGATGCCGTCACATCCAGATCATTTTGTCTGCGCAGGGTCATCAACCGATATACGTACAGCAGGGCGATCAAGCCGGAAGCAAATCTCATCCATGTACACCCTATGAGCCAGGATGCAGATGGCACTGCTTCGGGCAGACCAGGATAGATAGTACTATACGACATTAGTTCCACAATCAGCCGTGAGATTAGCCACACTATACCCGCCAGCGCCAACGGCCCGGCTGCGGGACGCAGCAGCTTCCATAAAGCCGTACCCCAGCCCGGAGCATGCGATTCCAGCAGAACAAGCCGACGTTCGTCGATCAGTTTGTTCATTTCGCGCTCCAGTGATTTAAGAAGCAACTCCCTGCGGAATGCGTCACATTCTCTTAGAGATGCCTGAACCTGTTCCTGAAGGTGAGGGGTTAAATAGGGAGCAGCCTTCGCTTCCTGAAGGGCATGAATCAGTCCACTCTGATGCTGGCGCGTTTCACTGCTGCTTATGCCGTTCTGAGTGGAGGTTTGGAGATAGCCTGCCAACCGTCCGTAGATACGCAGCGATTCCTGTAATTCATTCAACCGCTGCTGACGTGAATTTCGAAGCTGGGCTGCACTGTGAACATACAGCCACACCAGCAAAGACAATGCCAGCAGGACGGCAATCAGCCCGGGTGAGATATATGCGGCCAATGCCGCGAAGTCCGTCGGGGACACCCGCAATCCCTCCTTCCATTGTTCTTTCTACACTATTGCACAGACCACACAGGCATTTCAAGGGCTTGGTCACGTCTGACAGAGATATATGAAGTATTTTTTGGTAAAATAGACAAGATGATACGCAGGGAGGGGAGATTCAGTATGAACGAGCATGTCGAAAATACGGCAGAACATCATAGAAGGTCGAATCACCCGGACGGGCAGCTTCGCGTGGAGTACGTCATTCCATCTGTAGAGGAGTATCGGGGGTTGCGGAAGGAGGCGGGTCTGACGCAGATTACTGAAGCAGCAGCAGCCAAGGGCCTGCCGAACAGCCTGTTTGCGGTGACGCTACGGATCGGGCAGGAATTGATCGGCATGGGCCGGGTGAGCGGTGACGGTGGTGTTTTCTTTCTGGTGACGGATATTGCAGTCAAGCCCTCCCATCAGGGAAAAGGTTACGGGCGTATACTTATGGAAGAGATTATGTCCTATTTGAAACGTGAGGTTCCGGCGGGTAGCTTTGCGACGCTGATCGCAGACAAGCCAGCCGACCGCTTGTATGCGCAATTTGGCTTTCAACTGGTCAGTCCGAGATCGGAAGGAATGTACTGGCGGCAGCCGGGCGGGGTTTAAGCAAGGGCCGAAGCGGATAAGTAATAGTCAGCATTTTGCATCATTCGATTCCCAACGCTCGAAAGTACAATATATAGACGAACTAAACCGTTTCGATCTATATATTGCTGATTTGAAATCGCTCTTGGGATTGATGCAAAATGCTCAATAGTAAGTAAATTATAGACAGGAAGAAGGCAAGGACAGATGAAAGTCATTATTTTTGGAGCAACAGGAACCATTGGCCAAGCATTGGTGAAGGAGGCCATCAAGCGCAAGTACCAGGTGACGGCGGCGGTGCGTGATCCGCAGCGTGTGACGGAGCAAAGTGAGTATTTGACGGTCGTTCAAGCGGATATTTTGAATCCCGATTCCGTAACAGCCGCTGCGAAAGGACACGAGGCCATGATCAGCGCTTATGGTCCCAAGTTTGGAGCTGAGGAAGAATTGCTCGAAGCAACCCGTTCTTTACTGGAAGGAACCCGGCGTTCCGGCGCAGAGCGCATACTGGTGGTTGGCGGAGCTGGTAGCCTGAAAACGGAAAACGGTGAACGTCTAATGGATACCGCCGAGTTTCCAGAGGAAGTCAAGCCACTGGCAGCCGCACATGCCGATGCACTGGAGCTGTATCGTGCTGCGGATGTGGACTGGACATATTGCAGTCCTGCCGCAATCATTGAGCCGGGACGGCGTACAGGGCAGTTTCGCATTGGCTTGGACCATGTAGTTGTTGATGAATTGGGTCACAGCCGCATCTCGGTTGAGGATTATGCAGTAGCCCTGATTGATGAACTGGTAGAAGGGGAATTTGTAAATTCCCGTTTTACGGTTGGATATTAAAAAAGGGATGACACTACGGGAGGCGAAGAAGCATGTATATTGTGACCGCCGAGGAAATGCGGCAACTGGATCGGTATACGATTGACAAGCTGGGCATCCCGGCCCTTACCTTAATGGAAAATGCCGGGCGTGCGGTAGCTGACGAGGTATTGAAGCTCTGCGCTATGGAAAGTGGATGGAGCCATAAGAGCTTCTCGGAAAGCCATGTGGATTCAGCATACGGTACGGAACGCAGATATATAGTGGGGCAAGATGCTGCCAAGCAAGGATATGATGAGGGTCCAGCCTATGGTGAACAGGTCGCCCACTCAGGGCCTGGGGATACGCCGGGACATGGCGGTGTTATTCGGACGGAGCCTTGGAGCCACGGGCGACATGCCATGTGGGAACGGGAGCATTGGTATATTCTCGTCGGCAAAGGCAACAACGGCGGTGACGGACTGGTGGCGGCCCGTCATCTGACGGATGCGGGTCTGCGCGTCACCGTCGTGTACGCCGAGTCGCCGGACACGCTGCGCGGCGAAGCGGCAGTGCAACGCGATACCATCGCGGCTCTGCACATCCCGGCCCTTGTCTACGGCCGGGATGCTCTCGACCTGCGCGGCGCCTCCGGCATCGTCGATGCCCTGCTGGGCACGGGCACACAAGGCCCGCCGCGCGAACCTTACGCTTCGCTGGTTCGCGAGGCCAATGCCAGCGGCGTGCCGCTTGTGTCGGTAGATGTGCCTAGCGGCCTCGATGCCGACACAGGTGCGCTGTACGAGCCGTGCATTCGCGCACGCGTCACCGTATGCCTCGCCTACTTGAAGTGTGGGCTCGTCCAATACCCGGGCGCCGGGAACGCAGGCGATGTAGTGGTACGCTACATCGGCATCCCGCCCGGGCTTGCCCGTGAGCACGGCGTACAGCTACGGCTCCTGACCCGCGACACGCTGCGCGAAGCGCTGGGCGTGGACGTGAGTCGCAGCCGCGTGCCGGACGGGCACAAGGGCACCTACGGGCACGTTCTCGTCGCGGCGGGAAGCCTGCGCATGAGCGGCGCGGGCCTGCTGGCCGCACGTGCCGCTCTGCGCATCGGCAGCGGCCTTGTGACGTGGGCAGTGCCCGAAGCGCTGCTGCCGCGCCTCATAGGAGCCGCGCCGGAGCTGATGCTCGCTGCCGCAGCCGCAGGTGGAGACGGCGAGTGGAACGCCGGCTCCGCGGATGTGCTGCTTCAGCTCGCGCAGGCGCGCGATGTGCTGGCCGTTGGCCCCGGCCTCGGCCGCTTCGCGGGAGACACTGGCTGGCTGCGCCGCCTGTGGGAAGAATACAGCGGCCCGCTCGTACTTGATGCGGACGCCCTGAACATCCTCGCTGCGGCGGGGCCAGAGCTTGAGGCCTGGAAGCCGAGAGGTGCGGCGGTTGTACTGACGCCACACCCGGGCGAGATGGCTCGTCTGCTGGGCATATCGACGGCCGAGGTGCAGCGTGAACGCATCGCCCATGCCCGGCAGTACGCCCGGACACGCGGGGTCACGCTGGTGCTCAAGGGAGCGCGTACCGTCATTGCGTGCCCGGACGGAGCGGTTTATGTCAACACGACAGGCCACGCCGGGATGGCGACAGGCGGCGCAGGTGATGTGCTGACAGGGATCATCGCAGGCTTGCTGGCGCAGGGCTTGAACGCTTCACAGGCAGCAGCCTTTGGCGTGTACTTGCACGGCGCGGCTGGAGAAACAGCCGCGCGTCATCGCCAGCATGCCGCCTCGGTCATTGCGGGTGATATTATTGAAGCCCTATAGACCATAACAGCAAGGGCAGGAGGAAGGCCAGGATGATCTGTACCCCAAATCCACGACTCAGCCGGGGTCTTCCCGCATAATGCCTTCCCTGATAATACAGTAATGTAATCACGGTACCCGCGATGCCGTTGCTCCATGAGATGCCCGCTCCTTCAGGGGATATAAAAGAACCAAGCAGGAGGAAGATACTGAATCCTGCGGCAAGGTACAGGGTGAGCCGCTCCGGCTTTCGCAGCCAGGGTAAGAGGTCGTGCAGCGCATCGGCGGCAAGAGCTGCCGGTAGGGCAAAACCATATGCCCACAGCTGCGCGGCCAGCTCACCGCTATTGCCTGCTATGGCTACAGGAATTCCCGTCATCGCCTCTGCTATATAGCAATAGGCCCATATCAGACCAAACACCAGCCCTCCGCAAGCCAGTTTGTTCAGCGCATAACAACCCAGTTCCATCCGCCAAGGCATCTTGGGATTATATTCATTCCATGGATGTCTCATGTTGCGATTCCTCCTTAGTACACTTCATTACAATCAGTAATCCGCAACCAATCAAGGAATTTATTTTCAATTACACTCCGCTGACGCTTTATGGCATTTCATTTTACGTTAGCTGTGTATCATGGTCCTAAGAAATGATGACAGCGGATAGCCGCGTTACGGAGAGGCGGGGATTGCATGATACAAGCGGTTATTTTTAATCTCGAAAGTACATTGTTGGACCCCGGAGGACGAGGCTTAATCCAGGGAATACGTGATATTTTCAGATGGAAGGGTGTACAGGTAACCGAAGAACAAGCATCTCATGGGCGAGGATTACCGATCCGTGATCATATTGCGAATGTGCTGGCACTTTCAGAGGTTCGGAAAAAATGGCTGGATTGCTTCGGTACGCATCCTGGGAGAACGGATATTGAGCATATTTATCTTGAACTTGTGCCTGTTCTCCGTTCTTTGATCCAAGGAGCTGAGCCCACTTTTGGTATCGATAAAGCGCTGAATGAGTTGCAGGATCGTCGGATTCAGTCAGGCGCTACCGCATCTTGCCCGATGGAGATGCTGGGCAACGTTTTTACGCCTGCACAGTCCCCATATGCACTGGATTGCACAGTAGCTCCCTGTGAAGTTTCGCAAGGGCGCCCTTATCCATGGATGATCTATGAGATTGCACACCGCTTACAGGTTTTCCCGCTTAGCGATATTGTCAAAGTAGGAGATACGGCAGCTGATATGCAAGAGGGCAGGAATGCCGGTGTGTGGACAATAGGTGTGCTGAATCATAGCGAAGGTGCGCTGACCACGTCGCAAGCAACTAGCCGTGAATCCGACGACAGAGTGGCTGAGGAACGGCGCAGACAGAGCGTATACGGATTAAAAAGGGCAGGAGCCCACATCGTCATGAACTCGGTCGCTGACTTGCCGCGTATTTTGCGTGAAATCGAAATGCTCCAGCATACCGGCGGCTATCCTTCCTATACAAAGCAAGTAAAAACAGCGTTAATGCCTCCATCGTGAGCAGCGTTGATACACTGTGGAGCTATGGATTGGATTACACGGTTCTAGGGTATATGTATGCACCACATCGGACGAAAGTGAACTTCTCAGGTTCTGGGCATGTGACTATTTTAAAATTGTCAGATAGGATCGTCAGATTGTGGGATACTTCGGACAACTATCTTATTTTCATCAGCTTGGCGGTGTTGGTCACGAGAGCTTCGTTATTTTGCTGCAAGGTGGATAAGGATGCGTTCTCGCTGGAATGTTTGGTGGTCCATAAAATAAAGCCGCTGATGACAATCAAAGGGATAAGCAGAATGATATAAGAATGAATAGATAATCATATATTTGATTGATTTTTTATGCAAAAAGGCCTTAGCCCGTTTCTGTTGAACCCATCCCTAAAGGGCAAAGCTGGTTCATAGAACTGGACCAAGGCCTTTTCTGTTAAGTAGAGAATTCATGCGATCTGAATGACTTGTACGCCCCATGCCAAACCCGCGCCGAATCCGACCAGCATCACAATATCACCGGCATGAACGCGCTGTTGTTCCATGGCTTCCGCAAGCGCAATGGGAATAGAAGCCGCTGACGTATTTCCGTAATTTTCGATATTCACAAAAAATTTATCCAGAGGAATATTCATCTTGCCAGCGGCACTCTCGATGATTCGAATATTGGCTTGATGTGGAATGATTAAAGCAATATCATCAATGCTTAATTTCAATGTTTCCAGAGCTTTAGTTAGCATAGATTCCACAATACGCACCCCAAACTTGAAAACCTCTCGACCTTGCATGGTGATGGGGCCTGTGACCGGGGATGTCAGCGCTTCTACCCCACCTTCTTCCGAGCCTAGCAAGGAGAAGCACGGGAAAGCACCAGGACGAGATTGAAGGACGACAGCGCCTGCCCCATCTCCAAACAGGACAGCAGTATTACGGTCCTGCCAATCTATGATTTTGGAGAACTTGTCCGCTCCAATCACCAGAACGTTGTGGTAGGCGCCTGATTTCATCATGTCGCTGCTGACCGAAAGGGCGTACACAAAACCGGAGCAGGCTGCCGATAAGTCGAATGCAGGTGCGCGGCTTCCGAGCTTTTGCTTGACCAGCATGGCTGTGGAGGGGAAGGCATAATCAGGAGTTGAAGTCGCCACAACAATGAGATCCACGTCTTCCGGGGATAATTGGGCACGGCTTAAAGCCTGGGTTGCAGCAACGACGGCAAGGTCAGAGGTATCCGTGGATGCTTCTGCAATATATCGCTGACGGATGCCTGTTCGTTGGCTGATCCATTCATCGGATGTGTCCAGAGATGCGGCTAATTCCAAATTGGTTAACAGGGATGTCGGAACGTAGAATCCGGTACCTGTAATTGTAACCCCGTTCAGGTTGAGTGCTGATTGCATTTATGTTTCCCTCCAATGAAATAATCACACAAAAGACCGTAAAGACCAAAAAAACCAAAAAACAGTATGGATAAAAATATAACACAGGCGGATGAAAAAGAAAATATGCAAAGAGCAGCTTGCTGCACGGAGGAATCTGGAGTGAGCCTGCTGCTTGATTATATAGATATTCAGTGCTAAGATTTAGACACAAAAAACCCAAGAACGTATTCGCAGGGAATACACAGGGAGGTATACAACGCTACCGTGTCACTTACTAAACGTCGTCTGCAATTTCTGCATACATTAGTGGATTTGTATCAAAAGACGAATTTACCTATTCATTACGAAGCCTTAGCTAAATCATTAGGCGTTAGCAAATGGACGGCTTATGACATGCTGAAAGAAATTGAAAAGCTCGGTTTTATTACGCGCAGCTACGAGGTGAATGCCAAGGTAACCGGACGATCTCAGGTCGTATTTGTGCCTACGGATAAAGCTTCGGATTTGTTCAACCAGTCCCGGAATGAATTAGTGGATCTGGTGGATTGGAAAAAAACCGTCGAGAACATCTCGGGACTGCTCAAGGATTTGAACAACACAAGTCCCAATGATGCGGTCCGAAAAATTTGGGCTGAAATTCCTGAAGCCAGTGTCAGGATCAATTTTTGCGCCTATATTATAGGGCTGCTTTTGATGTACTTGAAGAAGCTGGGAGATAAAAGAGGTCCCTGGATTCAGCAGATTGTCCTTACAGCGCCAAGCAAGGAAATGGGCATGACCATGTTTGTTGGCACTGTGTTGGGTATGGCCGTACAAACGATGAACGATGAACTGGGCATTGAAATTACGGAGCTGGTTTCCCGTTTTCTGCAATCCATTTCGGATCTTTCTGACGAGGAAAAAGGGTTGCTTTCCGATTTTCTAAGCGAGGCTTTTTATTTTTGAATATAACAGGAATGAGTCATTCGTGAGGAGAGGAAGCTGGCCTCCTTACGCTTGGTTTTTGGGTCTTTTGTGTGTTTGGACGGATGCAGTAAATACATGTAAAGGGGTTGCGTATATGCCGAAGGTAGGATTGGTTTTGGGTGGGGGAGCAGTCAGAGGACTTGCTCATTTGGGGGTACTGAGAGCGTTCGAAAGACATGG
This sequence comes from Paenibacillus terrae, assembly GCF_000943545.1. Taxonomy (GTDB): domain Bacteria; phylum Bacillota; class Bacilli; order Paenibacillales; family Paenibacillaceae; genus Paenibacillus; species Paenibacillus terrae_A. Next base: position 74,344 of record NZ_JTHP01000019.1, read on the forward strand.
GATTCAGGTCGATTGTATCGTCGGTACGAGTATGGGCGGCATTGTTGGCGGACTTTATGCGGCGGGTGTTCCTGCGGATGCTCTATTGGATTGTATTAAAAAGACACCTAAATACCGCCTGTTGGATATCGGCATACGCCATCGTGGTTTAATTGCCGGTAACAGCATGAATACGGTGGTGAATGAGTTGCTGCAACAGCATGGACAGCATACGCAGAAGATTGAGGATCTTCCTATCCGTTTTAAAGCTGTTTCTGTCGATTTACTGGAAGGCAAGCAATTCATTTTTGAACAAGGTGATTTGGTGACAGCACTGCGGGCTACGATGGCGTTTCCCGGCTTATTCGCTCCTGTGATGCATGAAGGCAAGGTGCTAGTCGACGGAGGGGTATTAAACAATTTGCCTGTAGAAGAGATGAGTCGGGAAGCAGATTGTTTAGTGATTGCTGTTGATGTGGCACGGGGACATGAAAAGAAGCCGCCGCGCAATATGTTGGAAGTTGTATACCGCTCTTACAGCTTGATGACCGCTGAACGAAAGCATAATAGTCTCCGGCTAGCAGACGTCGTCATTCGCCCTGAAGTCGGACATATTGCGGCGTTTGATTTTACAAAATGGCCTGAATGTGTCGAGGCTGGCGAGGAAGCGGCCGAATGCATCATGGATGAGCTGAAGCTGCAAATAGCCTATCATGGGCAACCAGCACAGATGCATGTTTAGTTTGAAAAAGAAAAGAAGTGTCTCTAACCATAGATGGCTTGTGAGACACTTCCGTATTTTATACTTATAATCTGCAGCTATTCTTACAAATCGTCAAATCTGTTGTCGTCTCCGACCTTGCCGTAATTGCGCGATTTTGCTTCAAAAAAGTCTGTTTTTGTCGCGTTCAGAGCTTCATCCGAGAACGGCTTGATCCAAGGCATACAGTTTATGTCAACGCCTTCGTAGGCTTTATCCATACCAAGCAGTCTCAGGCGCATGTTCGCCATGTACTTGATATAATCGCCCAGCTCGTTCAAGTCGATGCCGCGAACCTCTTTGAGCGTGTAGTGCGCCCAGTTGGTTTCCAGCTCGACTGCACGGTCGATCATGCGGTAGACATAATCCATATTTTCTTTCGTGTCCAGCTCAGGGAAATCAGACAACAATTGCTTGAACACTTCGGCAAAAAAGTAGCAATGCTGATTTTCATCCCGCTGGATATAGGAGATCATTTGGCTGGTCGCCATCATCTTCTGGTCACGGGCCAAATTATAGAAGAAAGCGAACGTACTATAGAAGAAAATGCCCTCTAAAATCAAGTCCGCCACCATCGCCTGGAAAAAGGTTTGCGGATTCTGTTCATCACGGAACTCCTGATAAATGTCTGAGATGAACGTGTTACGCTCCAGCAGTACAGGATCATTCTTCCAGTATTCAAAAATTTCCTTCTGCTCCTGATCCGATACCAGAGAGGACAGCACGTAGGAGTAGGATTGGTTATGCACGACTTCCTGCTGCCCGATAATGGCTGACACAGCTTCCAGTGAAGAATCGGTAAAGTAGCGTTTTACATCCCCGACAAACATCGTTTGCATGGAATCCAGTACGGCCAGCAGGCCGATGTTGATTTTGAACGTGCGCTGTTCTTCGGCATCCAGTGTTGGGAATTGGGATGCGTCCTTGGACATCGGGATTTCATCCGGAATCCAGTGGTTCAGCAGCAGTACCTTGTACAGCTTGTACATATGCGGCATCCGAATATCGTTCCAATTCAGAATGCCGGAGTTTTCGCCTTCAATAATGCGGGTAGAGCGGTTAGGCGCTTCCGTGTTAAAAATCTTTTGTAACTGCATGGGAGATTCTCTCCTTTATTTTAGGATGCACAGCTATCGCATTCTTCAATCGTCAGTGCGCGACTGCGTACATAATAGGTTGATTTCATACCTGATTTCCAGGCATGGATGTGCAGTTCCAGGAATTCAGTAGCTTTGATATCCGGGCGCACATACAGGTTAAAGCTTTGGCCCTGATCAATATGACGCTGACGGGCAGAAGCCATGTTGATCGAAGCATGCTGATCCAGCAGGAAAGCTGTTTTGTAGTACCAGATCGTTTTTTCGTTTAAGTCCGGTGCAGGGTTAGCGATCTTGTAGGTTGTTTTCTCTTCATAGGAAAGCAGCTCATACAATGGATCAATGCTGGCCGTAGAACCTGCGATGATGGAGGTGGAACCGTTAGGCGCGATGGCGAACAGCCATGCGTTGCGAACACCGTTTTGTTTGACTTCTTCCGCAAGTTCACTCCACTCGGACGTGGTGACAAATTTGCCTTCACGCGTACCGTCAGTATAGCCACGGGATGTGAAATAATGCCCGGTAGACCAGTCAGAGCCTTCAAATTTGGCATAACGGCCTTTTTCCTTCGCCAGCTCCATGCTTGATTTTACAGCCAGATAGTTAATTTTTTCGTACAAATGATCGTTATAGGTTACCGCTTCATCGGATTCCCAACGGATACCTTCGAGTGCGAGCAGATGATGGAGTCCGAACGTACCCAGACCGACTGCGCGATATTGACTGTTCGTATATTGTGCTTGCAGCACCTCAATATTGTTAATATCAATAACGTTATCCAGCATACGTACCTGAATCGGTACGAGACGATCCAGCACACCTGCCGGAACTGCGCGAGCCAGATGGATGGAGTTCAGGTTGCAGACGACAAAATCGCCAGGAATTTTGGAAATGACAATGCGTGTTTGTCCATCCTTGGTGACTAACTCCTCTTTTTCCACCACGGTCGCCGATTGGTTTTGCATAATTTCCGTACACAGATTGGAGGAATATACCATACCGTGGGCGCGGTTTGGGTTCGCACGGTTTACTGTATCGCGGTAGAACATGTATGGCGTACCTGTTTCCAGCTGCGATTTCATCAAGCGCTTCATGATGTCGATAGCAGGCACCGTAATGCGGGAGAGAATTGGATGCTGTGACGCTTCCTCATACTTCTCGCGGAAGGAACCTGTACCAAAGCCTTCATCGTAAAAATCCTCCAGCCCCAGTGGACGGCCGTTGTCATCCTTCCAGCCCATGACCTTCTTCACTTCATGCGGGCAGAACAGGTTCCATTCGCCACGTGCTTCCACCCGCTCCATGAACAGATCGGGCAGACATACGCCATGGAAAACATCATGTGCACGCATGCGCTCGTCACCGTTGTTCAACTTCAGATCGAGGAACGCAAGAATATCTTTGTGGAATACGTCCAGATAGACGGCAATTGCGCCTTTACGTGTACCCAGTTGGTCTACGCTGACCGCTGTATTGTTCAGCTGGCGGATCCACGGGATCACGCCGGAGCTTGTATTTTTATGTCCACGGATGTCGGAGCCACGTGCCCGTACTTTACCGAGGTATACGCCGATACCGCCGCCCATTTTGCTAAGACGGGCTACATCGGTGTTGGAATCGAAAATGCCTTCCAGCGAGTCGTCTACGGTGTCGATGAAGCAGCTGGAGAGCTGTCCGGCGACCTTTTTCCCGGCATTGGACATGGTTGGCGTAGCCGCCGTCATGTACATATTGCTCATCGCCCAGTAAGCTTCCTTCACCAGCTCCATACGCTTGTCGGCAGGTTCTTTGTGCATCAGGTACATCGCGATGATCATATAACGTTCCTGCGGCAGCTCCATCACCCGTCCGTCAAAATCGTTTGCCAAATAGCGCTCGGACAGCGTCAACAGCCCGATGTAATCGAACAGCAGATCATTTTTCGGCAAAATGGATGCACCCAGCTCGTCAATTTGCTCCTTGGTGTAGTAATCAAGCAGCTCTTGACGGTAAATTCCTTTTTGGACCAAATCGGTAATCAGTGGATAAAAAGCGCCGTAAGGCTCGTCCGCATAGGATTTGTAACGGCGGTGAGTGGCCGCTTTTTTATATAAGGAGGTGAGTAAAGCACGAGAAGCGGCGAATTTCCAGTCTGGTTCTTCCTTGCTGACCAGTTCAAGCGCAGCCATCGCAAACGCGTTGCTGATTTCGTCGCCCGTGACTTCGTCCCGGCGCAGCTTGCTGGTTACACCGCGAATCAGGCGATCTTTATCCAGCTTGTCCAATCCGCTGAGCACACGGTCGGCATATACGGAAATGCGTATTTCATCAAAAGCCAACTGGCGGTTGTTTGGTTTCGTTACGAGTTGTGGCATGGGATTAATTCCTCGCTTTCCTGACTTGGGAGATAAACTTGAAAATAAATGACAGTGAAAATGAAAAACGACGCTGAAAAGAAATGATGATAAAGCGATGAGGTCAGCTTGTCCAACGGTTGGAAGACAGGCGAAGCATCCGTGTGTTTGCAGGTGTGCAGTTCCGGGTTTTGGGTGAAAATTCCCGGGTTGCTTGCTCGGTTCAGACAGCATTTTGGGGCTGTATGTAATCCAACAACATAGAAATAGCGATGCGCTTGCCAATGAAGGGGGAAAAGATGGTTCCCGTACGATTTATCGGCTACATCACTACATTTAGACGTCTTATAAATATTTAACCCAACATGTTGTGTTGAGAAACTTAAAATTTCAAATAAGCGCAAGGAGTATTATAGCAACATTTGAAGCCATACGTAAAGGAAAAGGAATGGAAACTCAAAATTTGCAGAGAAGTCGCGGGCTGCATTTGAATTGAGGCTTTGTGAACGGTACAATGAATGATAAAGATGTTTCCTACAGAAACAAGCAGCATACATATGGACTGTTTTTATGAAATAAGGTTGCTTTATCGGACAGAGGTTTTAGATTTTTAAAGAAGTGAAGATTTTAAATTAAAGGAGGAACTTGGCGATGGCCATTGCAGAAGTGACAGTGATCCCGATTGGAACAGGAAGTACGAGCCTGAGCGACTACGTTGCCCAGATGCAAAAAGTGTTGAAGACGCAAAAAGGAATTACCTATGAGCTTACCTCCATGAGTACGATTATTGAAGGTTCGTTGGACGATGTGTTCACCGCTATTGCTGCGCTGCACGAAGCGCCATTCCTGTCAGGAGCCAAGCGCGTTTCCACCTCGGTCAAAATTGATGATCGCCGTGACAAGCCTTCCTCCAGTCGCCAAAAGCTCCGTTCCGTCGCAGATAAACTATCTGGCACCGCAACAGGAAACGTTACCGAACTAAATCCAAATCCTAGTTGAAAAAATGGATGTAAGTCATTGATTTTTATGTAAGGAAGAGTATAATAGTTTTTGTTGTCAGTTACACTGACCTGCTGGTGTAGCTCAGGGGTAGAGCAACGCACTCGTAATGCGTAGGCCGGGGGTTCAATTCCCTTCACCAGCATCCTTCGTTAGAATTTCCCGTCATATCAACGTTTGTCACTCGTTGAATGTTCCGGATAGGCAGACGCTAGGCCAACGTTTTCCTAGCGATAAATCAGACGAACGTCGGCGCTGAAATGCGGTATATACGGAGCCTCCTACGGTATTTTGTAGGAGGTTTTTTGCTATGTCGATTGATCCGCGTAAGGGTAAGGCGGTCACCGCTAAACGACGTAATGGGCGATCTGAAAAAGGAGCCGGTTTCATTGGGCTTGAGTTGGGATTCGATCTATTCTACAACGCTAAACGAGCGGAGAAGTTACGGACGCGAACACTCGAAGACTATCAAAGCTACTGGCGTTATTTTCGGGAATGGCTTACGGAGAGTCATTCGGAGATAAGTGGAGTAGGGCAACTTGATACGGCCATTCTACGCGAGTATATGAACTATATGTCCTACGAACGTACAAAATATGAAGGTGTCGAAGAACGGCGAGTAGAAGGGTGTAATCTCTCACCCGTCACGGTAGCATCAAGACTCCGCGCGTTGAAAACAATGTGTAAATTTTGGACGTCCGAAGGATTGATGAGCGAAGACCCGGCGGAGAAGCTGAAGTCACCGCGCAAGGATACCGAGGAGAAAAGTGTAATCGTCGACGAACAACTCCGGGCTTTAATCGAAGTTGCCGACGTTGATACATTTGCGGGCTTCCGCGACCGTACGCTTATGTTGTTACTTGCGGATACGGGGTTGCGAATTAACGAGGCGTTGCGGTTAGAGTCGGTCCACCTGGACATCGCGTCACGTTGCATACGGCTGCCGGGTCATATGAACAAAAACAGGAAACCGCGAATCGTTCCGGTATCGGCGAGTGTTTTACGTGAGTTGATTAAGCTCATGGAAGAAAACCGCGCTTATTTTGATACGGACTTCATATTTCTGGCGAATTACGGTGATCCGTTAAAAGCTGATCAATTCCGAAAGAGACTAAGCCAGTATGCGGACAAAGTAGGTATTGATCGGAAAGTAACGCCAGTGTCTCCGCACCGGTTCCGCGATTACTTCTGCACAAACTATCTACTTAACGGTGGAGACCTCTTCACATTGCAACGGATCGTAGCGCACGCTGATATTAAGACCACGCAGGGGTACGTCAAGGTAAACGAAGGCGCTATGCGGGATAGTCATGCGCAATATTCGCCACTTTCACGACTCGGAATGTCTCGCGTAAGAAAAAGACGTCAATAGAACGGACAATAGCGCTCATCTCTTCGGAGGTGGGCGTTATTTTTTTTACCTCCGTGTCCCAAATCCGAAGATTCGTGTCCCTATATTATGTATACGAAGCAAAGCGGGAAGGAGACGAATATATGGCGAGAGGAAGGCGCGTAGAGATCGTTAAGATAGTCGTAGACGGTGCGGAGGTTGACGCAAAGGCGTGTACGAAATGCGGCGAGGTTAAGGCGCTACATGACTATCATCTGAGTAAAAAAGCGAAAGACGGGCACCAGTCACGTTGCAGAGCGTGTGCACGAGTAGATATGCGTAAGGCAACTGAGGCTAAGAATCCAAAAGCAAGGAGGTTTACACGCTGGACGTCTGATAGATTTGCGAAATACGTTACAAAAGAAACGAACGGTGAGTACACGCTAATAGGTAATCTAACTAGTGTGGAGAAGCCTATTAGAATGCAGCACAATGCCTGTGGAAGAGAATGGATGCAGCGCCCCAGTGACTTTCTTCAGGGAAAGAGATGCCGTCCGTGCTCCGGGTTTGAAAAGAAAACCACAGAACAATTTAAGCAAGAAGTAAGAGTTCTTGTAGGGAATGAATACAGTGTTTTAAGTGAGTATATTAACTCAAATGCTTTAATTGTTATGCGGCATAATACTTGCGGAAATGAGTGGGCACTGGTTGCAAACTCCTTTCTCCAAGATGTTAGATGCCCGTGCTGTGCTGGATCAAAAGGTGAGCGTAGAGTGCGTGAATTTCTCGACACACGTTCGTATCCGTATGCGTAGCAGTACAAGTTTGATGATTGTCGATTTAAACGACCGCTGCCGTTTGATTTCGCAGTCTATTTAAACGAATCGTTTGTCCTTATAGAATATGACGGCCGGCAACATTCTGAGCCAGTAGCATTCGGCGGGGATGAAGCGCATGCACTGCGGGAGTTCCGGATACGCCAACGAAACGTATTTTGATTTGGAAAAGTATCTGGACGAAAACTGGCGCGCTGTAGATACTTTTGCGGGTACAACTCAAGGGAAGCTGGACAAGGTAACACGATTTGTCGTTACGTCAGATATGTACGGAGCTAACGGGGACGGGACCGACCAAACGCAGGCTATTCAGAACGCGCTAAATTATCTCGAAAGCGTAGGCGGTGGAAAACTCATCCTCGGTGCTGGTACGTTTCTACTGAGCCTCGCTAAAAGCACGCACAGTAAGGCGTGTATTGTAATCCCGGCAGGTGTAACGATAGAAGGCTCCGGAATGGGCGTTACCATTCTCAAGCGGTTAGAAAGCGAGCGCGGCCAAAACGGCATATTACTCGTAAACAAGGATTACGATACAAAAGGCGGATACACGGCCGCGGGTAATATCACTTTGCGAAATTTTACGATTACGGACGGAGTTGTCACTACAACACCGAGGACTTACGGGGATTTAATCGCGCTGGGACACGCAGACAACGTACTAATCGAGCGCGTCGGTTCGCTCAACCACGACCAACACTTCGTTGATATCTGCGGATCGCGTAACGTGACTATACGAGACTGCGTTTGTAACAATCTGCAAGACACCTATGGAACAGCTACAATCCAAATAGACCGAGCTAAAAATTTAGGCATATGGGGACTACTGTTGGACGATACAAACCCCGAAGAGATAACGTTATCTGACAACAAGATTACGTCCCTGTCTGACATGGTATTGCAGCTCGGACACGACGCGTCTACCGTAAAAGATATTAGCGTAGTGGGTAATATAATCGTCTGCGCGAACGCGAATAAAGGTCAGATCGCAATCGGTAACGACGACGATACATCTATATCCACCGCGGATGTCGAGGACAACCAGATCGAACTCAATAATATTAATAGCGCTGGCATTTACCTGGTCGGTGATCCAACTAATAAATTTGAGAATATCTCGATAGCTAGTAATATCATCACAGGTAAGATGAGATCGGCTGTCTTTGTCGGCAGCTCAACTATGCCAAGTAGCTTTGCAAACTTTAGGAACGTACTGATAACCAACAACACAGTTGATATGGATATCAGGGATTCAGTCAGTACGCATTATATCTCTGCTATTCGCGTTAGTAACGGCGTGAGCGCGTCAATCGTAAACAATACGGTTAGATTTTCGTGTCAGGGCGGGAACTATGCGGAGGCTAAGATTATACGTGCGGACTCTTTTAAAGACATCCTAATTAGTACAAACCAGGTCATAATGTCGGACTCGAACTCGCGGCAAGACGCGCAGCTTTACGGTATTCAGATCGAGATGGATTCCGCAATAGCGAATAGTCTTTATTGTAAGGCTAAGGTTATCGGCAATATGGTGCTCGGTACGGGCTATCGTTGGGGGATTTCGGAGCGCGGTGGTGTTAACGTCTCAAACTTCCTACAAGCTACGGTTTCCGGAAATAACGTTTACGACGATAGCCCGACACAGGGCCATTACCACGAGTCCACCCCGAGCCTCGACGGAACGAACAACGTGCAGTACGTCAATTTCGAGTCTCTCGGTTTTCCGGCGACAGGCTCAGTGCTGACAGTGCAAGCGGCTAAGACGTACACTTTCGTATCCCCTATACGTAAAAGCGGAATAACTCCGACAGCGTACGTAATGAAAGGGGATTTTATTTTTAATCCCGTGTCGGCTACCTCGTTTAATACAGACACGGAGGAGGTGCGGGGAGCTTATTGGGTTGAGGGCTCTACCGCTAAAGTTGTAGGAATATCTTTGAGCAAAACCGTGCTGGGAAATGACGCTAATGGACGCGTAACGAACACTATCACGATAAATACAGGATCAAACGGATGTAATCTCGCGATAGACCCTACGAATCATGCTGGCGTTATACGTTCAAACGGCTATCTTATGCTGCGCATTGGAGTATAAATCTCCCGAATTTATTGACTTTACTTCCCAAGTAATTGTAAGGTATTAACATCAATTACTAGGGAAGGTTGTTAGATGCATGCATAAAAAAATTGCTCTATTGTTTTTTGTAATTGTTTGTATTTTCACTACCAGCACCAGCATTTCTTTTGCGGATGAAAAAGATGCTAAAGAGCAAGTGTTCAAGAGCGAGTTAATTTCCGCCTACGGTGTGCACTTAAATAAGGGCCAACTGCCGTTGACTTCAAAGGTGGATCTTACGTACGGTGAAACAAGGAAGGCTCAGGGGTTAGATGTTGCTGAATTTACTTTTAATAGCTTTAATGATCAGAAAATACCAGGGGAAGTAGTTTACCCATTGGGGTTCAAGGAAACTCAAAAGTATCCGACAATATTGGTATTTTCGGGACACGGAGAGATGGAAGAGTTAATCAGCAAACCTGAATCATATCAACATGCAGGGGCTGTTGAACTTGCTAAAAGCGGATATTTAGTTTTCGTCATGGAAAACAGAGGAATGGGCAAGCTTGCGAAGATGGGCGATCACCTAGTCTTAGACGCGGTATCGCGCTTGCACGGCGGTTCATGGTACGGAGATATAACTACAGACGCGTTGTACCTGAGCGCAGCCGTGAACGAAATCCCATACGTAGATAAGCAACGAATCGGAACTGCTGGCGTATCTACCGGCGGAGCACTGAGTATGTTAGTTGCTGCGTTAGATGATCGAGTAAGCGCTGCGTACGTACAGGGTTACCTCGGCACCTACGCAAAAACGTTCACAGACGGTACTCACGATATCTGTAACAACATTAGCGGCATCCTTAACGTAGGGGAGATGTGGGATGTCGGCAATCTAATCGCACCACGCAAGGCCCTATACGTTAACGGCGAAATGGACCACTTCCATATCGCAGACGCTCAAGTTTCTTACGCTAAAATCAAAGATCACTACGAAGCATCCGACGCAGGAGGGAACGTATCTCTACTCTCACCGCGCGGAGTAACACATGAGTTTTCTACGCAAGTTGCTACGGATTTTTTCAATAAATCTTTATAATCTATACGTTAAGCACGTCTCTACATGGGGCGTGTTTTTTCGTTACGGAGGCTTAATGCATGGAACAAACGTTAATAAACGCAGCACTCAAGGACGGTATCTTCGCCGTCCTTTTTGTTGCGCTCTTTTTGTACCAACTACGTGAGTCTCGGCGCATTCAAGACGACGGCAAGGCCCGTGAGTCCCGCATCCAAGACGAAGCGGCCGAGCGAGAACACCGCATCAATTCAGAAGCGCGCGAACGAGAGGACCGCTTGCTAAAACTCGCGGAGGGTATCACGCATCAATTCGAAACGTTGGCGCAGCAGTACGAGACGCTTGGGATCGACGTTAACGATATCAAATCGGCAATTAAACGGGAGGGATGACCAATTGTTAACGCTAGAACAAGTCCGCGCTAAGTCCGCGAAACGGATCGTAAGTCTGTCGGACGTCCAACGTAAAGCGGCCGAGTTGCTTATCGACTTTGCCTACGCGTGCGGAGTTCCGATTGTTATTACGCAAGGGCTACGTACGATTGACGAGCAAAACGGACTTTACGCGCAAGGCCGTGCCAAGCCCGGTCAGATCGTTACGAATGCTCGTGGCGGCTACTCGTACCACAATTTCGGAGTCGCGATTGATTTCGCGCTGTTACTACCGGATGGGAAAAACGTATCGTGGGATATGCGGCGGGATGGCGACGGTGACGGTATTGCGGCTGGGACGAGGTGGTCGCGGCGGCAAAACGTATCGGATGGGATTGGGGCGGTGATTGGCGCTCGTTTAAAGACTATCCGCATTTCGAGATGACGTTCGGACTATCGACCGCAGATTATCGCGCAGGCAAGCGTCCGAAGCAGACGCAGCTTAACGTAGCAATGACGAAGATTGACGCACTTCAAACGAATAAATCGGAGGATGACGAAATGACAACGGAAGAGAAAGCCGCTTTCAAGGCGTTGCAGGATCGTGTAATCGCGCTGGAGTCTGCGAATAAACTCGCGAAGGTACCAGCGTGGGCGGAGCGGGCGTGTGTTAACGCAAAGGCAGCCGGGGCACTCGATACGGCAAACGATGGATCGTACGACTTCTACCGGATGATTACCGTACTCGACCGCGCCGGCGTATTCGGCATGAAAGGAGGTGCAGCGTAATATGAAACAGCGTCTAACTAACCCGTTATTCATCGCAGCCGTCGTCGGCCTCGCGTACCAAGTCCTCGGAAAGTACGGAGTAGCCCCGGACTTCGGAACGTGGCAAATCGGAGTAGACATCGTTTCGTACGCGTTGATCGGGACTGGCGTGTACTCGACGTTTAAGAAAGCGGAAGAGAAGGCGGAAGATACGAAGTAAGACGAGTAAAATCGGATCCATTTGCGCTATAGTGCGTAGGTGGGTCCGTTTTTCTTTTAGTAACAACGGCCTAGTCCGATGGTATTATTTAGGTAAACATGAGATACGGAGGGGATTCGGTTTGAAAGATCAGGAATCCGCAGTAGCGGCGAAAGCGGCCGAAGAAGAGGACGACGGCGACCCGAGTTTTTGGGACATGTCCGGTTGATAAGCTATACGCGAGATTAATATCCGGTTTCATAATTGGCGGTATCATACTGTGGTTCTTATACGGACTATTGCGATACGGCCTCATATTTAACGTTACAATAAACTAGCGCTTGTCTCTTCGGAGGCGGGCGCTTTTTCTTCGTTTATGGACGCGTTGCTCCGACAATATCCCCGTGGTATAATCGTTATGTACTAAAATACCAAACCGTAGGGCTTCGTACAATCCGTAGGTCATCGTCTGAATGTCCGTCATAGGCTACGTCTAGGTTTCGGGACGATAACGGAGATTAAACGCACTCGTAATGCGTAGGCCGGGGGTTCAATTCCCTTCACCAGCACTCTATGAAACTCAAGCACAGCGCGGCTTCCAAGCTTTTTGGAGGCCGCGCTTTTTTGTGATTTTGGACAATCTTCTACCATTTTTCTACCCTTTAGTCTAGTAAAGTGGGTTCTTCGGTGTTCATGGACTCCCCTGTAATTGAATCCCCAATGTTTCTTAGGCTTCGTCAGTTTGGTGCTATCTCGCTTTCGAGAGATTGGCTACAGGCCGCAGCTATTCTTTCTCAACTCAGCCACGATGGGCGTTCCTCAAAAGCGGGAGTGCGTTTTCTTCATCGCGGTCCCGTGAGGATTTACCTTTTCCGCCTCAATGATTGGAGTTCAGCGAACCGCCCGTGTTGTACAGGAACATTCGTTGCGGAGAGGGCAGGCCAATCAATTCAGACAGCCTAACTTTTGAACGTTGGCACAAAATAGCATCTACCGGATATGAACATGGGTGATATTAAGGAGCGAGAAGAAGGTGTGGACATTGTAATGTATTCATGGGCCATCCTCTCAGGTTTATAGCCTTTTTTCTAGATATATGTTCCAGCACGCCTGTTGAATAACCAAAAAAAGTAACTTAATTAATGAAACAAGAGGTACACTGAAGAAGAACGCGCTGAATCTGAATCAGCCATTCAACAGGTAACCCGAATTTCCCGACCTTCAAAATCCCGAAACATCACCACACGATGACGTTGCCTGGAACGACACTGAGGTGTCCCCAACTGGCAAGTGATATCTCGAATGACGGATGAATCTGGCTTCGTAAGGCGACGTAGCGCATGAGGCTTTTCCAAATGGACGTTGTCGCGAAGTCGAATGACAAACGATTGTCCATGGGTTTTGAAGTTATAAAGACGCTCCAGTTTCCCATAAGCACGGTCCATCACCACAATGTAGTCCGGTTGAGCCAACGCATCACTCACGGGGCCATCATGTCTTGAACCCAGCGTTTCTATCACCTGAAGAGGTTGCCCATTTTCTGCTCGTAAAGCGACATGAAGTTTAATGCCCGCACGCTCTCCGTGATAAGGAGCCCAAGGCAAACGCGTTTTTCCCACCGTCATCGTGGTTGAATCGATGAGTAATAATTCTTTTGGGAAAGTCAGTTTCCGACGTGCTTCCCGATTACATTTGCGAACAAGTAGATGGAAAAGTTCCTTAAATACGGAAAACGGGACTTCAGCGGCTTTGGTTGAAAAGCGTGAATAATGGACGACAGGCAAGCCACAGAGAGCCGCATAATCTACGCTGGATCGATAGCTACTCCATTGTTCTAGCGCAGCCATGCACCCGTATTGGAGTAAATGGTACACCGTAAACTTGCGGGCTTTGTCTTCATAACCTATTAACTTCACAACCCTTTGAACTTCTTCAGGAGTCAGCATGGATTGAAGGATAGATGTAATCGTGATGGAATTTTTCATGAGATCGTCTTCTTTCGGATTCATTTGGCTGGTACCAACGATTCTACAGAAAAGATGATCTTTTTTCTACCATTTTGTGGTTATTCAACAGGCCTGGTAAAATAACTACTTTTTGTATGAGTAAGCTATCTATTAAATAATTGTACTGATGAACAAAGGTAGGATTCATAGTGAATATACAATTTCTCGAAAAATTAAGCATCTTACGGGAACTTTACCGGAACGCACTTAATTTCACCAATTCTGCTGTGTTTTAAAAGAAAAAGCCCCCGAAGGGCTTACTTTGTTAAAATTATTGATTTTCTTTTGTGAGAATGGAAGCTGCTAGCAGTGTAGTATTCGTATAACCACCTGAAACATTTTCATATGAAAAATTAACAATAGGAACTCCAATAACCGTAGCAACGTCACCCTCAAAAATGTCCCCACTTGCTCCTGGATAAACAGCCATTACTGTATTATCATTTTCATCACTAATATAAACGATAGCCATTGTCCCTGCAGCAATGTTATCTTCTTCTATATCTATTACATCGCCGCTTATTTTTACAAATTTGTTTAAGTATAAATTCAGATTTTTATTTAAGTGTTTTGTTGTTACAGATTTGTCTACTAGATTAATGACTTTGCTTTTATCTGTTGAAGGAAATAAGTCACTGTTTTTAACAATGAAGTCGTAAGATGCTCGCTCCATAGAAGCTTGATCTTCTGTTAAAACAGGTGTCCCATTTTTCATGAATTCGGCAAATAAATATTGTTGATCTGTGACCTGATTATTTGTAGAACTTTGCTGAGCAGTATTCTCATTGCTCGCTGTTTGTTCTGTAGTAAAGGATGTAGTTGAAGAATTAGACCCTGCTTTTGTTGTTTCTTCTTTTATATTGCTTCCACAAGCTGTTAGAGCTACAGAAAGTAGAGTAATCAATAAAACTTTCTTTGACATGATGAATTCTCCTGTGAGTATCCTCATCGGTTGAGGTAGTTGCTCATTTTATCTTGTTACCTTTATTATCGAATATTGGTGTTGAATATGTAATACTTTTCAAGTTTTACATCAATGATAATAAACTGTGGCTCATTCTATT
>NZ_JTHP01000020.1 GCF_000943545.1 Paenibacillus terrae
TGTGGTAGGAGCGGAGGAACAAGACACGAGGGACAGAGTAGAACAAAATCAAGCGGATGCAGCACAGGAGAAACTTGAGCTTTCTGATGGAACCGTTTCTTTCACCCCGTCTGCTTCTGCGACAAACAGCGTCTATAACGCATTAATGATGAGCTTGGCGGCGGTGGATAACACGACGCTCGTCATTAATCCCGGAGAGACCTATGAATTTGAGAATATAGATACTGCTGGCAGAGCAGTAATCAGTAATGCATCAGCAAAAAATGATATTACTTATGACCTGGTCACTTATAAAGCAGATGGATCTATAAATGTAGCCTATCTGGATCACACTTCTGCTTCAACTGTGG
This sequence comes from Paenibacillus terrae, assembly GCF_000943545.1. Lineage (GTDB taxonomy): Bacteria > Bacillota > Bacilli > Paenibacillales > Paenibacillaceae > Paenibacillus > Paenibacillus terrae_A. The sequence goes on from NZ_JTHP01000020.1 coordinate 351, forward strand.
TTCCAGGAGGAGGTTCTTCTTTTATAACGGCTACAGGATCAGGGCCTCTGGTCATATCGGTTAAGCCCCAATTTACCTACAGCACCTCCGAGAATCCGGCACTGGAGCGCATTACTGTCTTTAAGGACGAGAGTTATCGCATTGTAAATGAGGGGGCGGGCAGCCGTACCATTTTGCATAATGCTTCGAGCGCGGACAATCGCCTTTTTGACTATGCAAAATATAAGGAAGATGGAACTTTAGTCGCATCCGGTCTTAATAGTATTGCTCACCCTACTTTTGCGGATGACGAAGAGCTGATTATTACAGGCTCCACTGCAAACGCGGTTAGCTTCGGATTTCCGTATGGAAAATACAGTATAGAAAACACCGGAGAGCCGGCTTATGCACGGGTTACCTTAAATCAAGGAGAAAGCTACCAGTTTATCAATGTGGGAACCAGACTGGACACGATTGAGAGCGATGGGACAACCAAGGATAAGCTTGACTACGTTGTTTACCTGGCAAATGGAACGGAGTCTTCACGCGGTAGTGGCACTTCGGGGAAGCCGCAGATTGGTGTGGACAGATACGCGGTCATTACTCAGGTCACTGCCAATCCGGTTACATACGGCGCTCCTTATCGTAACTTTATGGCCCGTCCTGTAGGCGGATATGCGATCAGCCGCGTCGAGTTTGAGGCAGGCAAGAGTTACATTTTCCATAATAACGGCACGCTGCTGAATCCGATCTACAATAACTCCAGAAAGGCTGGAAATTTGTTCGATTATGTTATCTATAAGCCGGATGGAACGGTATATACTTATGGTTTTAACAGTCAAGCAGGCCCTTTGATCCCGGCTTCGGGATATGCCATTGTGACCGTGATTGGCCCGAGTCCCATTATCTTTGACTATACGGACGATTTTTCCTGGGAACCGAGCAGTGAACCTGCATTTTTACGCGTAACACTGTCGAAGGGTGAAAGTTATGCTTATACGAATATTAGCGATCGTTATAGGAATCTGCACAGCACCGCCAAAACCGTTAAAGGTAAATTTGATGCGGTCCTGTATAAAGCGGATGGTACAGAGCAATCCAGGCGCAGTGATACAAGTACAGCCCCTCAGGTTGGTGCTGGAAAGACAGCTCTTCTTACGGTAACAGGTGACACGCCGATTACATTCGGCGGTATTTATCGGAGCTTCCATGGTCAAGGAGATGATGGTGACCCACTTCAGGAAACGACTTTGCAGCCGTGGGATTCCTATATTTTTGAGAATCATGACAATACATCGCAAACGCTGCGTCGTAACAAAAGCAGTGGAAGCTCTAGATTTGATTTTGCCAGCTACAAGGGACTTAGGCTACTCGCAGCCGATCATTTTAATACCTTGGCTGACCCGGAAATTATCGAGAATGGTGTTGGTATTGTAACGAATGTTTCGGATCGGCCTATCACCTTTAGCCATAGCACTAAGGTAAAGGCTTTACTCAGCGCGCAAATGGCATTTTATCGGATTACGTTAAAGCAGGGAGAAAGCCGGAAATTTATCAACAGAAGTCCGAATGCCAAGGCTTTGGACGTACTTTCTTCCACCGGGATGAAATGGAGTTACACTAACTATCTGGAAGATGGGACGATATACAGTCAAGCGATTGATACGACTCAGTTGCCACTAGTTCAGGCTGGCGGCTATGCCATCGTTACGACGGTATCGGAAATACCTGTGACTTTTGGAGCCATATGGGGGATATTCGATGTTGAGGCTGCCGAGGTACCGACAGGCAATCAGATTACCGTCAAGCAGGGAGAAAGCTATGTATTCAATAATACTGGCTCACAGGCTTCCTCGTTGACCACAGATGCTTCAAACGAAAGTCGCCTTTATGACTATCTCGAATATGGAGCAGGTAGCGGTGTGAATTCCAAGGTGGATGGAGCAGGAATGGATGCTTCTTTACCCAAAGTCTCACTTGGAGCTGGAGGTACGCTCGTTGTGACCGTCACTTCACCGCAAGCTGTGACCTTTTATTTCAACAATGAAATTAAAGCGGAGCCAAGCACAGAACCGGCGTTATTAAAAACGTCTTTGTCCGGCGGAAAGCAGGAAGTATGGATCAATCGCGGAAGCGAGGCAGCCCCTGTCTTGACGAATGCAAAGACGGCTGGTGGAACGTATCAGTATACCGTTACGGATCAGGCTGGAAAAGTGATTCATGAACATAAAGAGGCGACAGATAATCTACAGCAAGTGCCAGGTAAAGCAAACATTCATCTTGCTGTAGCAGCAGCTACTCCTGCTGTTAACTTTGGAGCGCCTTATCGTTTGTTTGCTATGAAAAATAACGATGACAGCAAGCTGGACGAGCTCATTGAACTCATAGAAAAAGAAGCTGACTTTACGGCAGGTCAGCAAGGGAAATATCGGTTTACGCCCAAAGAAGACGGAATGTACCGTTTTGCGGTGTGGGAAAAATCCAACGAAGCTGCGCAGCAGCCTATTGTAACCTTGTTTACCGACCCTGATTTTTCTAATCAGCTTGTCTCCTCAACAGAGCAAGCGCAAATATATGGTTGGAATTTCACTGTTTTAGAGTATGAGATGAAGGCAGGACAAACCGTTTATGTAAAGCTGACAGAAGCCAATAGCGGCGCATTGCAAACCGTAATTAAGGCAGCACATATGGCGCTTGGCAAGGATACTTCATATGAATACGGCAAAGGGAACCGACTGAATAAAGTTATTTTTTCCACCGGAGATCAAATCGAGCTGCATTATGATTTAAACGGAAACGTCAGTATGCGGCTGAAAAAGGTATTTCCTTTTACAAATTAAATAGGGGTGAGCATGTGTTTAAACGTTATATTTGTAGTCTATTATGTGTGGCAATGTTGCTGGGTCCATGGAGTACATGGGCATATGGAGAAGAAGGGAAAGGAGAGGCTGCGGCTTCTCAGGCTTCTTCGTCTTCCACTCCACAGATTATTACCAGAGCGTGGCTTGCACAGCAAACCGGCAAGGATCAGGCTTGGGTCAATGCACAGTTATCCAAGGGCTATACTTTATATGATATTTATAAAGCATGGCAAAAAGATGGCGGGGAAAACTCATTACCGGAACAAAGTCCTGCCTTGTGGGTACAGCAAAATGGGCTTGAATTGAGCACAAAAGCGAAGACGGAACCGCCCAAGGAATCGGCTGAACTCAAGGCGGGTGAAACGCCCGTTCAGGATGAAGTGGTGAATCCCAAACCGCTGGATCAGGATGAGGAACCATCGCTGGTTCCTGAGACGACTAAGGCAGGTATACCATCCGTACCCAGCGTACATGATTCCGTGTATGCACCGATTCCAGAAGAAAACGGCCTGATCGGGCAGGCTTTACTTAAGCAAAGCTTGCTACAGGTATCTGCTGCAACAGATGTGTATGCTCCTTTGGATCAGGCGGCGCTTGCACAAAGCAGGTTAAGTGATGATGCTTCGCGTTATGGGCTGGATTACGGTGACAACAGTGTATCAACCGCTTCTGGTCAGCTTATCGTTCAAAATACGGACTTCGTGCTGCCGGGGTCATTGCCCTTTGCACTGACTCGTGTGTATAACAATTCATTGGCCAATAACCAGATTGGTGTGCAGCAAAATGAAGGGGTGTACACAAACACAAGTGCCATCCGCGAGGAGGAAGCAGCTTCTGGTCTGGGACGAGGCTGGAAATGGGATCTTCCTCATATGCAGAAACAGGACGGTAAACGGTATTTGTACATGCCGGGAACAGGCTCCTATGAACTGAAAAATGATTTGAAGCTTGAAGGATATGCATACAAAGATCTGAAGATCAGTACAGATCAAAGCGCAAGCGTGCAGGGAATACGAAGTGAATACAAAATATCTGAGCTGAATGGAAACGACTATTATCTCGATCAGGACGGTTATTTGATTTTAATTCAGGATGCGTATAAGAATCGGGTGGAGTTTGACTATACAAGTTCTGGTGGAGCTAAGCTCATTCGTTCGATTCGAAATAATGATGGCAGAGAGCTTGACTTCACTTACAATGCCGGACAGCTTGTTGTTAAAGAGCAGGGCACAGACCATCAGTACACCTATCGTCAAAGTGGCGAGGGAAGCAACAAAGTGCTAACGGAAGTGCTGGATTCTCTTTCTCGAAGCACAAGCTATACGTATACCTTCATGGATGCTCCGTTTAATCTGGTAGCAGATGGTGAAGGGAAAACGGGAGCCTTACAGCCAAATGCAACCGCGCTGCTCACACGAATTGTACGACCTACTTCGTCCATGACAGACATTCGTTATGAAGCCTATAACAAGCAAATAGGCGTATACGGTACACAAGGCGTGTTTAAAGTGATTTCACGCGCAGATGTGTACAGTACAACGGCAGGTAACCGTTTTTTAAATCAAACCGATTTCACCTATTCGGGAGAAGATCTAGCCAGCTATGGCAAAAACGCTGAGTGGACGGTGGTTGCCAAAGGGACACGTACAGCGGAAACCACCCATTTCGGTAAAGTTTTTAGAGGAGATAACGCACCGGACAAGCTTGTTCTAAACAGCTATGATCAAGAGGGAGAATCCACCGGGTATCATGTAGACTATACGTATAAGGATGCCATGGACTGGAATTTACCTGTGCAAATGCGGGAGTCCTATACGGAGGGGGGTTCTTCATCCGAGCCTGTAACGACCTCCTATGACTACAATGAATATGGTCTTCCTTTGAAAATATCCCAAAGTACGGGATCGGAGACGGTTCATACGTATAAAGCCTCTAATGAGCCTTTTTTCTGGGTACAACCTGTTCAGACGGTTAGCCAAATCAGTGAAGGAAAAACCGGAACGACAGTTCGAACCTATAAAGCAGAGGGCACATTGTATGAACTAAAAAACTATGAAGGTACAGAGCAAGGGAAGCTTTTATCCCACAGCTATACTTTTTACAATGCAAAAGGGAATGTAAGCGGCAAGAAGGTTCTCATTGACGACAGAAACTATACGGATGTTTCTATAGATTATAAATCTTCCTATGGTTCTCAGCTCCCAACAAGGCAGCTTTTGCCTAAAGGTGTTGAGTATACGTATGATTACTATCCGACCGGAGAAATCAAGTCCCAAACCGATGCCAAGCGCAAAACGGAGTCCTATGTGTATGACGCATTGGGGCGTGTAACGAAGGTTACTTATCCGGATGGAACTCAAACCGTTGTGGTGTATAAGGATGATACGAACGATGTCACCGTCACCGGACCGGATGGCGTGAGCGCTGAAAGAATGTATAATCCATTCGGACAAATGCTCCAGCAGCAGGTGGGGGATGCGATTTACGGATATGGTTATGATGATCATGGAGATATGGTAGAAAGCACGGATGCGGAACAAGCCACCACTCGCTACGCCTACGATGCTTTTGGACGGCCTGTGAAGACGACCTATGCGGATGGAACAACAGATACCGTGGCGTATCATGCGGTGGAACGTACCGTGACTCAGACGGATGCCTCTGGCTACCGTGTACGTGAAGTATCGGATGCTTTAGGTCGTGTGACTTCCACACAAGAAGCTGCAAATGGATCCTTTCAGCCGCTGGAATCTTTAGCTTACAATCATGCGGGTATGGTCACTAGCCGGACGGACGGTAACGGCCAACGTATGACCTATGATTATGATGCTCTGGGACAAATGACTTCGGTCACAGATCCATCCGGACAGCAGGTTAGCTATATGTATGATCTGGCCGGAAATTTGAAGACCGTTCAGTATCCTGATGGGCAAAAGAATGTGTATTCGTATGATGAGCTGGGCAGACGCATGTTGCTTGAGAAATCCAGTGGAGGAACGACCCTAAATATTTACGATACGGATGGAAACATCACTCGTATGATGACAGGAAAATCGCAAGCGATCACCTTTGAATATAATACGGACGGGCTGGTTACGGAAGCGGCAGGACCGGATTTTAAAACAAATTATACCTATGACCTTGTGGGACGCCGAACCAGCATGACAGATGGGCAGGGAACAACCTCCTATGCCTATGATCCAACAGATGGATCGTTGACCGGGCTGAAGTACCCGGACGGCACGCAAATCAGCTATGAATACAACAAGCAGTCTCGTACAGGTTATGTGCTGACCGATGCTTCCGGAACGTCTATGCATGTCCAGTCCAAGCTGGATAGCCTGGGCCAAGTGACTCAAATGGACGTTAGCAGTGGAGCAGGGACAGCGGGCGTACAGAGTCTGGCAGGAGCGAGTGCTGCTGTGGGTGGATCACTGGATCGGATGACATTTGAGTATGCACCGAATGGGCTGCTGAAAGGTCAGTCCTCAAGCCGAGGGCTGAGTACGCGATTCAGCTATAACGGACTGGATTTGTCCGGGGTTACAGTAGAGCAAGGCGGTACGGCGCTGCACCAATTTGGTTATGAACGGGATGGGAATAAAAACATCATCGGACGTACACAAAACGGAACCACGGATCAATTTGGATACGACCCGTCAAACCGAATAGCCAGCGAAGCCGCAGGTGAGAAGAACAAGACCTACGGCTACGATCCGAATGGAAACCGAAGCGCGGAAGGCAGCGGCAAAGTGTTCGGTATGACAAACGCCAGTTATGGCTATGATTCCGTCAGTCGTTTGACAAATGTGAGCGGTGAAGGCAAAGAGGTTAGTTATAGCTATAACGGAGACGGGCTGCTGTACGAGCGTACGGAGGGTGGCAAAACAACCCGGTATTACTACGATGAAGAAGCGAAGCTGATGGCGGAGGCTGAGGTCGAAGGTGGAACGCCGAAGATCACGTACGCTTATGTGTATGACTTGTCCGGTCAACTGTGGGCGAGACAAGACAAGGCCAGTGGACAGCTGCAATATTATCAGCTGAATGGCCACGGGGATGTGGTGGGCCTAAGTGACAGCACAGGCAAGGAGTTGAACAGCTACAGCTATGACATTTGGGGCGGCCCGAAGACGGTGAAAGAGACCGTACCGAATGTGCTGCGCTATGCTGGCGAGTATTGGGACGACACGACCGGACTCCAGTATTTGCGGGCCCGCTGGTATGATCCGGGCACAGCCCGTTTTATGGGCGAGGATACGTATCAGGGGAATATTAGCGATCCGCAAAGCTTGAACTGGTATGCGTATGTAGCCAATAATCCGTTGATTTATGTTGACCCAAGTGGGCATAAAGTTTGGCTAGTTCACGGTACTTTTGCTTATCCAAATACATGGAATAATAGTAAAAATTACATTGAAAAGGAACTTTTTCATGAACCGATTGATACTCCGCGATGGAGCGGTAAGAATAACAATGGAGCCCGCGTTAAGGGGGCAGAAATTGTAGCGAATGAAATTTATAATTATCACAAAGCTCATCCAAAAGAACCTATACGGATTATGGGGCATAGCCATGGAGGTAATGTATCCATAATGGCAACTAATATTTTGGCTAAACGTGGGGTGCACGTTGATACTCTTATCACCATTGCGACACCAGTACGAGGGTATAAGCTGAAAACGGATGTAGGACAACATATCAATGTATATAACGATTATGATTTAGTACAAAAAGAACTTGGAGGGAGTATTTGGACTTTGGGGCAAGCGATGCGTACATTCAGTGGCGCTGAAAATGTTAAAGTTAAATTATCTTCATATTTTTCTACACATCGAATTGAAGCCCATTCTGTAATGCATAATAATCCTAATACATTGGATAAATACGTAAAGCCACTTTTGTTACAACATAATTTTTCTGAAGCAAGGTATAAAAATTCAATGAAAAACTGAGCAACACATTAAACGGTAAGCGCTATTTAGATATGATATAAATTGAAAAGTAAAAAATCAAACATAGACAGGAGGGAGTAAATGAGTAAAATGCCTATCTGGTTCAAAATCATATGGATGATACCTATTCTTATAAATATAGCGGCTTTCATATGGTTTATTCTAGGCTCAACAGGGGGCTTTCAACGTGGACATGATATCTTGGGGACAGCTGCATTGGTTTTATTTGGAGTTCCGTCAGTTATAATTGTATTAATATCGTTAACGTATATCTGGCAGGGATGGGCACCATTTAGTGGAATAAAATATGTGGTGTCAGCAATATTGATGGCATCTTTACTGTTTTTTTCTTATTATTTAGTAGATGGAACTCCCACTCGAGGATGGCTGTATGATAATGTTGATAGTGATCCAGTACGCTTAACTTCAGATCAAAAATATGAATATCGCATTGATTTAATTAATCCTTTCCAGAGGAATAGTAGGGAACAATTGCACTTGAAAAATATTTCAACAGGAGAAGAAAAAAATATTGCTATTTCAATTAGAAAGGAAAATGAGGGCTATTCAGGTGGAGGTAGCGAGGACTGGGCTTGGGGTATTTTAAAACCGACAAATGTACCGAATCAATACGAGTTGTCTACACTGGACGAACATAATAATGGGAGGTATGGTATGGATCCCAGAGTTTTTCTAATTGATGTAGAGGCGGGGACTGCGCAAATATTGAAATAGGATTTTTGAATATTTTACCACAATGCGATATAGTTTCGTGTTGTGGTCTTTTTTAATTATTAGTCCTTAATTGCGCTTACTTCATGCTATTGTAAATAAATATTATGGTGGGCTAATTACCGAAGCAATGGGACCAGATTTTAAAACCAACTATACCTATGACGTGCGGGACGCAGAACCAGCGGAACGACCTCTTATGAGTATGATCCAGCAGATGGGTCGTTGGCCGGGCTGAAGTACCCAGATGGAATGCAAATACACTATGAGTACAACAAGCAGTCTCGTACGGGTTATGTGCTGGCGATGCTGCTGGTACGTCTATGCACGTTCAATCGAAGCTGGACAGCTTGGGCCAAGTGAATCAAATGGACGTTAGCAGTGGAGCCGGGACAGCGGGCGTACAGAGTGTGGCAGGAGCGACGGCTGCTGCGGGCGGATCATTGGATAGCATGACGTTTGAGTATGCACCAAATGGGCTGCTGAAAGGTCAGTCTTCCAGCCGAGGGTTGAGTACGCGATTCAGCTATAACGGACTGGACTTGTCCGGGGTTACGGTAGAGCAAGGCGGTACGGCATTGCACCAATTTGGGTATGAACGCGATGGGAATAAAAACATCATTGGACGTACACAAAACGGAATCACGGATTCATTTGGATACGACCCGTCCAACCGAATAGCCAGCGAAGCCGCAGGAGAGAAGAACAAGACCTACGGCTACGATCCGAATGGAAACCGAAGCGCGGAAGGCAGCGGCAAGGTGTTCGGTATGACTAACGCCAGTTATGGCTATGATTCCGTCAGTCGTCTGACCCATGTGAGCGGTGAAGGCAAAGAGGTCGGATACAGCTATAACGGAGACGGGCTGCTGTACGAGCGTACGGAGGGTGGCAAAACGACCCGGTATTACTACGACGAAGAAGCGAAGCTGATGGCGGAAGCTGAGGTCGAAGGTGGAGCGGCGAAGATCACGTACGCTTACGTGTATGACTTGTCCGGTCAACTGTGGGCGAGACAAGACAAAGCCAGTGGACAGCTGCAATATTATCAGTTGAATGGCCACGGTGATGTAGTGGGCCTGAGTGATAGCTTGGGCAAGGAGCTGAACAGCTACAGCTACGACATTTGGGGCGGCCCGAAGACGGTGAAAGAGACCGTACCGAATGTGCTGCGCTATGCTGGCGAGTATTGGGACGACACGACAGGGCTTCAGTATCTGAGAGCCCGCTGGTATGATCCGGGCGCAGCCCGTTTTATGGGCGAGGATACGTATCAGGGGAATATTAGCGATCCGCAAAGCTTGAACTGGTATGCGTATGTAGCCAATAATCCTCTCGGTTATGTAGACTCTAATGGGCATGAATTTATGCCTACGACTAAAGGAGGGATATTTTATACCAACCAGAAGACGATTATTCATTGTGAAAGAGTAGGGATGGGGACTTGCTGGAATGAGTTTAAAGCAGGAACTATTCAGGCATCCGCACTGTAGCCAATTTCTTGATTGTAGACGATATAAATACAATGGATGTTTCTACGCCAAAAAATTATTATTGGTATATGGATAAAGAAGGGCTTGATTATATACCACCGTCTGCACCTGATATAATTGTAAGAAGCCTAACTAAAGAGAATATTAGGAAGTTCGTTGAAGCTTTTGCAGAGGATGACGCTTACTGGATGAAACTTTATTTTCTATCGGGTGATAGAAAAGGCGTGTTTGATATGGACAAAATGAATAAGATGTTGGTTGATGTTAAGAAGACAAACGATACTGAGTATAAAATTCATGAAAGGCTTGTTTCATAAGCTCTAGTTCAACTAAAAGAATTTATTAATAGCTTGCATTTTAACTCAGCCAATTTATTCACAACTTTGTAATCTCGATGGTCGGGGAGATTGCGAGATTGTTGTCGAATTGTTTCACTATATTTACATACTATACTCTGGTAATCTATTAATATATATAGGGGGGAACGGAAAGGCGTTCCGATTCAATAAGTTGAGATGCGTTTATGTTCTATATGTTTAGTGAATGTCTATATTGCCATGTCTATACCGTCATGTCTGTATAACTTCATAGACAAGCTAGAGATAGCTCCCGCACAATATAAAATACAGCACAGGATGGTGTAAGTAATGAAGTTTTTGAAAGTAAAATGGATGGCTGTATGTTTGATAGCAATCTGTTGTTTGGGTCTGTTGGGCATACATACGAATACGGCAAGTGCGCAAGCGAAGGCTCCTTTGCTGGGGGTCAATGATGTATTACTGGACTCTAATACGGTTCGGCCAGTGATGGAAAATGACAAATTGTATGTACCTATCGTTACATTAGGTCAAAAAATGGGGATTTCCACTTCGGTCAGTGGTCGTACATTGCAGTTGACGGGACATAATCGCAGCTTTACGCTGGATGTGACCAAGGGTGATGTTTTTGAGCGCGGAGGACGTACGATGGTGCCAATTCGCACATTGGCGGATGCCTTCGGTTTTACCATCACGATACCTTCAAGCAATGTATACCGGATTCAGAATGCGAATGCAAGCTTGTCTGATGCACAATTTTTGAACAAATTTGCCGCAGAAATTAAACAGTATGTTGCTGTGAAGCCAGGAAAATCTGGCAATACAGGAACTAAGGGGAACGCTTCCCCATCAAGCCGTACGATTTATTTGAGCTTCGATGACGGTCCTACAGCCCATACTTCACAGCTGTTGGATATCTTGGATAAATATAATGCCAAGGCGACTTTCTTCATGTTGGGACCGGAAATTCGTCAACATAGTGCAGTTATGAAGAGAATGGTAGAGGCGGGTCATGGTTTGGGCTTGCATGGGATGACACACCAGGTAAAGAAAATCTATGCTTCTCCGGCAGCGGCGCTTGCAGAAATGAATCAGGATAATGAGATTTTATTCCAGGCAACAGGGCAACGCACTTCTTTAATTCGTACTCCTTATGGCAGCAAACCTTATTTGAATAAAGCATTCCGTGATCAGCTGACGGGTGCAGGCTATCATATTTGGGATTGGAATGTAGATTCCAACGATTGGCGTTATACTAAAAATCCAGAGCATTTTGAACAGAGCGTTCTGCGTGATATTAAAAGATTGAAAAAACAAGGCAGAACACCTGTCGTTCTTATGCATGATAAGCCATCTACGATCAAGGTTCTTCCACAGATCATGGCAGCTTTGCAGAAAGAAGGCTATTCGTTCGAGCCGTTAAATGGCAATTTGACTCCACTTAATTTTTGGAATGATCATCGTTAATTGAATAGCTTGTCAGAAAAACAGACTACCCTACTTTATTTTTTGAAGAGGGGGTCTGTTTTTTTCATATTTGCACAGAAAATCCTGAGGTTTACAGCTTGTTTTATATGAATCTATGAATTACATATCCCTGTTCAGGTCATATGACTTTACGGGTTGCCACGTCGCTGCATATATTGCAGTAACCGCCCCGAGAGGAGGAACAGGTATGAATATTAACCCGGCTATGTTTAGTATGTTTTGTGCTACCACAGGTGCCATTATTACATTTGCATTTGGTGGCTGGAATCAGTTGATGGTGCTGTTCACAGTTGCGATGGCTGTTGATTATGTGACAGGAGTTGCCGCAGCGATTAAGACTGGACAAGGCTTGAGCAGCAAAGCCGGTTTTTGGGGATTGACGAGAAAGGCTTTGATGCTGATGGTGATTTCTTTGGCACATCATATGGATCTCCTGATGGGCACCGAAATCATGAAAGGGGCGGCGACATATTTTTATTTATCCAACGAATTAATCTCGATTACAGAAAACTGCTCACGCATGGGCTTGCCGCTTCCACCAAAGCTCAAGAATTTTTTTGCTTTGCTGAAGGACAAGGAGTCTGGTGGGAAAGATGGTGGAAAAGATCGCTAGAATTATAAAGCTTCTTTCCGTATGTGGGGCGTTATGATAAAATTTTGAAGAGAACATTTTAAAAGATAAGGAGCCTATACGTATGATTAAACATATTGTTTTGTTCAAATTGAAAGACCGCTCCCCTGAAAGCATTGAGCATACGGCATCCATTTTGCGCAGCATGAACGGTAAAATCAAAGAACTTCTGTCACTTGAAGTAGGCACGGATGTGATTCGTTCGGAACGATCTTATGATATTTCCCTTACGGCTGTAGTCGAAACACTGGAGGACTTGCAAACATATCAGGTACACCCTGTGCATCAGGAGATCATTGTACACATGAATGAAGTGAAGGATGTATCGATCGCAGTTGATTATGAAATTTGAAGCGGTTACGGGAGGTGCAGGACCTTGTATTATGTCAACCGGGAGCAAATTGAGCTTCGACTAGGGGCCGTTACCGACATTGTTGCAGGACTCCGCCGCATATCGGCCGGTTGGAACGGAGATTTGTTGCAGGGGCTGGTGCAGGAGCGCTGCCTTCATCTGGCGATTGAAACGGTGACGGACGTAGGAAGCTATATCATTGACGGATTTATTATGCGTGATGCCAGCAGCTATGAGGATATTATTGGTATCATTCATGAAGAGGGCGTACTGGAGGATACCGTGTTTAATCCTCTGATGGAGCTGGTAGTCTTGCGGAAACCCTTGGTGCAGGAGTATTTCCATTGGGACCGGACGAGCCTTCATCCGCTTACACCTGTGCTGCCCGAGCTATTGGAGCGTTTTGCATCCAGTGTGCATGACTACTTAAATAAGGAATTGGGTCAGCAGCCCGAGGGAGTGTAAAGGCTAAAGTGACGGATAAGCATATCGTACCCGAAATGCCCACCAGGCGCATGATTATGACACTATTGAAAACCCAGGGACCTGTGGGCGTCGGAAGCTTGGCAGCTCAATTGGGCATTACTGAAATGGGGGTGCGCAGGCATCTCAAATTGATGGAGCAGGATGGTCTCATCGTCGCTACAGTAGTGCGGCAGGCGATGGGACGTCCGACGTTTTTGTACAGTCTAAGTGAGCAGGGAAGTGAGCAGTTCCCCCGAAATTATGATCATTTGTTGCTGGAGCTGCTGGAGGAACTGGATGAAGAGCGGGGAATGGAAGCTGTTTACTCTCTGTTTGACGGCAGAAAACGCAAAATGATGAAGCGTTACGCCCCTCAGATAGAGCGCGAGACCACGCTGGCTTCACGTGTGGAAAAGCTTTCCGGTATTCAGAACGCCTCCGGTTATATGGCGGAGTGGCGGGAAGAAGAGGACGGGAGCTACTCTATTGTGGAATACAATTGTCCGATTTCTCAAATTGCAGGCCGTTACCGCAAGGCTTGTGAATGTGAGCAGCAAATGTTCGAGGAGCTGCTTGATGCCGAGGTTGTTCGTGAGGATTGCTTGGCGGATGGAGGACGTTGCTGCCTGTACCGTATCCGGTCCCGAAAAATGTAGGTACTTTCATGGCTTGTTCGCTGTGTCATGACAAGCTCTCCGTGCTTATAATGCATTAACAGATGGGCATTCGCCCGGGCACAAGGGAGAGATGATGATGAAAGAATACCACAAAAGCTTTATCCGTGGTGCGGTAGCAGGTAGCATTGCCGGTTCGCTCGCTGCGCTGCTGTTTGCCCCCAAGTCAGGTCGTGATCTGCGTCAGGACATAAAGGATCAGGCCCGTCTTGTCAGTGATAGAGGGCAGGAACTGGCGGGGAAAATTACAGACGTCTCTATTGAGTATACCGATAAAATTAAGGATACGGCCTCAGCGGTCATTCATGAAATCGGACAATTTCGTAAAAAAAGTGAAGTTCTTCCCGAAGTCAGCATTTCATCTGCTCCTGTTCAAGAAGATACGAAAAAGGATTCTCTGTAATCAGCTCTAAATGTATATAATATAACTGAATATGGATTCGCTTTGAGGCTTCTCCTGTTGGGATGAAGCCTCTTTGTTGATGGCTTTCCCTTTTTCGAGTAATATTTGGGGGTACCTTTTACTCGAATACAACATAAGGTATGTAGCAACGGATAGCTTCCCGAGAGGGAACGACTCATACTTGAACAAAAAAGGAAGCGGTGTGTACGTGCAGCAAGCGATTGCAATATTGGATTCCGGTGTAGGAGGTTTGACGGTAGTTAAAGAAGTCATGCGTCAGCTTCCACGGGAAAAAATCATTTATTTTGGAGACACTGCGCGCACCCCGTACGGACCCCGGCCATCGGAAGAGGTTAAGAAATTTACAGAGCAAATGGTTGATTTTCTGATTCAATTTGATCCGAAAGTCATTATTATTGCCTGCAACACGGCAACAGCCGCGGCATTGGATTATATTAGCCAAAAGGTATCCATTCCGGTGATCGGAGTCATCCACCCTGGGGCACGTGCTGCAATCAGCGCAACAGCCACCGGGCATGTCGGGGTGATTGGGACTGTCGGTACGATTCGAAGCGGAGCCTATACGGCTGCGCTGAAGCAACTATCCCCCTATGTAGACGTGTTGAGCCATGCCTGCCCTGCTCTCGTTCCTTTGGTGGAACAGGGACTGTTCCGCTCAGACACGACATCAGAGGTCGTAGAGGAGTCGTTGAAGCCGATTCAAGCGTACCCGATTGATTGTTTGATTCTCGGTTGTACGCATTATCCTTTTTTGAAGGAAACGATTCAGGAAGTGATGGGCCCTAACGTGAAGCTGATTAGTTCAGCAGACGAAACGGCTCGTGAGACGAGTACGATTTTGTATAACAAGGGCAAGTTAGAGGCCGGGGATGAAACCCCTGTGCATCAGCTTTTTTGTTCCGGTGATCCGGAAATGTTCCAGAGCATTGCCGCACAGTGGCTTGGGGAGCAAATTCGTCAAACTCCTGTTGTTTGGCAGGTCACCAATCTGGATTGATGAGACAGCCGATTTTTTTGCATTGGACAAAAGAATCGGCTGTTTTGGTATTCGTTACATCAAGACACGCCGCGTCTGCATAACATGCAGTAAGACAGATGGAAGGGGCGTAGAAGATGAGGGAATATATCGTACAAAAAGGAGATACTTTGCACCGAGTCGCCTCGGCTTTTAAATTATCGGCAGATACATTGATGGCAGACAATCCGTGGACTGCCGCGCAACCCTATCTGATTTGTGGTCAAGTGCTGTACATTCGTCCGTCAATGGATCGTAAATACGTTATTCAGGCCGCTGAGCATGCCAGACAGATTGCCAAGCAGTTTGGTATGGAGCTTGATGAGCTGCGGCAGGCCAATCCTGAACTTGCGGAGCATGATTTTGTGGAAGGAAAAACCATTATTATACCTGAAAACCATCAGAATCAGATTGTACGCTTGCGTGGAGAGTATGGGTACGAGGACTTGAGAGAAGATCTTGTGGCTCTGGCTAAAGGGTATCCGTTTATTGAAGTGGGCAGCATCGGCACCAGTGTCATGGGAAAGGATATCCCCTATGTACGCATTGGACGGGGACCGCTGAAAATTCACGCCAACGCCTCCGTACATGCCAATGAATGGCTGACGACACCATGTTTGCTGCGTTTTGTAGAGCGATATGCGCAAGGAGTCGACAGTACGAATGGAAATAAAGGGGGGGAGCATCATGATGAGCGAGAGGATCCAGGCGAGGCTCCTCTATGGATATATGGAGTTTCTCCACAAACCTGGCTATACCGTACTTCTTTATGGGTAGTGCCCATGGTCAATCCAGATGGGGTGGAACTGGTTCAACAAGGTGCCCTTCCGTCTCATCCCCTGTACCATGACTTAAGAAAGTGGAACGAAGGCCGTGCTGATTATCGTGGATGGAAGGCTAACATTCGCGGTGTGGATCTTAACGATCAGTTTCCGGCGTATTGGGAGGAAGAGGTACGCAGACGCGGTAAAACAAGCCCGTCCAGAAGGGATTATGCGGGTCCTGCGCCTTTGTCTGAGCCGGAGGCTAAAGCGCTTGTCGATCTGACGGAGCGGGAACAGTTTGATATGGTGTTGTCCATACACAGTCAGGGACAGGAAATCTATTGGAATTACCGGGATTTGGAGCCAAAGGAGAGTCGGGATTGGGCATCACGGCTGGCGGCTGCAACAGGATACCGGGCGGTAAAGCTGGGGGGCAGCGATGCGGGATATAAGGATTGGTTTATACAGCGATTTGGAAAACCGGGTTTTACCGTTGAAGTCGGGCTGGGTGTAAATCCGTTGCCTATGCGTGATTATGACGATATTGCGGCAGAGGTGGGCATGTTAATGGCAACGGTGCTTTCATGGTAAAAGGGTTAGCCTGAAACTCCATGGTTTATCAGCACGTATTAGGAGGAGCACATGTTTTTACAAGTGTTCCTCTTACATGTCCCTTCAATGGGGTATATATACTTAGGAGCATTGGAAATGGAGTGAACAACCTATGAAGTGGAAAAGATTACTGTCTCTCCGTCAATGGTCACATGTTTTTCGTCGCATGCCCCGGTTTATTACTTCGTCGAAGATTCCATTGGGTGAAAAGTTGCTGTTTGCCGTCCCTGTATTGCTCTATTGGGTGTTGCCAGATGTCATGCCATTTATGCCCATTGACGACATTGGGGTGACGCTGCTGCTGATGAACTGGTTTGTGACCCGCGCTGAACGTAAATATCCCGATGTGCTTGAGAAGCAGCACGTACGTGTCCGGTAGGAATAAAAGCTTATGAATTTCGTGATTGCGATTTTTCGCGATTTTCTTTACAATAGGAATATTGCCTTTCTAGTATAGAGGCTATTTTGTAGTTGTTGAATTTACCTGTTAAATTGTGTGGCACGGATATTCATACTCCGATGGACACACTTCATTTGATTAATATGAAGGAGATGAAGTTGATGAATTGCAAAATTACTCGCAACGCAGCTAAAGTATTAAAGCTTGAATTGGATAAAGAAGAAAACCAAGGGAAGAGCCTGCGCGTTGTCATTACTCATTCCCATGGAGACCATGCTCATTACGGGCTGGATTTGGACACGCCTAAAGAAACAGATACCGTCGTATCTACAGATAAAGGCATTGATGTTATTTTGGAAAACGGCCAGCCGTTGCTGGATGGTGTAAAAATTGATTACTTGTACTTCCCCGAAGAAGGCTTTGTCATTACTAACCCTTCCCAAGGTAATCACGGCGACCACTAAGCCGGAGCACGGAGGGATGACAGATGGCCAATGATATTCGCGTATGTGATGAATGCAATCATATTCGCTTGAAAACGATCCTGCCCAAGCTGCAAAAGATGGCACCGGATGCGGAGATCAAAATCGGTTGCAAATCGTATTGCGGTCCTTGTGGAAAGCGGGCGTTTGTATATGTGAACGGACGTTATATAAGTGCAGCTACAGAGGATGAAGTATTGGAGAAGGCTGCGCGTTTTATAAAATAATTCCAGTACGTAGCATTCACAGCTTTGTATAGTTCCCCTTCTTCTGATCCATGCTAATGGATGCAGACCACTGCCCAGAAGGAGGAGTGACTCATGGCCCAATATGATTCCAATCTCGACAATCACAGTGTCGAGGCCCAAACGCAAAACTCGGTGGACAAGCTTCACCATGCCGTTTCTCAGGCACTGTCACATCCGGCTGAGCAACTGATTGAGCAGGCGGAGCAGTCCCGTACTCATGCGGAGCATGCTTTAGAGCAGGCGAAGGACAGCCTTGGCGACGATGCGGTAGAGGTTGCCGAGGAAATGCTTGGTGAAGAGACACAACGGCTGGAGCAAGCCAAAAAAGCATTGCGCCCATAAGCATTGGTAAATGTAAATGAGCGCGGTTTACTAGCTCAAGAATACCAAAAGCCCGATCATCAGCATATTGCTGCTTGATCGGGCTTTTCTTGTTGGTATTATCTTTCCGGGAATCTGGGAAGAGTGCTGTGTAAGCAACTTTCCTCAGAAAATTTAATTGGATGTCGAAGGAGTCGTAGTCACTTCTTGGGTTTGCGGTTCCCATTGGCGAATGAGATCATATGTGATCACCTGATCGGAAATGTTCAACCGATTGAGAGCTTCGGTATACCCCGGTCCGCAGGCATTCACATCCGTAGGCTGGCCTGTGGTGAGGTTGTAACAAGTTCCTTTGGAGAACGTGCCATCCTCAGATGGAATGTAGTACACACGACCATCAGTGAAAGCGCCACTGCGCAGCACGACCATACGAGGCTTTTCGCTGAACAGATCATTACCCATAAAGTGATATGGTTTCGTTGAAATGCCAAGTAAATGCATCACCGAAGGTGTCAGATCAAGCTGTCCTGCCGGTTCAGTGTAAGTTCCCGCGCGGCTTCCATCGGGAAGATGTACTAGCAGTGGCACCTGGTTCATGATTTTTTGCATGTCGAGATCTGTGAGTGGTTTACCCAGAAATTTCTCATACAGTGCCTTATCTTTAATAGAATTGTCGTGATCCCCGTAGAACATGAGGATCGTATTATCCCACAATCCGTCTTTCTTCATCTGATCGACCAGCTCGCCTAGTGCTTCGTCCACATAATGGACGGATTTCAGATAGTCTCCGAACATGGTCCCTTCAAACTCACCAACGTCCAAATCCACGGCGTCTGGTGGCAGATTGTACGGGTGGTGGCTCGAAATTCCGACCATATAAGCGTAGAACGGCTGTTTGACTTCAGTGGTGAGATCATTGAGCGTTTGACGGAAGAAGGATTTGTCTCCCAGTGACCAGCCCAGTGGCTCATCAATCTCAAAATCCTTTTTACTGTAGAACTTGTCATAGTTCATTGCCTTATACATTGTATAGCGATTCCAGAAGCTGCTGTCGTATACGTGAAATGCATTAGGGCTGTAGCCAGTATCTTTTAGAATAGAAGGCAACGTATCGAATTTATGGTCCGCATAACGGATGAATACCGAGCCTGTAGGGAGCGGATGCAGAGAAGCATGTGTAGAGAAATCCGCGTCCGAAGTACGGCCCTGCGCAGTCTGGTGATAATAATTGTTAAAATACATGCTTTCCTTCGTCAGCTTGTCAAAGTTAGGCGTAATGGCCTGACCGTTGATTTTTTTGCCGATGAAAAAGTTCATATACGCTTCGGCTTGAATGACCATCACATTTTTGCCTTTATACTTGCCTGAAAGGTCATTTTTCACCTGAAGCAGCTTTTGATGCTGATTAAACCATTCCTTATCCTTATCGGACTCTGCCTGAGCCAGCGTAGGCTGGGATCCCAGATGGTCCTGTCCATAGCGGTAAATGTCATACCCGTGAAATCCGATCAGCCCGGTTACATTGTACAGGGCCATCGACCACCAATTACCGACGAAAATGCCGGTTGCCCACGTCGACGTATAATATTTAATCGGTCCAAAGGTAAAAATGTAGCCGATCAGGAAGGCCAGCGCGCCTTTGGAGAAGCGAAGCAGAAAGCTTTTGGTGAATGAGCGGCGGGACGTTTTGAAGTAAGGATCACTCGTTACATACCGACGCCGTAAGGAAGCTACGAACATCACATACGGAATGAACAGAATCCAGTCTGCAAAAAAGAAAAGATCCCACCAGTACATCAGAGATGCGATACTTCCACCCAAGGAATCAACTTGTCCAGCTTGAAGCAAGACGGGGATCGTAATGAAATCCTGAAAATACCGATAATAAACCATGTCAGAATAAATGAGAGCGGTAAGCAAAATATTGAGCACTACAAGAGCGACCAAGCGTCCGCGCCTTGACAGCCATAAGGTCCAAAAACTCACAAGCAAGAGCGAACCGATAGCGATGACATAATCCAGCATATTCATGTCAATATTTTGGGCATGCAGGTTATGGTGGATCAGAACGAGCTTGCCAATCATAAGTACAAAAAACAGACCAAACCCGAAATATCGGGACAGCAGCATTCTGCTGAACATGTTTCCAGTGCGATTTGCACCGGCCGTGCGAATAACCAACACTTTACCCCCTTCGGCAGAAATGTTCGGCTAGTATAAACTAAATATTAACGTAATGTTAAAACCGAAATCGCCTTTAATTATTATAGCGCTCATCCCGCGCATTTCAATGATTAAGTAAAGAAAATACAGCATTTTCCTTCCAGTACAACAGGGGAAAGCTACATTTTTATCCTATGAACAGCACAAATCAGGCCAGAAGGCGAACAGATGGTTCGCTTCCTGGCCTGGGCATCATCTATTTAAGACTGCGACGGCGGAGTATCTTTGCGGCGTGGTGGTAGAGGGCCCAGATACTGATAGTATTGGCATTCAATCCGGCCATTAAACAGCTTGCGGCGCTTATCGGCTTTACGGCCCCAATAGTGCTCGAATTGCTTGGTGGAGCTGATGGCAAAGAAGGACCATGTCTTCATTTCCGCTGCCGTGCGTGCGATTGACCGGATCAGCTTCTCCACCTCGGTTTCCTCACTCAGTCTCTCACCATAAGGTGGATTGGTAATCATCACACCATATTGGCCTTCAAGTCTGACTTTCGTTACAGGCATGACCTTTAATGAGATATCTTTAGCGAAGCCTGCCGCCTTTACAGCAGCCTCAGCGACTTCGATGGCACCTGGATCAATATCGCTGCCTGCAATCTCGAAAGGAATGTCATCGCGGGTCAAATCCATCGCTTCGTCGCGAGCCTGATCCCATAGCTCGCGACCAATGACAGGCCAGTCTTCCGAGTTAAAGGTACGTCTCAGCCCTGGAGCAATATTCCATGCCTGCATTGCTGCTTCTATCAGCAGAGTACCGGAACCGCAGCACGGGTCATAGAATGGTCGATCCGGGGTCCAGCGGCTAAGCTGAATAAGAGCCGAAGCCATCGTCTCTTTGAGCGGTGCCTCCGTCACGAGCTTGCGGTAGCCGCGCTTGTGCAGCCCCGGACCCGTCGTATCGAGCGTTAGCAATGCACGGTCATTTAAGAGAATGACCTCTATAACGTAACGAGGGCCGTCCTCCTCAAACCAATCCGTGTGATAGGTTTCCTTGAGTTTTTCCACAATCGCCTTCTTGACGATTCCCTGACTGGCTGGTACGCTACTAAGCTGTGATTTGTGCGAGCGTCCCTCTACTGGAAATTCACCATCCAAAGGAATCCAATCCTCCCATGGCAAAGCCTTGGTGCCCTCAAACAGCTCGTCGAAGGTGGTTGCGGCAAATTCACCCATTTTAATAAGAACGCGGTCTGATGTGCGCAGCCACAGGTTACACCGGCATATATCCATATAATCACCGGAAAAAACGACGCGGCCATTCTCGACGGTCAGGTCCTCATATCCGAGTTCTCTGAGCTCCCGAGCCACGACGGCTTCAAGTCCCATCGGCGCAGTTGCAATTAGTTGCAGTTGAGTCATTAAACGTATTCACTCCGTCCCCATAATCATATAAGCTTGGTTCAATCCCTATAGTATAGGTCATTGTACACGAAGAGACAAATAATTAAGGCAAATAATTTACGAAGGACATCGCGTTCAACCTGCGTTATGATAAAGCGAGAAGGAGAGATGAAACGTGGAAATTACACCCAATATGACGCCTGAACAATACGTAGACCAACTGGTACAGGAGGATGAAGCGCTCCGCGGCATCAGGGAGGCCATTATTGGAGAGGGAATGCCTGAGGTATCGGTGGCTCATCCTTACGGGAAGCTGCTGACCTTTCTAATTGAGGTATCCGGCGCGCAGCAGGTACTGGAGATTGGCGCATTAGGCGGATACAGTGGATTATGTCTGGCCCGTGGGCTGGGAGAAAAGGGACGCATTGTGTCATTGGAGCTGAAAGAAGCGTATGCGGCACTGGCACATAGACATATGGAGGAAAACGGCTACGGTGACCGTGTCGAATATCGTATCGGACCTGCAGCGGACAGCCTGAAGGAGCTTCAGGAAGAGGGGAGGACCTTTGATTTTTTCTTCATCGATGCCGATAAGGAAAATTACCCGGTGTATCTGGAATATGCGATTGCTCTGGCGAATCCAGGAGCCATTATTGCGGGAGATAACTGTTTCCTTCGCGGACGGACGCTCAATACCGACAAGAACGGCCCTGCCGTACAGGCCGTGAGACGCTTTAACGAAACGATAGCTACGGACCCACGGCTGGTTAGTACGCTTTTACCAGCCTATGACGGATTGGCGTTGGCACGAGTAAAATAGGTTGTAATGTTACTTATATAGCTATACAAAAAGTAGCTATACAAAAAAGAACCTCCTTGTCCACAAAATTGTGGATCGGAGGTTCTTGTCTGTTCTGGAAGGCTGCCCTTACGAGAGGGCTATTTTACCTGAAATCAGGTGCTGGCTTACGATCGTAGAGCTTCATACGTACCCAGAATATGTTGACGATCAGCAGGACACCTGACATGATGAATAGTCCTTCGATGCCGATAAATCCGGACAGCACCCCGCCAATGACAGCGCCCAGCATATTACCAAGCGACAGCGAGCTGGTATTGAAGCCGAACGAACGGCTTTCCATGCCTTCCGGTGTATACGTGCGAATCAGCGCGTTTACGCTCGGCAGCAGACCGCCCATAAATATACCCATGAAAAAACGAATCGTGACGAGCTGCCACACCTGATTGACAAAAGCCTGTGGAATGAGCATAAGTGCTGTTCCGAGCAGAGCGAGGGTCAAAATGCGGTGTGCCCCGATCTTGTCACTCAATCTTCCAAGCAGCGGCGCAGCGACCATATTGGATACGCCGGTAATGGCTGTAACAAAGCCAGCAATGAGCGCAATTCCTTCTGCCGACCCATACAGCTTTTGCACATATAACGGCAACAAAGATACCGTACTGATCATGGCAAACTGGAGCAGGAACGTTACGGTAAACAGAGCCGGAAGCTGGGGCGTATGGCTTAGCTCCTTTAATCCGGCAAGAACCGAAATTTGCGGTATTCGTGCAGCTTCGGCTTTGCTGAAATCTTCCTTAACCAGAAACATTGCGATGAGAGAGGCTACAAGAATAAGAGCGCCTGTAATGTAAAAGATCGGTCTGAATCCAACCCAGTCAGCCAAAAAACCGCCCATCAGAGGGCCGAGAATCGTACCCGCCATCTGACCGGATTGCATAATCCCCATAGCGAAACCGGTCCGTTCTTTGGGTGTGGTACCCGACACCAGAGAAATCGAAGCCGGATTGAAGCCTGAAATCGTACCGTTCAGCAGACGAAGCGCCAACAGTTGCCACGGATGGGTGACCAAACCCATGCAGCCGATCACCAGAGCCATACCGAAACCCGAGCGGAGCAGCATTGCTTTGCGCCCATATCGGTCAGCCAGCTTGCCCCATAGAGGCTGGAACATAAATGAAGTCAAAAAGTTTGCGGCAAAAATAACTCCGGCCCACAGCCCGATATCATGTTCTCCCTTCACATGAAGGTCTTGAGCCAGATAGAGGGCGAGGAATGGAGTAATCATCGTAATACCCGCATTGACCAGAAACTGACCGAACCAAAGCACAATGAGATTGACTTTCCACGTCTCCCACGTTTTCAATGTGCTTTCACTTCCTTTCTGTCATTTCTTGCTGATGCAAAACTACTTATCCTAAGTAGAACTTCCCGGAGCTTTAAAAAAGCCATTTCTCTAGTATAGCACACTTCATTGAAACTTTATCCAAATGTCATGGGTTTGTCATGGATTGTCCGCCAGCGGCAGTTGTTACGACTCCTGAAAAAGGGCATAATAAAATACAGTAGTTACGATTCGAACTGGAGGCTGAAGTCATGACCTACAACGATACCTTTATCCGCGCTTGCCGCAAGCAGGCTGTGGATCATATTCCCGTATGGTACATGCGGCAGGCCGGAAGGTATGATCCTGAATATCGCAAAATTAAAGAGAAATACACGTTGCTTGAAATTTGTCGTCAGCCTGAGTTGGCCGCAGAAGTGACCTTAATGCCCGTGCGCAAGCTAGGGGTGGACGCTGCTATTTTATATTCTGATATTATGAATCCGGTGGCCTCGCTGGGGGTTGATTTTGATATTGTCAAAAATATTGGTCCGGTTATTGATAATCCGATTCGTACAGCAGCGGACGTGGACAAGCTGCGCCCGATTGATGTAGAACGAGATCTGGGTCATATTTTGGAAACGATCCGTATTTTGGACCGTGAGCTGGAGGTACCACTGATTACGTTCGCCGGAGCTCCTTTTACAATTGCGAGTTATTTAATAGAAGGCAGACCGTCCAAGGGGTATATCCGCACTAAAGCCATGATGTATGGAGAGCCTGAATTATGGCGTCGGCTGATGGACAAGCTTGGAGACATGGTTATTACATACGTGCGTGCCCATATCGCTAACGGTGGCAAGGCATTTCAACTGTTTGACAGCTGGGTAGGGGCGCTTTCGCCTCATGATTTCCAAACGCTTGTGTTGCCGACGATTACACGTATTTTCCATGAGCTGTCCGATCTGGACGTACCGAAAATTTATTTTCCAGGTGTAAGCTCCGGTGAGTTGCTTCCGCTGCTGGGCGGGGTAAAAGCCGATGTGATCGGACTGGACTGGCGGGTGAGTATACCTGAAGGACGCCGTCGTTTGGGGAATGCTTTTGGTGTGCAGGGAAATCTGGATCCTTACGTGCTCACAGCGCCGTTAGATGTAATTAAACAGTACGCGAAAACGATTGTGGATGAAGGAATTTTGGAGCCGGGATATATTTTTAATCTGGGTCACGGTTTATTTCCAGAAGCTTCGTTAGATAAGCTGAGAGAGCTTACAGAGTATGTGCACGAGTATTCCCGTTCCGTTTTGACAAAGAAGTAATCAATCCAAAATGTTAAGAGGTGATGTGCTGATGAAAACCAAAGTGGGTGTACTGGTTATGTCCTACGGGACACCGGAAAGTTTGGATCAGGTGGAAGCCTATTATACGCATATTCGTCGTGGTAACCCTCCTTCCCCGGAGCAATTGAAAGAATTAAAGGACCGTTATGAAGCCATTGTGGGCGGTGTATTTCCGCTACGTCAAAATACGGATCGTCAGGTTCAAAATCTGCAAGAAACCTTAAATCGGGAAAATCGTAATCCGGATATTGAATTTGTCTGCTATCAGGGACTCAAACATGCCAAGCCGTTCATCGAGGATGGCGTGGAGGCTATGGTGCAAGACGGTATCCGTACAGCGGTAGGTGTCGTGCTGGCTCCGCATTATTCCGTAATGAGTGTAGGCACTTATATTAAGCGCGCACAGGCCAAGGCACAGGAACTGAATCTGGCTATATCGTTTGTGGAAAGCTATCATCTTCATCCAAAGCTGATCAAGACGTTGACCGAGCGTGTAAATGCAAAGCTGGCGCTTTTCGAAGAGGCAGGGGCGAATCGGGACGAGGTACGTGTATTGTTCAGTGCGCACAGCTTGCCTGAGCGGATTCTGGCGATGGGTGATCCTTATGTAGAGCAATTGATGGCTACTTCGCAAGCTGTTGCGGACAAGGCAGGAATCACGAACTGGAAGTTTACGTGGCAAAGCGCGGGCCGTACAGCAGAGCCTTGGCTCGGTCCTGACATCCTGGATACCATGCATAGTCTCAAGGAAGAGCAGGTTGAATATGTGCTGGCTGCGCCAGTCGGCTTCGTTTCAGATCATCTAGAGGTACTATACGATCTGGATATTGAGGCGCAGGCTTTGACGAAGGAACTGGATATGCGTTTCCAGCGGATTGATTCGCTTAACAGTGATCCATTGTACATGGAGACGCTTAGCGATGTCATCATAGACCAATGGAAAAAGGGATGAGGACATTATGGAGCAAAAACTACGCAATATTGTGATTGTAGGCGGAGGATTGACCGGACTGAGCGCAGCTTTTTATACACGTAAAATGTACAAAGAAGCAGGCTACACACCACGGATTACGCTGGTGGAGAAGGCCCCGGTGCTGGGCGGGAAAATCGAAACGTTGCATAAAGACGGGTTTGTGATTGAAAAAGGGCCGGATTCCTTTCTGGCCCGTAAAACGGCTATGATCGACCTGGCAAAAGAGCTGGAGCTGGATCATGAGCTGGTAAGCACGAATCCTGAGGCGAAAAAAACATACATTTTGCATGGAGGTCAGCTTCATCCGATGCCCCCCGGTCTGGTACTGGGAATTCCGACGGAGCTGCAACCATTTCTGCGAAGCGGGCTCATCTCTTTGGGCGGCAAGCTGCGGGCCATGATGGACTTTGTTATTCCGCCTCGGCGCATACCCGGTGATGAAGCCTTGGGTGATTTTATCGAACGCCGACTGGGCAAAGAAGTGCTGGAAAATGTAACCGAGCCGCTGCTGGCTGGCATATATGCTGCCAATATGAAGACGCTGAGCTTGCAGGCGACCTTCCCGCAATTTGCTGAAGTAGAGCAGCAATATGGAAGCCTCATTCACGGGATGATGACCGGAAGAAAGCCAGCCGAGACGCATACAGGCACGAAAAAAAGTGCTTTCCTGACCTTCCGACAAGGACTGCAAAGTTTGGTACATGCGTTACTGAATGACTTGCATGACTGTGATTTGCGTATAGGCGTTGCTGTTACAGAGTTCACAAAGACAGCAGACGGTGAAGGAAGCATCTACCATGTTGTACTGGATAATGGGGAGACGTTGGAGGCGGACGATCTATTTATCACGACTCCGAATTTTGCCGCTGCGCCGTTGTTGCGGGGACATGTAAAGGTGGCGGCACTGGAAGCCGTTAATTATGTGTCCGTGGCGAATGTGGTCATGGCCTTTAATAAAAAAGACATCGAGAATGTCTTTGATGGTTCCGGTTTTCTGGTTCCCCGTAAAGAGGGACGCAGTGTGACGGCCTGTACGTGGACGTCCGCCAAGTGGCTGCATACCAGTCCGGACGATAAAGTACTGCTGCGCTGTTATGTGGGGCGTGCTGGAGCCGAAGAAACGGTAGAGCTACCCGATGATGAACTGACTGCGCTGGTACGTAAGGATTTGCAGGACATGATGGGCGTTACGGCGACTCCGCTATTTACGGAAATTACCCGTCTTCGCCACTCCATGCCGCAATATCCGGTAGGACACCCTCAGGCTATCGCCGATCTGCGTGAAGAACTGCGTACAACGATGCCGGGAGTGTATGTTTTGGGTGCTGGCTATGATGCCATCGGCTTGCCGGATTGTATCCGTCAGGCCAAGGAATGGGCCTCTGTCGCCGTCCAAGCTGCGGAACGGGAAGCGGTCGAGGTACAGGTATAATTAAATGAATGGAGCTACTTGAATAACGAACCCTTCGCAATCCAAGCGAGGGGTTCTATTTATACCGAAATTTGATATATAATGGAGAAGGTGTCAAAATCGCCGGATCATTCAAGAATGTAATGCATATGCAATAGCATAGAAGGAGTGAAGAATGTACCCTCCCAGATCACAGAAAAATGAAGGTCGAAAGAAAGCAAGGAAGCGAAAAATAGGCAAGGCCTGGATCATTACGAATCTGGTCCTGCTGCTTATGATCGTAGGTCTTTTCGGATATTATTACATATTTGAACATGGGAAGAGTAGCTCTCTTGCGGAAAACGCCGGACTATTGCAACAGGAGAACAAGGGCAAAACGGATTCAGTGGATGGAGGACAGTCTTCTAGCCCGATAAGAGAGAACGTTACAGCCGTTTCAAATGAACAACCGGACGACAGCTCCAAAAAAGATGAGCACACTGCTGACGATAAAACGGAGCATTCTTCTGATACTGCTACAGTTACAGACAGCCGCCCCGCGACCTCATCTGACACAAATGTTGCCGAAGGCAACTCGTCAGAATCAGGAGTATCTTCAGAGAACGCCGGGCAATCACCGGACAGCTCTTCAAATAAGGATGCATCGGACAGCGGGAATTCTGCTGACCCCAATGAATCGGAGCAGGGAAAGAACGTGGCATCGGATGGAACAGCTTCACCGACAGTCACGCTCCATTTTGTAGGGGATGTGCAGTTTTCTGGTAAAGTTGAGCAGCGCTTGGAAAAGAACGGATTTGATTTTCCATATCAATATCTCGGTAATCTGTTTCGCAAGGACGATCTGACGATAGCCAATCTGGAAACGCCGGTTACAACCGCGGGCGTGGGTGCGCTGAATAAAACGTATGTGTATAAGTCTTCTCCCAAGGCGTTGACTGCGTTGGCTGCGGCAGGAATAGACGCTGTAAATTTGGCCAACAATCATATTTTGGATCAGGGCATAGACGGATTACTGGATACGCTGAAATATTTGAAAGAAAATGATATAGCGTATACCGGAGCCGGGCGTAATGCAAAAGAGGCGTATGCTCCGCACTATTTTGAACGTAAAGGTATTAAAATTGCGTTGCTGGGAGCTACACGGGTTATGCCCGAGGCCAACTGGAATGCAGGCGTCAAACAGCCCGGTGTTGCAGGAGCCTACGATTCGACCGCGATCGTGAAGTCGATTCGTGAGGCGCGCAAGCAGGCTGATTTGGTTATTATCATTGCCCATTGGGGCAAGGAGCGCGTGACTGTATTGGAGCCTCATCAAACCGAGCTATCGCATGCTTTTATAGATGCAGGGGCAGATCTCGTAATCGGAGGTCACCCGCACGTGCTACAGGGGATGGAGCAGTATAAAGGCAAATGGATTGCATACAGCACAGGCAATTTTATTTTTTCTAAATCTACAGTACCAGCCACCTGGGATACAGCGATATTTCAGGCAACTTGTACCCGGGCTGGGGCTTGCAGGATGAAGCTGACTCCTTACCGGGCGGAGCTGGGGCAACCAGTTCCAATGAAGGATGCGGAAGCCAGCAAAATTTTGCAAGGAGTAGCGGCGATGTCACCGGCTAATGTTTCTGTAGGCGCAGACGGTACAGTAACCGCCCGATAGTTGTCGAAGGAATCTTTTACACGAGGCTGGTCTGTATTGAGGCTACCACTTGTGGATGGAGGTCATAACCGGAATGGATCATTTGTGCGTGGCTCACCGTGGTTTTTCGGGAATTGCTCCCGAGAACACGTTGGCGGCCTTTAAGCTTGCGATCGATCAGCCGTTTGTGCGCTGGATTGAGCTGGATGTACAACTGTCGAAGGACGGCGTTCCGGTGGTCATTCATGATTTCACGCTGGAGCGCACGACTAACGGCACAGGTCGGGTGAAGGATACGGACTGGAAAGAGCTGAAACGTCTGGATGCAGGTGGCTGGAAAAGCACGGAATATCAAGGTGAAAGCATTCCTGCTCTCGCACAAGTGCTGGATCTGTGTCGTGGCCGCGTATCGCTCAATATTGAGCTAAAAACCGCAGGGGATATGTATCCGGGGCTGGAGAAGGCTGTACTCCGTGAAATTGTGGCGCGGGATATGGAGAATGAGGTGGTATTGACCTCTTTTGAGCGTTCCGCTTTACGTCGGGCCAAAGAGCTGGCTCCAGGTATCCGTACCGGTCTGATTATTGATGCTCGTCCGGATGATCTGGCAAAGCAGTTGGAAGGGCTGCAATGCTCTTTTCTATCCATGGGCTACCCGCGTTTGGATCGAAAGCTGATGAAAGACTTGACCGGACGCGGTATCACTGTCATGGCGTGGACGGTGGATGACCGTAGCATTATGCGAAGATTGGCCTCGTTACATCCTGAATTGATGATTTGTACCAATTGGCCGGATCGCTGGGAGCAGGTTTTTTTGCATTCCAAGCACCGGATGTGGCACTATATACGTAATCTATTTATTAAATAATTGGACTATATACGCGGGAAGGGTGACGGGTCGTAATGAACGTGGAAATTCGTAATGTCTACTGTGTCGGGCGCAATTATAAGCTGCATGCCGAGGAACTGGGAAATGAGGTTCCTACAGAACCGATGATTTTTTTAAAGCCTTCCCATGCGGTAGTACCGCTGGATGGAGCAACACTGGAGCTTCCTAAAGATCAAGGAGACATTCATTATGAGACAGAGCTGGTTGTGGCGGTAGGCCGTAATTACGAACCGGGTATGTCTGCGGAAACGATGCTGAATGCATTTGCCCTTGGTATTGATTTTACCCTGCGTGATGTACAAAGCGTTCTCAAGAAAAAGGGTCACCCATGGACGGCGGCTAAAGGTTTCAAATTTTCTGCTCCCGTTACACCGTTCTTGCCTTTAGAGAAACTGGACACGCTGGAGCAGCAGGATTTTTCATTGCTCAAAAATGGACAGGAAGTACAACGCGGCCATATCAAGGATATGATTTTTTCCATCGAGCATATCATTGATTACATAGCGACCCATTATGGACTGGGTGAAGGCGATATTATTTTTACAGGCACTCCGGCAGGTGTAGGGCCTATAACGAGTGGAGATCGCTTCGAGCTATTTTGGGGAACTGACCATCAAGGAAGCTGCACAATCGGTTAAGTTGATCCGTGTGATTGCATAATTAAGTTGGTTAAAAAGGGAGTTCTCTTGGTAGTTGGGCAGTATGGAAGGATTTCCGCAGGCAAGAATGTAAGGGCCGTGTCCTGTGCCATAGCATGGGACGCGGCTTTTATATAAGTGTAGAGCGTTGTACAACAAATTACGAACTGAAAAATGAAAAACGAGAGATTCATTTCAAAGTGGGGGTATATCATGGATTGGATCATCGGATTGCTTGGCGCTGCTGTAGTGGCGGGAGCTGCTTTTTATAAAAAATCCTTAACCTTATCGGGCTTTGCGGCGGCTGTGCTGATGGGAACCGTGTATTATGGTGCAGGTAACCTGTTTTGGTTCGGGACCTTGCTCCTGTTCTTCATTACATCGACCTTGCTGTCGAAGTTCAAAAAGGAGCGCAAGGCAGAGCTTGAAAAATCGTATGCCAAAACCGGAAATCGGGATGCTGGTCAGGTATGGGCCAACGGGGGATTAGGTATGCTGTTATGCCTGTGCTATGCGATCTGGCCTCATGTTGCCTGGCAGTTGGCTTTTGTTGGCGTCATGGCTACAGTCACGTCGGATACGTGGGCAACGGAATTTGGCAGCCTGAGCCGCAAGCCACCCCGCTCGATACTGAATGGCAAGGTGCTGGCACCTGGAACCTCGGGAGGGGTATCTGTTCTGGGGACAGCTGCGGCCTTGGCTGGGGGAGTTCTGATTGGAATAGGCGCCTGGGGCTTTGGATACGCCATAGGAATGCCAGGCTTGCCGCTATGGCTGTGGGCACTGATCGGGGGAATATCTGGTAGTGCGGGGGCCTTTGCCGACTCCTATCTTGGTGCTACGGTGCAAATGATGCGTTCCTGCACGGTTTGCGGCCGGGAAGTAGAGGTAGACTCGCATTGTGGACAACCGACAGTCTATGTGCGGGGCTGGCGTTGGATGAGCAATGATCGAGTGAATAGCATCAGTTCGATTTTCGGGGGGCTGGTCGCTCTGGCAGGAATTCTGTTTATACTCTAGGTACAAGGGAGGTGCGAAGATGGGCGGTATACATGGAGATAAATATGAGGCCATTTTGGACGCCGCTTACACAGTCTTCGGCACCAAAGGCTTTTATGAAAGTAAAATTTCCGAGATTGCAGAACAGGCGGGTGTCGCCAAAGGCACGGTATATTTGTACTTCAAAAGCAAAGAACAGCTGTTTACAGCGGTCACGCGCAGAGATTGCGAGCAATACCTGGCTGAAATGCAGGGCGCATTGGCTAACCGCGCTTTGGAGGAGGGACTGCTGCGAATGGCAAATCTGCACTTACATTACTACTACAAGCGTAAGCAGCATACCAAACTGTTTTTTATGACCCCGAACAGTGACCCTGATTTAATGGAGTTTATGCGCGGATTTATTCAGGATTATACCGATATGGTCAAAAATAAGCTGGCTTTGGAGGGTGTGCGGCAGCCTGAGCTTCATGCGAAGGCATTCATTGGCATGATGGAGCGCCTGAAAATGGACATTTTACTGGATAAAGATTTCCGTGAATACGATGTGGATCAGACGGCTGAATTTGCGGCTAACTTGTTTATGCACGGCTGTAAGGCCGGGAGCGGGATACGCAGACTGTGATATTGTAAAGCCAGAAACCGTACTGACTTCGTTCAGATTACGGTTTTTTTAATCATTTGGTGTGACTGTGTTAAAATAAACAAGATGCATCACAAAATAGGGGAAGAGTAGGGAATCCGTATGAATATTATGACCGTTGAACATATAACGAAAAGCTATGGCGAAAAAATGCTGTTTGAGGATGCTTCCTTTGGCATGGATGAACGTGACAAAATAGGGGTGGTCGGTGTGAACGGCACCGGAAAATCTACGTTTTTACGTGTGATTTCCGGCTTGGAGCCACCGGATGATGGTAATATTGCGGTCAACAACGGTGTACGCATTCAATATTTGGCGCAAAATCCGGAGTTTGACCCCGAGGTGAAGGTACTCCAACATATTTTCCACGGCAACCAGCCGGAAATGAAGGCGGTGCGCGAATATACGGAAACGATGGAGATGCTGGAGCTGAATCCGGGCAGCGAGGAGCTTCAAAACCGCCTGTTGCGGGCAAGCCAGCAAATGGATACGCTCCAGGCATGGCAGCTGGAGAGTGAGGCCAAAAACGTATTGACCCGACTGGGTATCACACAGTTTGAAGCACGTATGGGCGTTCTCTCTGGGGGACAGCGTAAGCGGGTTGCTTTGGCGGCAGCTTTGATCCAGCCCTGTGAGCTGCTCATTCTGGACGAGCCTACCAACCATATTGATAATGAGTCAGTGGAATGGCTGGAGCAGTATTTGCAGAAAAGACGCGGTGCGTTGCTGATGATTACGCATGATCGCTATTTTCTGGATAGAGTGGCGAATGTCATGCTGGAGCTGGATCATGGTCGACTTTTCCGGTACGAAGCTAACTATACCCGTTTTCTGGAGCTAAAGGCGGAACGCGAGGAACGGGAAGCGTCTTCGGAGCAGAAACGGCAAAACCTGTTGCGCAATGAACTAGCCTGGATTCGCCGGGGGGCAAAAGCCCGTTCGACCAAGCAGAAAGCGCGTATTGAACGATTTGAACAGCTTAAGGATCAGCAGCCGGAAGCTCGTTCCGGGTCTGTAGACATGTCGGTAGCCTCCACGCGTCTGGGTAAAAAAATACTGGAGCTGGAGCATCTGTCCAAATCGGTAGATTCCCGCAAGCTGATACATGATTTGAGCTATATCGCTGTGCCCGGTGACCGGGTTGGGATTGTGGGTCCCAATGGTAGCGGAAAATCGACTCTGCTCCAAATGATTGCACAGCGCGTAGAACCGGATTCAGGCAGTGTGATCGTGGGACCGACCGTGAAGCTCGGTTATTTTACCCAGGAACATCAGGAAATGAACGAATCGCTGCGTGTCATCGAATACATTAAGGAAGAAGCCGAAGTGATCCGGACAGCAGATGGTTCGGCTATTACAGCCGCGCAAATGCTGGAGCGTTTTCTGTTTGCGCCAAGCTCGCAATGGACGGTCATTTCCCGGTTATCAGGGGGCGAGAAACGACGCTTGTACCTGCTGCGTGTGCTGATGTCCGCACCGAATGTACTGTTACTGGATGAACCAACGAATGATCTGGATATTCAGACTCTATCCGTGCTGGAAGACTATCTGGATGAATTTCCGGGTGTTGTTTTTATCGTTTCCCATGACCGGTATTTCTTGGACCGCACGATAGACAAGGTACTGGCATTCGAAGGAGAAGGACAGGTACGTGTGCATGTGGGCGATTACAGCGAGTATGCAGAATGGATCAGTAAAAATGCTCCATCCGCTGCGAATCCGCCTGTCCCAGCGGGTACTTCTTTTGCTCAGTCTTCTACGTCTAAGTCTGCGGATGCTTCGGATTCAGTTAAGGAGACAAGCAAAACCAGGCTTAAATTCACCTTTAAGGAACAGCGGGAATATGAGCAAATTGACGAATTGATCGAACAGGCTGAGGAGAAGTTGGCTAGCATCCAGCGACAGATGGAAGAGTCTTTCAATGATTCCGCACGACTACAAGAACTTATGGCTGAGCAAACAAAGGCCGAACAGCATTTGGAGCATCAAATGGAGCGCTGGACCTATCTGAACGAGCTGGCCGAGCAAATTGAACAAAGCAAATCTTAAAATACGAAACAAGTATATTACGTGAATCGTTTTTCCGTCGTTACTTAAACAAGCAAGTCTCCATTAAGCACTGGAGACTTGCTTTTTCGTATTTATTCCAGTACATCGGTCGTGGAAATAACTCATGTCCTGACTTGGAAACTCGAAGCTACCTAACATTATGCAAATGTATGAATTGATTAATATATTTTTCATATTAATAATAAGTTTATTATATATTTCTAATATTAAAATTTGCTTGCTATAATCAAATTTATATGGAAGGGAGGCATTCAAAATGGAATATCGTAAAATTGGAAAAAGCGGCTTGAGGGTAAGCGAGATAGCATTGGGAAACTGGATAACCCACGGTGCACAAGTGGATGACACCACAGCGAAAGCATGTGTCCATGCTGCATTAGATTCAGGAATCACAACGTTTGATACTGCTGATGTTTATTCAGAAACGATGGCGGAAACGGTTTTAGGTCATTCTTTAAAGGGAATACGACGTGAAAGTATTGAACTATGCACAAAGGTTTTTCATCCAACAGGTACCGGACAGAATGATAAAGGGCTATCCCGCAAGCATATTATGGAGGCCTGCCATGCTTCCCTTCGACGCTTGCAGACGGATTATGTTGATGTTTATTATGCACATCGTTTTGATCCAACCGTATCACTTGAAGAGACATTTTTGGCATTATCCGATTTGGTTCGTCAGGGGAAGGTTTTGTATGTAGGGGTGAGCGAGTGGACAGCAGATCAGATAAAGCAAGGAGCGGATTTAGCGAGAGAACTAAAGGTCCCCTTCGTGGCAAGTCAACCCCAATATTCCATGCTCTGGCGTATTATTGAAGCTGAAGTGATTCCCGCTTGTGAGCAGGAAGGAATTGGACAGGTCGTTTGGTCACCTCTGGCACAGGGTATTCTTTCTGGAAAATATGCAGTAGACAAGCCGCTTCCAGAGGGTTCACGTGCTTCTACGACAGCAGGTTCACCATTTTTCGAACGCTTGGCCGGGCAATGGTTACGTAAAGAGGTCCTTCAGGCAGTGGAGCAGATACGGCCGATTGCACAGGAAAATGGTTTGACGCTACCACAGCTTGCAGTAGCATGGGTTTTACAAAACCCGCAAGTGTCCTCAGCTATTATCGGTGCTTCCAAGCCAGAGCAGGTAAAGGAGAATGTAAAAGCTGCGGGTGTCCGTCTGGAAGGGGAGGTTATGAGACAAATTGACAGTATTTTAAACGGTGTTGTTGATCGTGATCCGAATAAAACGGGTTAAGACTACACGCTGATGGTAGTTTACATGTCTAATTGCTCACTACAAGCTGTTTCTTCAACCACCTCCAGAAAACGAGTCAGAACAGCGTCATTCGCATCTGTTTTCCATGCAGCGTAAAGTGGGACGGACGGAGAATCTTCGTGAAAAGAACGAAATACGACATCACTGCGTTGGAAAACAGAAACGGAAGAGGGAACAATGGAGATGCCTATACCAGCAGCTACCAAGTTAACGATTGTATACATTTGAACGGCTTCCTGTACGATTTGGGGTTGGAATCCGTGTTGTCCGCAAAAGTCTAATATGAGGTCATGAAAAGACGCTCCCATATGAGGTGGAGACAGGATGAAAGATTCTTCCGCTAAAGAACGTAAAGACAAGGTTGGGTGGCGGGCTAGCGGATGTGTTGCGGGAAGTACGGCAATGAGTGATTCGTTGGTGTAGAGCTGAGAGGTGATATGTATAGATGGATCTGCCCAGCGCAGGAAGCCCACATGAACTTTGCCGTCGTGTATGGCTTTCAGTTGTTGGGCAGATGTCATTTCAAACAACGTAAGCTTCACGTCTGGAAAACGATCCCGGAATTTCTTTAAGGCGTTAACCATCAGACCGCCAGATGCCGAATCAACAAAAGCGATGGATAAATGTCCGAATTTCCCCTGACTTGCAAGCTGTGTCATCTTAATGGATTTTTCCAATTGAGAAACCATGTTTCTGGATTCTTCTAAAAAGATGGCTCCTGCGGACGTAAGTCGAACTTGCCTTTTGGTTCGTTCCAAAAGTTTCACGCCAAGCTCTTCCTCAAGGCTTTGGATTTGTTGGCTCAAGGGGGGCTGGGTGATATTCAGTTTTTTTGCAGCACGATTAAAATGTAGTTCTTCCGCCACTGCGATAAAGTAACGTAGTTTTTTCAGATCCATAGTTGTGATTTCCTTTCGCCAAGCCTTCGCCGACCTATTCTCAGTGGAACAGGCCGGTCGTCATCGTTCGGATTAAACCGTCACATAAGCGGCAAGCAGACGGGCAGTGTTCACCACAGCCTGCTTGTGCGTACGCTCCATCGCATGGGAGGCGTGTACGCCAGGGCCGATCAGCGCAGCATGGATATTGTTGCCTGCTTTCAGCGCAGCCGAAGCGTCAGAACCATAGTGCGGATAAATATCAACCGCATACGGGATATTCAGCTCCTTGGCCAGCTCAATCAGACGAGTCGTCATGTCATAATCATAAGGCCCGGAAGAATCCTTGGCACAAATGGATACATCCGTCTCCTTGCAGCTCAGATCCTCGCCTATGCAACCCATATCGACAGCAATCATCTCGCTGACCCCTTCAGGGATGTAAGCAGCTCCGTGACCGACTTCCTCATAGTTGGAGATGAGCAGCTTAACAGTATGACGGGGCTTCCAGTTTTCGCGTACAGCGGATTCCAATAAACCAAACAGCGCAGCTACGCTGGCTTTATCATCCAGATGCCGCGACTTGATAAAGCCGCTGGGTGTCACGACCGGACGAGCGTCGAACGAAATAAAATCGCCTACCGCAATGCCGAGCTGGAGCACATCTTCTTTGGATTCGACAAGCTCGTCGATCCGCACCTCCATATGGCTTTCCTTGCGTTCAAAGCTACGTGCATCATCATAGACATGCACAGACGGATGGCTCGACAAAATCGTGCCTGTATACGTTTGTCCGCTTCTGGTATGAATAAGGCAGTATTCGTTTTCGATGCTGTTCATCATGAAACCGCCGACAGATGTCAGCCGCAAGGTGCCGTGACTGGTAATCGAGCGTATCATTGCCCCTAATGTATCCACATGTGCGCTCAGTGCAATTGTAGGGTCTTTTTCATGGCCCTCCAGGGTCAAGATGGCACCGCCTTTGGCGTTCCATTCTAAGGGTACCCCAAGGCTTGCGGCTTCCTTACGGATCAGTTCCATCACATGATGTGTGTAGCCGCTGGGACTGGGGGTGTTCAATAGTTGATTCAGAAAGGTCATGATATAATTTTCGTTCAGATGAATCGTCATGTTGTTGCTCCTCCTCATTTGGACAACCGGTCAAGGTCAGAGGACGTTTGCTCTGTATCCTTGTCAGATGTAGACACCGAACTGGACGAACCAGACGTGTTATAGACGGTATCCGCATATGCTTCCACAGCGGGTGTGTGCTCTTCTTGCAGTGTATGAAGCTGGGTGGTCAGACGTTTGATTTCTCTCTGAAGCTTATATTGACGGAAAATACCGAAGGAACCGACGATAAGCCCTCCAAGAAGAGTGCAGCCGAGAATAAGTAAAATCAAAGGAACGTTGACCGTACGGAATAGTAGATTTACTTGGACCGATTTCACGTTAATGACAGCGAATACAGCCGTTAACAAAGCGATAACAAGAGCTGCAATCAAAGACCATTGTGTTTTCAAAATGCCACCTCCTTCCGCTACATTATAAAATCCCTTGCCCGTCATGGACAAGGGATTTATCCGTGCATCGTTTCAATGCCGGATTTTAATCGTGTATAGTTTTACTTTCCGGCGGTCAGCTTTTCCATTTCCGTAATAACTTCCTCGAATACGCTCATCGCTTCGCGGATCGGTTGCGGAGAGGACATATCCACGCCGGCCTTCTTCAAAATATTAATCGAATAATCGCTACCGCCGCTCTTCAGGAATCCTAAATAACGGTCAACGGCTGGCTGGCCTTCTTCCAGAATCTGTTTCGAGAAGCTGGTTGCCGCAGAGAAGCCGGTAGCATATTTGTAGACATAAAAGCTGTTATAAAAATGGGGGATACGCGCCCATTCCATTTCAATGTCTTTGTCTACTTTCATGCCAGGGCCGTGATATTTCACGTTAAGATCATAGTAAATCTCCGACAAAAGCTGCGGTGTAAGGGATTCCCCCTGTTCTGCGCGCTCATGTACGATTTTCTCAAATTCCGCAAACATCGTTTGACGGAATACCGTCGTGCGGAATTGGTCCGCATAGTAGGTAAGGAGGTACATTTTCTCTTTTGGATCGGTGGACTTTTTCAGCAAGTAGTCCATCAGCAACGCTTCATTCGTTGTCGATGCTACTTCAGCCAGGAAAATGGTGTACTGGGCATCCCGATACTTCAACGCATTATCCGAGTAATACGAATGCAGCGCGTGTCCCATCTCATGAGCGAGCGTAAACATGCTGTTCAGGTTATCTTTATGGTTCAGCAGCACATAAGGATGAGTACCGTAAGCACCCCAGCTATATGCACCTGTACGTTTATTTTCATTTTCGTACACATCAATCCAGCGATCATCGTAGCCTTTTTGCAACGAAGCCAGGTAGTCCTTGCCCAGCGGCTTTAGACCTTCCTTCGTTTGCTTTTTAGCATCTTCAAACGAAATGTCGAGCTTGTATTCGTCCACAAGCGGAGCGAACAGGTCATACATATGAAGCTCATCCACACCCAGCAGCTTTTTACGCAGCTTGATATAACGGTGCAGCAAAGGCAAGCTTTCGTGAATGGTGTCAATCAGATTGGTATACACTTCTTTCGGGATATTGTCACCGTATAACGACATTTCCAGTACGGAAGGGTACTTGCGAACATGTGAATAAAAAACATTTTTGTTCACATTGGCACTCAGTGTGGAAGCAATCGTATTTTTATTTTTGGCATACGTATCATAGACCGCTTTAAAAGCACGCTCACGTACTTCCCGGTGCGGACTTTCGAGAAATTGAATATAGCTGCCATGTGTTAGCTCAACCTCTTTGCCGTTTTCATCCTTGATTTTAGGAAATTTCATATCGGCATTGTTCAGCATACCGAAAATGGTTTGTGGTGCTTGAGCCAGGTTACCGACCTGTGCGAGTAGGGCTTCTTCCGACTTACCCAAAATATGCGCTTTCTCCCGTTTCATTTCCTGGAGCGTAAAGCGATAATCTGCCAGCTTCGGATCTTCAATCAAGGCATCGAGCTGATTGTCGGGCAGCGCCAAAATTTCAGGTGTCACGAAAGACAGGGATTCACTGACCTCAACGCCTAATTTTTTGGCTTTTTGCGAAAGGCCCTGATATGTAGGTTCAGCCGTATCCTCGTCATGATGTAGATGGGCGTACACGTATACGCGCTCGGTTTTGAGCGATAGTTCATCTTCCAGCTTAAAGCAATTGACAATCACTTCGGCTGAATTCAGCTTGCCCTGGAATTGTGCAGCCTTTTTGGCTAGTTGTTTAACTTCTTCGTACTCTTGATCCCATGCTTTGCGGTCTGGAAACAGATCTTCTAGCTTCCAGGTATTTTCCGCAGGCGCATCTGCGCGTTTTACGATTTCACTCATGGAGAGCCTCCTCTGATCGAACGAAATGTGGGGTGGGGCTGCGGCGGTACGGGGCGGCTGCCAAAACGAAGAAACCGCCACGCTGACCGTGAGCAGCAGAGCAAGAGGTTTTGTGGCATGCATGTAACGGCATATCCTCCTTATACCATGGCTTGTTATGCCATAGTATGACCTCCTGCGCCCAAAAGTATAATTTTCTTTACCTTGGGTCGGAACCTATATTTAATAAGCTGTATACAATAAGATAAAAGGCAAAGCAAACCATGATTACGGCAGTGAGGGCCATCCACTTTTTGAGAGGAGCTGGTAACGTATCACGTTTCATGATCAGCACTCCGCCCAGCGTAAAGGCCAGAATAATGAAGATGAGAAAGCTATTGGATACCATGAAGCGCTATACCTGTTTGAAAGCGTTCATGATCTGCTGCCACTCTTCCTCGTTATCTTGAAAGGACTGCTTGGGAAACCGATTTTGAGCCCAATGCATCAGCGCTGGACGGCTCAAAAACGTGTGGGCTTCTTCGCCCCAGTCATCGGATATTTCCCGTAGAACGATGTAACGGCCCTGCACCTCGACAGTCATCATGTTCCAATTGTCTTTTTTGTATATTTCGTGTTTTTTCATCATATGCATGTCTCCGATTTTAAAGATGTTTTGGTTCATGATACCTCAGTTTCCGCCGCAAAAGCAAATCATTCCAGCCTGTAAAAGCCCTCAAAACATCAATTGCATTGTGAAAAAGCATGAAGTATAATATGGATATTCGCCATAGATGGCGGTATTTTTAGGAGGTTGTTCACTTGAAAGGTACAGTAAAATGGTTTAACGCAGAAAAAGGTTATGGCTTCATCCAAATGGATGGTGGCGAGGACGTATTCGTACATTTCTCTGCAATCCAAGGCGACGGCTTTAAGACTTTGGAAGAAGGTCAAGCGGTTGAATTCGAAATCACTGAAGGTAACCGTGGACCCCAAGCAGCTAACGTAAATAAACTGTAAGTGTAACTGAATTGTAAGAATTGTTCCGTTATACGGATGTCTTATATATTACGGTTAAACGATGAATTGAGA
The DNA here is from genome assembly GCF_000943545.1 of Paenibacillus terrae. Taxonomy (GTDB): domain Bacteria; phylum Bacillota; class Bacilli; order Paenibacillales; family Paenibacillaceae; genus Paenibacillus; species Paenibacillus terrae_A. The sequence goes on from NZ_JTHP01000020.1 coordinate 41,495, forward strand.
GCGCAGTTCCTTATAATTTAAGGGACTGCGCTTTTTTGCGTAAAAAAGTTTATGATATGAGAAGGCTGAGCTGGAATAGGGTATTATACCGTAATGGAAACAAAACATTAGTTACTATTGAAGGAGTTGATAAGATGAGCGCAGCGGAGGCAAGTCGTAAACCTTCCTTGACCGAAGGTCCAATTGCCAAAACACTGTTTTTATTCTCCTTGCCGATGCTGTTCGGAAACGTGATACAGTCGCTGAATGGAACGATCAATTCGATCTGGGTCGGCAAGTTTCTGGGCGAGGCTGCATTGACCGCCGCTTCCAACGGAAACATTATTATGTTTTTTCTCATCAGCGCCATCTTTGGTGTCACCATGGCTGCCACTATCATGATCGGACAGAAGATTGGTGCGGGAGATGTCGCTGAAACCAAGCGTATAGTAGGCACAAGTGCAGTCTTTTTTCTTGTACTTGCTCTGGCTGTGGGCATTATCGGATTTTTTGGATCTCCCTGGATTCTTCGTGTGCTGAACACACCTGCTGAATCTGTGAATATGGCAATCACTTATACGCGTATTATTTTTGCGGGCATGCCTTTTTTGTACGGTTATAACTATATTATGACCGTGATGAGAGGGGCGGGGGATTCCAAAACACCATTTTACTTTCTACTCGTTTCTGTCGTACTGGATGTGCTGCTCAATCCGCTGTTAATATTTGGATGGGGACCTATACCCGCGATGGGTATCGGGGGTTCCGCAGCGGCTACACTGATCGCTCAAGGGGTCAGCTTTGTGCTGATTCTCATTTATCTTTACCGTGTAAAATACTTTTTGCGTATTACATCTTCAGAGCTTCATTTGCTTAGATTCGATTGGGAAATTATTAGGACCTTAATCCGTAAGGGAGTGCCTATGGGTCTGCAAATGATTGCTGTCTCCTCCAGTGCAATTGCGTTGATGAACCTGATTAACGGATACGGGACAGTGGCGGCTGCGGCTTATACTGCAGCAAATAACTTGTCCAGCTATGTGCAGATGCCAGCCATGGCGCTGGGTGCTGCTGTGTCTTCCTTTGCGGCACAAAATATCGGGGCTGGGCGTTGGGATCGGGTGCGCAAGATCACATGGATTGGAATTGTGTACAATTTTGTATTGACTGGTGGATTAGTGGTATTGATTTACATCTTCAACCGGGGGGCCTTGCTGATGTTCCTTCCTTCTAGCGGCGGCGCTTTGGAACTGGGGATGCGGATTAATCTGATTACGTTGTGGTCTTTTGTCATATTCGGTATTACAAATGTCATTACAGGAATTATGCGATCTACGGGTTCCGTAGTCGTGCCACTTTTAATTACCATCATTTCGTTATGGGGCATTCGTATTCCTCTGGCCTATGCGTTCGTCGATGAATACGGTCTGGATGCTGTATGGTGGAGCTTTCCTGTCGGTTTTGCCATCTCAGCAGTGGCGGTCATTTTCTATTATGCTTTTGGAAAATGGAAGCAGGCGAACATGGGGGATGCCTTTCAAGGCTTGAAGCCCGTAGAGGATGAGGGATAGGCAGGGCTTTTAACCTATTTTGAGATTAATAATTTTATCAGGGTAAATTTTGTTTAATTTCAATTTTTGTGCATTTGGTCATGACAGGTATAAAGATTTTTTGTGAAAATGGCTCATTTTTCTTAAATATTAAAGAAAAAGTGAGGTTGTTCATTTGTGCTAAAAGGACGATCATATTATAATGAGTATGGTTTGGATAGGTATAATTACGTAGACAACAATGTGGAGGCACCGTCATTTGAGTTATGTTGAGCAAGGACGTTATCAAGTTCCGAGAGGCCCCATAGGTCTAATGAGCCGAATGTACAAGCACATTCTCCCTGAAACGAAGCAGGAATTGGGAAATTGGAAACACAAGGCTAAACAGATTCCGGATCCCGAGCTGAGAAGTCAGGCACTTGCAAGCATAGCAGAAAAGACGTTTCACTGTGTAGGCGGGGCGGTTTATGCCGCAGGGAATATGTCTGCCCGGCAGACGTTAATTCCGCTTATTGTGGCGTACCAGACGATTAGCGATTATCTGGACAACCTGTGTGATCGCAGCACGTCCATGGACCCGGATGATTTCAGGCTGTTGCACCAGTCTATGCTGGATGCGGTCAACCCGGCAGCCAAGCCAGTGAATTATTACGCTTTGCGTCGTGAGCAGGAGGATGGCGGTTATTTGACCGGGCTGGTGACAACCTGTCAGTCTTGTGTAAGCAGGCTTTCTGGCTATGAGGCGGCAATGCCTTACGTTCAGGATCTGGCGGGATTATACACGGATTTGCAAGTTTACAAGCATATTAAACCCGAATTGCGCGAACAAGCGCTATTGGATTGGTGGTCGGTTCATAAGGGCCGTACACCGGAGCTGCGCTGGAACGAATTTGCTGCGGCTACCGGTTCAACCCTGGGGGTCTTTATGCTGTTTCTTGCTGCCAGCGACCGGCATCTCACAGATGCGGAGGCTGCCTCAATACATGCATCGTATTTTCCACATGTGTGCAGTCTTCATATTTTGCTGGATTATCTAATCGATCAAGACGAAGACCGGAAGGGCGGAGATCTTAACTTCTGCAATTACTATGAAGATACCGACATGATGCTGGACCGGATCGCCTACGTTGTGAATCGGGCGCGGGTTGATATTGCAGATGTCCCTGCCAGCTCCTTTCACCGGATGATTATCGAGGGATTGCTGGCGTTATATTTATCCGACCCCAAAGTTAGCGAGCAGCAGGAAGTGCGCGCGGTTTCGAAACGTTTAATGAAAAACAGTCCGCTCATGCGTTTGTTTTTCTTATTAAACAGTCGATGGATAAGAAGGCTTTTATGAACATTTTGAGGAGGTCATAAATCATGACAGCAATTAAGAAAATCGCAGTATTAACGAGTGGTGGAGATTCACAGGGGATGAATGCCGCAGTTCGCGCCGTTGTGCGCAGCGGCTTGTATTTTGGACTTGAAGTATTCGGGGTTCAGCGCGGATATCAGGGCCTGCTGAATGATGATATTTTCCCGATGGATTTGAGAAGTGTCGGAGATATTATCCAACGTGGGGGTACTGTACTTCAATCTGCAAGATGCAAGGAATTTACGACTGAAGAAGGGCAGAAAAAAGGCGCACAAATTTTGCGTAACCGCGGAATTGATGGCGTAGTCGTGATCGGTGGCGACGGTTCCTATCAAGGGGCTAACAAACTGACCAAGCAAGGAATTAAAACCATGTGTCTTCCGGGTACGATTGACAATGACATTTCCTTCACCGACTATACGATTGGTTTTGATACGGCGGTTAGTATCGTAGTGGACGCCATCAACAAGCTGCGTGATACGATGTCATCCCACGAACGTTCTTCTATCGTAGAAGTTATGGGACGTCATTGCGGCGATATTGCTTTACATGCAGGTCTGGCTTCCGGCGCGGAAACGATTTTGGTGCCCGAGGTAGAGTTTGACCTGAATGAAGTATCTGATCGGATGAAGCAAAACTTTAAGCACGGCAAACGCCACAGTATCATTATCGTTGCTGAAGGCGCAGGCAAAGGTGACACCGTAGCACAGGTAATCCAGGAAAACTGTCCGGATTATGAGCCGCGTGTAACGGTGCTTGGACACATTCAACGTGGAGGCACACCAACTGCATTTGACCGTAATCTGGCGAGCCGTTTGGGTGACTTTGCTGTTCGTCAATTGATTGAAGGTATATCTGACAAGGCTTGTGGAACGATTGACGGCAAGCTGGTAGCCACAGATATTGACAAGGTCGTAAATACGAAAAAAGAATTCAATATGGAGCTTTACGAGCTGGCTTTGCGCTTGTCCCAGTAATGAATAGCAGTTTTATGTAACAATTGGTTCACATCTGGGAATTCTTAAACTCATGCGGATGACCCCAGTCATCCGCTTATTTTTTAACATAAGGATTTTGCAAAAATCCAAGAACCTGTAATTGGAGCGGCTGGAATCAAATTTTTCAATATCCTGACATTTAAAGCAGGTCTGGAGGAAATGAACCATGTATTTGTTCAAAATCGAAGTGGACAGCTCGGAAGGAGCCTTAACTGTTATTCTCGTTGCGGAAAATGAGGAGCAGGCATTCCAGGCTGTGGATCAGCATGTGGAGAGACATTTTCTGTATCCTCCGAAACTGAACGAAGTAGCTATTGTGGAGAAAAAAAGAATAACTTCGGGTACTGCCTATGTCATGGAAACACGCTGATACACGCAAAGGCTAAACAGCCTCTGCGTGTCGTTTTTTTTCGGCAAAACGTCGTTGTACAACCAGCAGGCGGAAGAGAAGTGCCACTGCTCCCGCGGCCAAACCTGTAATCAAGCCAATCCAGTAGCCGTAGGGACCAAATGATGTCCAACGTGCGATAATATATCCTACAGGAAGTCCGATAACCCAATAGGCCAGGAATGTAATCAGAAAGGCCGAATTGACATCCTTGTATCCACGCAGTGCTCCTTGAGTAGGTGTAGCGATAGCGTCGGATATTTGAAAGAAAATCGCATAGAGCAGGAAATGTTGCGCTAACTGAATAACCTGTGGATCGGTGGAGTACACCCGGGCGACCTGTTCGCCCCAGATCACAAGCACAACAGCTGTGATCAATGACAGACCAATCGCACTGCTGATCCCCATTACGCTGTATATTTTTGCATCCCGTGATCGTCCTGCCCCTGCCTCATACCCAACCAGAATCGTGAGTGCCATACAAATACTGAGTGGAATCATATACAGCGTGGTCGCAAAGTTCATAGCGGCCTGATGAGCCGCAATTGTTGCGGTATTATAACTGCTCATGAAGAGGGTAACAGCTGCGAAGACAGCGGTTTCGAAAAAGATCGCAAAGCCGATGGGTACGCCGATTTTGATAAGTTCTTTCCAAGCGCTAGCAGCGATGCAGTATATCTTGCTGAAAACCCCGTATTCGGCAAATATCCTTCCCCGATGTGCGATGATGCCAGTGACAAGCATAACAATCCAGTACGTGACGGCAGTTGCTACTCCGGAGCCCACACCCCCCAGACGGGGAAAACCCCAGTTGCCATAAATAAGTAAGTAATTCAACAAGACATTGATAGGCAACGACATCAGTGTGATGGTCATTGTAAACCGAGTTTGTCCCAGTGCATCCATAAAGCTCCGAAGGACCGTATAGGCAAAGAGCGGGGCAATGCCGAAGGCCATCGCACAAAGGTAGTACAAGGCCACATTATGAACCCTCAACTCCAGATTCATTCCGTGAAGAATAGGCTTAACGAGAAAAATACCTGCAATCAGAACAATCATGGATAGAGTGAGTGAGAGCCACAGCGCCTGAATGACATAGTAAGAAACCTTGTCCTTGCGCTGTGCTCCAACCAATTGCGATACAATGGGGGTGATGGCCATAAGTATTCCGTTGAGGCCTGTTTGCACGGGTACCCACAGACTCACTCCGATGGCCACACCAGCCAAATCGGCAGAAGAAAAGTGTCCCGACATATTAGTATCAAAAAAAGTCATCGCGGATAGTGCAAGCTGTGTTACCAGAATAGGGAGCAAAATGTTAAAAAGCTGCTTCCATTTTTGGCTGTTAGTTAGCGTCAAATGCATTTTCATGTCCTCACTTACTTGGAGTTATCAAACGTATATATCATAACATGTCAAGTATTTATTGTAAGGGATGCGGCAGCATTTGAACAGCAACAAAAAAGACTGCACCCATGATCAAACGAATGGGGCAGCCTTGGAAACCTCTAAATAATTTGGTGTATTCCTTAAAAGTAATGATAAGACCGGGATACATGGATTATTTGTACGTTACTCCGCTCGTATAGCGGTTTGTAGCATTCCAGAGTAAATATTCATCCACTTTCATGTCCTTGAGCGCTCGAATTTGATCCTCGACTTGGGTTTTACCATATTTGGCATAATGACCGCTTCCCAACCAGCTTGCGGTAAAATCCTGAATCCATGGACGGATGATCGGTTTCAGCTTACCTGTCGGGTCAAGCTTTTTGTGCGTATCCGCCATCGAACCCTTAATGGTCTGGTACGGATTTTTGTCAGGGTCCTTTACACCAAACCAGCCTGTTGTATAGTGACTTGGATAGATCATAGGAGAAATGACATCCACGTTTTCGGAAATTTTGGCGAAATCCTGTCCGATTCCTTCCGCAGCGGGAACGGATGCGGCATACCCGAAAATATCTACTGATACCCGCACACCCAGTGGAGCAAGCTCTTTACGGGCATATTGCACGAACTCAGCGACCGCATCTACACGTGATTGATTGGATTTGGTATATTTCAGCTTGTCGGCTCTTTTCTCAAAGCCCTCAGGGAAACGTACATAGTCAAACTGAATTTCCTTGAAGCCCAGCCTTGCCGCCTCTCTGGCGATAGCAATATTATAATCCCAAACCTCTTTATTGTAGGGATTAACGAAGCCATCTCCCTTGCCGTTTTTCCAGACAGAGCCGTCAGGATTACGGAAGGACATTTCGGGATTCTTGTTGGCTAATACCGTATCTTTAAATACAACAATACGGGCAATCGGGTAAACGTTATGCTTTTTCAATCGCTCCATCAAACCGGAGATATCCCGAATAAATTTTTGCGGCTTACCCAATTTCAACAGCTCGGGATTGGTCGTTGGATAAGTGATGTAACCTGCATCATCCTTAATATCAATAACCATGGAATTGAGCTCTGTCTTGTCTAGCAGTTCAAGCAGCTGGGTCATACGCGAACCGCCTGCGCTATAAGCCGTGACATAAATGCCCTTGATTGCAGGAGTCGTCGGCTGGGGATCAACTTTAACCGGAGGATTGGAGGCATCCACCTTCAGATTACTTTGCTGGGCCTGAATCATCGCGCTGCTGATTGTCATTGCCACCGTATCCTTTACATTTGGGGCGTTGGCTGACTGATCCCCGTTTCCGCCCATACCCATTGCCAATAGCATAATTGCCCAAATCATATTCATTTCCTAACTCTCTCCCTTATGTATGTCGCTTACCTGATTATACGTAAAGTTATGTATCGAAAAAACAACACGGTTGTAACCAATACTGGAATCATCAGGCACAGTCTTACATGATTAACCCAACCCATGTTTATTGAATCCGTAAAATGACATAAATAATGCCGCTTTCTTCGTGGCTGCGAACTGCAACCGGAAGAAGCGGCACTTGGTGGAGAGATTTAATGAAGATGTTTACTGAAGATACGTATTGTCCTGATGCTCACAAATACTGTACTGAATAATTTCGAGCGCATCCGTGGGCTTGAGAATGGCCATCCCGTCCCGAAGTACAATCATCGAGTTCAGCTCATTCTTTTTGAGAAACGGGAGCATTTCTGGATACCATCTCAAGACAATGTCGGACAGTTTTACCGTTTCCATTTCCACAAAAATCACCCTTTCCTGCTCGGAATCATTCCATAAGAATCATTCGGTACGAATCGGAAAAGCAAAGTGCCTGTGAAATAGCAGGTAAAGCTGGTCTTTATATAATATGGGAACAGCGCACGTATAGTGTACCACAGAAACTGCATTTTGACACTTGGGTTCATGCTTATCTTCGGCGGAAAGAGCCCATAACCCCTACCGTTTCCACGATATTAACGAAAGCAGAGGGGTCCACTTGCTTAATAATGCGTTTCAGTTCTGCCAGCTCGTAGCGTGTTGTAACTGTCATCAGCATATCCTTTTCGGTATGAGAAAATGCACCTTCAATTTTAATTTTACTGACTCCACGTGGCGTCGTCAGCATTCGGCTGAGCAGTTTCTCGGTATGCCCAGTAATGATGTAAACGGTTATTTTGGTGTGACTCACATAAATCTGATCCAAAACCTTGCCGGTCACGAAAATGGATAACATGGACACAAGGGCAATATTCCAGTCCTGGTTCAAATATCCCGCTGCCAGAATAACCAGCCCATTCAAACCGACGAGCACAGTCCCTACAGGGAAATCACGGTAACGGGTGACGATGGAGCCGATAATGTCAAAACCGCCAGTAGACCCCCCCACCCGAAAGGAGATCCCTGCTCCAACGCCAATCAGCACTCCACCAAAAACGGAGGCAAGCAGCGGATCTTTAACGAGAGGTTGCACCGGAATCCAGGCCAAAATCCATGTTGTGGCGACAACAGACAAAATGCTCATACTAATAAATCGTTTGCCCAAAATAAACCAGCCAGCAATAAGCATCGGGATGTTCAGGACAAAATACATCACGCTGATATCGAATTTTGTAAAGTAGCCGATTAACATGGAAAGCCCTGCTACTCCGCCGCTCAACAGGTGGTGGGGCACGAGAAACAGATTAAAACCGCTTGCTATAGCAGCGGCTCCCAAAATGACAACAAAACAGTTTAACACTATTTTTAACAACGTTTTTTCACCTCATTTAAAATATACGGAAAGCAACTTGCTGGTATTCATGAATTGTTTTGTGCTATAATGCGATGTGGATATTCTTGAGTAGGGACCTTCTGTCCAGAGAAACACTTAAAATTTAAACTGTTTTAAAAAGGATAAATTCGTTTAAGATGTATCGGATAAGGTTACCCGAGTTTATACAGAAAGATGCAGTTATAGGCCTAAATAAACTGTTACTGTATTGGGAAAACCTATACAATAATATCGCTACTTAAGAATACAGACAACATTGTGGATTGTCCACCACATCCACCATTATGAAGGAGTTTGAATAAATTTGACGACATTTGCAGAATTTAATCTTGAACCGAAAGTACTTGAGGCGATTACAGAGCTTGGTTTTGAAGAAGCGACGCCGATTCAATCCCAATCCATTCCTCTTGCGTTGCAAGGAAGAGACATGATTGGCCAAGCCCAAACAGGTACAGGTAAAACCGCAGCTTTTGGTATTCCGTTGATCAGCAAAATCTCTAAAAACGACGACAAAATCAGAGCACTGATTATGGCTCCAACACGTGAGCTTGCCATTCAGGTTGCTGAAGAAATCGAAAAGCTGTCCCGCTTCAAAGGTCTTCGCACCCTGCCAATCTATGGCGGTCAAGATATCGTGCGCCAGATTCGCGCTTTGAAAAAGAAACCTCAAATTATCATTGGTACACCAGGTCGCTTGCTCGACCATATTAACCGTAAAACCATCAAGCTGGAAGACGTAAACACCGTTGTTTTGGATGAAGCGGATGAAATGTTGGATATGGGCTTTATGGAAGATATCCAATCCATTCTGAAGCAGGTTCCGGACGAGCGTCAAACGATGCTTTTCTCGGCTACGATGCCTCCTAATATCAAAAGACTGGCTGAACAATTCCTTAAAAACCCTGAGCATGTTTCAGTTATCCCTAAGCAAGTTAGTGCTCCACTGATTGATCAGGCCTACATTGAAGTTCCTGAACGTCAAAAATTCGAAGCTTTGAGCCGTTTGATTGACATGGAATCCCCAGAACTCGCTATCGTATTCGGTCGTACCAAGCGCCGGGTAGACGAGCTGGCTGAAGCTCTGCAAAAACGTGGATATTCCGCAGACGGTCTGCATGGTGACTTGTCTCAGAACCAACGTGATGCCGTAATGCGCAAATTCCGCGACGGAAGCATTGACGTGCTCGTAGCAACTGATGTAGCTGCCCGTGGTTTGGACGTTTCCGGTGTAACTCACGTTGTGAACTTTGACCTTCCGCAAGATCCGGAAAGCTATGTTCACCGTATTGGACGTACCGGACGCGCAGGTAAAGAAGGGGAAGCATGGTCTTTCGTAACGCCTCGTGAGATTGATCATCTGCATTTCATTGAGCGTGTAACTCGTCACCGTATTGCGCGTAAGCCGCTTCCAACTTTGGCTGAAGCTTTGGAAGGCAAACAACGCATCATCGCAGAACGTCTCCTGGAGGCTGTAGAAAGCGGTGAGCTGAACGAATACAAAGGTTTGGCTATTCAAATGCTGGAGCAGTATGACTCCGTACAACTTCTCTCCGCAGCTCTGAAGCTGATGACTGGCGAGAAAAGAGAAGCGTCTGTTGAGCTGACTCCGGAAGATCCAATTCGTGCAAAACGTCGTAAACCGGATGTTCGTACCGGCGGTCGCAAGCCGTCTAACTACAGCGGACGCAGCAACGGTGGTTATAACTCCAACCGTACTGGCGGCAGTGGTAGTGGCAGTAAAGGCGGATATGGTGGCTATAACCGTGGCAGCAAAGAAGGCGGTAGCTACAACCGTGATTCCGCGAGCCGCAATAGCGGAGATCGCAGGCCACGTCCAAGCAGTAGCGGAGAAACTCGTCGTCCTGCAAGACGCGAAGATTCCTCTTCTGAATAAGAATTGAAATAACAGGAAAGCCGAAGTGAATTCTCGCTTCGGTTTTTTGTTATAATATCAAAAAGTATAAAATTCTTAGCAACCTGCTTCGATGGCTGAAGTATTGATTTCACTGGCGCATTGGGGATGAAATACGGTATGATATAGTCAACAGCCGGAATTTACAGGCACAGCAACATGAGCCGTGGAACTGCCAAGGCTTGCGGAGGGAGAGACTAACGTTGGAGTTTAAAGGAGCTATGGGTGGTATTTATCGCCTGACTGAATGGATTACCCGACTGGCGGCTACCAATTTGTTATGGGTATTATGCTCGTCGCCTTTTATGTTCTGTCTCATACTCAAACTACTTGTGATGAATCAGAACTTGGCTAATGAATCTTTACAAATGAACTGGGCGATGGCTATTTTGGCACCGCTTACTTTATTCCCGGCTACATCTGCCATGTTTAGCGTCGTTCGCAAATGGGCAATGGGCGATACGGATGCAGGTGTGTTTCGTACCTTTTTTAAAGGATACAAGGAAAACTACAAGCAGAGCCTGATCGGAGGCATCTTTTACACGCTGCTGTTTGTCATTATGTATGTGGATTATACCGTGTATATGACGCAGCTCAGCAATTTGCAAATTGTAGGCATTATCATGCTTATTCTCATGATTATTTTGCTTGTATCCATGTTTAACTTTTTCTCGATGGTTGCTCATTATCATATGTCCATCGGACAACTGATCAAAAATGCGGTCTTGCTGACGCTCATTCGACCGTTCCGTGTATTTTCTACCATGCTTGGCAGCGCGGTTGTTATCTTTATTGGGGTCAAATACCCTGTGCTGTTCTTGTTCTTCATTGGTAGTGTGGTAGCCTGGTTCGCTTTCTTTAATTTTTATGGAACGTTCCTCAAAATGCAGGATCAGATGGAAAAAATGAAAGAGAAAGACGAAGAAGCAGCAAGCACGGAAGACAAGAAAAGTGATAATCTCCAAAAATAAAACAGATTTCTCCTAGCATTTACTTTCCGAGTGAGAAGCGCTATAATAAGGTCACATCCTGCGATGCACGTTACGGTCATTTGTTGTTTTGAACCAATGACAATGTCTAGGGAGATCAATACGGGTGGACAGCTGAAAAGCCCTGTCAATTCTGACAAGGGGACTTCAAAAGTTTGTCCTGCGGTCACCCACCTGCTAAAGCAGGTTCAGAAGACGCTATGGTCGGACGGCATCGGCGGGTACTCTATAACGTAATCAACACACCCTGATACTGCTCCGTGCAGAAACAGGGTGTTTTTTGTATGTAATAATGCTAAAATAAGAAATAAGGTACTCAATCGCATACTGCAGGTATGATCGGGTTTACTTTGTTGTTTTAACTTTTTTATAAAGCGCTTGCAGCAAAGGGAAATCGATGTGCTGTATTCAGCAACGATTATCATGAAGGAGGAAATGTCTTGTCGTTGAAGAGGACTCTGGTAGGGATTGTGCGCAGCCAAGAAGGTACAAGCGACCGGGTCAAAGACCCCCAAATGAAGACGCGCTATTATAACTTATCGAGAGACAAGGCCTGGGAAGAGGTATCGTCTGTTTTAAAAAAGATTCCTGGCTACAAGATGCTGCATGAAGTGCCATCCGTAGGTGAGATTACGCTTGAGAAGCGAACAGCATTCGGCAGAACTGTAGACATTACCGTTTCTATATTGTCCGTCTCGCCAGTTCGGAGTGCTGTGGATATTTATTCCGCTTCGCGCGGATCGCTGGGGGACATGGGTGCAAATTATCGCATTATTTTGCAGTTGTTTGCCGTGATTGACAAGAAACTGTCCGCTCATAAGGTCGTACAGTGATTGCAGACGTGTGAGCAGCAACGTGGCAGACCAACGTCAAAAAAAGCGAGGAAGGCAACCCTTCACTCGCTTTTTTAATATTCGAATCAGCCTTAACGTAAGCAAATGAATTAGACGAGCTTCTTCACCGCTGCAATCGCTTGCTCATAGTCAGGATGCTCAGACATTTCGCTCAAGTATTCTACATAAGCGATTTTATCGTTTTGATCAATAACGAAAATAGCGCGATGATCCAGGTGGAATTCCTTAATGAACACGCCGTAGGCTTCTCCAAAGGAATGGTCCTTGTAATCGGATAGTGTCAATACACGGTCAATGCCCGCAGCACCACACCAACGAGCTTGGGCAAACGGCAGATCCACGCTGACAGTCAGTATCACGACTTGATCCCCAAGAGAATCCGCTTCTTGATTAAAACGACGGGTTTGTGCGTCACACACGCCTGTATCAAGAGAAGGAACAACGCTGATTAGCTTGACTTTACCTGCAAAGTCTTGAAGCGTAGCAGCTTCCAGCAGATTTTTTTGCAATTTAAAATCAGGTGCCTGATCTCCAACTTTCAGTTCAGGACCCACGAGAGTCAAAGGATTGCCTTTAAAAGTAGCAACTTCTTTACGTTCTTGTGCCATATGTAATAGCCTCCTTGGTTTTTAGCATTGGTTATCGGTGCCGAAATCTATTATAATCTTTTATAAAAGACATTGTCCAATTTGAATAAGGTGGAGACACCCATGAAGGAAGGATTGCCTTGATTTTTTTACGTTATGAGAACTGGAAAAGTTATTTACGTTTTTACCCGGTAACCTGTTTGATTCTGCTTATCAATATCGTGATGTTTATTGTGCTGACTGTTCATGGTGGATCGGAAAATAGTTTAACACTGATTCGGTATGGAGCCTTGATCAATGAGGAGCCCTTTACCGACCAGTTATGGCGCTATGTGTCAGCTATGTTTTTACACGCGGGGTTTGATCATCTTTTCTTTAATTCCTTTGCGATTCTCGTATTTGCTCCGCCGCTGGAACGTCTGCTAGGGTCCTTTCGATACGCGCTGTTGTACCTTGCTACAGGCATTGTAGGAAACGTAATGTCCATTGCGCATTACAACATGGTAGCGGAAACTACGGTCTCTGTAGGGGCCTCAGGAGCGATATATGGCATCTACGGTGCATTTCTGTACGTTGCCCTGTTCCAGCGGACGCTTATGGATGAGGCTTCGCGCAAAACACTGTACACGCTGCTTGGCTTTGGTATCCTGTTTTCGTTTGCTGTGGCGAACATTAACTGGACCGCCCATTTTGGAGGACTGCTCAGCGGGTTTTTCCTGTATGGATTGATGATCAGATTGACTGGCCAACGTAAACGTCACTAAAGACAGCTTTACCGTAAGTCAGCAGAGCAAGAAAGAGGGAGAGGTTCACCTAACCTCTTCTTCCTGATGTTGAAAAACAGATTGGAGCGAATAACGGAGTGGAACTACGACAGTTGCAATACTTTATGAAGGTAGCGCAAAAGGAACATGTCACTCAGGCGGCCGAGGAGCTGCATGTGGCGCAATCTGCGGTCAGTCGGCAAATTCATCAGCTTGAAGAGGAGCTGGGTGTGAACCTTTTTATGCAAAAGGGCCGCAACTTGCAGCTTACACCGGTGGGACAGTTATTTTGCAAGCGGGTTGAAACGATTATAAAGGATTTGGAGCGGGCTGTTCTGGAGGTTCATGAGTTTTTAGACCCGGAGGGTGGAGAAATTCGTATAGGCTTCCCGCACAGTTTGGGCATTCATCTTATTCCTACGGTTGTAGCTGAATTTCGTAAACGGTATCCGAATGTTAAATTCAGATTTAAACAGGGGATGTACCCAAGTTTGATCCGTGATGTGTTAGCGGGTGAGGTGGATTTGGCTTTTGTATCCCCTTTTCCAGATCGTCATGATCATGTCGAGGGAGATGTGGTGTTGACTGAGGAACTGTTTGCGGTCCTGCCCCCTAACCATCCTTTGGCTTCAGCCGGGCACATCACGCTGGATCAGCTTAAAGGAGAAAAGTTCATTCTGTTCAGAGACGGTTACTCCTTGCGTCCGATTGTCTGGCAGGCTTGTCTGGAGGCTGGATTTACGCCGGACATCGCTTTTGAAGGCGAGGAGACGGATACGATCCGCGGATTAGTTGCCGCAGGTATGGGGGTCAGTCTTTTGCCGGAGATGGCGTTGTTCCAGACCAATCCGCTCCAGCCCGCGAGGGTGTCTATTGTTGATCCCGAGGTGACGCGAACCATTGGCTTAATTCACCGTAGAGATGACAAGCTTCCGTTGGTTGCCAAATCGTTCCGCACTTTTTTGTTGCAATATTTTGGTCTTCAAGGTAGTGGCACTGTGACGGATGGAAGTGCTAAAGCGGACTAACGGACAGGTGAGTATAGGGAATTGGATAAAATATAAAAAGGTTGCTCCTCTACCATCATCATGGCGGAGGAACAACCTTTTTTGCTACAAAAGCGATTAGTCACGGCTGTTGAAGATACCGATCAAGCGAATCAGCTCCAGCAAGGAAACGAGAGCAGCGGCCACATATGTTAATGCAGCGGCATTCAATACTTTAGCTACACCTCGTTCTTCATCACTGCGGATAAATCCTTCGGACACCATAATTTCACGGGCTCGGTTGGAAGCATTAAATTCGACTGGCAATGTAATTAATTGAAAAGCGACAGTAGCTGAGAAAAAGATAATGCCTAAGCCAATCAGGTTGGTGTAGCTGAACAAGAACCCGGCAATCAGCAGAAACGGTGCAAGACCGGATGCGAAGTTGACAATCGGGAAAATCCGGTGACGCAGCGCCAGCATAGGATAATGCTCTTTATGCTGAATCGCATGACCGACCTCGTGACAAGCCACTGCAACTGCGGAAATAGATTTTTCATAATATACAGGCTCGGACAAGCGTACTACTCGTTGCATCGGATCATAGTGGTCAGATAACGCACCGGGCACAGGTTCAATGGGCACATCATGCAAACCGTTGCGATCCAGCATGTGCCGGGCGGCATCGTAGCCTGTCATGCCGTTTTCTGTAGGAACATCAGACCATTTGTTAAAGGTACCTTTAACACGAAATTGCGCCCATAAGGATAAGCCGAACGCAAGAATAATCAATAGATACATCCCCATCATAAAAGCAACCCTCCAATATTATTTCATCAGTATAGCCTGGAAATTCACATCATAGAGCTATGCTCCAGCAAATACTTCAGAGCTTCGATACAAGCGGCGCTTTGCGGTAGTAGACCAGTAAGCAGCTTACGCGCTTGAACGGGCTTGAGCTGCCCCAAAAGAGGTTGTAGCTCATTGACTTCGCGCTCCAGGCGCTGCATGTGCATCTCCAGACTTGTCAGCTTGTCGGTGACGTGCTCTTCGCCTGAAACCGAATTCCACTTCATTAATGTCTGTTTGATCTCCTCGAGGCTATACTTCTCTTGTTTCATTTGGTTAATACGTTCAAGTCTTTTTAAAGTTTCATCATTGTATAGCCGATAATTTTTCAAAGATCGTTCTTCAGGTGTGATCAAACCAAGCTTCGTATAATAATCAATGGTCCGTTCGCTGACACCAGCCGTCTTGGCTAGCTCGCCAATTCGAAATAGCTTCATATCCCCATCTGTCCTCACCTCGCGCTCTTCATTCAGCCTTCCATATTACGCATCTGCAAACAGAGTGCTTATAAAAATATTTTACATGATTCCCAACCGTACAGTCAAACGTCATGCTTTTTTTAGGGTAAGATACAAGCTACTTTAATAGTTAGTAAACATGACATGGAAAGTTCGAGATCGAATTTTTTTCAGTTAATAAAAAAAATCTTGTCAAGTTTCATGTATTCTGATTATAATGACAATAAGAATTTCACGAAGTGTAAAGAAACTTAACATTCGAGGGAGTGGGCTTCATGAGAAAAAAGTGGTTTGTTTCATTACTGGCCATGCTGACGGTACTGGCTTTTCCGGTGGGGGCATTCGCTGCTGATGGTCCGACAAATATTCAGCTTCAAGCTGGATTAAACACGGCGTTTACCTTCTTGGCATTTATTCTTGTGTTTTTCATGCAGGCGGGATTTGCATTGCTGGAGGCTGGCTCCACACGAATGAAGAATGCGGGGCATGTCGCTGGTAAAACGATACTCACCACGGGCGTTGCTGCATTGTCATTCTGGGCTCTCGGGTTCGGACTAGGCTTCGGTAACGATGGCGGCAACGGATTTATGGGGCTGACGGGTTTCTTCATGAGCGGCACGGATGCTGCTGTATCGTTTGACTCCCTTTCAGGTCTGGATGTTCCGATTACAATCATGTTTTTGTTCCACTTTGCTTTTGCTGCTGTGTCTCTTTCTATCGCATGTGGGGGAATGGCAGAGCGTGCAAAATTAAGTGTATACATCATTTTCGGTGTTTTGTTCTCCATCGTAATCTACCCGGTTGTAGCTCACTGGGTATGGGGCGGCGGCTGGCTTGGCAAGCTGGGCATGCAGGATTATGCCGGTTCGACGGTAGTCCATCTGACAGGCGCTACGGCGGCACTTGTCGCTACACTGCTGCTGAAACCGCGTTTGGGCAAGTTCAATAAAGACGGCAAGCCGAATATTATTCCTGGACATAATCAGGTGTATTCCATACTGGGTGTTATTATTCTCTGGTTTGGCTGGTTCGGATTTAATCCGGGTAGTGCTGTATCGGCCATGAATGACGGTTTCTTCGGGTATGTAGCGGTAACCACGAATCTTGCTGCGGCGGCAGGTGGAGTATTTGCCCTGCTGGTATCCTGGATGGTCTATGGAAAAGCGGATATTCCGTCCATGCTGAACGGTGTACTGGCGGCTTTGGTCGCAATAACAGGGGCGTGCGCATTTGTAGCTCCTTGGGCGGCTCTGGTCATCGGTGCGGTAGCAGGGATTGTTACCTTCTTCACAGCACAATGGTTTGAGCGTGCAAGAGTAGATGATCCGGTATATGCATTTTCCGTCCATGGTATTGCAGGGATGTGGGGTGCGATATCCACAGGATTGTTCGCTACTCCTGAGCTGGTGAAAATAACAGGTGTTGGTCAAGCCGGGCTATTCTATGGTGGCGGATTTACGCAATTGGGAGTACAGTTGCTTGGACTGGTAGGGACATTTGCTTTCGTATTCGTTATTTCCTTCATTATTCTGGGTGCGATGAAAGCCATTATGGGTATTCGTGTTACGGAAGAGGAAGAAACGATGGGACTGGATATCAGTGAGCATGGTACGTACGGCTATCCTGAGCAAATGAAGTTGGTTGCCGAGGCTGAGAAGCGTTCTAGGACTGTAAGCTAATATGTAAAATATAAAGAGCCAGTATGGATGAGCGGAGGAGATGGAAGTATGGAACTGCAAAATACGGCACCTTGGGTGAGTTCAGCCGAAGCGATTGATCATGCAGATACGCCTGAATCGCTAAGGCAGGCCAGGGTCGATTCTCAAAAATGGCTGCTGGCTTCCCAAGCCTCCGCTCCGTTATCAGACTGGTTACAAACGGCGAATGATATGCATGATCGCATTGCAGCCAGAGCTGTGCAAATGTGCGAAAAAGGGATGGTTGAGGATGGCTTCGGCCTTCCTCCCGTCCCTTACGCATTTATAGCCTTCGGCAGCATGGGACGCTCGGAGTCGACGCTATGGAGTGACCAAGATAACGGTATGATTATTAGTGACACTGCATCTGTCGGGAAAGAATCATATTTTATGAAGTTCGGCCAGAGGATATCTGCAATGCTGGAATATTTGGGATATCCGAAATGTGAAGGGAAAGTGATGTGTTCAGAGCCGCTATGGCGCAAAACGTTGTCTGAGTGGCAGGAGCAGCTGGCAAAATGGTCCGATGATTTTGCATGGGAGCCGATTCGTTATCTGATTATCTCTTCTGATATGAGGCATATCGCTGGAGACGAGCAATTGTCAGCAGAATGGAAGCGGAGCTTTTATGCGTTGCTGCGCAAGCATCCGGATTTGCCTTCCGCGGTACTTAGGAACACGGTAAGGCATAAAGCGACACTTAATATTTTGGGTCAAATCGTTACCGAGCGCTTCGGGGAGCACGCGGGTGATTTTGATGTAAAATACGGTTTGTACATCCCATTGGTAAATGCAGTACGGTTTTGGGCTTTGCAGCACGGGGTGGAGGAGAGCTCTACGTTGAAAAGGCTCAGGCGGCTCGCGCTGCTGGAAGCAGCACCGTCACCTTTGCTGGATGCTTGTGAGCGGGCCTTTCGGATCGCGCTACAGCTTCGGATGGCTACTCCGGTGCAGGAAAAGAACGGACTCTTAGTTAGCAAGGGTTACCTTGCTGTCAAACCGTTGAAGCAAGGTAAGGGCTGGCATGAACTGCGCGAGGCGCTTTCGACGGTGCGGCGGCTACATCGCGCGCTGCAAAGACAGTTGCGGTTTACGGAAGGGAGAAGGTCATGAAGGAACCAGCGCAGGGAGGCGGCTTTTGGAGCGCTCTTCGCAGAGGAGGGGTACCGTCGGCCATCGCTTCAGTGATGGGAGCTCCTACGGCTCAGCAGATGGCCTTTATCCGTTCCTTAACTCGGGAGCAACGGCGCTCTGAGGTATTGCGAACCCCGCTGGAGCGTTTGGAAACGGTTGTTTTTGACTTGGAAACTACGGGATTTTCAGCGCAGCATGGAGATGAAATTTTATCGTTCGGTGCGATTCGGGTTGTTGGGGATACGATAATGGAAAAAGAGCAATTTTACACGCTTGTCAATCCACGTACGGCCATTCCTGAGCACATTACGGAGCTTACCGGGATTACCCGGGAAATGACGGATGAGGCTTTGCCGCTTATGGATGGGCTGCATGACTTTATGTCCTTTGTAGGGGGACGGGTGCTTGTAGCGCATGCCAGTGCTCATGACAAGGCATTTTTGAATGCAGCGTTGTGGAAAACCTCTAAAGTGCAACTGACCCACCGTGTTTTGGATACGATGATGCTTGCCAAATGGCTGGAACCGCAGCAGCACCAAACGTACAGTTTGGATGAGCTGCTGACCTATCAGGGCATACCGATTCAGGGAAGGCATCATGCGTTAGAGGACGCGAAAATGACGGCAAAGCTGTGGGTGGCGTACGTTCAGGAAATGCTGAAGCGTAATGTGACCAATTTGGCAGATGTGTATGCTCATTTAAGCCATGCCTGATCCAGTACAAGGTACAAGTTTCAATATAGAACAACATTACAGCAAGTCTGCGATCATTCGTGGGTTTGCTGTTTTTTTGCCTCTGTATAGATTGGAAGGGTTAGAGGTGGGAGTAGAAGGGGCACCATATGGAGAAGGTGAGAGTAATCCAGATGAAAGGCCGGGTGATTGGACTGTGAAAAAAGTTGTTTTTATTAAATTCCTGATGGTTATGCTGGTGGTAGGAGTAGCTTCATGGGGAGTAGAAACAAACATGACTTATACTTATGCGGCAAGCGTAGCGGCTAAAAATGTGCAAACTCAGGAGGAAAATGAGGACGGAGAAAGACTTGAAGCTGGCAAAGGGGTAGATACAGAGTTAGATACTATAGAAGTGATGCAAAAGATACAGCCTGGTCAACCGCTTCCTTCTATGATTTTAAAAGGTTTGGACGGCAAATCCTACAATATGGGAGTCAAGCGCGACAAAGCGCTGGTAATTAGCTTCTGGGCCTCATGGTGCGATCCGTGCCGTTTGGAGGCACCTGTACTGAATGAGCTATATAGCAAGTACAAGCACGATGTGGACGTATATGGTATTAATGTAACACGCTATGATCGGTTGGAGGATGTGCAAAAGTTTTTCCACTCCCTAAAGCTCCAATTTCCAGTTTTGCTTGATGAGCAAGGGGCGCTGTTTGAACGGTTTGGGGGTGCGGCTTTCCCAACTCATGTCATGGTTGACCGTCATGGGCAGGTACGTGAAATCATAATCGGCATGCTCAGCGAAGGGGAGCTGGAACGAAAAATAGAGTTGCTGCAAAAAAAAGACGGTGCCTTTGAGGTCCGAATAGACCGCTAAAGACACCGCTTATTAACAATATAAGCACTTATCAAATCAGTGATTTACCAGTCCTTGAGGCGATAGGTCGGTCTGCTGATTTTTCGGAGACGGTGCTTCCAGCAACGCATAACGGAAACTGTCCACCAGTGCTTCCCAGCTGGCTTCAATTACATTTTCGGATACGCCCACGTTACTCCAGACGTCCTCGTAATTTTTGGATTCAATGAGCACACGTACCTTGGCAGCGGTGGCATCTTTTTCGTCAAGTACACGTACTTTGTAGTCAGCCAGATGCATATCCCGCAGTGCCGGAAAATATTGAGAAAGGGCTTTACGCAGTGCATTATCGAGTGCGTTGACTGGACCGTTGCCTTCGGCAGCAGTATAAACGCTTGTGCCTGCAACATTCAGCTTCAAGAACGCTTCGGATACAACTGGACGGCCCGCTGTTTTCTCCACAAGCACCTTGAAGGACTCAAACGAGAACATTTCCTTCACTTCACCGCCCGCTTCACGAATGAGCAGCTCCAGTGAAGCATCGGCTCCTTCAAACTGGTAGCCCTGATGCTCCAGCTCCTTAATGCGGCTGATGACGCCACGGGCCTCATTGCTGGACGGATCAAGGGTAATACCCAGTTCCTGCGCTTTGGACACAACATTGCTTTGTCCGGCTAGTTCAGAGACCAGCACCCGTTGCTTGTTGCCCACCAGTTCGGGGGCGATGTGCTCATAGGTTCGCGAGTCGCGCAGAATAGCTGACACGTGGATACCGCCCTTGTGAGCAAAGGCAGCATTACCGACATAAGGCTGGTTCACAGGCAAATTCACGTTGGCGACTTCGCTGACAAAGCGGGCCGTGTTGTGAAGCTGCTTTAGTTTGTCGGAGTCCAAACAATCGTAGCCGAGCTTGAGCTGCAAATTTGGAATGACGGAGCATAAATTAGCGTTACCACAACGCTCGCCGTATCCGTTAATCGTACCTTGAATTTGTCTCGCGCCTGCTTGCACTGCACTCAGTGTATTGGCAACAGCCAATTCGCAGTCATTGTGTGTGTGAATGCCCAACCGTGACCTTGTCAGCTGGCTTTGCAGTATGTTGACAATTTCCTGTATTTCATGCGGCATGGTACCGCCGTTAGTATCGCACATGACGAGCCAATCTGCGCCTGCTTCTTCTGCTTTTTTCATGACCGCGAGTGCGTATTCGGGATTATTTTTATATCCGTCAAAAAAATGCTCGGCATCAAAAATAACCTCCATGCCCCCTTGCTTTAAAAAGGCGATGGAGTCGTAAATCATGGACAGATTTTCTTCGAGGGTCGTCTGTAAGGCTGTGTGTACATGAAAATCCCATGATTTGCCGACGAGAGTAGCCGCTTGAGCGCCGGATTCCAGAATCCGTTGCAAATTGGCATCCTGTGCCGCTATGCTATCTTTACGGCGTGTGCTGCCGAAGGCGACAATCTTTGCCTGAAGTCCCAGCTCTTGCACTCGTTTGAAAAATTCGATATCCTTGCTGTTACTCCCGGGAATCCCGCCTTCAATATAATGAACACCGAGATCATCGAGTTTTTTGGCGATTTTCAATTTGTCGTCAGCAGACAAGCTAATTCCTTCTCCTTGAGTTCCGTCGCGCAGTGTTGTATCGAAGATAGAGATAGCGGTGGACATGAGGACTCCTCCTTCGCGGATTGCATAGATTGGTAGTGCTTTGCTTTTTTAAGCAGCTTATTTAATGATTTAACGCGTGAAAATAGAAAAGTATCAACCTGCCTTGATTCGTATGATTTTTGATTATATCAACTTATGACTTCAAATGTAATATATAAATATCATTTTTGACCGCAAACCTTTAATTTCATGTAAAATAGGGCATAGAATCATTTTATAATTTATAGTTAAAAGAAGGGTTGAGCGTGAGAGACGTCAGTGCTTATTATCCGGTTGGTGGGCGGGTTATTCTGCATGTCGATATGAACGCATTTTATTGTTCTGTTCATGCAGCGGAGGAACCGGAGAAATACAAGGGTTTACCTACCGCCGTCGCGGGCAGCAGTGAGCTGCGCAGAGGAGTAATCGTAACCTGCTCCTATGAAGCCCGGCGATTGGGCATCTCAACAGGGATGGTCGTCCAGCAAGCCCGGCGGATTTGTCCGCAGCTTATCGTGATTCAGCCTGATTTTCACCTGTACCGTCGTTATTCCAAAGCTTTTATGAGCATTGCTTATTCGTATACGCCTATGTTGGAGGCAACTTCAATTGATGAATGTTATCTGGACATTACAGGTTCCAGGCAGTTTGGAACGCCTATGGAGATCGCGGAGGAAATTCAGAGCAGAGTAGCTGACGAACTGGGACTGCCCTGCTCCATCGGTGTGGCACCCAACAAGTTGCTGGCCAAAATGGCCTCTGACCTGAAAAAGCCACGCGGGATATCTGTTTTGCGCTTGCGCGATGTACCCAATATTTTGTGGAATCTTCCCTGTGGTCAATTGTTTGGTGTGGGACGAAAAACAGCCGACAAGCTTCGGCAAATGAACATTCGCACCATTGGCCAATTGGCCAAGGCGGACGAGCATATGCTGATCGGCGTATTTGGCGTGACTGGCTCGTGGTTAAAGCTGGCTGCTAACGGGATTAATCATTCTCCGGTCAATACTGAGCGGGAGCCGAACAAGTCCATCGGACACACCACCACCTTGCCCATGGATGTGGTGAAGCTGGAGGAAGCCCAACGAGTGCTTCTCAATATCAGCGATCAGGTAGCCCGCCGGCTTCGACGGCATGGCATGCTGGCAGGAGGTATTCAATTGACAATTCGGACGCCGGAGATGAAGACCTTTACGCGTTCTCAGGTAAGGAGTATTCCTACGGAAAGTGCAGAGGACATATATAAGGAAGCTTGTGCGCTGTATCGGCGGCATTGGGGAGAGGACAAACCTGTGCGCTTGCTGGGAATTACGCTTCAGCAGTTAGTCCCGAAGGAAGAAGCTGCCGTTCAAATGGATCTTTTTGAATACAAGGACCAGCCCAAAAAGGAAAGCTTGCTGAAGACAATGGATGCGCTACGGGACAAGTTTGGCGAAAATGCAGTTCTGACCGCCGGGATGCTGGGAGATGACCCTTCGGTACTTCTTCGGAACTCCAAGCTGCGCGGAACTTCGCTGCAAAAAGACAATCTCCAGACGCCTGAGTAAACTTTTTGGTGGATTTGTGTAAAGCAACGGAGGCATACGTTATAAGTATTTTTTGCATAAAGGATCAATGAAAATAATTTGTAATAATTTATTGTTTGTATTAATATGTGAATAGAATGCAAAAGCTGGTTTGTTTGATTGTATAGGAGGCAGAGGAGAGTTATGGCTAAATACACTTGGGTAGAAAAAGATACATGCATTGCGTGCGGAGCCTGTGGTGCTACAGCACCGGACATTTATGATTATGACGATGAGGGCTTGGCTGAAGTGATCTTTGATGGAGATGGAAACCAAGGCATCAAGGCAATTTCAGACGACCTGTTTGATGATATGCAGGATGCTTGTGACGGTTGCCCTACTGATTCTATTAAAGTTGCAGACGAGCCGTTCAATAAAGAAGGTTAAGTCTACTTGGATAGGCACAGCACCGACAGCACACTTTGCCGTACAACGGTGAAAAGGTGCTGTCGGTGCTGTTTTTTTTATGTGCTATCCATATGATCTATTTTGGCCGATATACATAGTAAATAATAGGGCAAGACTACACGATCAGGAGGATCCGATGAATCATTCGCCTCATCTTAAATCGTATGTAAAAATGCACCCTGATAATAAAATGGCTTGGTATTTGCTCGGAAAAGAGTATGAGAGCAGCGGTCAGGAGGGCAAAGCAAATTATTGCTTCAATCGCGCGGGGGAAGTGTTCGAAGCCTTCGAGCATAAACAGATTCCGGCAGACGTATGGATGGAGTATCAGGATAAACTGGTTCAGATGTCTAAGGAGAAGGCGCGGAGAACGGCTCGAACGCGTTATTTGTTAACTACGTTGATGGTACTTCTTCTAATATGGGTGCCTTCAGCCAATTCGCCGGGCCATTCGAGGGAAAGTGCATCCGTTCCGTCAGGAACAGAGCCTGTGGCAGCCGACAATGTCCAAGTGGCAGGAGTACAGACTTCTGACCCGAATGAAGTGGCTCAGATCGGTGGGCCTGGTGCTGGTGGCGTGTTTACGGCCCAAGCGCGCACAGGCAGTTCAGCAGGAACGGCACTTGCAGATATGTTGGCAAAGGCTAGTCGTCTACCAGCCAAGACCACAGTGCTGGGCATGGAGCAAAGCGGTTCTTGGATGCTCTGGAGAGATCGTATGCAGCCGCTGCTTAGCTTACAAAACAAAGGAAATGGAGGCTTGGCTGTCCAGTCTTACGACGCAGCAGCGTGTGCTTGTAAGCCGTCTGACAGTGAAAAGCTTCGAAAAGCAGGTCTGCAATGGGCTGTGGGACAGGAAGAACTGGCTGTGCTGAATAGCTCCATGCGTGCTTTTCGTACGCAGCATCAACGTCTTCCTCAAAGTCTCGATGAGCTGACCGGAAGCTTTCCGGATAATATGATGTACGGTACGACAGACGGAATGAAGAAGGCTTTTACACCTATGCGTAATTTACTTGCTTCACAGGGACAGAGGGCTGAAGGAGCAGCAAGTCAACAAGCTGGCTCGTCGGCTGAAAGCAGTCCTTTGCTGGCGTCGTCGCTGTATGGAGGGCCTTTTCTGGGGCAGCCGTTGCGGATTGTGGTAGACAAGTCGAAACACAGGCTCGGTTTGGTGAGTGGCAATGTGCTGATCCGCAATTATCCTATCGGATTGGGTGGAGATCGAACTCCGGAAGGGAAGTTTGTTATTACGGATAAAGTTGTAAATCCGAACGGTAAGTCCAACGGTGAGTTTGGCAGCCGAGGTATGCAGCTGTCTGCAACGAATTATGCCATCCATGGCACCAACGAGTCGGACAGCATTGGCAAAAATGAGTCGCTAGGCTGCGTTCGCATGGGCAAAGAGGATGTGGAGGAGTTATTTGCTCTCGTACCTTCAGGTACAGAGGTGGTCATTGGTAACGGGGGACTGCCTGGTCAAGTGCTTGTACCTGGCTCCCATTTTACGACTGAGCCGCAGCACGACCAGACCAATCCCCGCAAAACCTATCACTGGCTAAATTAGCTTTAGATGCTATTGCTACATGAAGTTTAACGATTTCCTGCTTGTGCCAAAACAACGACCAGAACAATCACAATGATGAGGAGAACAAAACTGACGGCGGTCCATACAATCGCTTTCTTGTTCACCTCGTCCTTTTTCTTTTGCAGACTTGGCGGCTTGCGCTTGGTCTTCATATCGGCAATCCCTCTTTTCTGACGGGCTATAGCCCTGTCTTACTATGTCCATTGTAAATGGTTTGATTATACATTTTCAATGACATCTCCATGACAAACGAATTGTTCCTGATACTGCACGTCGCAAATTACTTTCTTTTTGGTATGGAAAAAGCTAAACTATTTTGTAGAGATGTTTTTTTAGGATTGCGCAAGGGCATAGAACGGAGTGGATGAATCGTGTTGTATCGAAGGATTGTGAAACCTGTTTTTTTCAAAATGAGTCCAGAGACGGCCCATCATGTCGTCATTGATGGCTTGAAGTATGCGGGGGCGCTTCCCGGTGGAACAGCAACGCTGCGGGGAATGTACGGAGTCAAGGAAACGGAGGATCTTGCGGTTGATCTGTTCGGCCTTCATTTTCCCAACCCGATTGGACTGGCTGCGGGATTGGATAAAAATGCGGAAGCAGTTGCCGGCTTTTCCTCGATCGGGTTTGGTTTTATGGAAGTAGGCACGGTGACACCTGTGGGACAGCCCGGCAATGACCGCCCTCGTTTGTTTCGGTTGCCTCCCGATGAGGCGTTAGTGAATCGGATGGGCTTTAACAATCTGGGTGCGGAAAGCATGGCTAAACGTCTGGCTGCGCTAAAACATCGGCCTGTTCCGGTCGCTGTTAATATTGGTAAAAACAAGAACACGCCTAATGAGGATGCCCATAAGGATTATGAGAAGTGCATTTCCGCGCTGTATCCGTATGCGGACTTTTTTGTAGTGAATATTAGTTCACCGAATACGCCGGATTTACGAAAGCTCCAGCATGGCAGTGAGCTGAAATCGCTGCTGGAAGCTGTTCGAGCAGAGATGGGAGTACAGGCGACGAAGTATGGCGGAGCCAAGTCTGTACTGGTCAAAATTGCGCCGGACGTATCAGATGAGGAACTGGAATATATGACAGATGCGATTGCGGCCAGTGGAGTAGACGGTATCATCGCGACGAATACGACAATTTCGAGGGCTGGCCTGACGCATCGGAATGCAAGTGAGACGGGAGGGCTGAGCGGTAAGCCGCTGCGTGACCGTTCTACAGAGGTCATCGGACGAGTGTATCGCCAAACAGATGGAAAGCTGCCGATTATCGGATCGGGCGGCATTTTCAGCAGTCGTGATGCTTACGACAAAATTAAAGCAGGCGCAAGCCTGATTGAAATTTATACAGCATTGATCTATGAGGGACCGGAAGTGAACCGGACATTACATGCCGGTCTGCGTGAGCTGCTGCGAAAGGACGGCTTTAGACACATTACCGAGGCTGTTGGTGCAGATCACAGATAAAAAAGTGTTGTCGGAAGAGACAGGAGGTACGGGGATGGACGGAAGAGACTGGGGAACATTTTTGCTGCCATATGATCAGGCGGTGGAGGAGCTTAAGGTCAAGTTCAAAACAATGCGTGCGGAGCTGAAAAAGCGCGAGGAATACGCTCCTATCGAATTCGTAACCGGACGGGTGAAAAAAATATCAAGCATCCTCGATAAAGCGAAGAGATTACAGGTTCCTTCTGATCTGCTGGAGACGGGAATCGAGGATATTGCAGGAATCCGCATCATGTGCCAATTTGTTGAGGATATCCGGCGGGTAGCCGAGTATATTCGAAGACGCAAGGATTTGACTGTACTGTATGAAAAGGACTATATCACCAATTATAAAGATAGCGGATATCGCAGCTTTCATATGATTGTGGAATATCCAGTGCAGACAGCGCTTGGATTAAAAATTGTGCTGGCAGAAATTCAGATCCGTACCTTAGCCATGAATTTTTGGGCAACCATCGAACATTCCCTCAGTTATAAGTATCGTGAAAGCTTACCGGATAATATGCGGACACGGTTGAAAAAGGCAGCTGAGGCGGCCTTTGTACTGGATAATGAGATGTCTTCGATGCGTCTTGAAATATTGGAAGCGCAGAAGAAGTTTGAGGATGAAGCGAATATCGTATCCAAGGTGCTTACGGGTATGCACCGTCTGTATTTCTATCATAAGATCAGTGAAACGATTGATGCGCAGCGCAGGTTCAATGAGCTGTGGGAACGGCACGACATGGAGGGGATCAAGCTGCTCCATGATGAAGTCAAGGAATTGCTGGCAGCTTCTACCAAGGAAGACGACAGGGATGAGTATTAAATGGTGAACGTTTCCTATGAACCGTTGTACGTGGCTTATTTGGTATACTTCAATCGGGATCGGGATTATTTTGAATGTCACGAGGTACTGGAAGAGCTGTGGCTAAAGCTGGACCGTGACCCTGTATATAAAGGTTTGCTGCAAATTGCTGTAGGGCTGTATCATTTTCGAAACGGAAATTTCCGAGGCGGATATATGATGCTGGACAGTGCGGTACACAAGCTGGAGCATGCGTCTCCGCAGGCGCTGGGCATTAACATGGCGAAGCTGGTGGACGAGGCGCGCGCTTGCGCCAGCCAGCTTGCCGAGGCTGTTGTAGGTGGCTCGGCAGATCTCCAGCGCCAGCCGCCGGTTTATCGGGATTTGACGATTGAAATCGTCAATCCCGGGCTGCGTCAGGCCGTGGAGGACGCATCGTCGTCCATAGCAGCCAATATCCCGCAGCAAAGAGGACCGCGGCGTGGGGAAAAGCATGAGCAGCGTCAGCAGGCGCTTGAGGCTTCTGTGAGGCGCAGACAGGCGGCCCGCAGCTCCTGCTCTGCCTCGCCTGGTACGAAGGGCACGACGTAATCTGAGGCGTGTCTATGAAAGCAAGCAGCCCGATCCGTTTCAGCGGATCGGGCTGCTTTATCGTTCAGTAGCCTAAGCCGTGTGAACGTCGTTTAGGAGGTTACGTTCTTTTTATATTTTTCAAAAAAGGCTTTGAAATCGTCGAGTGTATAGCCGTTGTCGGAAGGGCTTTCCTTCAAACCACCTACCATACGCTCTTTTTCTACGCCTTTTTCGTAATAGATGAGCGTAGGGGTGTACTCAATTTTGTACTTGTCCCAGCCGTCCTCATACTCACGCAGGTTAAATTCGTGCATGGTGATGTTCTCCTGCTTGCTCAAAGGCATTAGCTTGGGAGTGGTGGCGCGGCAATGTACACAGTCGGATGCAAAATGATAGACGAAAAAGTTTTCCTTTTTGTCAATTTTGCTTTGCAGATCCTCCGGTTTAATAATCTGCTGATAGTTTGGATCATTCAGCAG
Source organism: Paenibacillus terrae (assembly GCF_000943545.1). Lineage (GTDB taxonomy): Bacteria > Bacillota > Bacilli > Paenibacillales > Paenibacillaceae > Paenibacillus > Paenibacillus terrae_A. Next base: position 70,263 of record NZ_JTHP01000020.1, read on the forward strand.
CTCTTGGGTGGCAGGCTTTAATGAGGCTGTGGAAACGCCATACAGCTTGTTTTTAGTGCCTGAATTTAAAGCTAGCAGCACCCCAAGCAGAATGACGAGCACAACAAAAAAGCCAATGACAGGTATAAGCTTTTTTTTGTTGGATTTTTGGGTGTTCAATGCCATCTCTCCTATCAAAATACAAAATATGTAGCTATGAATCTCATTATTATACAACATTACAGCTTGTAGTGAAAGTTTGTAAATCACACGGATATTGCAGCTTAACAGTTTGATTATGGTACAATAAATTTTATTTTAACAGGACAGGATGATTATAATTATGGGTGTACAGCTCCCTACTGCATTTGTGAAGCGCATGGAGCAACTGCTCGGCGACGAGTTTGAGGCTTTTATGGCTGCTTATGACCATACGCCTCATGCTGGGATACGCGTCAATACGTTAAAAATTTCGGTGGAGGCGTTTAAGGCGATATCGCCGTTTGAACTGAGGCCAATTCCTTGGTGTGATACAGGTTTTTATGTTCCATACGGCACAAAGCCGGGGTTGCATCCTTATTATCATGCAGGACTGTACTATGTGCAGGAACCAAGTGCAATGTCTCCTGTAGAATTGCTGAATGTTGCTCAGGGTGAGGCTGTATTGGACTTGTGTGCTGCACCGGGCGGGAAATCGACCCAAATCGCGGCCAAGCTGCAAGGAAGCGGTCTGCTCGTAACGAATGATATTAGTGCAGATCGAACCAAGGCGTTGGCTAAAAATGTGGAATTATACGGTGTGCGAAATGCTGTGGTGTTGAATGAAAGCCCGGATCGAATCGCATATGCCTTCCCTCATTTTTTTGACAAAATATTAATTGACGCACCTTGCTCGGGGGAAGGGATGTTTCGCAAGGATGAGGATATGGCGAAGCAATGGGAAAACCATTCGGTGGACAAATGTGTAGTTATGCAGCGGGATATTTTGCGAGTGGCAGCATCTATGTTAAGTGACGGAGGAAGAATTGTTTATTCGACCTGTACCTTTGCACCGGAAGAAAATGAAGGGATGATTGCAGAGTTTCTGGAGGCACATCCTGATTTTGACGTTGTTCCTGCTCCTTCAGGAACGGGCTTTGCTTCAGGCCACCCGGAATGGGTGAGTGAAGCGGTCGCGGCAGCCCATCCGGAACTGCGTGGAACGGCACGCCTTTGGCCCCATCTTATAGAGGGTGAGGGTCATTTTATTGCTGTGTTGCAGCATCAAGGCAGTCGTACAGCTACAGCGGATAATCAGCGTGGAATGGCCGATTCCTTTGAAAGGGATGGGTCTGTCGTTAGGGACGAAAGGGCTTTAAACATAGGTTCGGACCGTGCCCATAAGAAGCAGCGGCTGTCCATCAAGGAAGCGCCAATGGCAAACGGAAAGGGCAGATCTGCAACTGGAGATTACAAACGGAATGGAAAAGGGATGGACGGGGAATCGGGTAAAGGAACGAATGCACGCGGTTCCGGGAACAACAAGTCTAGTTCTGGTAAAGATGCGGCAAAATGGGATGGACGCGGACAATATGATGTACTGGAGTCCTATCCCTATTTTGTACAGGAGCAGCTTGAGGCGTCATTTGCAGGCCATACGGTAGTCTACGGAGATCGGATTTATCAGTCGCCGCTGGAATCTCATCGTCTGGACGGGCTTAAGGTGGTCCGTCCGGGCTGGTTTATGGGAACAGACAAGAATGGTCGGTTTGTGCCTTCGCATCCGCTGGCGGTAGCTTTGCGCCCTTCTGAGGCGGTCAGGAGTATAAACCTCTCCAGCTCAGACACGGATGCCATCCGTTATTTGAAAGGTGAAACGTTATCCATCCCGGCTCAGCGAATGACGCTGCAGAACGAAGCACAGCCCAAAGGCTACACTCTCGTATGTATTGACGGATATTCTGCCGGATGGGGCAAATGGCAGGACGGTATGCTCAAAAATGAATACCCTACAGGCTGGAGGTGGACATCGGTATGAGTGGGAAGGGAAGACAGACGCAGCGTTTGGACAAGGTTCTAACCCATATGGGTTATGGTTCGCGCAGTGATATCAAGAGACAGGTAAAGCAAGGGATGGTCACCGTGAACGGTCGAACTACCAAGGATAGCGGCTTGCAGGTTCATCCGTACGACGATCAAATTGAAGTGAACGGGGAACGGGTTGTTTTTCGGGAATACATTTATATCATGTTACATAAGCCGCCGGGCGTTATATCCGCAACCGAGGATACAAGAGAGCGAACAGTGCTGGATTTGCTGAGTGCGGAGGAACGGCATTTTGAGCCTTTCCCGGTTGGACGGCTCGATAAGGATACGGAAGGGCTGCTATTGTTAACGAACGATGGTAAGCTGGCGCATGAACTCTTGTCTCCACGGCGACATGTTCCCAAAACGTATGAGGCTACGGTGTCGGGACATGTCACGGAAGAGGATATACGTCAATTTGCAGCAGGGGTGGAGCTGGATGACGGCTATGTTACCCTTTCGGCCCAATTGACCATTCTTCGTCATGAAAAAGCACAAGAGGCAGATGAAGAAGTCATTTCATACATTTCACTTGTGATCCATGAAGGAAAGTTTCATCAGGTGAAGCGCATGTTTGAGGCGGTTGGCAAAAAGGTTACGTATTTGAAAAGAACGGCGATGGGTCCGTTAACGCTGGATGATCAGCTTCCTCTGGGCAGCTATCGTGAGCTGACAAACGAGGAGCTGGCATGGATTGGCCGGGATTTGGGATCTGCAACGTCAGAGGCTTGATGGATATAGTGAATCACAGCAAGTACGCTAAAAATATTAAGCATTTACCGATAAATATATCAATGACGCACAGGCTCTTATGGGAGTTCCCTGTGCGTCATTTTACTATACGGACTATGATTTACAGCTAACAGATGGCAGACTGCATGTTTATTGTGCGCGTGCTGCACGGCTTTTTTTCACTTCTGCTGCCGTATAAGCCGTGACCTTGTTTTTGCCCGTTGTTTTGGATATGTACATAGCCTGATCGGCCTGTTTGACCAGTTCATCCGGGTTCATTTCCTTCTTTAACGTGCTGTGCCCGACGCTGATGGTCACAATGCTTTCATCTGCGACCCGTTCACGGATTCGTTCCGCGACCTGTCCGACCTTGGCCCGCCGATCAACCACCATCGCGACCAGCTCCTCGCCGCCGTATCTTCCGGTCAGTCCAATTTCATCCAGTTCTTCTTCCATAATCTGTGCAACCTGTTTAAGCACATCATCCGCGCGGGCATGGCCCTGTGTATCATTCAACTTTTTGAAATTATCAATATCACAAAAAATGACCGACACGCGGATTCCCTGCTCCATATATCGCCGTAATCGCCCCGAAAAGTATTTACGGTTATACAGACCAGTCAAACCATCAGTAATGGAGGAACGGTAAATCCGTTGAAGTAGCTCCACAATCCGTTCGAACAGGATTAGAAACAACGTAGTGTAATACAGCAATGGCAAAAATGACATCCATAGGACTGTGCTTGTTGCACCTTTTTCAGCCAGAATGTCGCCTCGCAACCACAGACTGCCAAGCCAAAGCAAATAGAACAGTAAGCCCAGTGCAAACTTTTTGGGCTGACCGATTCGTGGGATGATGAACACAAGGCTCAAAGTAAGCACAATGAGTCGATAAAGCAGGGTGAACCCGACGAGATTTGCTGCGCTGATCCAACTGGGTAGTATTCCGGCAGCCCATGCGCCAACCGGCAATATCAGTAGCGCCCCCAGCAACAGCAAAGACCATGCTCCCGCACGTTTTAGCTTCCGGTAGAGCTGAAATACGGCGGCATTGGTAAGCACAAAGGCAGCAGCCTCCAGCGTATTTTGCCACACGATTCCTTGTAGCGGCATTTTGCCGCCACCTGCCGAATAGAGATTCATGGCTTCATATGTCATAATAAAAATAGCGGCAACCGAAAAAAGGATATAGGCTTTTTTTCGCTGTCTGCTATATATGATCACGCACATCAGCGCCATCATGAGTATAATATACAAACCGCAGGCGGCACTTACAGCCCCGGCCAGAGATGGGAAACCGAAGGTTCCCGATAAGGACAACAACGTCAACGTCACCGACTCCATCTGTATAGATAGTGAGTCTATTGAACGGGGAATATGGTTCCCATACAATAGACAGGATTTATTCCATTTAAAATGTTATAATTTTCTTTTGTACTTAGTAATTATTCTCAATATATCATTTTTCAGAAAATCCGGAAACCTATACATACAACCTGTGTTCCGGGCAGTACAACGCTTGAAGGGGGAAGCACGTCATGAAATTGCTACAGGCTCTCTTTTTCCCACCCGAGCAACCGGGCGGCGTTTCATCTATGATTCCATATCTGCAAGAGCGATTTATGTCCCCGCGTTGGGAAATGGAGCTATTTTCAATCCCTAAACGAATTCGCAACAAGGGCAGGGAAGAAGTATTATTTGATACCTTTGACTGGACGCAATATGAACAATATCCGATTGTCCAAAAATATATACAGACGTACCGTGACTATTTGTGGTGGACTCGGCTTCGCATTCAGAAGCCCTTTGATCTCATTCATGCTCATCACCCGATTGCCGGAATTGCTATGAAAACTGTTTTTCCAGACATCCCGCTCGTTCAGACGATTCACTCTTCTTATGAGAAGGAGTTAATTCTAAACGGTAAAATAGAGGAGAACGGGCCTGAGCATCAATTTCTGGTGTCCTTGTATCGGGAGTTGGAGCATAAGGCGGATCGCCTGATTGCAGTATCCCGCTCTTTCCAGCATTACTTGATGCCATATGTACAAAATCCGCAAGATATTGTGGTCATTCCGAATGGATATGATGAGAAGCGCTTCAAGCCCATACCACATGAAAATGAAGTGACACAGCTTATAACTGTTTGTCGCCTTGTCCCTGCCAAAGGGCTGGATACTTTGTTACAGGCCTGTGCCGAGCTGAAAAAGAGAAATCAAAATTTTGTGCTGCATATTATCGGAGATGGTCCCATTCGACCCGAGCTGGAAGAGATGGCGCGACAGTTGGATATTTACCATGAAACGATCTTTTATGGATACACGCTTCATCCGGAAGAGTTTATGCCTTTCTTTGATGTGTTTGTTTTGCCTTCACGAGCGGAAGCCTTTGGTTCCGTGTTTGCGGAGGCAGCTTTGAGCTGTTTGGCTTTGGTGGGTACAGAGGTGGGAGGAATACCGGAGCAAATTGATGATGGAGTAAATGGTCTGCTTGTGCCACCCGACAGTCCGAGGGCACTGGCAGACGCATTGGAAAAGGTCATCGCAGACCCTGCCTATCGTTATGAGCTGGCGCGATCTGCTTGCGACAAGGCTAAATCGAGCTATTCCCTGAGCAGGGCTGTTAATGAGCTAAAGAAAATGTATTTGAAATTCCAGCACTAACCATGGCGTGTATCACCTGATTTTGAATCAGAATGCCGGAAGCTGGAGCGAGGACGCGAGGAACGGAAGGGTCCCCCCCGTCCTGCCATGATCAGCTTGCCCACCCACATCAGGCTAAGTATCCCGAAAATGGGATATAGAATAGACAGCAGTGAGCTGAAACCAAACTGACTGATTAGAAAACATGTGAGCATAATGAATAGTGTGATGAGCTTAGGTGAAATTTGGATATGCTGGCGGATTTGCAGACTGACACCGTAAATGTCGGCCACGAAGGTACTGAAAATTTCCATGAAAATGAGTAAAATGTAAATGATTTCGACCAAGGCCCCCAGACGATAAGCAATGCTTCCCATCGGGATCTCAAATTGCCGAATTCCCGGCATATGTGCCGACATGGCAAAGTGAGCAGACATGAGCATAAACCCGACGCCGATCCCGCCCAAAATCCCGCCCCAGCGGATCGTTTTGCGGGAGAAGGTTTGGCTGCCGAGTGGTACAAGCACTGCTTGGGCCATTGCCAGATTGAAGGAAGTATACAGCAGCGGAGAAAGCCAAGCTCGCAGCATGCTATAATCGGACGTATTTGTAATAAAGCTCTGGGGATTTGGCATAGAGAGTGTGCTGTGAACAAGCAGGATAGACATGATCATCATCATAGGGACAACAATAGTGTTCATATGCAGGATAGCCTTGATGCCTTTACTCAGGAGCAGATACGTTCCAATGAGTGTAATGAGCAGTCCGGTCTGGTAATGCAGGTGAAGGCGTTCCACGAAAACGGAGCCGGCGCCTGCCAGCATGACGCTGTTGACGCAGACCAATATAATGAGCGTGAACCAGCTGATCCATTTTCCGACTTTGGTGCCAAAAAGGTGTCTGTTCAGATCCTCATAGGACCGGGCCGAAATATCATGAGCGATCAGCATCATTTTCGTACCCAGCCATACAAATATGAGTGTGGACAGCATGATGGTGAGTGTAGCCCAACGTCCGTACTGTGTAAAAAACTGCAATATTTCTTGTCCAGTAGCAAATCCGGCACCGACGACTGTTCCGATGTATGTAAAAGCAATCTGCAAAACATGAATATTACGTTTCATCCCCAGCCCCTCCTTGCCTGCTTGAATAACGCTGTAGCGAGCATATAATACAAACTATGTTCAACTGAAATGGGACATGACTGGATGAGACTGAAAATAATTATAGTGAATTTAACGAATAGCTTGACGGGAGCGTAATTTATGGGTCAAATCCTTGCATGGATACTGGAATACGGATATTTGGCAATGTTCGGCTTGCTTGCCCTTGGAGTAGCCGGTATGCCGATACCTGACGAAGTGCTGATGATCGCCTTCGGCGGGCTCGTGTCTCAAGGACACTACAACTTTATTGCCGCGCTGGCAGTCACATTTTCCGGAAGTATGACGGGCATGATGCTTAGTTATACGCTCGGTCGTTTGCTAGGCAAGCCGCTGCTGCACCGATACGGTAAATGGGTGAGGCTTACGCCATCGAGAATTGCTTCTTCCGAGAACTGGTTCGGACGCTACGGCACTTGGGGCATTCTTTTCGGTTACTTTGTTCCTGGCTTGAGACATGTGTCCTCATATCTGGCAGGTACGACCCGTTTGAGTGTCTTTCGCTATATGATGTATGCATCGGCGGGCGCATTGCTGTGGTGCGGCACGTTTCTGGGAATTGGACATGCGGTGGGCATGCACTGGGAACAGGTGGCGAAGCTGATGGAGAAGGTGACACATCGGATAGGGCTGGCGGTCATTCTTCTGATTATTTTGGGAGGAATAGTCGCGTGGTTTTGGAATAAGCGTAAAAAAAATGTCACATGAAGGTATGGGAAAGCAAGCTATGGCTTGAAAGCGTCAGGTGATGTATGGTACTTTTACCGCATAGGAATGCCGTGGGAGGTCATGGAATGGAAGTATTAAAGGAACGGATTTTAAAAGAAGGCGTCGTTGCGTCGGATCAGGTGTTGAAGCTGGATGGATTACTTAATCACCAGGTGGATCCGGAGTTGACGATGGAAATGGGACGAGAGTTCGCAGCCCGTTTCCGGGAAGAGAATATTACGAGAGTGGTAACCGTGGAATCCTCGGGTATTGCCATAGGTTTCGCAACAGCATTGGAACTGGGTGTACCGCTGGTGTTTGCCCGCCGCAAAAAGACTTTATTGGCCGACCCGGACGCATTATGCGAACGTGTGCCTTCCTTTACGAAAGGCATTGTCACGGACATTATGCTGTCCCGTCAATTTATTCATGAGCATGACCGTGTTCTGTTCATTGATGATATTATCGCCAATGGTGATGCCGCAAGAGGTATGGTCAAAATCATTCAACGCTCCGGCGCGGAGCTAGTCGGATTCGGCGTGGCCGTGGAAAAATGCTTCCAAGCCGGGGCGAGAACGATCCGTGAGCAGGGTATACGGGTAGAGTCGCTTGTCAGAATTTCATCGTTAACTGACGGCAAGATTGAGTTTGCCGAATAGTAACAATTCAAAAGCTGCTGATCCTTATTTCTAATAATAACCTTTGCATGAGCTACAATTTCGCTTATAATATAGATAAGGTTTTGGGAGAGGAGGCAGCAACATGGGGAAAGAGCAATTGACCGAACAGTTTTTTCTGGAAAAACTGGCAGCGGCTAAAGTACATTTTGAACGTGCCTTGGATTGTAAGCATACGGAATTTGACGATTTATATCCCTATATGATTGAACATCCTCAGTTTTTTTGGTACAAACGCTATGTGGCCTGGTCTGAGTTGTTGACGTTGGTTAACTTATGCGAAGAATTGTCCTTCTCTTGGAAAGAAGAATTTACTGCCCACCAAGTGGAATACGTAGATCAGAGAGTGTTGTCTGCACAAGTGCTGGACTTCTGGTATGAGAAGAACGATACAAAAGAACATGATCACAGTGTAAATCAGTCGGGATAATTTGTCGCTCTGTTGGCAATCCATATAAGTAGTAAGCGGGAAGAGACCTAAATGATTTTGTTTAGGTCTCTTTTTAAACTTTTTAATGTGCATAGATGATAGCTGCCGTGTTAGAAACGATTGTATAAGGGGGGACAGGGATGATTAATGATGAAGAATTAGACGCCTATCGGCTCTCCGGTGAGAAGGTGCGCGTCGTGCGGGATGGGCTGGAGTCCAACGATGTGGTAGGCATAGTGCTGGCGTGGGACGAGGAGCAGGTGCTTATCCGCCGCCAGAATCGGCGTGTGGTCAAGCTGGATCGCAGTTATACATATCAGCCGTTCAGCGAGCCGCGTCACAATCCGGTAGAACTGGATTAGAGGAATGGGCTTTGGGCTGGCTGGATAAAAGGGTTTGAAGTGACTGGATAAAATAGGTATACGTGTTGATGGCATATGCAGCCTGTAAACCGGACACAGTACATAAGAATATACTCCATATGAGAGGGTGTGCTGTGTCTTGACGGTTATGAATGAGAAAATACATGCGTATAAGGATCAAATCAGTCATTTAGAAGATAAGCTGCCGGAGGTAGTTCATGCCTATCATCGTTTCACCGGAGAGTGCTTTCAAGCCGGGAGTTTAGACGAGAAAACCAAGCAACTGATTGCGCTCGGCATTGGCTTATTTGCCAACAACGAGGTTTGTACGTTTTATCATGTGGACGAGGCCCGGTCCAAAGGAGCCAGTGATCAGGAGATTATGGAGACCATTGCTGTAGCTGCAGCGGTAGGCGGAGGACACGCTCTTAGCCAAGGGGTTACTCGTGTACAGAAGGCGCTGCAATAAAGCGAATGATTTATGGGAATTCTTTATACACCGTTCATAGCGGGTAGGAATGGATAACGATAGCTGATGTTTATGTAAAGAAGCTTCCGAGCACGGTTGGTGTCTGCGGAAGCTTCTTTTGTTTGCGGGCTGTGCGGGGATTATGCACTTCCGCTTGCGGCAGAAGCAGCAGGGCGAAGCGATTTACGCTTATAGGCCGAGGAGGATGTAACCAGACTTCGTTCAACAAACCGTAGGGGCTTGGAAGCTAAGCGGCTGTCTGGAAACTCGGGGTGATGTTTTTCGGGTAAAGGGGAGGCAGCTGTATGAGGCATAGAGGTTGAGAGCCCCAGATAAGCGCGCATTCGTTCATACATTTCTTTGCGGAATACAGGCATAGCCATACTGAACTGCTCTTTATTTCCTTTACTTATATAGGTGGCGTGAACGCCTGAGTGGTTTTGTTGTATGTCCAAAACACGAATATGACATTTATTAAATTCATGTTTTATTTCAGATAGTAAGATTCCGGTACGATCTACTCCTGCGTTAACCATTTCGACATAAAGATCAGGCGTTTTCAGCATACCGCTTTCTTCAAGAATAAGACTGTCCCGCTCAAATACTTTTTGAATAAAGGTTAGGAGTAGATAACTTTTTACAAGAGACGATTCATTATGAGCAGTAACTGAAGAGATCATAACCATTCACCGCCTTAGGAAAATGTGATGATAATCCATATCTGACTGAACGAAAAGAACTAGCGTTCTCAGGAACTTATGTTCTTATTTTAGTGTATTATTCCTAATTTATCAAGAGAAAATGAAAATATATAGTGTTTGACTTCTTCTTATGAGCATGGTAAGATCTATCTTGTCGCTAAGAAAGATTGATCTTTCGAGGACAAACGACAACATATATGCGGTCGTGGCGGAATTGGCAGACGCGCACGGTTCAGGTCCGTGTGGGCTAACCCCCGTGGAGGTTCGAGTCCTCTCGACCGCATCATCTTAAAAATGAACGCTCTTGAATTTCCCCTGTGGAGATTCAGGAGCTTTTTGCATATTCGGGATATGTAAAGTGGTACTCATGACACCCATATGTAACCCCTCATGAATGTTTGCTGCATTGGTGTAAGCGTCTAAATCGCCAAGTACGAGAATGACTGTAGATGCAATCTTGATTTTGATTTGTTTCTGGCGGCGGCCTTCAAAATCTGGCTGGACATTCTATAATAGCAAGGAGTATCATGACTGTTTCTGAAAAATCCAACTTTATATCCCACCAACAAAAGAGTCTGTAGTCCTGAAATGGTATGGGGTCCTTTTTGGTGTTTAATGCTTAACCGTCAGACGACAGCAAGCGGCACATCATTTCCTCGTATCGGCGTTCATATAATGTACATCATGACGTTATATGGAGGTACAAGAGAATGGGAGATGCACGGAGCGCAGTCGATGAGGGGACAAGGAAGCTGAGGAACTTTTTTATGCGCCAGCAGCATCAAGACGGATCATGGCATTTTTGCTTTGAGAACGGGGTGACGATGGATGCTTATGTCATGATCCTCTTTCGGATATTGGATATACAGAATGAAGAGCTGATCCGGCGTCTGCATGATCGCATCCTTGCGGAGCAGCAGCCGGAAGGCTGTTGGCGTTGGTACCGGGACGAGCAAGAAGGTAATTTATCCGTTTCCATTGATGCCTATTATGCCCTGCTCTATTCCGGGTACAGTGAACCGACGGACGAGTCCATGGAACGGGCCAGGCGTTACATCCAATCGCAAGGTGGACTGGGGAAATCGACCAGCATTCTGACAAAGGCGATTCTTGCTGCAACGGGGCAGCGCAAATGGCCAGCATCGATCTCGTTCATACCGCTGGAGATCATCCTTTTTCCTGCCTATATGCCAATTAATCTGTATGAATTCTCAGGTTATTCCCGCATCCATCTGATCCCTATGCTGATCATGGCGGACCGGAATTTCTCTATATCAACGAATAAGGCTCCCATTGTATCCGATCTGTTCGATTCACGCTATGATGACGATGAGCCGCAACCCCAGGAGCACCGGGAGATCGCGGAAAGCATACGTATCGGTCTCAGCAGACTTCTCGGAACTCCCCGTTATATCCATGAAGCAGCTCTAAACAAGGCGGAGCAGTTCATGCTGAATCGAATCGAATCGGATGGCACCTTATACAGTTATGCGAGCAGCACCATTCTCATGGTTTTTGCCCTGCTTGCACTGGGCTATGATAAACGGCATCCGCTTATTTTAAAGGCCGTTCAAGGGTTGACAGAGATGCAGTACCGCTTTGACGGTAAAGCTACCATTCAGAATTCGCCCTCAACGATCTGGGATACGGCCTTGATCTCCTATGCGCTGCAGGAGTCCGGCGTCGCCGGGGATCATGAGGCCGTGCAGCGGTCGGCAGCCTATCTCTTATCCAGACAACAGGACAAAGCGGCGGATTGGAGTGTTCATAATCCGGATACGGTTCCTGGCGGCTGGGGATTCTCCGAGACCAATACCTTAAATCCCGATGTAGACGACACAACAGCCGCTTTAAGAGCGATTCACTGCCTGTCCCGTACGGATCCTAAATATCGTGACTCATCCACCCGGGGACTAAACTGGGTTATGTCTATGCAAAATAAAGACGGCGGTTGGCCTGCGTTCGAAAAAAACACCAATAAGAAAATGCTCACATGGCTGGCCATAGATGGTGCCAAGTCCGCCGCTATCGACCCTTCGGGAGCCGACCTTACTGGACGCACATTGGAATACCTCGGAAATTGTTGCGGATTCGACACGAGGCACGATTTCATCAAACGGGGGGTCAACTGGCTGATCTCCCATCAGGAGAAAGACGGATCATGGTATGGAAGATGGGGGATTTGTTACATTTACGGCACTTGGGCGGCACTGACTGGTTTAGAGGCTGCCGGGCTCCCGGCGGACCATACTTCGATTCAAAAAGGAGCGGAATGGCTCTTGCAGATTCAGAATTCGGATGGGGGCTGGGGTGAATCCTGCATCAGCGACCAGGTGATGAAATACATGCCCTTAGGGGAAAGCACGCCATCCCAAACTGCGTGGGCACTCGATGCACTCATCGCGGTTCAGCCGCAGCCGTCTGCTGCCGTAAATAGAGGAATATACAAGTTGATGGAATTGCTGCAAAACGACGATTGGCCGACCGCATATCCCACGGGCGCCGGGCTCCCGGGTAACTTCTATTCTCATTATCATAGCTATCGTTACATCTGGCCGCTTCTGACCCTAAGCCATTATAAGAAGAAATACGGGGAATAAGGAGCCATACTGCATCAATATTCCCCATAGAATGAAGGTATTGGTCAGGGGAGGAGAGAGGCCTCCCCGAAGCTGTCGCTTCGTTAATTTGTCAATGGTAGAGAGTGTGGCTGGTTCGGTTGTCGTTCTCTCCGAGTTCTCTCAAACGTCCAAAATCGACCACATTTGCCGACTTGCCGGGCGCTTGAATTAGACGAAAAAACCGTCAAAAACCTTGATTTTACAAGGGTTTTGACGGTTTTTTAATTCGGTTCCATTGACTTATATTCCGCTAGGATCCCAATCGCATACGCGGTTCAGGTCCGTGTGGGCTAACCCCCGTGGAGGTTCGAGTCCTCTCGACCGCATCATCTTATAAAATACAGGTTCGTGAATTGCTTTTGTAGCAGCTTATGGACCTTTTTATATGCTTAAGAGATTTAAGCTGTTGCTTAAGACCTGTGTCGAATAAATTTCTAAGCTATAATTCAGGTGTTCATAACTTTTGGCCATTATGGAATCAAATCACTCACCTTGATCAGCAAATGCTGCTGTCTAAACAATAACGAATAAAACAACTGCCGCTCGTAAGATATAGCGGCAGTTGTTGAGTATTAACTGCATGAAATTACTGTATCAGGACTCAGCATCTCCTCTTTTCTTTGAGCGCGCCCCTGCCAAACGGACTACTAGCGAAGCTACCACCAAAAATGCAGTTACACCCACAATGATAACAAAAAAGGATTGATCAAAAGCAGAACGGCCTGCAGCTTTCAATGCCTCTGCAGCCTGTGCAGGCAAACCCTCTGCAACCAGGAGTGCTTCATCCAGGCTGTCTTTCACATTCGCAGGAACATGGAGTCCCGAAGGGACTTTCATAGCCAGAGTATACACAAGGGTTGACATGCTTCCGATGATAGCAATCCCCGATGCTCCCCCCATTTCATAGGCAACTTCCTCAATGGATGCAGCCATACCTGCTTTCTGAGGGGGTGCAAAGTTCATAATGGAATGAGATGCCGCTGTCATACCTGCTCCCAAGCCTGCACCAAGCAGGGCCAATCCAAGGATCTGCCCGGCAATGCCTGAATTAAATTGCATAAGATAGATGCCCATACCCAGACCGGCAATCAGAAGAGAGATGCTCTTAATACGGATAACGTCATAGCGATGCAATATGGACCCGGTTAACGGGCCGGCAATGAGAGATGCAATCGGTATGCTTATCGTGTACAGTCCTGCTTGGAGAGGTGACAGACCTTCCACCAGTTGAAGACGCTGGGTTACAATATATTGAATCCCCATCTGTGCAAATGCACCCACTAAGGCAGTTATAAATCCGGTGCTGAACCTTGTGATTTTGAATAAAGTAAGATCAATAAGAGGGCTGGCGCTTTTATTTTGACGACGGATAAAGATGATAAGTGCCAAAACGCCGATAACCGCACCTATTACGGCCAATATTGGAGACCCGTCACGACGGGCAAACTCTTTGATTGAATAGATGAGTCCCACCATGGCGATCATGATTTGGATGGAACCGGTAAGATCCCATTTTTTCTCTTTATTGCCCGTATGTTTTGGAACATAAATCAGAGTTAATGCAAAAGCAATGATCGCAATCGGCAAGTTAATCAAAAATACAGAACCCCACCAAAAATGCTCTAAAAGAAGCCCGCCGACGATAGGACCTAGTCCTGCACCTCCTGCGGAAACGGAGCCCCAAATTCCGATCGCTAATCCACGCTCGCGTTCATCGGTAAATGTAATCCTAATGATTGACAAGGTAGCAGGCATCATCATAGACGCTCCGACTGCAAGAAGAACCCGAGATGCCACTAATACAAGGGGCACGGGAGAAAAGGCGGCAGTAAGCGAAGCAGCAGCAAATACAAGCAAACCGAGGGTAAAGATTTTTTTATAACCCAATCGGTCTCCAAGCGTTCCCATTGCTGGTAGCAGACCCGCCATAACGAGCGAATACCCATTCAGAATCCATAATTTTTCTGACGCGGAAGCACCGAGGTCATGGGTTAGGCTTGGCAATGCCGTGTAAAGGATGGTCATATCCATTACAATAAGTAAAAGTGCGCTTGATACGATAGCCAGAATCATCCAACGTTTGAATTTAGACATGTTTTCCTCCGTTAATACAAATTTAAGGTATTGCAATTAAAACTTTAAACTATAGGGTTACCGTATACTCAAGTAAAAATTCATGGGGTATACTAAAATTATTAGGTTTCTAAAATCATAACGGAGGAAGAGTTATGTCAAAAAGTCACAGCCAATACTTTACTACCAGTGAGCTCGCCAAAACTTGCGGAGTTACCAAACATACCCTGTTCCATTATGATGATATTGGACTCTTAAAACCAGAATTCACAAACTCAAAAGGCTATCGTTATTACTCCATTCAGCAATGTTACACGCTTGATATTATTAATGTACTGAAGAAGGCGGGGAGTTCACTACAGGAAATCAAGGGATTTATTCAGAATCAGAACACGCCTCTACTCATAGAACTGTTCAAACAGAAACTGCATGACCTGGAAGTAGAACGGATTAGAATAAAACGGTTGCAAGGCCTTTTGAAAGGTGCCATTGAAATGACGGAGCAAGCTAACGGAGAGTTACACGATGGGCCGTCGATTGAGGAATGTGAAGAGGAATATTTCATTGCCACACCATTGGAACAGGGAGATGGTGATAAGGAGTTTGCTCACAAATTAAGCGAACATCGAGATTATTGCGAAAATCACTTTATTGATTACGAGTTTCCGATCTGGACGATTTTATGCAAGGATCGTTTTGAGTCAGGCGATTATTATACGGACTATATTGCCAATAAACTCAAGGCTCCGATTTTGGGGGAGAGAATGATCATTAAGCCCCAAGGGCTCTATGCAGTCATGAATCACAGAGGATCATATGAAACAATGTCAGAAACGTATTCCATTATAAGAAAATATATAGAGAGTAATGGGAAGGCTGTATGCGGAAATGCGTACGCGGTGGAGTTGCTCAGCTATTTCGCAGAAAAAAATCCGGACGACTATGTAATACGGATATCGGTTGAGGTTTGTAAAGGGAGAAAATTTCTTTTATAAGGTTACCCTTTAAGATAGGATAGAAAATAACGCACTTTATGATG
>NZ_JTHP01000021.1 GCF_000943545.1 Paenibacillus terrae
CAGCCATTTTAGACTGACGAAAATCCATAGGGCTTCCAGCAACCCTAGCATCAATACCTTTTGCCCCCAGTACTTTCGTCTGGAGCTTTTGACCAATTATAATGCTGCTTTAATGACTTTTTTATAATACAGGATGGATAGTATCCCGAAAATGGAATATAAGGCGGTGTATAGTACCATAACGATGATCATAGGCATCCAAACTTCTGTTCCAAACAAGAACCAGCCGGATTGGACGGCGAAATAGCTGTGTGAAAGGCCGACTACTAATGGAATGCCGAAGTTAAAGAGTTGTTTTATTTTGATGCCTCTAAGCAGGTCCCCTTGTGTGAACCCTAACTTTCTCAACACCGTATAATTGGCTTTTTCGTCTTCGCTCTCATCCATTTGCTTAAAATAAAGGATACAGCCTGATGTAATGAGAAAGGTGAGTCCTAAAAAGCCAACTACAAACATGATCACTCCCATATTTCTCTTCTGATTGCTGCTCATTTCAAGGCGTGATGTTTGTTGCCCACTAAAGTTGGCGGTTTTAAAGAGGCGATCGGCTTCTTTGATCTGTTCTTCATTCATCATATCAATTCCAATATATAAGGATGATTTCTTTTGAATCTCAGGATTTACATCTTTCTTTAACCGCTCAAAGATGGTTTCGTCTACAATGACAGTGGGTAGTCCCCCGGCTGTAAAATAGTAGGGAATAACATATTCCTTTTTTAGACCCAAATATTGTTGATGTATGACTTCCTTTTTCCCCTTCAAGTCCAATGGGCCAAAGCTTTTCAAGGACATAAATTTCTGTGACACATCATTATAGCCCGTTAAAATCGTTTGACCTGGAGATACATCCGTACCCTTCACAGATTGATCGCTTATGACAGGCAACGTCGTGGAATTCGCACCGATATTTAACCCTTCCAGAGGAGTCTCCATAATTTGGGCTGTGTTCACACTGACTTGAATGACTTCAATTTTCTTTTCACGATACTGTATGTCATGCTCTTGAAGTAACGTTTTGAATTTCTCCGCATCCGGTACATTCGTCATTGCAAAATGGGAAGGTACATTGTCCTCAGCTGCTTGATCCGCAGAATAATAGGCGATATAGCTTAAGGAAAGTAAACCGATGGCAAGTGCCGATACTGTTGTAATAATGGTCAACAACAAAGCATTGGATTTCATGCGGAACATAATGGATGAGAGAGACAGCACTTCATTAATGTTTAAATAGCCGCCTTTACTTTTTCTGATGATATTTGAAATAAAGCGGATAGATCCTTTATAAAAAAGGAGTGTTCCGATGATGACAGAGCCCAGAATAAACACCATAGCCATAAATAATTCATTCATGGATGTAAAGTCTCCACCAAACAATTTGGAAGAAACATAGTATCCTAAAGCGATGAATGAGACTCCAATGATCCCAATGATCATCTCATAGATAGATATTTTCTTGATTTTCCCTTCGGTGGTTGAGGTCACTCTGAACAAAGACAAAATACTCTGTCTTTTGATAAAGGAATAATTCATGAGCATGATCAACAGGTAGATGATACAAAAAACGATGAGTGTTTGAGTCAGTGCTTGGTTAGAGAAATATAGAGTGGCAATGGCTTCGACGCCCGTCGTCTTAAATAAAATCATGATCACTAATTTGGAAAAGGAGAATCCAACCCCAATTCCAATGAATAGTGAACTGAAGTATAGAATTAAGTTTTCAGCACTTAGGATGCGAAAAATTTTGTTTTTAGTCATTCCGATCAATTGAAATAGGCCAATTTCTTTGCTTCGTCTTTTTATAAAAATATTATTGGCATACATAAGGAAAATGCAGACAATAGCGACCAGCAGGACGGATGCTGCCCGTATGGAAGCTGCACCCTTAACAGAGCCCTTCACTTCGTCCATGGAGGGATCGTATTGTAATGTGACAAAAGCGAAATAGAGCGCAACACTGAAAATTAAAGCAAAGACATACAGGTAATAATTTTTCAGGTTTTTTTCCAAATTCTTTAGGATGAGCTGATTAATGTTCATATTGGACCCCACCTAAAATCCCTTGGGTTTTCATGATATCCTGAAAGAAGCTTTGTCTTTCCTGCCCACCTTTATGAAGCTGCGTATACATTTGTCCATCCTTAATAAAAATGACCCGACTGCAATGGCTGGCCGCGACAGGATCGTGCGTGACCATAATAATGGTTGCCTTGCGCTTCTGGTTTAACTGGCCCAGCTTGTTTAATAAATCCGAAGCCGATTTGGAATCCAGCGCGCCCGTAGGTTCATCGGCAAATATAATACTGGGCTCATGAATAAACGCTCTGGCCGCAGATGTACGCTGTTTTTGTCCGCCCGAAATTTCATTGGGGTACTTATCTTTCAGTTCATAAATTCCCAGTTCTGTAGCTACTTCCTGAAATCTTCGGTTTGCTTCTTTTTTAGGCGTTTTGGTGATGGATAAGGGTAAAAGAATGTTCTCCTTCACGGTTAGCGTATCCAGCAGATTATACTCTTGAAAAATAAAGCCCAGATGTTTTTTGCGGAATTCAGCCAGTTGCTTTTCCTTCATTTTCGTCATTTCGATGTCATTGATTTTAATGGACCCGTGGCTCACGTGATCAATGGAGGAAAGGACATTCAGCAGTGTGGTTTTACCTGAACCAGAGGCTCCCATAATACTGACAAATTCGCCTTCTTCAATAAGGATATCAATTCCCTTTAATACCTCCTGCATATTTAACTTATTACCGTAGCTTTTATGAATTTTATGGGCTTCTAAAATATTCACTTCGATGCACTCCTTTTTGTTCTTGTAACTTTATTATAAAAATAGGGATGCTGCTTTTCCTTTGATTGAGCGAACAATACATAAAAGCATGTGACATCTCTGTCACATGCTCACCATACTCACGAAATCATTTTGTTTGGGAAAAATTAAAGTAAAGGTTGTACCGGCGTCCGGTTTGGAATGCATATCTATATGTATGAGCAAAGGCGTTGCTGCCTTTTTCGTTAAATATAACCCCATGCCCGTTGAAGTATGATCAGAATGTTGGGTCGTGGATGTAAAACCTTTCTCGAAAATACGGGGTATATCCTTCGGATCAATACCGCGACCAAAGTCTTGGACCTCAAGCCGTATTCGATCATTTTGTTCATAGCTGTGAATGATAATATCACTGGCATCGCTATATTTGATGGCATTGGTTAAGAGCTGCCTAACGATAAAAGCAAGCCATTTGGCATCACTCAGCACTTTAATTTGCTCAAGTTGGATATCAAAACCGATCCCTTTTTGGATGCACCATGACTGTAATGCTTTGATCTCTTTAAAAACAAGAGATTTTAAATTCACTTGCTCGACATACAAATCATTTTCAATAAAAGATATGCGTTTGTGATGGAGCTGCTGATCCAGCAGTAAGTGAATTCGTAGCCATTCATAGGTTAACTGAGCTTTTAGGGACTTGTCGTCCAACCGCTCAATCATCAAATGCATGGTGGTCAAAGGTGTTTTCACCTCATGAATCCAGGATAATAGTTCATCTTTTTCGTGTTCAAGTGTCAATTGATTTTGCGAGATGATTTGTTGTAATCGTTCGGTCTGGTCGGTGATTTTTTGTTCAATGATTTGCTCAAATGGACTCTCCGGTTCGCCTATACCCGTTAATTCGAGAGGGCTTTCCCATTCTTCTAGTGTTTTATAGAATTTGGTTTCTTTAGGGTAGCGGATAATTAAAAAACCCAAGAATATCATCATAGATAAGAAGACAATATAAAGGATCGGCATAAACGGGATTGCTGCATCCACATAAGCGATGAGCAGGATAAGGAATTGCTGACATACAAAAAGTAGAATCCAGCTTCGCCTTTCCATAAGATATTTTTTAATCATAGGCATGTGCCTCTTCTGTAGCCATGTAGCCTTGCCCCACCTTCGTTTCAATGAAACGGCCCAAATCCAGCTCATCCAGTTTTTTTCGCAGGCGATTCAAGTTGACGGTCAGGGTATTGTCGCTGACAAAACGTTCATCATCCCAAAGGCTTTTAATTAATTCCTCCCGGGAGACAATTTTGTTTTTTTGCTCAATTAGAAGCTTTAAAATATAAATTTCGTTCTTGGTTAATTCGATGGAGCCAGCCTCATTGGCAACTACATTTTTTTCGTAATCGACCGTGGCTCCACACCATGTTTTCAGGGAGACAGGTTCTGTATTGTAATTGTACACGCGGCGAAGTGTCGCCTGTAATTTTGCAATGAGTACATCAAAATGAAACGGTTTTTGGATAAAATCATCCGCTCCAAGCTGCATCGACATCACCATATCCGTAGGGTGATCACGTGATGATAAGAAGAGGATAGGGACGTTAGAGCGGGATCGAATCATTCGACACCAATGAAACCCATCAAATTTCGGTAATTGAATATCAATCACGACCAGATCAGGCTTTATCATTGTGAATTCCTGAATTACCTTACTAAAGTCCTGGATGCCATACACATCATAGGCCCATTGAGTTAATCTATCTTTAACTTCATGAAATAAAGTTTCATCATCTTCAATTAGCAAGATTTTAAACAACGATTTCACCGCACTTTTAACTTTTTTATATAAAGTGTATAGCAAAATTGGTTTGCGTGCTATATGTGTAAGTCTCCACTTTATACTGCGCTAATCTGCTGTTAATAGTTGAGGCTTATAGTAGGAGCTATATCCACAAATATCATATAAATTAAAGGATGGATGCAAGTATGGGGATTCATACGTATTTTCGATCACTAAACGAGTTGGAAAGGATCATCCGCTGTCCAGGCAAGTTTAAATTTGAAGAACACAGCGTATCTGCTCATTCATGGAAAGTGGTACAGTATGCCAAAACGCTGGCTGATATTGAAGAGCGAAACGGTGTAAGCATTGACTGGAAAAAGCTTTACGAGATCACAAGTAGTCACGATTATGGGGAGATCTTTATTGGAGATATAAAAACGCCTGTTAAGCATTCCTCCAAGGAACTCCGGTTATTAATCCAGCAGGTCGAAGAAGGTATGATTGAGTATTTTATTGAAGAGAACATTCCGGAGGAGTTCAAAGCCATTTTCCGCAAACAGCTCCGAGAAGGCAAAGACAATTCAGTAGAAGGCTTGATCCTTGAAGTTGCTGACAAGATGGATCAGGTGTACGAAGCATTTGCCGAACTACAGCGGGGAAATACTGAAAAAGAATTTATAGTCATGTATCGTAATGCGCTCGTTAAAATCAAAAATATCCAATTAAAATGTGTTGATTATTTTCTGGAACATATTTTGCCGGATATGGTTAAGGAAGAAACGCCTTCATCCATTGATATTAAAAAGATTACGGAAGAAGCCTTAGCTCTGTAAATGAATTTTCTTACCGTCCAGAAGCTTCAGAAGCGCTTCTGTTCATACATAATCATAGTTTTATTTATAATAAAGCAGGTTCTATATGAAAATAAAAAAGCAATCAGGACAGTTGATTGAACCTGCCCGATTGCTTTTTTGGAATTGGAGAGAACGGAGCTTATGCGTGCTCCTTGAACTAATTATTAAGATGAAGAAACTTATTTATTTGGAAAATGGATTCGGGAAATTCGATTTCGTGGCAGAATATTGTTCCTTGGTGCTACCGATTCCAAGCTCACCATTTCTATTAAATCCCCAAGACCAGACCTTCCCATCGGCTGTCAAAGCATGGGAGTGGGTTCCTGCTGCACTGAATGCTACTACATCGGTTAGTGGCGTGTTTGTGTCATCTACAACTTGGGATGGGACTTTAACAGAAAATACATCGGTCCCGTCACCTACCTGTCCCTCATTATTGGTTCCCCAGCCCCAAAGAGTTCCATCATTTTTAAGTGCAAAAGTTTGAGTTTTGCCTGCTTTCAGTCTACTTACATTGGAAACATTGATCAATACGGGTGATCTTCTAAAAGTAGAGGTTCCGTCCCCAAGCTTTCCAGAAGTGTTACTCCCGGAAGCATATACTTCTCCGCTGTTCGTTAGTACATAAATGCGGTCAGGCCCTGCTGCAAAAGTCTTGATATCATCAATTCGATATTGAACAGGGGTAAGCTGGTCTTCTTTATCATCCTGCCCCATTGCGCCATCATAACCACGTCCCCATACCCATAGCTGATTATCTTTGTCTAAGGCTGCACCAAAGCTATCGCCAGCGTCAATGGCTACAATATTCTCCAAACCCTGTACTTGCACAGGCTTAACGGAAAAGGCGGAAGCTCCTTTTGTGCCAATGCCCAGTTGGCCAAAGTTGTTTTCTCCGTAGGCCCACACGGTTCCGTCATTTTTGAGGGCAAGTGTGAATTGACCGCCGGCCCTCACTTCCTTCACATCATTAATATATTTGTTTTTAACAGGCTCATTTACAAAACCCTTTTTAATCCCTGTTCCTAGCTCCCCGTAACCTGCAAAGCCCCAAGACCAGATGGTTCCGTCTTTTTTGAGCAAGGTCGAATGCAGAGCACCGGCATCAATCATAGCGATATCAGATACATGGGCCTGCACCGGACTTGTTTTATTATTCCCTCCGCCAGCGCCCACGCCGAGCTTGCCATTACCGTTACTTCCCGTTGCATAAAATGAAGATCCATCTTCCATGGCCAGATAAGCGTTAGTGGTCCCTGCCGAGAGCAAATGATCGTAATTTACAGTAGAATCAGCGCTTGCTGTAATGGAACTTCCCATCAGAAGTGTGGATGCGGCGAGAGCTGCGAAACCTAGTTTTTTTAACATATTACTAAACACACCTTTCGAAATATAATGGATAATACTGACATGATTAAAGCAACCAAATTGTTCCTGCCCACGTCTTAATAGTGAATCGTATTTTATAAACCAGATTAGGGAGGATCACTTATGAAAAGTAGAGTTTCTGCCCTTGTTCTTGTCTTGCTTGTGGCAGCTTTATTGCCAGCATGTTCTACAACAGAATCGGCTACCCCGGTTAACAAATCTAATGGGGCTGTGGTTCGATCTATTTTTGACTTGGATCGTCTGGAAAGCACAACGGTATATACAGGGCGTGCCAAAATCGAAAGTATTGAAAGGATTGAAAAAGAAGTAGAACAACCCTTAGCAGCCCCTACCATGAACTATTTGATCCGATTTGAACAGCCTGTTCAATTTGCTAAAGGACTACCCCAAAGTGATGATCCAACGGAAAAACCTATCCAAGCGGTCTATATATCTGTTCCAGATACACATATTTATAAGCAGATGGATGATCAGCGCAGGCAATTAATCAATCCAGCAGAATTACAGGTGGGGGAACCCATTGAAGTCTCTTATGTGTACCCTGTAACACCTGTTTTCCTGGCATTGGAAATCATCGTGCTGGATGAATGATAAAGGAGGCTGGTAAGATCTCCTGCTCCTATGGAAGCGCATCATAATCCTTAGGTGATATTAATGAGCTTTACCATGTTGTAGATATAACGTGTTTGCTCATACTTAACCATAGTGCCAGCAGAGTTTTTAACTTGAATACCGGACGAGCCTCCACCATCCAGAAGAATGGCTTCAAAGCAATCCTGTTTAATAAAATAATTGCGAAGCTGTTTCAGCGTCGCATTTTCATGAACAACCAGATAGACCTGCCAAATATTGTTTACGATTTTGAAGCCCAGGCCAGTTCGCCCGGTGGAATCGGTGTATCGCAACGTTCCATTCAAATCAAATTTTTCAATATCTTTTAAATCCTTAAGCCATGCTTCTTCCTCTTTCTTCAGCGACAAGCTGCCGCCGCTAATAATAGACTTATACGCAACCGAAGTCCCCATTTGTTTTTTGAGATCCGTTACGCTTGAAGCACGGGCAATCCCCATTTTTGTTTTGTTGCTCTCTGTGTAGATAAATGCCGTACCACGGCTGTTTCCTTTGGCATTCGCCTTCGTATCATGGGTATTATTAGGTGTGACCGCGATAGACAAACATTCGGTCGGCGCCTTGGTTGTGCTGATGGGATTAAAGAAGCCTCCATTAATTCCGTAATCGGTTTGCTGTGTGATCCGGCTTCTAATATTTTTATTTTGAATATTCGAAGCTGGCGTGATGATTACATGGAAACCATCGGACGTTTTGTTATAAGAGTAGTTTGTTGGCATTATGGGCAACCTCCTGGTGGATTATTTTGAAACCGAATCTCGCGCGATAATTCGTTTCTCATATATATAGGAAATTTACAGCTGCCTTTTACAACCCCGAAATCAAATTTTTCTAAAAAAGTTTTGGAATAGCGTGTACGAGACAATGCTTGACTTCAAGTTAACTTTAAGTAGTAACATACTGGATGTAACGTGATGGTGATCAGAAAGGCCGATGACATTCTTTTGATATAGGAGTGATGGAAATTGAAAAAGAAACAACTGGGTAAAAGTGACCTTCAAGTATCTGCACTGGGTCTGGGCTGCATGGGAATGTCCGAATATTATGGCGAGTTGAATGATCAGGAGTCGATCAAAACGCTTCATCGTGCGTTGGAGCTGGGGATCAACTTCTGGGATACAGCAGATGTCTATGGTGTGGGAGAAAATGAAAAACTGATCAGTCAAGTCCTGCGGAGCCACCGGGATGAGGTGGTATTAGCTACTAAATTCTCCATTATGCGCGGAGAGGATGGGGCATTTCTGGGTGTCAGCGGCCGTCCTGAATATGTAAAACAGGCATGTGACCGCAGCCTGCAAAGACTGGGCGTAGATGTGATCGACTTGTACTACCAGCACCGTGTCGATCCGAATGTACCTATCGAGGAAACGGTTGGAGCGATGAGTGACCTGGTTCAGGCGGGGAAAGTCCGCTATTTGGGGCTGTCCGAGGCTTCTCCTGCACTCATTCGGCGTGCTCACAAGGTTCACCCGATCACGGCTCTGCAAACGGAATACTCCTTATGGAGCCGGGAAGCGGAAGATGAGGTTATACCCGCTTGCAAGGAGCTGGGAATTGAGTTTGTAGCATACAGTCCGCTGGGACGCGGTTTTTTGAGCGGGCAAATTCAGAAGTTTGATGATTTTGCAGAAGATGATTTCCGTCGTACCGTGCCACGCTTTCAGCCTGAGAATTTCCAGAAAAATCTCGATCTCGTACAGCATATTAAGGACCTCGCTGCTCAAAAAGGGGTCAAGCCTTCTCAACTGGCCTTGGCATGGCTGCTTGCGCAAGAGGGAATTGTACCGATTCCAGGCACCAAGCGGGTTACCTATTTAGAGGAAAATGCGGGGGCAGTCGATATCGCTTTATCTATGGAGGAAGTGGAAAATATTAACGAAATCATTCCCAAAGGAATGGCAGCTGGCCTTCGTTATGCGGCAGAGCGGATGCCGAATTGGCAAGCCGAATAATTCCAGCTTTATAACCCAAAAAGCCGTCCTTAACGCGGATCGGCGCGGAAGGCGGCTTTGCGGGGCTTACATATACAGCTAAGGTCGTGGTTTGAAAATACCGAAAGGACGTCCTACAGGCAGGAACGTACGGCCAAAATGTGCATTCAGAACAGCGGCTCCTGTACCGTACAGCGAGAGTATACCAATACCCATTTCAGCATAAGCCGCGAGGGTATGGAACACCTCTGGAGCAACGCCGAATGCATCAAAGCTAAGGCCGAGGAACAGAAAATCAATCAGGACAAAGATAAAGAATAGGACCTTATGCGTCTCCATCGCTCCAATGGTCATGAACAGCGTGAAGATGAGATAGCCGGCAAAGGCAAAGCCGAGCTGCTTACCGTCTACAGCAGACGCCAGCTCAGGGCCGAATACGCCCATTTTGATCATCCAGCTACTAGCTACGGCTAACCAGAAGAAGGCGTAAGCGCCAAAAGCCGTCATGCCAAAGGTGTTGTTATGCTTTGCATCCTGAATGCAGGCAAATAGCTGTGCAAAGGCACCAAGGAAGATAGCCCAAGGGATGATGAAGCTCAAGCCCTCGGTGAGACCGAGCTTTTGGGATGAAGCGACAAGCGTTACAATAGCCAAGCCAAACAGACCGATCGCGCTCGGATCGGCTGTTACGATTTTTACGTTAGAATGAGATTCGTTTTGCATGAAAAAATAGAAGCCTCCAATAATGTTCAAGTACGCGTCAATCTGCCGATGCCAGAATCACACTGACATATTGTAACGGAAACAGAGGAACTAGCATAGTACATAATTCTGCTATCGATTGCGGTTGCCTTTATTCACATTATTGCTCCCACCTTCAATACTGACTGATTTGCCTGAAGTATCTGTGATGTTGTCCTTAATTTCATTGGAGCTGGAATCGGTGACACGTATTCCTATGTTGGAAAATCCGGAGTACGTGGTCATTTCGTTACCAATAATTTTGTTGTTGTTTGCGTTAGCAAGGCGAATGATTGTGTCAGGATTAAGTGAAGAATTGGTTTGAAAAAACTCATTGTCTGTAAAAGTATTGCCGTCCGATTGAACCAGAAGACCTTGCAGGGATGCATTTTTTATCGTATTTTTGTATACATTATTGTCTGTTGCTCCAGTCAGTACAAAGATTCCCCGAGGATAATTTTCAATTACATTATTGTTGACGGTATTGTTGGCACCGTTATTAGGGATACGAATGCCAGCATATCCGTCAGATTGATGGGTTTTATTAATGATTTGATTTCCAGTGACCGTCGTGTAGGTTGCACGTGACAGATTGATTCCACTGCCGCCGCCCGAATTGGTAATCTGGTTATTCGTAATTTT
The DNA here is from genome assembly GCF_000943545.1 of Paenibacillus terrae. Taxonomy (GTDB): domain Bacteria; phylum Bacillota; class Bacilli; order Paenibacillales; family Paenibacillaceae; genus Paenibacillus; species Paenibacillus terrae_A. Next base: position 10,738 of record NZ_JTHP01000021.1, read on the forward strand.
GACGTTACGGAACTCACCTGCCGGATAGCTTTCATGTCCGGTGGCAATAGCATGTCCATTATTCCGGTCAAAGCGGCTGTTGGTAATCTCTGAATCTCTCGTTCTGCGAAGAAGGGCTCCGATTGTGGTATCGCTAATCTCCACGCGATCCAGCGTGAGGTGCGAGACGGCCACATCTATAATCATACCGCCTACCTGACTTTCGCCACGAGCTTCACGGTTCGCACGGTCTGCATCAATGGTGAGATTCGACAGCTTCACGTCTAGTAGGTCAGAATTGTTTCGTAGAATCGGATTCCCAATCACGTATTGGTTTTTAGACCCTGTTTTTTTGAAAATCGTTTTGCCCACTCCGTCACCGTTCAGACTCACCCCGGCATATAAACGGATCGAATCGTCGACCAGATATGTACCTGCCGGGAAGTACACGGTTCCCTCTGTACCACGATCATAAAAATACTTCAACGCATTTTGGATTTCCCTGGATTGTGAGGAATTCGAGTTGGGTTTAACGCCAAGATCCTTGGCATTAATCACATTGTCGGCTGCTTGGGCCACATGCGAGCTTCCTCCTATAGAGCCTTGAATAACGAGTGCAATGACAGCTACCAGCAACAAGCTGAGCCTGCCCTTGCGATTAAAGATACTAGACATTTTAAACACTCCTCCTAACAAGATTGTTGAAACAATTACATAATTACCCTTAATATATCGGTTAAAATGGGTTTTATTTCAAGTCTTTACTTAAATAAAATTACAGAGCCACTAACTTTCAGCTTGCTTTAGTTTTATTTTCAGCTTGACCGGCGGGCTTGCGGACTTTGCCATTTTGCTGGCGATCGCCGACGAGGGCAGGCTGCATCACTAGCGTCTGACTGGAAATAAAAGCTCCGCTACCTTCCTGGTTGCGGAGCTTTTGTGATTTGGCGACGGCCTATTTTCTGTGGTCCGAACCCCGAGCCTGTACGAAAGGTTGTCTCCTAGGGGGTTTCGTATTTATAACAAGCTGGGACATGCCGTTTTGTACATGAATCTTGGTTTCTAGCAGAGGTAGCGGCCCACGCAGAAGGGGATCTGGATGCATATGCATACTGTATGCGCAAAAACCCAAAAAGATAAGAGGGATGACAAGTGCCCATTGGAAAAATGAAAAAGCATAAAGAAATGTTGCAACATCCCGTTTTGCGTCCGCATTTACCTGAAACCCACTGGTTTACGGATTCGAGGACCTCGCGGATGCTGAATACCTATTCATCGGTCTTCATAAAACCTAATCACGGGAGTGGTGGCAGCGGGATTATCCGAGTCAAGAGATTGAAGAAAGGATATGAGGTTCGTAGGGGCTCAAGTCGAAGGATTGTTGGATCTCGTTTTGTCTTGAGAGCAATTAAGTCATACCAGAAATCCAGACACATGTATTTAGTACAGAAGGGACTTCGGTTAGCCAAGTACCATGGATCGATTTTTGACACAAGGATATACCTACAGAAACCAGGGGGGAAATGGGTTATTTCCGGCACGGCCGCCCGTGTCGCGGCACCTCATAAGTATGTTACCAATTATCTTAAAGGAGGGCATGCAGTATCCTTGCATCGAGTGCTTTTCAGCCTTTTTAAGCATAACCGCACGAAAGCGGATGCCTATTTTCGTGAGATATCCAAACTATCCGTCATCATTGCCAAAACGATTAATAAACGGCATCCAGTTCGCGAATTGGGGGTCGATATTGCCATAGATACAAAAGGCCGTATTTTGATTATCGAGGCCAATTCACACCCCGGACATATGCTGTTTACCCAGCTTCCCGATCCTACTATGATCAACACGATCATGAGAAACAAGAGGCTTATTTGGAAGTAGATTCCTTGCACATTATTTTTAGGGGAGAAGGAGAAAGTTTCAATGAAAAAAACAAAGCAGCTAAGAGAGTTGGTCAATTCTCAAAAACTGGAGTTTATCATGGAAGCTCATAATGGTCTGTCAGCCAAAATTGTGGAGGAGGCGGGGTTTAAAGGAATTTGGGCCAGCGGGTTATCCATCTCTGCAGCGATGGGAGTCAGGGACAACAATGAGGCCTCCTGGACGCAGGTATTGGATGTTTTGGAATTCATGAGTGACGCTACCTCCATCCCGATTTTACTGGACGGAGATACGGGGTACGGCAACTTCAATAATGCAAGGCGGCTGGTGAAGAAACTGGAGCAGCGTCATATTGCGGGGGTATGCATCGAAGATAAGCGGTTCCCCAAAATGAATTCTTTCATTAACGGTCAAGGGCAGACTTTGGCTGATATCGAAGAGTTTTCCGGGAAAATTAAAGCGATGAAAGATACGCAAACGGACGCGGACTTTACGGTGGTGGCCAGAGTAGAGGCATTTATTGCCGGGAAAGGGCTTAAAGTGGCGCTGCAGCGGGCAGAGGCGTACCGGAAGGCAGGAGCCGATGCCGTATTTATCCACAGCAAAAGATCGGATGTCGCAGAGATTGAAGCGTTCATGAAGGAATGGGCCGGAAGACTGCCGGTAGTGATTGTGCCTACCAAATACTACACGACCCCAACCGTCAGGTTTCAGGAGATGGGGATTAGCCTCGTGATTTGGGCAAATCATAATTTGAGAGCATCCATTCAAGCTATGAAACAATTATCTGACCGAATTTATCGGGATGAAAGCCTTGTTCATATCGAGAAGAGCGTCGCAACCCTCGAAGAAGTATTCCGGCTTCAAGGGGTCGAGGAGCTGCAGGCTGCGGAACGGCAATACCTCCCGTCGTCAGAACCGGATTCGGGTGAGCACGTATAATGGACACAAAATTGTTTGGAGAAGAGCTGAAAAAATTAGGATTTACCTTTTTTAGCGGTGTTCCATGCTCCTTCTTGAAAAGCTTGATCAATTATGCGATAAACGAATGCGATTATGTTGCAGCGGCTAACGAAGGGGATGCGGTCGCCATTGCATCCGGAGCTTATATAGGGGGGAAGAAGTCGGTAGTCCTTATGCAAAATTCAGGGCTAACCAACGCTGTTTCGCCATTGACCTCCCTTACTTACCCTTTTCGTATTCCGCTGCTTGGATTTGTCAGCCTGCGCGGAGAGCCGGGGATACCTGACGAGCCTCAGCATGAACTGATGGGCCGGATTACAACGCAAATGCTGGATTTGATGGATGTAGAATGGCAGTATCTCTCCAAGGACTTGGAGGAGGCCCAAAATCAGCTGATCCAGGCTAATGAGCAAATTGCCCGACATCGCCCGTTCTTTTTTGTCGTTAAGAAAGGGACTTTTGACAAAGAACCATTGCAAAAACAGCAAACCTCCATTCATTTAAATCAGATCCGGCAGCATGGTCATGGGGACCACCAAATGCCTACGCGGTATGATGCATTAGCTGTGATTAACTCCATGAAAGACAGTAATACCGTACAGCTCGCAACAACTGGTAAAACCGGGCGCGAACTTTATGAAATTGAAGATGCAGATAACAACTTGTACATGGTGGGTTCTATGGGATGCATCGGTTCCTTTGGACTGGGGTTGGCTCTGAGCCAATCAAGCAAAAATATCGTCGTGATTGACGGAGACGGATCTCTGTTGATGCGTATGGGGAGCCTGGCAACCAACGGTTACTACCATCCAGCCAATATGGTTCATATTCTGCTCGATAATAACGCCCATGAATCAACAGGCGGGCAAAGTACGGTATCTCATAATATTGATTTTATAGGTATTGCCGCTTCCTGCGGGTATACAAAGTCGATTCTTGTTCACAGTCTCGAGGAACTGAAAGCCTCTTTACAAGAATGGAAATTAAATAAAGAACTTACATTTTTGTGCCTGAAAATATCCAAAGATTCCAAGGATCAGCTTGCTCGTCCGCATATGAAGCCTCACGAAGTAAAAGAACGTCTGGAGCGTTTCATTCATAACGATCCTTTGAAGGGCAAGGAAGTGGGTGGTTCATGAGTTCTTCCGTCAAGAAAAACATTTTGCTTACCCCTGGTCCGGCAACGACTACAGAAAGTGTGAAATGGTCACAGGTGGTTCCGGATATCTGTCCTCGTGAAGCCGAGTTTGGCCAAATCATGGAGTATATTTCTACAGAGCTTACCCGGCTGGTCGCAGACCCGGATCATTATGCAACCGTATTGTTTGGTGGATCGGGTACTGCAGCGGTGGAATCCATCATCAGTTCGGTCCCGAATCACGATGCAGTGGTCATTGTCAGCAATGGAGCCTATGGAAAACGGATGTGCGAGATAGCGAAGGTTTATGGAGTGGACTATTTTGAATTCAAAAGTCCTCCCGATGATGCTATTGATTTGGCTGAATTAGAAAGATATATCCAATCTTCCGAACGCACCGTCTCCCATCTGGCCGTCGTACATCACGAGACGACAACGGGCCTGCTTAACAAGATAAAGGATATCGGAGAATTGTGCAAAAGGTATCAAATCGACATGATTGTGGATGCCATGAGCTCATTTGCGGCCATTCCAATTCAATTGAAGGAAATGAACATTGCCTACCTGGCGGCAAGCTCCAACAAAAACTTACAGGGAATGGCCGGGGTTTCGTTTGTGATAAACGAAAAAAGCAAATTGGAGAATTTGAAAGGCCAGAAACCAAGAAGCTATTATTTGAATTTGTATGCTCAATACCACTATTTTGTGGAACATGGGCAGATGCGGTTTACTCCTCCAGTCCAAACCTTATATGCGCTTAAACAAGCGATTGAGGAATTAAAGCAAGAGGGGGTGGATAAAAGGTACGAAAGGTACGCGACATCCTGGAAAACCTTAATTAACGGGTTAGCCCGGTTAGGTCTAAGCTATATCATTCCCGAAGAGCATCATTCCAAAATCATTACTTCCATTCTTGAACCTCATTGTGCAGGTTATGATTTTCAATCTATGCATGATTATTTTTACAGCAAAGGTATTATGATTTATCCCGGTAAGCTTGAGAAACTAAATACGTTCCGGATTGCCAATATAGGTGATATCACGTATAAGGAAATGGAGTTATTTTTGGAATGGCTTGAACGCTATCTCAGTAGCATAAAATGCGGATGAGAAAGGTGGAGTCCCCATGGCATCAGCAGCAAAAGATAAGTGGTACAAATATTTGTTATTGAGAAGGGATGCGTCTCTGAGGTCTTACGTCCCCGAAACGAAGCTCCTGAACAGGTATAATTTTTCGGAACTTCTCTCCAAGTACGGGCATGTTATCGTGAAACCGGTGTGGGGGAGTCGTGGACGGGGGATCTTTCAGGTCTCCTGGTTAGGAAACCATAAGTACATCGTACATTACGAGAATAAACAAGTTTTAGTACGGGGCAGAACTAATACGTATCATTATATTAGAAGAAAAATCGGGAACGCCAGTTATATGGTTCAACGCAGAATTACTCGTCCGACCATCCACAAACGCCCTTTTGATATGAGAGTCATCATTCAACGGAGAATCAACTCATCTGTATGGGTAGTCACAGGAAAGGTTATCAAAGTTGCAGGCAAAGGCTATATTGTATCCAATAATACACGGAGTAAAGGGACATTGCTCAGCTTTAAATCCGGTATTCAGCAATCTTCTGTTCGGCACTTGTCTGCCAGTGCATTAGAGTCCCATATTGATCGTGTTTCCATCCGTTCCGCGAAGAGATTAAGTGCTTTTTTTCCGGGACACCGTATATATGGACTGGACATTGGAATAGACCGGAAAGGAAGTATCGGGATTATTGAAGCTAATCTTTATCCGGCAAGGTCTCATTTCCGTAAGCTGAAGGATAAAACGATGTATTACCGCATTACGGATTACAAAAACGGTTGACATAAAATGAAAAGGTGGCTCTGTATTCATCAGGGTCATCTTTTTTTCATACTGTTTCTAAGTCGGGCATTTTAGTCATGGGGCAAGGATTATTGAATGGTGTTACATCGGGATTTGTGATAGTATTTACACCTATATAGAATGAGGAAGTGACATAGTGATAAACATAACGATTCCAACCCCGGACATCACGATTACCAAACAGGTTAACCCTGAACTGAGCCATATTTATGGATTTACAGATTTCCACCTGATTCCCAGAGATAAGGCTGGTATTTTTATGTTCTACAACGCGCAGGAGGAATTGTTGTTCGTTGGTAAAGCAAGAAAGCTGAGACCAAGAATCAAAAAGCATTTTGAAGACACCGTATCGCCGATCAAGGCCCATCGGAACGAAGTGGCGATTATTGAGGTTTGTATTGTGGAAGATGCGGTAGAGCGAGAAATCTATGAAACCTACATCATCAATGCACAAAAGGCTAAATATAACGTCGAAAAAGTGTTTTTTAAGTAATGAAGTAACTTTCGTATGAAAAAAAGAGCAATAAGTAGCAGTGATTGTACTGCTCTTATTGCTCTTTTGTATTACTGTATTTAGATCCTTCCAGAGAGGGTGACGTGGTATGAACAAAACAGACCGTCTGCTAGCTATCTTGCTAGAGTTGCAGCGTAAGGATATTTTACGAGCCGAGGATTTGGCGGCTATATTCGAAACGAGTGTAAGAACCATCTATCGGGATATTCAGGCTCTAAGCGAATCGGGCGTACCGATTGTAGGAGCGCCGGGCATTGGATATTCCTTGATGGAGGGGTACTTCCTGCCCCCAGTGAGCTTTACCGTAGAAGAGGCTGTGGCATTGCTAATCGGGACGGATTTTGTCGAACAAAAATTTGATACAGATTACGGGACCAAGGCGCAGGCTTCCCGTAGGAAAATTGAAGCCATTTTACCGGAGAGCGTTCGCAGGGAAGTTTCCCGGGTGCGTACGACCATCAGACTGCTCGCGGTAGGTGAAGGGGCAAACCTTAAAGAGAAAACTTATTTGGAAACGCTGCGTCTCGCTATATTGGAACAACGGAAGGTACGATTCGGCTACTCCAAAAGAATGCCAGAGGCTGACGGGAATCGTCAAAGTGTGCGTGTGGTCGCCCCCTATGGTCTTGTACTGATTCGTGGTTCATGGGTTTTGCTTGGGCAATGCGAATTGCGGCAACAGCTCCGCCATTTCCGTTTGTCACGTATGGACGAGCTTATCGTGCTGGAGGACGGCTTTCAGTTCCCCGCCGATTTTAAATTGCAGGATTACAAGCAAGCAGATGATCGCCATATATACGTTCGCATACTAGCCCGTCCTGAGATTGCTGATAAAGTGAAGGAAGCGAACAGTTTTTACATGGAGGCTGTAGAGGAGTGTGCGGATGGACTGCATGTACTCTTCCGCGTCAGGCAGCCAGAGGAATTACTACAATGGATACTCGGGTGGGGTGCAGATATGGTCGTGCTGGAGCCTGAATCGCTCCGGGATCGGGTACGAACGGAAGTCGAAAAAATGTTGAAATGCTACTGACATAATGCTGTCAGTAGCATTTGTGTATAGTAAAGCTACTTGAAGGAGAGGGGCAGTTAATAGTATATGAATACAACAACCGAAACATTGCAGCGTTTTGAACAAACGGTACAACACTATCTTCTTGAATTGGACCACTTTAGCTTGGAGCAATTGCAGTACACACCACAGGAAGGCGAATGGTCGCTTGGACAAATGTACCTTCATTTGGTGAACTCTGCTCTTTATATGCATCTGAAGAACATTGATCTTTGTCTAAAGCCAGATGGAGAGATAGGGACTAAAACGGAGGCAGGCACGGCCATTTTTAATCTGGGAGGATTTCCGCCAATACGTATCCAAGTCCCACCATCCCCGCAATACACTCCCCCACAACCCACAAGCAAAGAAGAAATTGTGGAGGGATTAAACGTTGTGATCCGCAAAATGAGAGAGATTGAGCCGACCGTTGGGAAACCAACAGGACCGTCTACCGTCAATCATCCCAGATTCGGTGCGTTGAATGCTGGAGAGTGGTTTGCGCTCATCGAGATGCATTATCGTCATCATCTTTTGCAGAAGGAGCGCTTGAAGCGCGCAATAGCCGGTTAATCGTCTCCCGGCGCAGCCCGATGAACTGACCGATTTCCTCCTGCGTCAGCACGTCCGTTAACGTGGCGGGGGCGATATAGGAGTGGAACCAGCGTTGAAGCTTCCGAAGCTTCTCGGCAGGTGACACCTCGGTGAGCTGGTCAATTCGTTGCTGCATCATGCGCAACTTGTCCTGTAGCTGCAAAGCGATAGCCCGACATTGAGCCGGGTCTTGCTCCAGCGCGAGATACCATTCCTTTTGCGACAGAACTTCAACCTCTGAGGTTACCAGCGCCACCGCTGTACCATAATAAGGATTGGGGCTGATCAGGGAGTGATGCGGGATGATTTCATCGGGCACAATAACGTTGACTAAAATTTGCGAGCCGTCCTCATGGACTCGGATGATTTTTAACAAGCCACTCTTTAACAGATACAGAGGGCCGGATTCTCCTTGTCGAAATAGGGTCTCCCCTTTGTGTAATATCATGAACGTGAACAGCCTCCATTTCATGTATTTCGGTTTTTAGATGAACCCGCCGTTGACGCGGATCGTCTGCCCGGTAACCCATTGTGATTTGGCGCTGACCAGGAACTCAATCACATCCGCGATATCCTCAGGTTCACCGAGACGGCCGAACGCATTCATTTTTTTTATACCTTCGATTTGCTGCTCGGTTTTCCCTTCTTGAAAAAGCTCGGTATTCACGGGACCGGGAGCCACGGCGTTGATCGTAATTTGTTTGCTTCCGAACTCCTTGGCAAGCTGACGGGTAAATTGCTCAACGGCGCCTTTGGTACCCGCGTATACGCTATACGAAGGAAACATTTGTCCGATGACGGACGTAGACAGGTTCACGATTCTTCCGCAGTTTTCCATATGCTTCATCGCTTGTTGACAGGCAAAGAAAGTCCCTTTTACATTCAGTGCGAATTGTTTGTCAAAATCGGACTCGGTTACCTCAGCCAGAGGTTTGGTGATCATCAATCCGGCATTGTTAACCAGAATATCCACTTTGCCGAATTCAGCAATCGTATGTGTAAATAAGGCTTCAATATCACTCATCTTGCCCAGATCAGCGCGGAGTGCTATGGCTTTTCCGCCTTTTTGAATAATGCCCTCCACGACTTCCTGAGCTTTGTCCGGACTGCTGGCATAATTGATGACTACATTAGCGCCCAGATCAGCCAGTTGCTCGGCAATAGCACGTCCAATTCCTCTGGAGGAACCGGTGATAATCGCTATTTTTCCGTCCAAATGTTTCATAGGTATTTAACCTTCTTTCTATAATTTTTTAAGAGATTCCTTTTTCTAAAAGCATCCACACATCCGAAAACTCCTGATCAATCGCAGGACTCTTCCATTCGTAAGCATGAGCGGGATGATGAAAACGGGCTGTGGCATAGAAAAGGGTTCGCGCCAGTTGGGCTGGCTGAACCGATGTGATGTTCCCGTGTGCAATGATGTCAGCGAGCTGATCCACAATGTGGGCGATATGCTGGTCGATTAAATCAGCGGCTTGCTCGGTGACCCGGGTATACATCTCGAACATCTCCTCGTCATCGCGGGCATAATACTGCTTGAGTTCGATCAAGGTCTGTATATATCGTTGTAAATGCGGCGTTCCCAGCAGGGATGAATCCTGACACACCTCCGTTAACGGAGCGATAATCTTTTCATTCAGCCATTTTTCGGTCACGCCTTCAAGAAGCTCGGCTTTGCTTTTAAAATGTCGATAAATGGTGCCATGACTTACTCCTAATACTTTGGCAACATCGGTCACGGAGGTTTTAGCTACACCAAAACGTCTAAGTGTGTCTTCTGTAGCGATGAGAATCTGTTCCTTGGTTAAAATATCTGAGGATTTTTCCATAGAGACACGGTCAAGTTGCCGTGTGAGTCACCTCCTTGAAGTCAGGATAACACAAAAGAGTATCAAATGACAAATATTTATTTTTGTCATTTGATACTCTTTTTCTTCTAAACTAATTCAAAGGAGTAAACTGAAACCCTACAACAGTGATTCGATGACAGAATCTATTTCAAAGGGCTCCGTCGTTGATTCAAATCTTCCATTTACATGACCATCGCGATCGATCAGAAACTTGGAGAAATTCCACTTGATCCCGTCGCCAGCGTATATTTCCGGATACTTATCCCGCAGGAAATCCTCCATCCATTGACCGTCCTTGGTTTGGGTATCGAAGCCTTGAAACGGTGCCTGTTGTGTCAGATATTGAAATAAAGGATGAGGAGATGGACCTCTTACATCCGTTTTCTCAAATAGCGTGAATGTTACTCCATGGTTAATTTGGCAGACTCCCTAAACTTCCGAATTGCTACCCGGCTCTTTTTCATTGAATTGGTTACAAGGAAACGCGAGAATTTCAAAACCCTGTTCCCGTCGACTTTCATAGAGCTTCTGTAGATCAGCGAATTGACGGGAAAAGCTACATTTGCTGGCTGTGTTTACGATGAGGAGAACTTTTCCGCTGTAGTCTGACAGTTTAATCGGCTTCCCGTTAATTGAGGTTGCTTGAAAATCATAAATAGACATATTAAAGTCCCTCCTCATATTATTTTTATACATCATATATCCAGAGTGTCTATTGGTCTAATATATTATTCGAATGACCTTTATAGGTAGAAGGGGATTTGCCTCTTTTATAGCAAACTGTGGCATTCGCCGTTACCAAGATAGAATATGGATGCATATTCATGTAATGCGTGCAAAAACCCAACAGAATCGAGGGATACTCGTGCCCATTGGAAAGATGATTCAATATAAGGAAATGCGACAACATCCCGTTTTAAGTTCTTATCTGCCGGAGACCCAGTGGATTAGCAATGCAAGAACTTTGCGCATGCTGGACGAATATCGGACGGTTTTCATTAAGCCTAATTATGGAAGCGGGGGGACTGGTATCATACGGGCCAAAAAGCTGGGGAGGAGGTATGAGATTCGTTGCGGCTCCAGTCGAAGAATTGTCAGATCCCACGCGGTGAGAAGAGCTATCAAAACCCATCGGAGGCCTCATCGCCGTTATTTGGTACAGCAAGGACTTCGGTTAGCGAAGTACAAAGGTTCGATTTTTGATGTTAGAGTGTATATGCAGAAGCCGGAGTCGGAATGGGTCATTTCAGGAATAACCGGTCGTGTTGCCGCACCCCAAAAAGTGGTTACCAATTACCGCAAAGGAGGACATGCGGCACCATTGTCCAAAGTGCTTTTAAAGGTCTTTAAAAATGACAGAACGAAAATGAAAGAGACTCTGGATCAGATCATCGAACTTTCTAAAATGGTTGCCGACACAATAGATAAAAATCATCCGTTTCGCGAGCTGGGTATTGATCTTGCTATTGAGAAGAATGGTCAAATCTGGATCATCGAGGCCAATCCGCATCCCGGACATAAGTTGTTCAAGCAGCTCCCCAATCATAAGATGATTCACAACATTTTGAGAAACAAACGTCGGATTGAACGCTAAAATAAGACGTAGACCCCTTAATCACAATAAATAAAAAAGCCAGTCGAAGCAGGGAAAATAGAGACAACGTGTTAGACTGGTTCCTTTTCTCGAGCACACCTGGTCCCACGTTGTCCCACAAAGAGCCGTTCAGCCATAGCAATACCGTGTTGGTGTTGGCAGAGTATTTGGTCATGAGCGGTTGAACCTTTGTGCTACTTCACGCGCTAACTGCAATACCAACCAGAGCCAGACGAACCGGGTTCAGTCCATTTGGGTACGATAAAACGTATACCAGCAGCCTAAAACTGTCTAGCCCGCACATTCAGGTCGTAAGGAGAGCCATCCGAGAGTACATCTATAGATAATAATACGATAGTATTTGTGAATAATTTTTTAGCAGGAGATAGAAACAGGAAGGGTCATAATGTGTTGAATTACTTAAATTCTACTGGACCGACATCCATTTTAAACGATCCATCTTCATAAAGTAGTGGACTATGCTCTACATTTTTACCCGAATACTTCTCCACGTGACTTACTTTCATCTGGTTGGTCCCCGTAAAGTCAATATGAGCAATTGCGACCCAATACGCATAACTATTTTTTTCGTGTAATGGGGTTGTAATAACCTGTCCTTGATGATTATCAACGACAGCACGAACCTTCATGGATTTGAAGCTGCCGATGCCATTACTGACCGCACTATAGGCAGCGAAGAGAACAAAGCGCAAGGCCTCTGGCCGATGAATAATGATTGTTTCTTTGCCGTGAGTCAAGGCATCGCCGTTAAGCTGAATATATGGTGTACTATGAGAAGAACCGAGATTGCGATAATAGATTTTTCCGACATTGTAGTCTTTCGTCACATAGAAACAGTACAGATCCAAGTCTTTCTTGGTTGCCCACTCCAAGGTGGCCGTTACCTTCTCCGATTTATGTATATTGATACTCTCTTGTTTCTTGAGATCCAGTTTAATCAGCTTGACTGGCGTTTCGGGTACAGGCGCAGGCTGTGGGGCCGGATTGACTTCGGTAGCGGCAGCCACTTCGTTTTGTGGTTCGTCGGATACTTCAAGCCCAAAATTTTTAACGAGCGCAGCAAGTCCTCCTTCAAATCCACTACTAACGGCGTTGAATTTCCATTCCCCCTGGTGCAGGTAAAGCTCGCCTACAACTATGGCCGTTTCTTTATTGAGGCCTTCGCCAAAGTTGAAAATGGCGATATCTTCCCTGCTTACTGGATTGTATATACGACAAACAGCATCTTGAACATTCGAGAACGATTGTCCGTTCGTCTCACCTTCATGAATGGTAAGTGTAAAAGCGATTTTTTCAATATCAGCAGGGATCTTCGCTACTGTAATCCGAATGATCTCACGTGATCCTTCGGCGGGACCGGAGTGGCTGACCGCGTGTTGTTGGCTTATTTGCTGGTTATAAAAGATCATATCTTCATCTCGGGTACACACGCCCGCTGCATTCAATAGGAAAGCAGATGCATTGATATCTATACTCGGATGTGTAGTCTTCCATGTGAGACCAATGGCAATATCTTGTACATTTTTCCCTTTTGTAACGTCAATTTTTTGGCCCTTTGCGATGATCATATGAATCACTCCCTCATAAGGATGCTGCATCAAACAGTATGCTTACCGAGTATAGCATAGGCTTATTATTTTGAGACTCTTTCATTGGTCTGTCCTCCTAATTATATCCTTTTTCAAACTTGGAGCCTTCGCTACTCGTAATTTTCCGATAAGTCCATCTTTCCTCCACATGTAAACGAATGGCCTCTTCTTTGATCTCATCCGAGTATGTTTTAAACCTCTGTCCTTTAATCGCCATAAAAATACACCCCCAGAATTTCATCGGACAAACCAGGGGTTTTATCCAATGTCTATTCTAAGGGGTGCACTTCAGATTGAAGGTTGGGGCTTTCTTTGCTTCGTTACAGTAGCCGTTAAGCTATCTGATATCCGCAGGCCGTGAACCGGCAATTCCATTGAATTCCGCATTAACGTTATAATCGCCACCACGCCATTGAAGAGTGTAGCTTCCTGAACGCAAACCGTCTGTGTAACCTTCATCAGTACTTCTCCAAGTAATTGAACTGCCAGGCGAGATTCTTGTTCCAGAGATGTACTCTTTACCTGAATCATTGTGCAATAAACTTACTCTAACTGGATAACTAGAGTTATTTTTCAGAGTAAGTTTAACATGGCCATATCCTCTAGGAACATCAAAGGAACTTTGGACAGTTGCACCTCCTTGTACTCTACTGCCGAAAGTATTTCCGACGTTTTGCGGAGTTACTACATGGTCACCAGTAATTGTTGTACCGGCATCTTGGGTCGCCGTAGTGGATGTATTCGCAGAATCAGTTACATCTGAATCCGCAAAAATTGCACTCGGCACAGCAATAGCCCCCCCTAGTAAACCTAAAGATAAGGCTGATGCAATTAAATGTTTTTTCTTCATGGATTATTCTTCCTCCTATCGAATAATAATAGATTACAAATCAATATTTACATGTAATTCCCAAAAAGGTCGTATACATATTTAGGCAACTATGTGAATGGATCGCATAATTTTACAATTACACAACACAGCGTTCTCGCATTGCTCAACTGGATGGGATATGACATTTTTGAACAACTGATGGAAAAGACAAGATGATTATTTCCCGGAAACGTCTTTAATAATCTTCAATCCATAAAGATACATATATAAATAACACGTAAGCTACAAGAAAGAATGTAATCACACTAAGGGGGATAATCCAAGTAAGATGAGTCTTAAATGGTGTTAGCATTTTCTGGATAGTCGGCAGAGATCTATATTCTAATTTTTCTAAATCTTCCTCCGCTTCTTCTTCATCTCTACCTAAAAGTTCACTCCATAACTTGTAAGTTCAACAGCTGATGGCTTGACAGACGATGTACTATTCTCTTCTGATTGAGACTGAATTAATTTTTCAACCTTTTTGCTTTTTGTCTCTTGCCCGCCTACCAGCACCTTCCAACTATCGCCCTTTTTAATGATGGGGTATGTGACTGTATTTATTGAACCATCATCTTTTCTAGTTAATTCAACCGTAGCAGTATAGGTGCCATCAGAAGCTGAAACGACATTTTTGATGCTGACATCAGAAAATGGATTATTGCTTACTGATTCCTTATACTCTTTCAATTGTTCCTGTTCACTATTAAATCTCGTATCTATCACCCATTTTGCGGCTTCAGAAGCATCTCCAGATTGTGCTGCTTCCACATAGTTTTTTATTGATTGTTTGGCTAATTCTTCATTAGAAGCACTTTCGGTGCCAGTAAGACCAGGAAATACTGACATGGCAAGCAAAGGAATCAATAACATTGTCTTTATTGTTTTACCATTAAAGATTAAAAATTTCATTCATATTCCATCCTATCTTTTTTTTACATAAATACACCTTACGTCGTTTTGGAATAAATGTACACTACAATCATGTAAAAAAAGTTCAATAATAAAGGGTTAATATTCTTGTAGATGGTGAGCTGCTTTTTAGCATGGTCATCGTGCGAGTACCTTGCCTTCTGATCACTGGGTGTATGGTCAGGAAAATCCAGCCAACATACGAATTTGTGATTTAACAGTCCATATGAATATCTACCTTTATTCAGGCTGTATCTCGTCACCTTGAGCCTGAGTCTATTTATTCTCCCGATTTAATATTCCTCTGTGAAGCACAAATTTTTTACAGCAAAATCCTACGCCTGTTGAACAAATCGCACTAACTTAAAAGACGGCCCCAATGAGGCCGCCTCCTGAATACAATTTACTTGTTATCTTCTTCCTTAACATAAGTAGCGTCATATGCAATAATTACTTTGGTTTTATCTGTAGCCTCTGAAACATCGTAAACTACTTCATTTTGACTGAAGTGTTTTTCAGGCTGAAGTGTTTTTACAAACAATCCATCCTTCGTTTTGATCCTGTCAGGCTGATTAAGTTGTTCTACAACATCGGCCGGAACTGGCTCGTAAGTAACACTTTCCGATTTTCTAAGGATATCAGCTTCGGCATTTACATTATTTATAATACATCCAGTGAATGCAACAGCACTCACTGTTAAAATAGCCAGCATCCAAGTTATTGGTTTTAATTTCATAGAAACCTCACAAATTATTATTTATTTTGTATATCCATTTCCAGATATAGAAATTCCGCCAGAGTGATTTCCAATGAGTAAATACACTGGGTTATCTGATGTTCCTTTAGGAACATTATAAAATGTAATTGTTGTCTTATTGCCGTCACTAATATTGCCATAAACCTGAACTGTATCAGATTTATTTTTATAATCTTTAGTCATGAATTGATAGTTAACTCTAGCTGGTTTACTAGAACTATAGGTGTCCTGTACTAAAGTAACAGAAACTTGCCCAGATCTATGAGTAGGTAAAGGGCTTGGCATGTGAAATAATATTATAAATATATTGCATTGTTATTATAATTTTTTATCAATGGTAATTATTTCAATAATAATTATATCACACGATTTCTGTTTTTCTACGCAAATGTTCAATAATCCCCTATAAATGAATCCCCTCTCCTAGATAGCTAACCTTACAAAGCTTTTAACAAGCTTGTATTGCCATTTCCTTTAGGTTAAAGGATAGGTTTTATTGGTCATTGGTTGGTTTTTGAAATTAATATTTATAGACAGTATGAACACTTTCTCTATTAAACAGACATTTAACATTCACTTTAACGAAGAAGCAAAATTGATAATTATAGGGAGTGTTTCACTTGTTCTAAGATGTAATTTCCAGAAATGAGATTAATTTATTGAAAATATATACATTAATTAATCTGTGGTAAATTTATTTTTTACATAAATACATTCTTTTGAATTATTTGATATGATTAAGCTTTTCTCAAACTACAACGTGAACCCTAAGAAACAACGCAAAGAAGTCTCCAGACCTGAGGCCCAGAGCTTTCTTTGTTTAGGTCAGTTATTATTTTGCGTCCGAAGGCAATGAACCGGCTACGCCCCAAATTTCCACATTAACTTTGTTTGTACCACCGCGGAACTGAATTGTATATCGTCCAGAACGCAAACCGTCCGAAATTCCCGCATCAGTACTTCTCCAAACTGTTTCACTGTTTTTGCTGATTGTCTTGCCGTCAACATACACTTTACCAGAATCGTTGTGCTGTACAGTAAAATCAACCGGGGCATTAACATAGTTCCTAATGCGCAATTTAACATGCCCAAAACCCTTAGGAACCTCGAAGCTACCTGGTGCAGTTGCACTTCCCCCTACAGTAAAGTTAAAAGAATTCCCCACGCTCTGAGGAGTTACTACATGGTCACCAGTAGTTGTTGTACTCGCATCTTGGGTCGCTGTAGTGGATATATTCGCAGAAATCTTATCAGGATGATAAAGTCTGTCTAGTACGTCAGCAGGGGGAACAGGATCGTAAGTAACGCTTTCGTTTGGAATAGGGGCATCGTGATCAGCAAGCACACTATTTGTAATAACAACAGTTAATACACTAGCACTTACTGCCAAAATAATGAGCCCCCAAGTTGTTGCTTTGAATTTCACAGCCACACATCCATTCTAATTATTTTGTAAACCCATTTCCTGATATGAAAAGTCAATAGGCGTGACAAATCCCGTCCATTATTGAAAGAATAGGATAGGAAGTGTAACTGTTGAACATTCAGAATCTCACGAACTAAAAAGGACGCTCCAGATCAATTCCAGAGACGTCCTTCGTGACTTTTCTGATTTTCAGTAGCATTGTTTTAAAAAATTAGAAAGTTGCTGCCCTACCCGGTTGTTATTGGTAAGCAGGTGCAAGGTAAGTATTGCGAACATTCGTAGCGACAAAATCCCATGAGCTTATTCTTTGTCCAGTGTAATCATCATACTGGACGGCTCTATACTTTTTAAGAGTTAAGTCAGCCGAAACCCCTAGTCTACTAAATCTACTCGGGTCTGCCGGGATTTGCGTCGCTACTGAATACATGTACGAAACTCCGACAGTAAAAGATACATCGTCGTATTTTAGCATAGTAGAAGCGGTATATGTTTTTGCTCTAGTAACTGTATAATTACTTGCTTTGGCCCAATAAGGAGTCTCCTCATGATAATTAATAAATTGGTGATCTCTTGTAGTACCTGAAATAAACGTGTTTTCAATATGGGTACTCGAAGGCCGTATTACAGAGTCGACAGCTTCTAACTGGACTGTGGTATTCTTATCATTTGAAGCAGCTACGTAAGAATCATAATCTTCTTTTGTCAAAAAGGACACTACATCGCCGTTATCCAAAGAAACCGTTTTATAGGCTCCATCGACCACAATAGTCGCAGAAACAACATCCGGTTGGGGTACTGCTGCATCATTTTGTGCTGCGTAAATGTTAGGTGTACCTACAACAAAAAGCAGTAAAGCAGAAAGAATAATCGCGAATTTTTTCATAAGATTTCCTCCTGGTCATATATTTACATTATAATGATAACATTCACATCTGTTTTACAGGCGTTTTATCACACTTCATAAAGGAGAGATATACATGTATTCCGTAAGCGGTACCATAGCTTTAATATCAAGCATGTCTATGTTTTGGCTTTTATACTATTTAAGAGTCGACCATTCCATAGGTTTCAATGATGCTTTTTACTTATTCCCACTGATCTTAATTGTTCTTTGTATTTATTTTTATTGGAAGGATCATGATGCAAAAAAGTAGGTGATCCTTCATCTCATTATCCAGACACTTATATCCCCTCCCTTCTTGACCGGTTGATGCACACATTCGGTCTTGGGTGGCATTTTCGCTGCCCTTGACCCGGTCACTCTCCCAATTGATCTTGCTTCGTATGTCACTACATTTTCACAGCCAAGACTCCTCTCCAAACAAGTAGCTTAAATACCTTGTTAAGTGATATTTATACAAATTCCTATGCACTATTGAAGTAGATAGGAGGTGTATACATCTTGCATTATCGAAATACATAAATTTTTAATTAATGGTAATCATTTCAATAATAATTATATCACACGATTTCTGTTTTTCTACGCAAATGTTCAATAATCCCCTATAAATGAATCCCCTCTCCTAGATAGCTAGCCTCACAAAGCTTTTAACAAGCTTGTATTGCCATTTCCTGTTAATGTATTTCCCTCTTAAAAAAGCCATTATATAGAATGGTTATATTAGTTAGATGAGAGGAGGGATAGTTTCGCATAAACAGCATCCGTTTTATTTACTTGAACGAAACCAGCGTCATGCTAAGGCAAGAAAAACAATGTTAGGTGATGTGACTCTGAAAGCATGAGGATGCTTGGTTATATCAGTTGGGTCAGCTTCTTGGTCTGAAACATACGGTTGTACTGATTTATCAGTTCATCCAAAAGCATAGACTGTTCAAGCACACAGGCATGTCCGAAACCATACTGTTTCGTACAGATCATGCAATCGTTGCCGGGCATCTTCCAACTGTTGATTTAACGTTTCATCTGTATTCATAGCGCATTCCCTCCTAATGTATCTCATTTTAGGATGGAATGTGAAAATATGAATGGCTGTTTTAGCAATCAAAAATCAGCAAAATATAGCAAAAACGTGCATACTGCTGCGGTAAGAATTGTTGTGTGTACATATCCGTAGATGAAACTTCCTGATACGCCGTAATTTGAGGTTCAAAGCGCTGGAGAATATGATCCACATCAATAGCTCTCCGCCTAATTAATCATAGACCCCGAAAATGTTTGGGGTGGAAAACGTCTCACGAATCCTTTTCAGAGTAACTGTCGCACTTGGTTTGACAATCTGTCTCTATATAAAAAATTCAATATAAAGGCTTAATATTCTTGTATGTGGTGAGCTGCTTTTTAGCATGGTCATCGTGCGAGTACCTTGCCTTCTGATCACTGGGTGTATGGTCAGGAAAATCCAGCCAACATACGGATTTGTGATTAAACAGTTACATTACATTTTTGTACCTGTTAATTTTTGAAATGAGAATGTATTTAACCATAAAATAAGACATTTTATAGAATAATATTCGTTAAGTGATAAGAGGGTTGTTTTTGCATACATCAAGATGGATTAGAAAAGTAGATACCTTGGGAAGAGTCGTTATACCGATGGATATAAGGAGGGAATTAGGCATTGTAAAGCAGGACGCGTTCTCATTGTCCCCAACAGAACAAGGCATCATCCTACATCAAATAGACAAAGAACAATGTGGGTTATGTGACTCAAAAGATAGTCTGATGCCATATAGAGATTCCTTTGTTTGTATCGCCTGTAGACATGAACTGAAATCATTGTGATTGGCTAAAGAAATTGGGGCAGCAAAAAAGGACCAGCGGCTAGGCTGGTCAATGGTAATGAAATAGTGCTCGGATCAAGCTGTACCAACGTGGTCTTGCGGTTTGAATGTGCCCAGGGCAGGATCTTTAGGCTGAACTGGTAGTACGAGTACCAGTACAAAGCTAATTGCTGCCAAGAGCAAAGCCATCTTTTTGATCATTTTCTTTCCACATTTTTTGAAGTTCTCTTCCTGTTTCAAGGACAGCTTTCACACTAAAGCGCTCAAATAATCGTGCACAATTTGAAATAATCAGTTGATTATTCATTGTAAGAGCATTTTCCCAAGCGACTAAAAGGCACTCGAAGCCATAAGAGTATCTGCCCTTATTCAGACTATAGCTAGCCATTTTATACCAAAACCGTGCGTACTGCTGTGGTAAGAATTGTTGTGTGTACATATCCGTAGATGAAACTTCCTGATACGCCGTAATTTGGGGTTCAAAGCGCCGAAGGATATGATCCACATCAATATGATAGCGATTGGCTGCTTCTATGACGTTTAAGAGTTCTGCAAAAATCTCTTTCTCGCCAGCTATATATTCTACGTAATCCGGCAGGACACTCACATCTCCTGACATCAGCTTATTCACGTACGTATTAATTTTCACCCATCGCTGAAATTGCCCCATCCAATGGAGTGTGTCCGGGTCAGTTTCCTTGACCCAGCTTAGATCAGCATAACCCCGAAGATGTGCTAATGCCTGCTCATGATCTCCTTTTGCATCACAAGCATGAGCACACATCAATTCGGCGTAAGCTATGTATACAAAGAGCGGCCTGCTTAGCTTCTTTTGTGGTTCTTTTTCCTTGCGCTCAGAGTTATGAACCATGCCATAGTATATTCTCCCTAGCTGTCCCATCTGCTTTGCATACTTATACACCTTGTCCCACAGGCTTAATGATCTATACACGTTTGCTAAATCCTTCAGCGCATCCAGTTGGTCGGCTTCATGCAAACGATGGACAAACGATTCAAATTTGGCCGCGGCGTCCATATTGCGATTTTGATCCTTTCCTACCGCAATCTGAAACAACCGATAATGGGACAAGGCAAGCCGTTCCGAATGCTGCTGCTTTTCACTCTCGGCTATATTTCCATACAGGTAAGCGGCTGCGTCCTGATACCCATTTTGGAAAGAAGCCTCGGCTAATTCAAAAAGGTTGGGAAGATAGCCAAGATTATCTAGTAGAACACTTACCACTCGCTGCAAACAATCCAGCCGATGAAACTGCACACATCGGTACAGGAAGGGGCAAATTCTTCGCCAGTTAATCGGTTCATCTACAGTGCACTCTTCAACATACCGTTCATAAAAATGATCCGGTGGTAAATTCATGCCCGCAGTAATGAGATCCAATTGGTAAACGGAAATAGAACGGTTGCTCGTCAAAATGCCACTCAGCGTGCCAGGATTCAGGCCTGCAATGTGCCCAAATTGAGTTTTGCTCAAGCCTTTTTGATACAGATATGTTTGAATTTCTGCTCTTATCTTAGGTGTGATTTCCATGAATAAACCACCCTTTCAGCGTGAACTATAATTTGATGCTAATTTTAATAAAAAAATTAATTGTAAATTTTATAATAAAGGTTTTACCTTTCCTTAATTGTACCATCTTATGGAATAATAATAAATGCTTCTATTTTATTGCTTTTTATCTTGGTAATAGGGGTTGTTTCAATGAGGAATATAGCAATGACAAGAAGGATAGACTCGCTAGGACGATTCGGAATGCCCAAAGAAATACTATATATGGTTCATATTAGACCAGGCGATTCAGTGGAAATTTTTATGGATGCAGAAGCGAGCACAATATCACTAGGTAAATACATCGGCCAATCCTGTAAATTTTGCCAATCAACCGAAGTATTAAGCACCTTTAAAAATTCTCTCATATGCAATGAATGTAAAAGTCAATTGATAGCTACTCAAAAGGATAAACGGAATCCACAACCAAAAGAGGTGATGACACAGCTGCTTTTGGTTTTGCTAGAAAAGTACCCTGACGCTACACAACAGGAATATTCTGATATGTTACGCATACCAATAGCTCGTTTAAGGAATCTTTGTCAAACAATTACACAGAACAAAAATAATGAGAAAGAGATTAAGTCCAATCCGGGCATCAATTCTTCCATACTCAAAAGGAGAGGTTAGCATTGAAAAATACAGGTATGATACGCTCTCTAGATACGTTATTTCGGATCGTTATCCCCAAAGAAATGCGCGTAACCATGAACTTGGAGGTTGGTGATGGTATTGAATTTCTTGTGGATGATGAAGGGAGCTTCTTTGGTCTGCAAAAGTATGTCGGCACTTCTTGTAAGCTGTGTGGCTCAATTGAACGTCTAACCTATTTCAAGGGCAAGCTTTTATGTACGAACTGCATAACTGAATTGAAGGGGAATATAGGCATTAGTACAATACCATTGCCCAAGATTAAGGAGCCAAGACAAAGAGAGAAACGAACGTATCAGCCGACACAAAACTTGATCGAAAAACTAAGGGAATTGATGCGTGAACATCCCAATGCCAAGCAAAGCGAATACGCCAAATGGATTGGCGTTTCGCAAGGCCGTATATCTCAACTCAAAAAGTTATTGTAGGCTGACCGGAGATCCATTTTCGATCATTTTCCGAGCAATTGCATACAACAAAAAAATGCCTGCTTGCGTAGCAGACACGTCGAGAATTTCATACAGTATGAAAAACCACCGGATAGCTAGGCTCTCGAACCTATTCCTGGTGGTTTTTTTGTCTCGTACTTGTTTATAGATGTTTATCAGCTTTGTTATGGGTTTACTTTTTCATAACCGGAATCCATACTTCGCAGCGGTAGTCCTCAGCCCGCGAGTCCCCCATCATATATACTTCCAGCTCGGGTCCACCTGAATGCTCATAATTGCTGGCCGGGAACCATTCCTGAAAAATTCGTTGCCATACCTTTTGGATCGAGTGAGGCATAGGGCCGATGGATGTAAACACGGCCCAGGTTGCAGCCGGAATCGTTCTGGCATCCAATCCGTTGGAAGCGGCTACGTCCTCGCTGCCCTCTGCGGCAATCAGGTACGTGAATTTCTCTTCCCCATGCTTGAAATCCAAACAAATACCGAGGATATCCTCGCTTGTTCCCAAGGCTTGAATCCGATCCGACGTACCATCTGCGTTCAACTCGTCCCAGAATTTCGGGATTTCCCGGAAATTTTCACCGTCTTTCGTTGTGACTTGGATGGACTTGCCAATGACTGTAAAGGCTGCTTTCTCTACAATTTTATAATTCATATCCTGATCTCCCTTCAACGATAGATGGAAGGTAATACGTGGAAAGGCTTTCAGGTTCACCCCAGGGCTTCTGGCCTCAGAGGGAGATATACCGTGTACCTTACGGAACGCTTTAGAAAAAGATTCGGGGGAATCATATCCGTATTTGAACGCTACATCCAAGACTTTGGTGGTAGAAAGACTCAATTCCTGTGCAGCCAAGGTCAATCGACGTTTACGTACATATTCGGCTACTGTGACGCCAGTTAGCATATGAAACATACGTTGAAAATGAAAAGGAGACGAATAGGCTGCTTTTGCAATTTCGTCGATATCCAGTGGCTGCTGCATTCTTTCTTCCATCAGATCCAGTGCGTTCTTGATCCGAAGTAACCATTCCAACCGCATCACCTTCCTTGGTTGTAATCATACCATTAGCGGTGTCCGTAATCCTGTCTTTGCGTGCTCTTGTTGAACAGACTCTGTCGCCTAGTTTAATGGGACGCATACTCTGTTTCAAGTCGGAGTTTCATACTGAAATTTTGGAGGATACATTTCGCCTGCCCCCTTGTGTTCATAATTAAAATTTGGGACAATGAAAGAAGCGTTTAAATAGCGAAGACTGCTTAAACATGCTATGATGCAATGATGGCTGAGACGAATTTTAACGTTTTGAAAAGAGGATCGAACATGAAAAAAGAATCCATTTATGGATTAACACTAGATCAGTTGACAGCATGGCTCATCGAGCGTGGACATAAGAAATCCCGGGCGTTGCAGGTATGGGACGCACTTTATCGGAAACGGATTACTGATTTTGCTGCGATGACGGAGATTCATGAGAACTGTACCCGCCTGCTGGCAGAGCATTTTCCGATTGAAACATTGGAAGAACACGTAAAGCAGCAGTCGGCGGATGGGACGGTCAAATTCTTGTTCCGTCTCCAGGATGGAAATCTGATTGAAACAGTATTGATGCGGCACAAGTTTGGGCTGTCGGTATGTGTGACAACGCAGGTGGGCTGTAACATCGGGTGCAGCTTTTGCGCGAGTGGGCTGTTGAAGAAGAGCCGTGACCTATCCAGCGGTGAAATCGTCGAGCAGATTATGAAGGTGCAGTTGTATCTGGATCAGGAACGTCCAGGCGACCGGGTCAGTCACGTGGTTGTGATGGGGATTGGCGAGCCGTTTGATAACTTCGTGAACCTGTCCGATTTCATTCGGGTCATTAAGGATCATAAAGGGCTGGCGATTGGTCCGCGACATATTACGGTTTCTACGAGTGGACTTGCCGATAAAATTATTGAATTTGCCGATTCCGATCTGCATGTCAATCTGGCAATTTCCCTCCATGCGCCGAATAATGAGACCCGCACCCGCATCATGAAGATTAATCGGGCGATTCCGATTGAGAAGCTGATGCAGGCGATTGATTATTATTTGGACAAAACAAATCGTCGGATTACGCTGGAGTATATTTTGCTGAAGGATATTAATGATACCAAGGAGCATGCGCTGGAGTTGGCTGAGTTGGTAGGCCATCGTCGCAATTTGGCAAATGTAAACCTGATTCCATACAATCCGGTGGATGAGCATAGCCAATACCAGCGGAGTGAGTCGGAGTCGATTACGGGCTTCTATGATGTTCTGAAAAAACAAGGCATTAGCTGTAGTGTTCGGTTGGAGCATGGAGTCGACATTGACGCGGCTTGCGGACAGTTGCGCAGCAAGCAAATCCGCAAGGATGCAAAAGGTAGTCGCAATCCGGAACGCGAGGCGATTAGTTAATACAGAAGCGTACTCTTTAACAGGAGTACGCTTTTTTATGCCTGGATTATGGAGGAGAAAGAAAAGCACTCAAACCTAACTCAGTCTATAAATGTGAAAATAGTCACGTAATCATGGCTGTTTTTACGTTATAGTGAGTGGTTAGTGGAGGGGTTATATGGCTAACGTAATTTCGAATGTGGCGCTCGTTCCGGGCATTTATGTGATGAAAATAGAGGGAACCTTTAAAGGGGAAATGGGCCAGTTTTACATGCTGCGCAGCGGAACCGGGTACCCATTGCTACCTAGACCTATCAGCATTTACGATATCGGAGATGAGGACATTTCCTTTTTATATCGGGTTGTTGGAGAAGGGACCCATTTGTTTTCCCAGTTGCAGTCGGGGCAGGAGATTCAGTTGGAAGGACCTTTCGGCAACGGTTTTCCTCAGGTGGAGGGCAGCTTGGCGTTAGTTGGCGGTGGTATGGGCACGGCCCCCTTGCTGCTGGCTGCAAAGCATTATCCGCATGCACATGTTTATTTGGGATTTGCGCAGCAAGCCTTTGGAGTGGATGCTTTTGAAGCTGTGGCAGCATCTGTGCAGGTTCGTGTAGGGGGAAGCATCGTCGAGAAGGTCGATCCTCATCTCTATGCGAATATGTTTTCTTGTGGACCGACTCCGATGCTACAAGCGCTTGCGATGAAGACAGCTGGCTCGTCGTCCCGTTTATATATTTCAACAGAAAGACATATGGCCTGTGGTATTGGCGCGTGTTTGGGCTGCACCATGCATACCCGTGGAGGTAATAAGAGGGTGTGTAAGGAAGGGCCTGTATTCCCGGTAGAGGAGGTGGATTTTGATGATCTCCATGGCGTGTAATATTGCGGGCGTACCGTTCAAGAACCCGATCATCATGGCATCCGGTACATTTGGGTTCGGGCGTGAGTATGCGGAATTTTACTCTCCTGAACTGTTGGGGGGCATCGTCGGCAAGGGATTAACCCTTCATCCGAAGGCGGGCAATACCGGATCACGTATACATGAAACAGCATCTGGTATGCTCAATAGTGTGGGACTGGAAAATCCGGGGGTTGCGGCCTTTTTGAAGGATGAGCTGGATGACATGACGCGCTGGAATACGGCTGTAATTGCTAACGTGGGTGGCTCCAATCTGGAGGAGTACGTTCAGGCTGTAGCCATGATTACGGAAAATGCGCAAAAACGGCGCACGATGAATCGCAGAGGCGTCGATATGCTGGAACTGAACATTTCCTGCCCCAACGTAAAGCAGGGCGGAATGCAATTCGGCATTCAGACGGAGGTGGCGCGGGACGTAGTACGGCAGGTGCGCAATGTAACGGCGCTTCCGCTGGTCGTGAAGCTGTCCCCAAATGCAGAGAATATTACGCAGATGGCGGTCATGTGCGAGGAAGAAGGCGCAGACGGTGTCTCGCTGATCAATACATTTTCTGCGATGAAAATTGATATACGTCGGCGGCGAAGTGTTTTTACGAATACGTATGCAGGTCTTTCTGGCCCGGCGATCAAGCCGATTGCCTTGCGCATGGTTCATCAGGTGGCGCAGGCAGTATCCATTCCGGTGATCGGGATGGGGGGCATCAGCTCGGTGGAGGATATTATCGAATTTACGATGGCAGGAGCAGCTGCGATTCAGGTGGGAACATACAATTTTGTCCACTTGCACGCAGGAGCTGAGCTGGTCTACGGTCTTGAACAATGGATGCAACGGGAAAAGGTGCAGACGTTGGACGAGATCCGGGGAATCTTGTGAATTTCGTACTCGTTTGCATAAACTTAAGCATACAAAACCGGCTTGTCTTCCAGGGCAAGCCGGTTTTGTGTTTTATTGTACCGAAACAGCCAAGCTCAACTAGTGGTTAATATCGCACTTGTTCAAGATGAACGAAATTTGGTTTTCCAGCCGATGAATGGCTTCCTTGGAAGCTTGGTCGCTAACACCTTGTTCCTGAAGCGCAGCGAGTTCCTGCTTGAGCTGATGAAGATCCTGCCCTGCATTGGCGCAGTTGTAATTACTCTCGAGATTGTCAATCATCCGATGTCCTCCATTTCGTTAGGTATACGTCCTTATTATGGAGAATTGATCCTTCCTTATTCAGCATATTGTCTTATTTCAGATAGAGGCTACGTTTGTTGTCGTTGGGAGGTTTTTAGAGCTTGCAGATTAAGAAGGAATTTGTCAAACGGTGTCGAATATCAAGGGATTATAGGAGTAAAAGACATGCTCTTCTTCCCAATGGAGAGCTTGAAAAAAGAAGCAAGGTGATGGGGTTGTGGTTCAAACGTAAGTCGAAACCGAGACGACAATTCAAAGTTTCGCTACAGTTCATGATTATTATTTTGGTTGTTTTAGCTATCATTATTTCCTTAATTATTTCCTTGCTTCTCATTCGTAATTTCGTGATTAACAAGCATTTTGATAATACGAAGGAAAAACTTTCGGGTATTGCCAAGGTCATTGCAAGTGACAGCGATGTCATTCGAAATGTCGAGCAGGGAGTTCCTGTGAAGCAGATTCAGGACTATTCGCTTAGAGTAATGAATAATGTTAATGTGGATTTTGTTGTCATTCTGAACCGCGATTTAATTCGGCTATCCCATCCAGATGCAACGATGATTGGCAAACCGTTCTCTGATTTGAATGATGCCAGAAGAACGCTGTCCGGTCAGGGGCATTTTTCTGAAAATATAGGTATTTTGGGCTCAGGCTACCGATATTTTGCACCGATATTTAATAAACAGAATGAGGTCATTGGCATTGTATGTGTGGGACTGACAATGAGAACTCTAAATTATGATTTGATGCAGGCGCAGTATACCATTTTTGGAGGACTGATGCTTGGGCTCTTTAGTGGAATTCTGGGTGCCATCTTCCTGGCTCAAAAAATCAAAACGATTTTATTCGGGCTTGAGCCGCAAGAGATAGCAGCACGATTACGTGAAAAAGAAATTATTGAAGATGAGGTCGCTGAAGGAATTATAGCCATTTCGGCTGACAAGAAAATTATACTCATGAACAAAGAAGCTCAGGCCAAGTATCAACTGGCGAACCAGGACATGGAAGCCCCGATTGGCGAGCAGGTCGATACCAACTTTTATAATGTGCTCTTCAAAAGAGTGTTTGATGATAAGAAGAAGATCAAGGATCGCTCATTTTATGTGAATGGTATAGAAGTCATTGCGACAATAACCCCTATGTATATTGAAAATGAGTTTTTTGGAGCAGTTGCAACGCTGCGAGACCAATCCGAGATGATTCATCTTAGCAACCAGTTAAGTGGTACAAAATATTATATTAACTCACTTCGCGGACAGACCCATGAATTTATGAACAAAATGCACGTCATATCCGGACTGATTGAGATGAGGCAATATGCAGAGGTCAGTCAGTATATTCAGCAACTAAATCACCGGTATCAAAATGAGGTAGGCTTTCTGACCGAGAGAATTAAAGTTCCGGCATTAGCAGGTTTTATTATGGGTAAAATCAACGAAGCACGCGAACAGAATATTTCGGTTCTTCTTGAAGAAAGCTCGAATGTCTCTAATGTGGAGATGCAGGACATTGTTCATAATGTCATACACATACTGGGCAATTTTTTTGACAACGCCATAGACTCGATTTTACAAAAAAAACAACCTGGTAGAATTGAGTTGAAATTAAACTATGAGTGTGAGGGAAATGTATTCATTCTGAAAGTGAAAGATAATGGTATGGGGATTGATTTTGAAATGCAAAAAAGAATATTCGAGCATGGTTTCTCAACCAAAGGAGAAGATAGAGGCTACGGCTTGAATCTGGTTAAAACCATGGTGGATAACCATCAGGGAATCATTGAGATTGACAGCCAGCCGGGCCTGGGAACAAGTATATATGTAGAGTTGCCCTGTACATTGGAGGTGACAAATGAATGAAGGTTCTGATTGTTGAGGATGATCCCATGGTTGCTGAGCTAAATCAACAGTTTATTGAGCGCATGGACAATTTGGATGTTGTATGTAAGGCAGATACTGTCAAGAAAGCACAGGATTGTCTTCAAAAATGGACACCGGATCTGGTATTGCTGGACGTTTATTTACCTGGAAAAAGCGGATTAACTTTATTATCACATATTCAGGAGCATCAGTATCATGCGTCGGTTATTTTAATTACGGCTGCAAAAGACATTCAAACGGTGAAGGAAGCTGTTTTTTATGGAGTTGCAGACTATTTAATTAAACCCTTTACATTCGAACGCTTTAAGTTGGCTGTTGAGAAAATCCAGCGTCTGGCCACGGTGATGGAGGAAGGGAACGGAATTAATCAAGCTGCCATTGATCATTATTTTAATAAAGATGAGCATACGGGTATGGAGAAGAAAGGATCTCCTGAAAACCTATCCAAAAATCTTTCCAAAAACCTGTCCAAACTGACCATGACCACGATACTGAAGAGCATCCAAGAGCTGGATGGTCAATTTTCAGTCGAAACCTTAGCCAGAGAAGTGGACTTGTCCCGTATTACGGTGAAAAAATATATTCAGTTCCTGGTGGACGATGGCTTCTTGATTGAATCGATAGAATACCACAAGGTTGGAAGGCCGCTAATGCTCTATCAGGTGAATCCTAATTTAAAAGAACCGCTATTTCCATTGTAATTCTGGAAATAGCGGTTCTCTTTTGTCCAACGAGAGTGTTGAGCTTCCTAATTAGTTCATAGAAAGAACAGGAAGTGGGACCAGATTATCCGAGGATTGGGTCGTGAGTATATCATGGAAGTTGTCGTAGCTGGTTTCAATCATGTTGGATAACGCCGTAACGGTATTCGAGCCAGCATGAGGCGTGACCAAGACTCTTGGATACAGCTCCAGAAGCTTCTGGATGGTTGGGTCCGGGAGCATTTGCCATGGGTCAAATGCTCTGAAAAATAATTCATCTTCTTTAGGGAAGACATCCGTAGCGAAGCCTTCCAGATGGTTGCTAAGCAAAGCGTCCAAAATGGCTTGGTTATCTTGTAATTCGCCACGTGAAGTATTGATTAGAATAGATCCCTTTTTCATTTTTTCTAAAAAGCTGGCGTTAATCATTTTGTCGTTCTGTCCCGGCAGATAAGGAACATGCACACTGACGACATCACTCTCTGCCAGTAGCTCATCTAAAGTTGTAAATGGAATGACTTCCTTGGCTGTGTCGGATTGGTACACATCATAGCCAATAACAGATGCTCCTAAGCCTTTAAACAATTTGGCTTCCGTCAGACCAATGCGACCGACCCCGATGATCCCAACTTTACAGTTATGGATCTCTTTGCTGAATGTATGCTCGTCCACAATGAAATTTTTGAACGAGCTTTTGGCAGTCATATAAGCTGTATGACGGAACAGCATCATAGCCAGAGTTAAGGATAGCTCCGCGATGGCATTCGGAGAGTAGGACGGCACGCGTGCGACCTTCATTCCGAACTCGCTGCAGGCATCCAAATCAATGTGGTTGATTCCGACCGTTCTGGTGAAAACATATTGAATGCCGTATTCCTTAAATTTCGTGAGATTCTCTCGATTTGCGGCACAGTTTCCTCTTAACAAAACGGCATCATGATGCTGTGCCAATTCTGCATTGCTGGAGGTTAACAACTCTTCTTCCAACGTTAGTTGAAAGTTATATTTATTGAGGTCATGGAAATATGGTTGCTCATAAGAACGGACACCATAGCAAATTATTTTTAACATGTTGTTTTCCCCCTGATTTAGAAAATGCCAATTTTATCAATGATATTTAGCGTGATGATCCAAACTGGAATCATGACGACAGAAGTTATAGTAGATAGAAGCGATGCATTGGAAGTCAATATGGCTTCCTTATCGAAACTGATGGCATAGGCTGCGGCTACGGTAGCTGTAGGAGTAGCCATCATAATGACAATAGTAGATAAAGCGACAGTATCGACCGACAGAATATGAGATACAGTTAACAAAGCCAGCAAAACGATGTTAACAATAGGTACAAGCCAAACCTTAACTATGCTGTAATACCAAGAGGTCTTGTCAGTAGCTGCCGACTTGAAGCTGATCTCACCCAATGTAGAACCAATCGATAACCAGGCTAATGGAGAAGCTAGCCCAGCAAGGTAGGTCATGGGCTTGAACAACCAGACAGCGGTTTGATCAATTCTTAGAAAAGCGAATTGCTGAATGGCCCCATCCTCAGTAGCTACGCTCATCTGTGGCAAATAACCCTGAAACAACCAAACAAACAAGCCTAGAAAAGTGGCGATAACGATCGGATTTAAAAACATGGTTTTGAGATTTTTAAGCTCCATTTTTAAGCCGCTCATTTTGATATAGCCATAGGAGTATAAGAAAATGCGGTAGCCTATGTTAAAAATGGAACTGTACATAACTCCGGTAGGACCATAGATTGCCGCAACAATTGGAATTCCGAAAAAAGTAGTAGAACCGAAAATAGTTAATACCCGCAGAACATCCTGTTTATCCTTGTTGTAGCTCAGGAAGAAAGGTTTTGAAATAAAAATGAGAATAATATAAATTAAAATTCCCCATATTAAAACATTCATGCCTTGCTCTAATATTGTAGGATTAATATCCTGCATGAAAGAATTAAAGGCTAGCGCTGGTAAAGCCACGGTTAAAACAACCTTGGACAGCAGCTTTCCTACTTGTGCTGTGAAAATCCCCTTCTTGCGGCAAAAGAAACCGAGAAGGATAATAAAAACGGTGGAAGCGATGGAACTGAGAATATTATTATCTGTTAAGGTCGATGTAATCATTTGTAGTAAAGACATAGATAAAACCCTCTCTTGTACCTTTTTTCACAAATATGACTATGCAATTCCCTGATCTTTTGGCCAAAGTGGTTGGTTTGCACTTTTATAGTAAAATGACTTTGTGAAAAAAAGAACAATATCTAATTAATTTAACTTATGAAACTAATTTAAAAAATTTATACATTACATCAGATGTGAAAATGAGAGGTACTCACCAACATACATGCTATAATGTAAGTCATTAAACCCCACTTAATCAGTGGGTTAAATAGAGGAAACAAGCAGGAGGAACCTATGAATCCGATACAGCATATACTGGCCGAATTTCCGCTGATCGTGCTGGATGGCGCAATGGCTACGGAGCTGGAGCGTCACGGGCATGATCTGAACGACAGCTTATGGTCGGCTAAAATACTCCATGAGCATCCGGAGTCTATCAAGCGTGTGCATAGAGACTATTTTGATGCGGGTGCAGACTGCGCGATCACTGCGAGCTATCAGGCTACCGTTGAAGGCTACGTCAAACGGGGGTTAAGCGAAAATGAAGCGCTGGAGTTGATTCAGTCCTCGGTACGGATTGCTGTACAGGCACGGGATGAATTTTGGGCAGACATTACGACTGGTGCAAAACAACAGCATCGTCCTAAACCGCTGGTCGCGGCCTCCATTGGCCCTTACGGGGCGTTTTTGGCGGATGGTTCAGAATATCGCGGTGATTATACGCTGAGCGAGGAACAGCTTGTGGAGTTCCACAGGCCGCGTATGAAAGCGCTGATTGAGGCGGGCGCGGACATTTTGGCCTGTGAAACAATACCATGTCTGGTCGAAGCCAAAGCCATCGCGCGATTGCTAAAGGAATTTCCCGGTACGTATGCCTGGATCAGCTTTAGTGCAAAGGATGGGCAGCACATCAGCAATGGGGAGTCCGCCGCTGAGTGCGCCGAATGGCTGGATGAGCATGAGCAAGTGGCTGCTGTAGGTATTAATTGTACTTTGCCGCAGTACATTCCATCACTCATTCAAGAAATGCGCAGTTATACGGATAAGCCTGTGGTGGTATATCCCAATCTGGGGGAGGAATATGACCCGGTTACCAAGACATGGCACGGTACGAGTTGTACAGAGACGTTCGGGCAGAGTGCTCGCCAATGGTATGAAGCAGGAGCCCGTCTGATTGGTGGTTGTTGCCGGACTCAGCCGGAGGATATCCAAGGGATTGTGGCATGGTCGAGAGACGCATAGGCGGGGCTGAACGAAGGATGAAGAAGGCAATTCATAAGGGACGTCCTTCGACTGTACTGTAAAAGTAAACAGGCTGAACCAAGTGACTCTCCAGTAATGGAGGGGCTTGGTTCAGCCTGTTTTTGTAATGACGACTGGGTCTTCGCATCATGCAGGCGTGACGTACAACAGCAGGATAAGACCCCACTGGGTACGATGTGCTCCATGATCTCCGGTTAGCTGTCTGACAGCCGTTCCAGCAACGCATCCCCGTTCTGACTTACCCGAATGTAGGCATAATGAGCGTTCTGTTCAACATTACGCCCGGTTCCCTCGGGGATGAAATAATTCTCAATACCGTACTGAATACGTGAACCATTCCATTGTCCATTTAGAATAACCTCATGATTGGCAAGCTTGTCACCATCCTGATACAGTCGATCAGCGATATATACTCCTTGGCTACCCGGCGTGAGAACGACTTTAAGCTTGCCCCGGTTCCAATTGTCCAGCGAAAAAGGGGTAGAGATATCGTAATTCAGCATGACATAATCGCCTTGTAACAGGGAGCGAGGGTCTACAGGGGCCAGTTTGAGTTTGATGGAAGCGCCTGTGGCAAGCAGGGATTCACTTCTCACGGTCTGATAGCCGATCACACCGAGCTGTAGTACGATGACTACGGCGATCAGGAGCGGGCTTAAGCGCATAAAGCTAAAGCTGCGGTGGTCAGCATCAAACGCTGTCTTGCCGCTATGGGCCATCCGCCGATCTGCCCACCACGTAATTCCGAGTGCAATGACACCCAGCAGTGCCAGCGTAAAGGACTTATACAGTAGCGTCCACAACAAATCATAGTACTTGAAGCCAATAAAAATAAACCAGAACGCTACGCTTGTGATGGCCTCCGATCTTTGTTTTAGTCGGATGAAGGCAAAGACCATGCCTGTAACGATAACGAAATAAAGAATGTTAATCAGCACATAAGAGTGTGGAATGACATCCTCGAAAAAGGTCGCCCACAATATAAACAGCAGGCTGAAAAATAAGGAGCTATCCCGAAGGTGTTTCCGCGATTCCATCTTGGGTATAAAATAACTTGCTGCATACAGCACAGCATTGACCAGGAAAAGAGAAAGGATAATGTACTCAAAGGACCAGTTCCAAGAATCCCACTCCTGAAACTGCTGAAATAGAATGGTCGCCAAATTCAGGTTTACAAAGGTATAGGTAAAAAAGAGTTGTCTTTTCCCTTTGGAGCGAAACCATCCGACGATGGAAACGATCAGAAATAATACCGAAAGCAACGTCATATCTGACCATAAAATGGCTACCCAGCCTGTAATATAACTGATCGTCAACAGGGTATAACGTATTACAGAATCCAGCTTGGATTCCGGAATGACAATCATCGAAATCATAAGCAGCAACGACACACCCAACAGTACATATTCGGTGTGGTTTACATTCGTGCTAATGTTAATCAGTCCGATCAGGGATATACTTCCAATCAGCACTCCAACCACTTTGATCACGCGGGATACGGTTTTGCTGATCCATTCACTGCTACGTTCTTCGGGAACGGTTGTCTCAGTCTTTGATGTACTGATGCCCGTTGTCTCCGTATCGGATTTTGCGATATCTCCTTTGTTCTCGTTGGATATTTCCCCAGCTTCCGGCGGTGTTTTCCCCAAACGATTCAAATAACGGAAAAACCATACATTACCCGCCAGCAGCAGCGCCACAAAAATCAACCCAAAGACAAAGAACAGCGATGATGAGTACGCTTCCGCCAGCTCGATAAATTTAAAGACAGCAAAAGCGGAGGCCGCCAATGCATTCAAAGTGAGCAGCGTTTTACTCAGTCGGACCTTGATAAACACATAAAATCCAATAGCGATTACAGCGATACAGGGTATGTTCATAACGAGACCATATCCATCCAATGCAAAAGAGTTAGTCATCGTCAGCACGGCAATATGGAAAACGATAAAGCTCATATATTTCAGCGGTCCAGAGTTTAGACGATGGAGTAATGTCAATAGAAACAACATCAGATTGACCAGTGCGAACACTCCGGCAATGGACAGCGATTCCAGTTCGCTGTAAGGCGTGCTTTGCATCGTAGGGTAAAAGTAGAGCCACAAGGCGAGATGAATCAATACATAAGACAGCATATAAAAAGGATTGTAGCGGGTAATCCAGCTTAGCAGCAGAGCCGGAACCGACCAAATTAAAAACAACCCGTAACTATCGGCGTGGGAATTGTATATTTGACCGAGCAACGCCACGCAAACGCCAAAGGCTATACAGCCAGCCACCAGAAATATATTCGACAGAAAGGCTTGCTGACCGGGAATAGCGCGTATACGTGCAAATACAAAGGACAAGCCATAGAACAGAACGATAAGCGCAGCAGCCAGCACAATCTTGGCCGTCCGATCCAGCCCACCCCAATTGGAGGCGAAAAAATAAATAATTGCGGCCAGTACCAGTGAGATGCCCAGCAGATAGCCCGTACGTATCGCATTGAATCGCAGCATTCGTTTCACGTACCTTTCCTGTTGGTTTGATGCCTATTATAGCGTTGAAAGGTCTGATAACCAAGCGGGAATTAGGATCAGATCATAAAAAAAGGAGAACCACCGTAGACGATTGTTCTCCTGTATCGCTGCTGAACTCCATGCAAGCATACCCATACTATTATCCAGATGCTGTTTTTCCACGCCACGCCACGCCACGCTACATGCTAAGCGTTGGCGTGTGGAACTCTTGCCGGGCTTGATGCCGGAACCGATGCTCACGCGGCGGAATCCCTGCCGTTTTCTTAAATGCCTTGGAAAAGGTGGACATATCCGTGTAGCCGATGGACTGGGCAATGATCGACAAATTGTAAGTCGTTTGCTCCAGCAATCTTTTGGCCTCATCGATTTTGAGGTTTTGCAAATACTTGGCGGGGGAAATCAGGAAGGTGGAATGGAATTTGCGTGAAAAATGTGCGCGATCCACGCCTACATGCTCGGCAATCTGTTCAATCGTAATGCGGTCACAATAGTGCATATCAATGTAATCTTTCCCCTGTTGTAGCCAATAGTCGGAGGATACAACAGAGTTGCGCAGCGTGTCCGATGTGTTGCGGGACAGCTCCTCGAAAATCTGGTGCAGTGTAATGAGACGCGAGAGATCGCTGTCACGTCTGCTGTTGTCATTTACAATGGAAAACAAATTCGAGATGAGTCCAGTGACTTCCTCGCTTACTGCGTTGGCCAAAAAAGGCGTACAGGGCTTAATCCCGATTCGCTCCAGCAGCGCAAGGGATTTGGGTCCCTCAAAAGCAATCCATACCTTTTGCAGCGGGTTCTCCTGATCCGTGTAATATTCATGTGCAAGATGCGGGAAGAAGCAGAACAGGTCGGACTTTTGCACATGATATTTCTTTTGCTTATAAATAAACTCAGCCTGACCGTCAAGCACAAAAATTAAATAGAAATAAGGCACAGCCTTGGGGCCGACATGACAGCTGGTCTTGGAAATATCCATACCGAGCCTGACTGGCCATATCGCGCTGGATTTTTCCAGTTCAGTAGCTGTGAAATAATGGTCTTCCACGATGTCGAAGTGATCTTCGTTCTTTACTCTTTTCACAACAATGTCACCTCTCCTTTAGTGGAGATAAGGGGGTTTTGATTTTATTGTATATAAAGGAATGTATAATTACAAGTTAATTCATTGGAATTTAGGGTTATAAAATCAAAACTTCTGCATAACCCACCGATGGAGGACGCTGTCCTGAGCCAGTTGACGGATCGGGCCATTCGTGAAGCATCCGAATCCAAGGAACTGTCATGAATTAAAAAAATAGGTAACGAAACAAAAACAGGGCTCCTTATGCACACCAGCACAGGAGTCCTGTTTTCTATTGTCTGCATACCGGGTTATTTCGCAATAACCGTCATAAATGGAGCGCGTTCAACGGCTGTTGTCCCGGCATTATTCAAAATCTCGGTGTTCTCATCGCTATTCGTAATGACGATAGAGGTGGTGGTGTCGTATCCGGCAGCCTTGATCGGACCCGCTTCAAACTCCAGCAGTACATCTCCCGTCTGTACTTCATCACCTGCTTGAACATACGTCGTAAAAAATTCACCCTTCAGCTTCACAGTGTCTACGCCTACATGAATCAGCACCTCGGTTCCGTCATCGCCGACAATGGCTACCGCATGTTTCGTTTTAGCTACGGTAGCGATTTTACCCTGAAATGGGGCGATCACCCGTCCGTGATCCGGGATAATAGCCAACCCTTTGCCCATGGCAGCAAAGCCGGGATCGCTAACTTCGCTTAGTTCAATAATAGTTCCGTTCAGAGGAGCATATAGCGTTCTTTCTCCTGGTAGCGGTTTCATTTCGCCTGATGTGCCCTTTCCATCCTCTTCTTCATCCTCGACATCGTCAGGCTCTTTAAATCCAAGCAGATAAGATACAACGGCCCCGATGGTAAAACTGACGACGATACCAATAATCACATAAACAAATGTCGGGCCAGCAAAGATAGGCAGGGATTGTAAACCGCTTGGAGCCATCGTAATCGCTTTGGCCCCTACAGCTCCGGGAATAGCTCCACCAATGTCCCCGCCGATCATGCCTGCATAAAAAGGTTTCTTCAGTCGCAGTGTGACTCCATAAATTCCGGGTTCCGTAATCCCCAACAAGGCGGAGAGCAGAGAAGAGCCGGAGAGTGATTTCAATTCTTTGTTTTTGGTGCGTAGCAGAACGCCTAAGATCGCACCTGCTTGCCCCATAACCCCCATAAATGTTGCCGGTATTGTATAATCATAGCCATTCACAGCCAGGGATTGCACAATGATTGGGATTAGTCCATAGTGCATGCCTGTGATGACGAGGGCTTGAATGGAGCCACCCAGAATAAACCCGGCCAACAGTCCGGACGTATTAAACAAGAAATTAATGGCAGTTGTCACTCCATGAGCTGCATACGTACCCACAGGTCCGATGGCATACAGGGCTAGAGGAATCATAACCAAAAGCACTACCAATGGTGCTAATACGATTTTTAGTACATTAGGTGTACGTTTGTAAACAAATTTTTCGACATAAGACGTTAACCAGATGGTTAGCAAAATCGGAATGACCGTAGAAGCGTAATTCACCAGAGGGATGTTCAGGCCGAGAAAATCAATCGTGCTGGCACCGCCGTTTTTTAAATCCAGTAAATTGGGATGGAGCATCGCCGCGGCAATCGTGGCAGCTATAAATTCGTTGGATTTAAACCTTCTGGCAGCGCTTATGGCAAGCAGTATAGGCAAGAAATGAAATATGCCGTCTCCGATAACGTTTAATATCTGGTAAGTACCACTGTCTTCGGAAAGTACATGGAGTGTGGTGAGAATAGCCAGTAGCGCTTTGACCATCCCGGCTCCAGCCAGTGCAGGAAGCAATGGTGTAAAGCAGCTCGCGATCGTCTCCAGAATATTATTGAACCAATTCTGCTTCTTCTTGGGAGCAGATGAACCTCTTTTATCCCCTGAACCCAATTGAGCAGACTTCACAAGCTCTTCATAGACGTCGGCTACTTCGTTACCGATAATGACCTGATATTGTCCGCCATTTAGGGTAACTCCCTTGACGCCCTTCAATTTCTGTATTTTTTCCTTATTAGGTACGCTTTCATCATACAGTTTGAAACGTAACCGGGTCATGCAATGAACGACGCTCTCGACGTTTTCCTCGCCGCCGACGCCCTCCAGGATATCCTTGGCTAATTTCTGCTTATCCATTTTAACCCCTCCAGCATACTTCTTTAATGCCTGGCTCTTCCGATCTCGAAAGAGCCAGGGTTATGAACATCACATCATGGCTGCATCGTTAACTGAACGGGTCCAATCAAGCCAGTAGGCTCCTGTAACAGATACTGTGAAAGGAAGTCGGCTTGCTCTTTGACCAGTGTATTCGTCACCTCAATGACCAGCGTATTTATACCTGTCACCAGTGCTTTTGTGACATCAAAATCATAGGGAGGGCAGATTCGGCTTCCTAGCGACTGCTCGTTCAGCCAGACCTCAGCAATTTCATATGCGTCTCCGAGTGCTAATCGCGCTTGTTTTGGCATAGCTGTGACCTCAAAATCAATCTGGTATCTCACCGTCCCCACGAACTCTGGATACAGGTTCGGGCTCGCCAAATTAACCAGCTCTTTCAGCTCAATCTGTTCGCCAAAGTGAGGATATTGCTCCGCGGAGGCAAAGGACACCTTCCAAATTCCTTCAATTGTCATTGCCGTCACATTGGACAAGCTGAGTGCTGGAGTTGAAATGGATAC
Organism: Paenibacillus terrae; assembly: GCF_000943545.1. Lineage (GTDB taxonomy): Bacteria > Bacillota > Bacilli > Paenibacillales > Paenibacillaceae > Paenibacillus > Paenibacillus terrae_A. The sequence goes on from NZ_JTHP01000021.1 coordinate 49,937, forward strand.
CATTTTCCCATCCAACCTGCTGTTGAATATAAAAACTTTGGATTCATATGCACTCAGTGTCAGAGACAGAGTCGTTCCGGCGGGATGGACACCCGAATCCAACTGTACAAGCTGGTTCGCCAAAGCGTCATACTCATATACATTGCCGGACAATGGAATATCAATGGATGAAGTCATAGACTCATAGGGGTGCTCGTTAAAAAACATGAACACATCTCCGTCCGCTTGCTGGTAGTGATAATAGCGCAGATACGGCTGGTGATCCGATACCTTTATTTCATAGATTCCTTCATCACGCAGTTTTTCAGCTACAGTTTCCAATGAAACCAGTCTGGAATTCTGGTGCTGACGGATTTTGTCCAGCACTGTTTCTGCACCGCTGCCCTCACTGGAGCGCTCAGGGAAGCCTCCTACAAAGAATACGCGCAGTCCTTGATCTAGCCCGTCTCCTAATGCGTTTAACAGGGAGTAGGGGAGCGCTTCAGCATAAGGAATGACCAAACATGCAAAACGTTCGCTGTTTACAACGAGCTGTCCATCTGTGACGGTCGCGTCAACCAGCGTATCAGCAGGCACAATATCAAATTCAATTTGATGCTGAGTCAGCTCTCGTGCCGGCTTTTGGAACAGCATATAATCCCCTGACCATTCTGCTTCTGCATGATACAGGATTGCTGCCTGAGCGATATGGATGCCACCCGTCAGCAAGTGACTCATACGGTTCATATATTGCATTAGAATGTGCATGTATCTGAACTGCGGATCTTTCCCGTCTGCATAGAAATGTGGGGGGCAGTCCGGGTCAGGGAACGGTTTGGGCGAAAAGGCGTGCGGAACAAAATAGTTCACTCCCCGAACCAGCATATGGTCCGTGATCCATTTCATCAGCTTGAGTCCTTCTCCCCAGCCATAAGCGCCATATACTTCGCACATCGTACGGCCTTTCTTTTTAGGATCTATATGCCCCAGGGAAGCCCCCATTTTCGCCAGTCCATAATGAAAAAATTCTCCATCCCAGCCCTTTGAGGTAAAGGATTTGAAGGTTCCACGATCCATGCCCGGCATAATTTGATGCAGTACCACATCAATACCGGACATATCCTGTTCCCACAATCCCCGGTAAAAATGCCCTGTTCCGTAGCCAAGTCGCGCATGAGCATTGTTGTCCTCGATCAAATGACCAATGTATTCGACCCCATGCGAACGGCACCATCCGCCAAGCTTGCCGGTAAAGTGATCGGCATACAGTTGGCTGACCAGATTCATGTAGGCATAACGGACGTTATGCGCCTGCGCTCCCCCGTCTACGGACAGCAAAGGCAGCAAACGCAGAACCTCTCCAGATAGCTGCGGCTTCAGCAAATCAAGCATATCGTCGCGCCACGGCAGCACCATATCGAATCTCCCGATGGAACCGAACGCACCATGCATATTCCCAAAGCGGGGTTCATCGGAAAAAAAGCCTGCAATAGTGGAACCGAAGTCCGCCTGATAATGCTGCCAGTGCGCTTCGTATACCGTATCAATCAGGACCTGTGTCGCTTCCGGTACAATCGGATTCAGGTAGCCTTCCGTTTCCTTTTCTCCACCGTGAAAAGTCTGCACTAGTGTAAAGATTCGCCATTCTCCCTCCGGCAAATCCCAGTACACTTTGCCATCTTGCAAATGCTGGCTAATATCAATCAAAGTATCAGTGTCAACCTCATCCATGTTCTGTTTCTTGGCAGCAATGACACCGATAATCCGGTCTCCCGGGTGCGGGGCCGCCCATTTAACCAGAAAACTGGCGTGCTTCAGCGGACCTGCAAAATCCTGTTGATGTGTTTTCAGGAAGCTTTTTTGCAGATGTGGGAAATCACTTTTGATTTTTCCAACGGCATATCCGGTTGGGAAATGAGAATCATCCAAAATCCACACCTTCATGCTCCGTTTGCGTGCTTCATCTAAAATGATGTCCATATCTCGCCACCATTTGTCCCCGACAAAGTCAGGATGCGGCCGTGACTCGACACATACAGCTTGAATGCCCGTACTTTGCATTTTTTCCATATAATCTCTCAGCGTACTTTCATCTTCACCATGCTGCCAAAAGAAAGGAAGTATATAGTTGTCTTGCCGACCGGCGAGCACGTCTTCTATTTTTTTCATGGATATCCCCCCCGGAATATTGATAATTTTTTTATGGAATACTACTATTTTGCCGAAGATAATATTCTTAATAGTGTACTTTTATGTGTATTGTAATATTTTAGATATAAATGATAACTTCTCTTTCTATACTCACATGATAACGCTTTTATTTAGGGTTATTAATACCGAAGCACAAGTTGTTGACTGTCCAAACTTAAGGTTATAATAATAGGAGGGGTGATGGGGTTAATGGAGCATGGTGAATTGGATCGCAAGCTGCGTAAATTGACGGCAAGTGAGGAAGCCTATCGAGAACATCCGTATCTGTCCGAGAAATATAACAGCATTAAACAGATTGAATATAACGGCCAAAAAGTGTTTGTGTTTTATTTGGAGGGTGGCAAAATCAAGATTACAAAGCACAGTCGATTTGCTGAGGTTCCTATGCATATCCACAATGATATTGAAATGAATTATGTCTATTCGGGGCAGTGTACGCAGATCATTAACGATCAGACGGTGACATTAACCGAGGGCCAAATTTGTATTGTAGATACCGGAGCGCCACATGCGATTTTGGCGACAGGCGAGAATGATATTATTGTGAACATTTCAATGAGCAGAGAGTATTTCTCAACTTCTTTTCTAAGCCGCTTGTCCAGTCGCAGCATGATTACGGACTTTCTGGTGAATGCAATTTCGGATAATCAGACGCATAACAGATACATTATTTTCCATTCCGAAAACAGTAGAAAGCTCGGCTTGTTTATGCGGGAACTTCTGTGTGAATATTATGATCAATCCCTGTGTTCTGAAGAGATGATCGACTGTTATATGGTCTTGATCTTTTCTGAATTATTGCGCGTATTCCAATTTGATACGAACCAGAAGCATGCCAAATCGTCTTCCCATCCATCCGTCATTGAGATTCTTCACTACCTGGAAGAGAACTTCCAAACGTGTACGCTTGCTTCTACAGCAGAGCACTTTAATTTCCATCCGAACTACCTGAGTGCGCTGCTTAAAAAATCGACCGGACGATCGTTTAAACAATTGATTTTGATCCACCGAATGACGCGTTCCTCGCTCCTTCTTTCCAATACGGATACACCTGTCTATCATATTGCGGCCGATATCGGCTATGATAATCTGAGCTTTTTTTACCGAAAATTTAAAGACTATTTCGGCGTAACTCCGAATGAATATAGAGAGCAGCATAAAGTGTAATATCCCGATATGCGTAACAAAAACTCCATGGCTGGTTTAAGACAAGCCGTGGAGCCTTTTAGGTTGTGAGCTATGAGGTTAGCCTATGTTTATATGTTCAGGATTCCTTCTTTTGGAATAACGTTAAAGGCTTTAGCCAGATCCGCCAATTCCTGATCCGTAATCCGCTGCTGGATATCATGCTTAGCAATGAGCATATAAATTTGCGCCGCTTTTTCAATCGTTTCAATCAGGCCAAACGCTTCATCAATGGAGCTGCCTGTTCCGAAAATACCGTGATGAGGCCATAATACAGCATGATGATCCTTCATTTTTTTTGCCGTTTCGTGACCGATTTCGCTGGAACCCGGTACCATCCAAGGGATTACGCCGATACCGTCTGGAAAGACGACAATACATTCGGTACACATTTCCCACAGCGTTTTGGTAAACTGGTTTTCGTCCAGACTATGAATGAAGGTCATGGCAATGACATGGGTGGCATGATTATGGATCACAACACGATGGTTAGGATCCACCTTCAATCGTTCGATATGGCTCATAAAATGAGACGGCAATTCGCTGGTAGGTACCGCGTCATGCTTGAGGCCCCATAAGACCTCCAATTGCTCGCCATCCTGCGAGACACGAAGGACACCTAAATTGGCTTCCGGATCGGCAAGGACGTTCTTAAAATATTTACCTGATCCAGTGACGATAAAATATTTTCCAGCCAGCTCATTCACTGGAAAAGCAGGCTTAATCGTCCGAATGACTTGATGAATATCAAGATATTTGGCAACCTCTGCTTCATCCAGAATATAACTGACATTCCCTCCGTTACGCTCATCCCAGCCGAATTTCCACATGTTTTGCGTAATTTCCGCCATCTCGCGGACGAATGGAATATCCAGTTCTGATTTCCGTTCTTTTTGATTCTCCAGCACAGTAGTCATGGATGATCTCTCCCTTTGGGTGATATAAATATAAATTATCAATGCAGTAGTTACCGTTTCAGCAGTACCTGTTGTTCATAGTTTTTTGCTTCGGCCAGCCATTCTTCACGAACGGGGACACCGTTTTGAGCGCAATAGTAATCCCATACGGCCCCGAATGGATACGATTTGAATTCTTCGACCAGGGCAAGACGAGTGGTAAAGTCCCGTTTCTCTTCCGCATGCTTCAATGCTTCAATCGGTTCCAGCATAGCGCGAAGCAGCGCTTTGATCGTGTTGCGTGTTCCGATGACCCATGCAGCCACATGATTGATGCTGCCGTCAAAGAAATCAAGGCCGATATGTGTTCGGGAAAGCAAATCTCCGCGAACCAGCTCACGGGCAATGTCGAGTAATTCGTCGTCCATGGTCACCACATGATCGCTGTCCCAACGGACGGGTCTGCTGACATGGAGCAATAATTGATCGGTGAACATCAGCACGGAAGACAGTTTATTCGAAATGACTTCGGTCGGATGAAAGTGACCGGAATCGAGACAAATGGATTTGCCCCGCGTCAGCGCGTAGCCCATATAGAACTCATGCGAGCCGACGACATAGCTTTCCGAACCGATGCCGAACAGCTTGCTTTCAACTGCGTCTATGTTGTATTCTTCACTGATTTTTTCGCTGAAAATCTCGTCCAGAGAATCCCGCAGCCGCTCTCTTGGAGCCAAGCGGTCAATCGGGGTATCCTTGTAACCATCCGGCATCCAGTGGTTGGTAACACATGGCTGACCGAGTTCTTTTCCAAAATGCTCTGCAATCCTGCGCGATTTTTTGCAGTGTGTGATCCAGAAGTTACGAATTTCCGGGTCCTTGTGGCTCAGGGTGAAGCCGTCTTCCGCTTTGGGATGGGAGAACAAGGTGGGGTTAAAATCAAGCCCCAATCCCTGCTGTTTGGCCCAGTCTACCCAGTTCTGAAAATGACGCGGCTCCAATTGATCCAGATCCACTTGTTCTGTGGTATCCGCATAGATGGCGTGCAGATTGACCTTGTGTTGGCCCGGAATGAGCGACAGGGCTTTCTCTAAATCCTGACGCAATTCATCCGGTGTACCTGCTCTGCCCGGGTAGCTGCCTGTTACAGCAATGCCCCCGCTAAGCTGTTTGTCTTTGAACAGGAAGCCCTGAACATCATCTCCCTGCCAGCAGTGTAATGATATTTTGATCTCTGAAAGCTTCTGTAAAACGTCATCCACCTGAATACCGTGGCGGGCATACAGCTTTTTCGCTTCGTTATAACTGGCTTCAATGGCTTGATTCATGGGTTTACTCCTTTATCGAGATATCTGAATAGAGGACGCTGTTTGCTTCTTGAGACTCTCCCAGCGATCCAGAAGCCCTTCAATCCCACCTACCGTCCTCGGTTGATATAACTGGGTTGGGAAGGATTGGGCAATGACGCTGCCAGCAGCTTGGAGATCGTCAAGAGCGCCGATGCTGATGAGCTGCACGACAATATTACCGATGGCCGTAGACTCCGAAGGGCCTGCGTGAACCTCAATCCCCAAAAGATCGGCTGTTAGCTGACACAGCAATTCGTTATTAGCGCCTCCGCCGACAATGTGCAATCGGGTAATGGTTTCGTCTGTTAAACGCTGTAGTTCATACAAGGCATCCCGATAGCTTAGGGCCAGGCTGTCGAAAATACAGCGGGCGAGCGAACCCGGAGTTCGGGGAATGGGCTGCCCCGTTTCCTCGCAGAACCGTTGAATTTCAAGAGTCATGCTATCCGGGTTTAAAAATGCGGGCAGGTTGCAGAGAACGATACTGGCAAAAGGCGTTTCTGCCGAAGCCAGTTGGGCCAATTCGGCAAAGCTAAGAGCGGAACCGCCCTCTCTTCTTACCTCCTGAATCATCCATAGGCCCATAATGTTTTTCAGAAAACGGTATGTTCCGTAAGCTCCCCACTCATTGGTGTAGTTCGCCTGCATGGCTGCCTTGGTATTCAAGGCTTGAGATCGTTCCATACCCAGTAGCGACCACGTTCCGCTGCTAATATAGGCCCACGATTCTTCCCGCTTCGACGGAACACCCGCCACAGCCGATGCTGTATCGTGTGTAGGCACGACGATGAGTTGGCAGTCTGGAAGATCGTACTGCTGAACAAGCTCCGGTAAGATTGCACCCAGAGTCTGACCGGGCTCGCTAAGCTCCGCAAATTGATTACGGCGAAGCTGGAGCAGGGACAATAGTTCTTCATCCAACTCCCGGGTATTCACATTTAAAAGCTGCATGGTAGATGCATTCGTCGTTTCATTCATCATGATGCCCGTAAGGCGGTAGTACAGATAATCGGGAACCATCAATATTTTATCCGCTTGGGCAAGCTGCTCCCGATCATGGACGAACAGTTGATACAACGTGTTAAAATTCAGCTCCTGAATGCCTGTCTTCTCATATACATCTTCTCTGCTTATGAGCCGATGCAGCTTTTCGGGTGCATGAAGAGTTCGTGCATCGCGATAGGCGTAGATATCATGAATGCGACGACCTTCCTGATCCAGCAGGACGTAATCTACAGCCCATGTATCTATGCCGAGCGTGCAGGAACGAATCCCTTTCTGTTTGGCTTTTTGCAGTCCTTTTATGATCTCGTCAAACAGATCATCGACATTCCAGTAATCATGTCCGTCCCTTTCCGTAAAGGAGTTGCCGAACCTGTGAAGCTCTTCCAAGTGAAGCTGGCCACCTTGCAGGGTTGCACTTACGAGTCTTCCGCTTGAAGCCCCAATATCAACAGCAAGATAGTTATCCATATAAAATCTCCTTACGTGGGTGAAGTCCCGGCAGTCGAAGCTCCTGCCTCTTTACATCTTATATAATTCAATACTACTTCCGTTTTTCTGTGTAGTCAACACAAACGGAAATATAATATATGGTTTTATTTTGTTTTTTAAATTATAGATAAAATATAATATTGTTTGTTTGGTTTTATGTGCATTAATATCCGTTTTCTACAATCAGGATTTTGCAAAATTCGATTCCAGTCGCTCTGAAGTGCAATATATAGACGAACTAGACCTTTTCGATCTATATATTGTTCTTTGGAAGTCGCTTATTGGATTTTTGCAAAATCCTCACAATATATGTACCTTAATCGGAGGGGGATGTTCTTCAAGTGCCGCTGTCTGTATGAAAAATAGTCTTGAAACCGCCCGCCAGAGGGTGTAGTATACAAGGTATCAATTTCACATGACTCGTATAATATTGGGGATATGGCCCAAAAGTTTCTACCGGACGACCACTGTAATCGTCTGACTATGAGTGATAGCGCATCGGCTTCGGATGAAATGCGGGCATTTATTTGTGCGCTCATCCGTCAGGGATTACAACCCCAGGGACAGGCTTCACTTGAGAAACAACTCAAGGGAGCCTGTCCTTTTTTGGTTTTGGCAGGTTTATTCTATTTTAAAGTAAAGAAGGAGCGATACCCGCATCATGAAAGTTTTGGAGGAACGTATTCGTCAAGAGGGACAGATTTTATCCGACACGGTATTAAAGGTAGATTCATTTTTGAATCATCAGGTAGATACAGCATTGGCGCTGGAGATTGGTAAGGAGTTCGCACGTCTTTTTAGCAGTGCTCCCATTACGAAGGTGCTTACGGTTGAAGCAAGTGGTATTCAGTTTGCCATGGCTACAGCCATTGCATTGGGTGTTCCGTTCATCTACGCGAAGAAAAAGAAGGCAATCACGCTGAACGAGCAGGTATACTTCGCTGAGGTTCACTCGTTTACACGGCAGGAAACCTATCAGGTAAGTATTTCCCAAAAATATCTCGATGCCAGCGACCATGTGCTGATCGTGGATGACTTTCTGGCGACCGGTGCAGCATTGGTCGGACTTACAGATATTGTGAAGGAAGCAGGAGCGGAGCTGGCCGGGGTTGGCTGCGTGATCGAAAAGAGCTTTCAGGAAGGCCGTGGACTGCTGGAACAAAGAGGCATCGCCGTACGCTCTCTTGCGCGTATCGCTTCCATGGCACCGGGCGAGGTTCATTTTATAGAAGAAGCGGGTGCGGTAATTCCTTCCGTTAAGGAGAATGTGGGATGTTAAGCAAACAAAAGTTATTCGCGCTGGGCTTCCAGCATGTGATGGCGATGTACGCTGGAGCGATTGCCGTACCTCTCATTGTAGGGGGAGCATTGCACCTGACGCCAGCCCAGATGGCCTATCTGGTGGCTGCCGATTTGTTCACTTGCGGGATTGCTACGTTATTACAGATTATGGGCACGCGGTTTTTCGGCAGTAGATTGCCTGTCATCCTGGGCTGTACGTTTACGGCGGTGGGTCCGATTATTGCGATTGCGTCGACCTCGAATTTGGCAACCGCGTACGGAGCCATTATTTTATCAGGTATATTCGTGGTGCTCGCGGCACCGTTGTATGGCAAGCTGCTACGCTTTTTCCCGACGGTGGTTACGGGCTCGGTTGTTACGATTATCGGCCTGTCCCTCATTCCGGTGGCGATGAATAACGTAGCAGGGGGTCAGGGTAGCGCGGATTTTGGACAGCCGCGTAATTTGTTGCTGGCGTTAGTTACTTTGCTGGTTATTTTGCTTGTGAATCGGTTGGCAAAAGGCTTTTTACGCTCGATTTCCGTGCTCATCGGTCTGTTTGCGGGTACGGTGGTTGCTTATGCGATGGGGATGGTGCATTTTGCTCCAGTGGCGCAAGCGTCTTGGGTGAGTGTTGCGCAGCCGTTTTATTTTGGTAAGCCTGAGTTTAGCATTATGGCAGTATGTACGATGATTATCGTTAACATTGTCAGCATGGTCGAGTCTACGGGCGTTTATTTGGCAGTAGGCAAGGCGATTGATCAAAAGGTAGAGCAGAAGCAAATCGTCAATGGTCTGCGCTCCGAAGGACTTGCGATTATGCTCGGGGGTATTTTCAATGCGTTTCCTTACACGGCTTTCTCGCAAAATGTAGGTCTGATTTCGCTGACACGCGTCAAATCGCGGAACGTTATTTTTGCTGCGGGTGGTATTATGGTTGTTCTTGGTTTGCTGCCTAAACTGGCTGCCTTAACGACAGTGATTCCTAATGCTGTGCTGGGCGGGGCGATGATCGTTATGTTCGGTTCGGTTGCTGCATCGGGCATGTCTATTTTGTCAGAAGTGGACTTGCGGAAGGAAAGCAATCTGCTGATCGCGGCATGCAGCATTGCGGTGGGCCTCGGCTCTGCCGTGCTGCCCCAAATGTTCGACCAACTGCCGAGCTTTGCCAAAATGCTGCTGCAAAACGGCATCGTATCCGGCTCGATCACGGCGATTGTCTTGAACATCGTTTTAACGAAAAAACAAGCCGAATCGGTCAAAGGTGTGACAGTGTCGGAGGTTCCGCAGAAGGTTTGATAATTAGGATTAGATAAAGACAGCCGGAGAGAGGTCGTAAGCCTCTTTTTCCGGCTTTTTGGCATAGAGTTATTGATAAAGCCCTCTTCCTGTATGAAGAAGGGGATTTGAGATTCTATTAGAAGAATTTGCTAGAGTGGTAGGCAGAGGCGTGGTACGGAAGTTTCGGAACAAGCGAAAACCCACCGCGTAATTAGGTTGGCCCTTAACGGTGGGTTTCGTTTGCATTAACATTCAGTTATGCAGCGCGCCGTGGTGGTGATCCACAGCCTTTCAAGTCCTAAGAGTCTTTGCCGTTGGTAGCGGCGAAGACTCTTTTTAGTATACGGACACGATGGGTATCTCTATACCTAATTTTATCACATCCATTGCGTGCATGCAACGCAAAGTCATAGCCTTGATTCTCGCCGTATCGTTCAAATTTAAATTATTATGCGACATTTGTTGACAAGCCTGTAACAACAAAATAAGATAGTCCTAAATCGTAATGAAAAAGAATAAAGGAAGAAAACAGGTGTGAGCCGGACTTTCTATCTACAGGGTTTCGTTGAGATCATGTAGATGGCTGTTGTACGTGCTCACTTAAAAGGGAAGTTCGGTAGATTCCGACACGGACCCGCCACTGTATACAGGCATCAGCAGGGAATTGCTGTAGCTTTCGGAATAGCCACTGGAACTGTGAAGAACCGGGAAGGCCTGAAAGATACGCCTGAAGTCAGGAGACCTGCCTGTTTTAACATCACTGTCAGACCCACGGGATGCTGGGGAGGTGGTTGGGCGTGCTGCTTACGGAATGTCTGAAACCGATCCGATCCCTTCTATGATTAGAGGTGCTTTGAGGTGAGCTTTGGCATTTTATAATGAAAGCATTTCTGACTGCTGATCAGGCGGTCCGGGATGCTTTTTTTGCGTTAGGTATTTGTGAATGACAAGATAGAGGGGGATAAATAGGATGATAAGCAATCGTAAAAAGCGTTCATGGTCCATATGCACAGGGGTGATGCTGCTACTGGCAGTTATGGCTCTTGCGGGATGCTCCACAACTAATAAGACGGCGGACAGCTCCGACAAGGGCGAAAACACATCCGCACAACAGTCCACAACGGACAAAAAGCTGGTGATGGCGTATACGTGGAAGCCGTCAGGCGTTGACCCGCATGGCGATAATAGCTGGGATGTTATGCGGTCCGGCGCAGGCGAGACACTTGTCCGTTTGAATGAAAAGCTGGAGCCAGTGGCTTGGCTGGCCAAGGAATGGAAGCAGGACAGTCCCACGGTTTGGACGTTCAGCTTGCAGGATAAGGTCACTTTTCATGATGGAAAGAGTATGGACGCGGAAAGTGTGAAGGCTTCCCTGCTGCGCTCCATCGAGAAAAGCCATTTGGCAAAGGATTTGCTAGACGTTAAGTCGATTGATGTAATTGGGTCGCTGGCGTTGAAAATCACGACAAACCAGTCCAATTCAGCGCTGGTGTCCAATCTGGCTGATCCATCGACGATTGTGCTGGATGTAGCGTCCATGAAAGATGAGCAGAGCTACCCTGCGATGACAGGTGCTTTTAAAATTAAAGCGTTCAACAAGGATCAATCCTTGGTCGTAGAGCGTTATAACGAATATTGGGGCGAGAAGGCCCGGCTGGCTGAAGCAACGATGAAGTTCATTACGGACGGCAATTCACGCCTGTTGGCGCTGCAATCTGGCGAAGTAGATGTAGCGACTGATATTCCGGTGGATAACGCGGAGGTATTAAAAAAGAACGATAAGCTGCAAGTGCTGTCGGCTCCCTCTTTGCGCACTCATATGATCGTGTATAACATGGAGTCGCCTGTGTTCAAGGATGCCGCGAACCGCAAAGTAGTGGACAGCCTGATACCACGTGCATCCATTGTGAGTGCGATCATGAGAGGCTATGGTACGGAGGCAAGCAGCCCATTCCCGAGCATTCTCCCCTTCGGCAAGGTGGAACGTAAAGCGCTGGACGGAACGGCGGAGCAGTTGTTGACGAAGGATGGTTGGCAAAAGGATGCCCAAGGTACATGGACCAAGCAGGGCAAGCCGTTCGAGGTTACGTTGCTGACCTTCCCTCAGCGTCCAGAGCTTTCGGTCATGGCTGAGGTGATTCAGAGCCAACTGCTGAAAGAAGGCATCCAGGTGAAGATCCGCAAGGTGGAAAATATCGACGAGGCGCTAACCAAAAACGATTGGGATTTTGCCATGTACAGTATGCTGACTGCCCATACGGGGGAGCCGCAATATTTTATGGACATGTTTTATTCCTCTAAAAGCGAGGCCAATGTAAGCCGTTATGGTTCCAAACCGCTGGAGAACCTTCTTGGCAGCTTGAAGCTGGCGAAGGATACAGCACAGCGTAATGCCGTGACATTGCAAGCGCTGGATATCATTAATACCGATTTGCCGCAGTCGTTTATTGTTCACCCTGATAATGTATTTGGGGTGAAAAAAGGGGTAGAGGGCTTTACACCGCATCCGATTGAGTATTACTACATTACGGCGCAATCCGATATTGCGGAATAACGGGCTGCGTACCCTATGATTCGTTTTATTCTGGAACGTGTGGCGCAGCTTGTCATCATTGTGTTCGTTGTATCCACGCTGACGTTTGTGTTGATGAGGCTGGCTCCCGGCGACCCTGCTACCATTCTGCTCACCGCGCATAATGTGCCTGCCTCTGAGGAGGCGTTGACGGCGCTGCGGAAGGAGCTGGGCTTGAGCGAGCCGCTTCATATTCAGTATGTAAACTGGCTGCGTGATGTGTTCACAGGGCATTGGGGCACCTCCTATGTATCCAAGGAGTCGGTGCTAACCGAGCTGTGGAACAGACTGCCCGCTACCGTGGAGCTGGCCTCGGCGGGCTTTGCCGTCATGACGTTGCTGACTCTTGGGATGGGGCTGGCTGCCTCGGTAAAATCCAGCGGTTGGCTGGATCGTCTGGGAAGGCTGTTTGCACTGCTCGGATCGTCCATCCCCTCTTTTTGGCTTGGCTTTCTGCTGATTTACCTGTTCTCGGTCCGTTTGGGCTGGCTCCCGTCCATGGGTCGGGAAGATTGGACTCATTTGGTACTGCCAGCGCTGACCCTTGGGGCAGGTTTGGGGGCTGTGCAAGCCCGTGTACTGCGTGCCCAAATGCTGGAGCTGGGTGACCGGAATTTTGTGAAGGCGGCGAAGGCCCGAGGCTTTTCCCGCACGCATATTCTGTTTTTTGAGATATTCAGGCATGCGATTTTGCCGATCATCACGCTGTTAGGCACGAATCTGTCATTTATGCTGGCGGGTAATGTCATTGTAGAGACGATTTTTTCATGGCCGGGTTTGGGCAAGTATTTTATAGATGCGATTACGCAGCGGGATTATCCGGTGATCCAGGGGTATGTCATTTTTGCTGCATTTTTAATCGTAGGTGTTCAGTGTTTGGTAGATGTGGTCCAGGCGGCTGTAGATCCAAGGTTGCGTTTGCGTTAGGGGAGGAAGTTGAAAATGAAAAACATGCGGCTGTCCTTCAAAGGGAGCTTACTGACAGGAGGAGTGCTGCTGGGCCTGATCGTGCTGCTCGGGGTACTGGCTCCATGGGTTGCTCCTCATGATCCTCTTGATGTGGACCTTCTGAACCGTTTGGCACCACCTAGTCGGAAATATCCATTTGGTACGGATCATCTGGGTCGGGATGTACTGTCGCGCCTGATTTACGGGATTCGGACCAGCGTACTGATTGCTTGTGCGATTACAGTGACCACCTTGTGTATCAGTTTGCCGATAGGCTTGCTCATTGGCTATGTACGCGGGCGTATGGACCAGTTAGTCATGCGGGTCATTGACGGCGTGCTGGCTTTTCCCGATATCATTTTGACGGTGGCGATTGTGGGTATCTTGGGTCCGGGCTTTGTAAACATGACCTTAGCGATTATTGCGGTACGGTGGGCGGGATATGTTCGGTATATTCGCACCCTTGTTCAAAAGGCCTGTCAGGAGGACTATGTCCGATATGCCCGTTTATCCGGTAATTCACATGTGCGCGTACTAAGAAGCTATGTATTGCCGCAGGTGCTGCCACAGCTGCTTGTGTACGCGGTCTGGGACATCGGGCGAGTGGTGCTTATGGTTGCCGGACTTTCCTTTCTGGGGCTTGGCGTACAGCCGCCTAAGCCGGAATGGGGCGTGATGCTGCATGATGCGACGTCGTATTTTCAGGTGGCGCCGCATGTCATGATTTTTCCGGGCTTGGCGATTATGCTGTTTGTGCTTGCTTGCCAGCTTCTGGGAGACCGATTCTCGGAAAAGGGGGCGGCAGAATGAAGGATGGGACAGGACAGATGAAAGGAAAGATGGCAGGGCGCAAGCCAATGTTGCACGTGGAACATCTGGAGATATGTCGCATAGGCACAGGAGCCGGTACACGTATTGACGCAGCAACAGGTGCGGACGCAGGTAGGAAACCGGGCGTGAATGGGAAAACAATGCGGATAAGCGGACATCAACCGTTGCTCCGGGATGTCAGCTTTTCCGTGTATCCGGGGGAAATTGTGGCCTTGACCGGGCCGAGCGGATGCGGCAAGAGTCTGACCGCGCACGCAATCTCGGGCATGCTGGAGCCGGGGATCGGCGTTACGCAGGGGCATATGTACTACAACGGGGAGGACATCGTCCCGTTTGATGAACGGCGCTGGCAAAGGCTGCGCCGCGAGGACATTGCCCTGCTCATTCAACAATCGCTGAGCGGGTTGAATCCGATCCGTACCGTCCGCGCACAGCTGACGGACACGCTCAGACTGCACGGGCGGCGCTGGATGCCGCCCGACCAGAAGGGGCAAGCCGATGCTGCTCCATCCCTTGCTGTACCGCAGCAAGTCGCTCCACAGGGCGTGCTGCCCCAGATGCGGCAGATGCTGAGCGGGATTGCACAGCTGGCCAGAGGCCGCGTCACTCAAGCGCAGGAGGCTTATCTGTGCTCTTTATTGAGGAAGGTCGGGTTTGCAGACCCTGAGCATATTTTGTCCTCGTACCCTTTTGAATTAAGCGGAGGGATGTGTCAAAGGGTACTACTGGCTGCGATGCTAAGCTCCGGTCCGCGCCTTTTTATTGCCGATGAGCCTACCACGGCACTGGATGTTATCAACCGGGACAAGGTTCTGGCGTTATTCCAACAGTTGAGAGAGGACTTGGATCTCACCATTTTGCTGATTTCTCATGATCGTCAGGGTGTGAGTCGTGTGGCGGATCGTGTACTGGAGATGAGCCCGGAAGGAAGGATGCGCGAATGATACTGGAATTAAAGCAAGTGACCAAAGCCTATCCTGTCCGCAGACGGAGAAAAGGCTGGTTCAACAAGCAAGATAGCGGGCAGGCCGCCGTGAAGCAGGTGAGTCTGGAGCTGCAACGGGGAGAATGCCTTGGACTGGTTGGCGAAAGCGGAAGCGGCAAAAGTACGCTGGCACAATGTATCCTAAGGCTGGAATCGTTGACCTCGGGGGAGATTTGGCTGAATCATCAGCCCATTCACACCGGAAGGATGAAGGATATCCATCTGTACAAACGAATCCAGCTGGTCGCACAGGATTCGTCTTCCTCGCTCCATCCTCGCATGATCATACGAGATATTTTGGAGGAACCGATCCGTAACTATTTTCCCGAACGAAAAGCGCAAGCACTGGATATCTGCCTGTCTTTACTGGAATCGGTGGGGCTGGACGCGGAATGTCTGGAGAAATACCCGTCGCAGCTAAGCGGCGGACAAAAGCAGCGGGTATGCATCGCCCGTGCGCTGGCGGTGGAGCCGGAAATCATCTTGTTCGACGAGTCCGTCGCCAATCTCGATACGGAAACGCAGGCCTCTGTACTGGACATGCTCAAGAGAGCGCAGGTGGAGCGCCAGCTCTCCTATCTTTTTATCACCCATGATCTTCAATCCACCCGTCCGTTTTGTGATCGGATTGCCGTCATGTATCAGGGGGAGATTGTGGAGATATTTCAGGAATGGGATAAAGACCTGTTACAGCATGAATACACGCGTACTCTGTTTCAAACGTTGACGGAATGAGCCATACATCTCATATTCTACAAATTTAAAATAAATATGAGCTTTCTTTGTCGAATATGTTGACAAAATAGGATGTGATACCTATTCTAAATATGATTATGATAATCATTATCACGTACATAGAAAAGGGGAATTACATTGATGTCCGTTCGACACCGCAAGACTGCTACCCTTATGTTGGTGGCAATCCTCTTATTATCCGTTATTTTGGGTTGCGCGAAGCAGGAGAACACACCTGCATCCACCTCAATGGACGGAACTGCCAATGAAAAGTCGATCACGCTATCGTGGCCGCGCGACATTGGTACCATGAACCCTCACGTATACAATCCTTCCCAACTTTTTGCACAATCCATGATTTATGAGCCGTTAGTCAGCTACAAGCAAGGAGGCAAGCTGGAGCCTGCTTTGGCTGAATCCTGGACTATTTCCAAGGACGGCAAAATATATACGTTCAAGCTGCGCAAAGGCGTAAAATTTTCGGATGGAACGCTATTTAATGCGGCTATTGTCAAAAAGAACTTTGACGCTATCATGAAAAATGAGAAAACGCACAGCTGGCTTGGTATAGTAAGCGTTCTCGACAAAACGGAAGCTGTAGATGACAGCACCTTCCGCATGACGCTCAAAGAGCCGTACTATCCGGTGCTTCAGGACTTGTCCGTCGTTCGTCCATTCCGTTTTCTGGGTGAAGCCGGGTTCCCGGATGATGGAGATACGTCCAAAGGCATCAAGAAACCGGTAGGTACCGGACCTTGGATGCTGGATGAATACAAACAAGACGAATATGCTACCTTCAAGCGTAACCCGAATTATTGGGGAACCGCACCGAAGGTGGATAAAATTATCGTAAAAATCATTCCCGATGGCGAAACGCGTGTAATGGCCTTTGAGAAAGGCGATCTGGACCTGATTTACGGAGAGGGCGTCATCAGTCTGGATGCTTTCAAGCAGCTTCGCGACACGAATAATTATGTGACCAAGCTGTCTGAGCCTGTCGGCACAAGAAGCCTGTTGCTCAATTCGTCCAATCCCAAGCTGGCAGACCTTCGGGTACGTCTGGCGCTCCAGCATGGCTTTAACAAGCAGGCAATGGTGGAAGGCGTGACCTCGGGGCTGGAGGAAAAAGCGGATACTGTTTTATCCAAAAACTATCCGTATACAAATGTGGACTTACAGCCCGTTGACTATGATGTGGAAAAATCCAAAGCGCTGCTGGATGAGGCTGGCTGGAAGCTGCCCGCAGGCGGCACGGTACGGGAGAAGAACGGACAACAGCTGGATTTTGAGCTGATTTTTGATAAGACCGATCCAGTCCAAAAGGCGATGGCCGAAACCATTCAGGCGGAATGGGGAGAACTGGGTGTCAAGGTGAACCTGACCGGGCTGGAGCTGACGGTTCAAATCAAACGCCTTAGATCCAATCAGTTTGATCTGTACTTCTGGTACAACTATGGTGCGCCTTATGATCCGCATTCCTTTATTAATGTCATTGCCAAGAAGAGCTTTGGGATTTCCGAGGTACTGAGCGCTCTTCCGATGAAGAAGGATCTGGATCAGCAAGTACACGAAGCCCTCTCATCGACAGACGAAACCAAGCGTCAGGAGCTGTATGCTTCGATTCTGAAAACCCTTCAGGAGCAATCTGCCATTGTGCCTATTTCGTATATTAAGAAAACCGCAGTATATCAGAAAAAGATTACGAATTTTGTATTCCCGGCCAATCGGGATGAAAATCCGTTTGAGAGAATTGAAATCGGGAAGTAGTTGAAACCGAAGGGTAACGATAGTTTACAGGATAGGAGGACAACTCATGATCAGCTATATCGGGAAGCGAATGGTAGCGATCATTCCTATTGTTCTCTTTGCCACCCTCGTTACCTTTGCACTCATTCATATTTCACCAGTTGATCCGGCTGAGGCCTATTTGACGGCAGCTCATATCTATCCAACTCCGGAGATTTTGGAGCAGAAAAGACATGAGTTTGGGCTGGATCAGCCTTTGCTGACGCAGTATATACAGACGCTGCAAAGAATCAGTCGTCTGGACTTTGGTACTTCATATCTGACGAACAAGCCGGTGTGGGATGAGGTGAAGGTTCGGCTGCCTGCCACCGTCGAGCTGGCGCTGAGCAGTATGGTGCTATCTATCGTGGTGAGTATCCCGCTGGGCGTACTGGCGGCGATGCGTAAAAATGGCTGGATCGACATGCTTAGTCGGGGAATTTCTTATTTTGGAGCGTCTATTCCTCAATTCTGGCTGGGATATCTGTTGATCTTCTTTTTTTCCGTGAGGCTGGATTGGCTGCCTGTAGAGGGGCGGGGGACATGGCAGCATCTGGTGTTGCCTACGTTGACCCTGTCGCTGGTTCTGATTGCTCTATATACGCGCCTGCTGCGCTCCAGTGTATTGGAGCAGCTTCAGGAAACGTATGTGCAGTATGCCAGAACCAGAGGGATTCGTGAACGGGTGATCATGCTTAAGCATGTGCTCAAAATTGCCATTGCCCCGCTGATTACGGGTATGGGCATGAATCTGGGCAAGCTGCTGACCGGAACGATTATTGTCGAGCAGGTGTTTTCATGGCCCGGGTTTGGCCGTTATTTTGTGGAAGCGATTTTTAACCGGGATATTCCCGTCATACAATGCTATGTGTTTTTGGCGGCATGCCTGTTCATCGTATGCAATTTGCTCGTTGATCTGGTGCATTTGTATATGGATCCCCGAATTTCATCGAAGGGACGAACAGAGCAGTGATGATAAGGTTGCGTACAATGCTCAAGGGTCAAAAGGTGATCGTGGTCTGCTCTGTAGTGCTTTTGATTCTTTTAATGATTATGGCGCTGGCCCCGTGGCTGGCTCCCCATGATCCGGTTAAAGTCAATTTACTGCATAAGCTGGAAGGCCCTTCGAAAGAATATTGGCTGGGAACCGATCATTTGGGTCGGGACAATCTGTCCCGGCTGCTGTATGGAGCGCGGATTTCGCTCGGTTTTGCGACATTAATTTTCTTGTCCTCGCTTAGTATCGGTGTCGTGATTGGATCAGTTGCAGGTTATTTGGGCGGCTGGGTCGATAGTGTACTGATGCGGTTTTGCGAAGGCATTATGGCGTTTCCGAATCTGGTACTTGTGCTGGGTATTGTCGGTATTTTTGGGCCGGGTCTCATGCAGGTACTGCTCGCCTTGATGATGGTGCAGTGGGTGTATTATGCCAGAATGTGCCGCAATATGGTCGTCAGTCTGAAAGAGCGGAATTTCATAGCTGCCGCAAGGATTAGCGGGTCCTCCTCAGGGGCCATTATCCGGCGGCATATCATTCCGAATGTACTGCGGCCGATTGTGGTCATGGGTACGCTGGAGATGGGCTGGGCGATCATGGATATTTCGGCGTTGTCTTTCCTCGGTCTGGGCATCCAGCCGCCGACCCCCGAATGGGGAGCCATGATCCATGAAGGAACGGGATACATCCGCAGTCATCCGGAATTAATGATCTATCCGGGCGTCATGATTCTGGTGGTGGTAATGACCTTCAATATATTGGGGGAGGCGCTGTCCGACCGATACGGAATTGCCAAACGTCAGTAAAACAGGAGTGAGAACAACGATGGATGACGGGGCGAAGTCGAAGGTGCTGGAGGTCAGCGGCTTGCAGGTGAAGCTCAAAACCGATGCAGGGGCGGTGTCTCTGCTGGAGCCGATCCATTTTGAGCTGAAAAAGGGACAGGTTCTTGGTCTTGTCGGCGAGAGTGGAAGCGGTAAAACGGTAACCTGTAACGCGCTGCTCCAGTTGCTGGATCGCCAGACGATGGACGTGGAAGGCAGTGTCCGTCTGAACGGGCGCGAGCTGAATGGAATGGCTTCAGAGGAGATACGGCGTATTCGGGGCAAAGAAATCGCGTTTATTATGCAAAATCCAATGAGCGCCTTTACGCCGGTGTATACGATTGGGTCTCAGTTTATGGAAACGATCCGCACGCACACCGGATTGACCACACGACAGGCCCGCGACCTTGCCATATCGGCTTTGGAAAACATGAATCTGCCCGACCCGGCCAAGCTGATGAAGCGTTATTCGTTTCAGTTGAGCGGGGGGATGCTGCAACGGGTCATGATTGCCATTTCTATGTGCCTGCGGCCAGCGGTAGTTATTGCAGATGAACCAACGACGGCGCTCGATGTCGTTAATCAGCTACAGGTGCTAAGAGAGTTGAATCGCTTGCGTATGGAATACGACACTTCCATTTTGCTGATCTCGCATGATCTGGGCGTCATATCCCAAATGGCGGATGAAGTGGCTGTCATGCAGCGGGGACGTATCGTTGAGCAGGCGGAGGTTCATCAGTTGTTCGATCAGCCACAGCATGATTATACGAAAATGCTGCTGCATGCCAGGCCCAAGTTGTCCCTACGGGGCGTGAATCAGGTAGGCGAGTAGTCGCCTGTGGACGGTTATACTTTCAAAAGGGGAGCGAATGCGCGTGCTACAAGTGAAGGAAGTAACTCATAGCTATGGAAGGCGCAAATGGTCGGGCCGCTCCGAACCACGCCCCCCTGTGCTGGCGGACGTTTCGCTTACCATAGAGAGCGGATTTTGCCTGGGCTTGCTTGGAACCAGCGGAGCGGGTAAAAGCACGCTGGGCAAGGTCATTCTGGGGCTGGAGAAGCCGCAGGAGGGCCGGGTACTGTTTCAGGGTCAGGACATTTATAATGGAAGCACACAAGCCCGCAGGGGGCTGCGACGGGATATGCAGGTCGTATTTCAGGACTGTTATTCGGCTGTAAATCCCCGGATGACCGCTGGACAGATTATCGGGGAGCCTCTGGACAATTACGAGCGGTTATCGGTACAGGAGCAAAAGAGAACGGTTGAGCACCTGCTGGAGCGGGTCGGTCTCAAGCCGGAGGATCGGAATAAATTTCCGCATCAGTTTAGCGGCGGACAATTGCAGCGAATCAACATCGCCCGGGCGATTGCACTCAAACCAAAGCTAATCGTGCTGGATGAGTCCGTCAGTAGCCTGGATATGGTTCACCAGATGCACATTTTATCCCTGCTGGGAGAGCTGAAATCCTCGTTTGGATTGTCGTATCTATTCATCACACATGATATTCGGGCGGCTTACGCCGTCTGTGATGGCTTTGCTGTGATGGAGAAGGGGAGATTGATCGAGCGCTGTGACGAGAAGGACCAGATTTTTGAATCCGCTCATCCGGCTGTGCAACAGTTGATCTCGTCCATATTGCCGGAACATCCAGCAGACCGTCTTTCACTTTATGAATGAGAGTTGACCCGCAAGGGTCCTTTTTTTTGTGATATATTTTGTAATATATATGGATAAGTAATTGAAATCAAATTTACCTGTTGTATTATTAGTATAAAAAGTTATAATATAAAATCATAGTAATTTACTTGGATTAAGAAGGGATATCACATATGAAGAAATCTGCTTTCGTTGCAGTGCTTGGCCTATCTCTCGTGATACTGACCGGAGCCTTGAGCGGATGCTCCTCAAAGGAAGCGGCGTCGGGGGATAAGGTGATCTATGTCGGCACACAAAATGACTACCCGCCGTTTGCTTTTGTGAATGATAAAAATGAACTGACCGGATACGATGTAGAAGTGGTCAAGGAGATCGACAAGAAGCTGGACGGCTACAAGTTTGAGTTTGTACCTTCGGGCTGGGATGCGATATTCCTCGCACTGGATTCGAACAAAATTCAGGTGGTGGCAGACGAGGTTGCCAAAAATCCCGAGCGCGAGCAAAAATATTTGTTCTCGGATGAACCCTACTTTCAGGCACAATCCGTCATTGTTGTGAAAAAAGGTAGAACCGATATTCATTCCCTCAAGGATTTGGAAGGCAAGAAGGTAGCCGCCTCGGTAGGCGATTCCTACACACAATTGCTGGAACAGTACAATGCGAAGAACGGCAACAAAATCATTTTGAAATACAATGATACAGGCACTTCGTCCGACAACCTTCAGGACGTGCAAAACGGCCGGGTGGATGCCTATGTGAATGATCCGGTGATGGTGGCGGCAACGATTAAGAAGGAAGATTTGCAGGTGGAAGCTGTGGGCGATCCGGTGCAAAGTGACAACATTAACCTGGTGTTCAAAAAGGATAAGCAGGGCGAAGAGCTGAAAGCTAAAATCGACCCGATTATTAAAGAGCTTACAACGGACGGAACGCTGAAAAAGCTGTCTGAACAATGGACAGGCGGAGAATTTATTCCTCAGTAACAACAACGTAAAGGGTAGAGTGGGGTTCCTATGGAAAAGCTGTTTGACCTTGATTATATGCTGAAAAGCCTTCCCCAGATCGTAGAGTATCTCCCCGTAACACTGTGGATTGCATTATTGTCCATGCTGCTGGGCTCGATCATCGGGTTGGCTACGGCCTTAATTCGGATATACAAAGTGCCTGTATTGGCGCAATTGTCTACGCTGTATGTCTCGTACATTCGGGGAACGCCGCTCATCGTGCAGCTATTCCTCGTATATTACGGAATACCCAAGTTTTTGTATTATTTTCAGAGCGAATACGGATTCTTGCAGCAATTCAATGTCTATGTGATTCCACCCGAGCTGTTCGCATTGCTGTCATTTTCGTTGAACCTCGGTGGGTATCTGTCGGAGACGTTCAGAGCGGCCATTCATTCAGTGGACCGGGGGCAGTTTGAGGCTGCCAATTCCATCGGGATGAGCCAAACGCAGATTATGCTCAAAATTGTGCTGCCACAGGCGTTGACAGTGGCTTTGCCCAATTTGGGGAACACGCTGATTAGTACGGTGAAGGATACGTCCTTTATCTTTATGATTGGTGTTGTCGATATGATGGGACAGGCCAAAATTATGGGCGCACGTGCGCTGGCCTTTTTTGAGGTATACGTTGCGGTGTCCCTGATCTACTGGCTGGTGTGCATCATTATTGAGCGTGGGCTTGTCGTGCTGGAGAAGCGTATTCGAATTTACGAAAGAAGTGAGTAAGGACATGATTCAACTTCATCAAATTCATAAGCATTTTGGACAGCATCATGTGTTGAAGGGTATAGACCTGACCGTAGGCAAAGGAGAAGTCGTGGTTATTCTGGGGCCAAGCGGATCGGGCAAGTCCACATTGCTGCGCAGCATTAATTTTTTGGAGCAGCCGACCAGCGGTGTCATTGAGATCGACGGTGTGAAGGTGGATGCAGCCAAGGCGGGGAAAAAGGACATTCTCGGACTGCGCACGGCAACGGCAATGGTATTTCAGCAATATCAACTGTTCAAAAACCTGAATGCCCTCCACAATGTCATGATCGGCCTGACAAGTGTCAAAAAGCTGGACCGCAAGCAGGCGAGGGAGATCAGTGAAGGCATTCTGGAAAAGGTCGGGTTGAAGGATCGCATGGCCTACTACCCTGCCCAGCTTTCGGGTGGACAGCAGCAGCGTGTGGCAATTGCCCGCGCCTTGGCGCTGAATCCGCAGGTGTTGCTGTTCGACGAACCGACGTCCTCACTCGACCCCGAGCTGGTGGATGAGGTGCTGTCGGTCATTCAAAAGGTAGCGAGTGAAGGTAATACGATGATTATCGTCACGCATGAGCTTGGTTTTGCGAGGGATGTCGCCGATCGGGTCGTGCTGATGGAGCATGGCGTGATTGTGGAGCAAGGCCCGGTGGAGCAGTTTTTCACCAATCCGAAGGAAGAACGGACACGGCAGTTCCTGGGCAAAGCGTTGGTACAGAGAGCGCCGCAGGAGCAACCGGTATCTTCGTAAAATACGTGGAACGGGGTACAACAAGGTTCGCCTCCATATGCAGTACCAGTGAAGACATCTTAAATGGTGTCTTTTTTCATTTCTGGGGCTTACGGTTAATGAATACAGTGAGTTTCACTGATGCTATGCGAAGATGGGCAAGTTTGGCCGTCACATAACCAGTGTTAAATATAGCCGCCTTCCATATTTCCTCATCCGTACTTCGATTCGTTAAAACTACTTCTCTAAAACCTCCAAAGCTTCTTAGTTTTCTTTTACTAAACTGCTCACTTATGCCTAATATGTTCCAACACGGCAAGCTGATTCAAGCTGAGCGGTTTTACTCACCTTTGTAAGGCTCAAAATCCTTGAAAAATGATATAATAATAACGAATGGAGCTGATAACGATGGATTTACTTGACCCTCGTGTAGATTTTGTATTCAAACGGATAAAGATGATCCGCTCGACAAACAGTCCATCTTTGATGTTTACGCCAAGACCTCTGAAGGTAAACTAATTGATATAGAAATGCAGCTTTTTAATAAGTATGATATTGAGAAACGAACGCTGTTTTATTGGTCCAAACGATATACGAGTCAACTCAGCGAGGGCGATAAGTACCGAGAACTGAAGAAATGCGTGACGATCAACATTTTAAACTATTCGTTCTTGAAGAATGAGCAATATCATAACATATTTCATTTGCGGGAAGACCGGACAGGGATATCCTTGATTGATGACATTGAGGTTCATTTCTTGGAATTGCCTAAGCTGGATGAGCATAGCGTTCCGTCTGAAGGCGGATTGATCAATTGGCTGTTGTTTCTAAAAAGTGCCGATACATCATATTGGGAGGTGCTGAAGATGAATGAGCCAGGTTTGGAGAAGGCGATGGACACCCTGCAATATTTGAGTCAGGATTCGGATGCCAGACGATTGTATGAGGCCAGACAGAAGTATCTGCATGATGAGGCTTCTATGCTGGAAAGTGCAGAAATGGAAGGTGTTAAGAAAGTGGCCAAGAATATGCTCGAAATGAATATGGATATAACGACCATTGTGAAGGCCACTGGATTAACGGAACAGGAAATCAAAGGCTTGAGCAAGAATAGTTAAGGGTTTTTCTATATCGAATTAAAAGACTCCTTACTAATAGCTTCTTTTGTTCCTACAGCTAGATTCTCTTTTCGTAAATCTAGTGGATCACGATTAGCGACAAGAACAAATTGACTTGGTTGCTCTGCAATGCCCATGGTAGACGATCAGCTTTTCTACATAGCTGCCGATGAACTTCTTGATCTCAGGAAGATTTCGGCTGGAGATGTGGTCCTGAAAGCCAGAAAGCAGTTGTCGCAGACTTTCCTCTGTGATGGTTGCTTTTTCTTTTACATGCTGAACTCAAAGATGACTGAGCCATCCATGCTTGTACACATAGAGTCTGTAAAATAAATTGTGTACTCACCCACGCTTATTTCCAATGTCACTTAAATCAGTCTTGTGATTTTTTGTGAAGTACGTAATGTATAGAATGAAAAGTGTTGAAATGAATTCCGAGGGGGAGCTATGTATCAAAAGGGGGCAATATCGTGAGGCCATCGGAATTGGCTTGATCTTTTCGCTCTCCATTGTGTTGTTCGTTACTATTTATTTGCAAACGATACCGAATCAGGACATGCCGCCTGTGAAGCGGGGAGTGTTGGATTTGTCGAATTGGGATTTCCACAAGCAGGGATGGGTCAACCTGGATGGAGAGTGGGAATTTTATGAAGGTGAATTACTGGAGCCTGCCGATTTTCGCGAAGGGACGCGTACAGAGGTCTCGTATTTATCCGTACCTGGCACGTGGAAAGGAAAATCAGCGAATGGCGGTATGAACCGAACAGGGTATGGTACGTACCGGTTGAAAGTGCTTATTAAAGATACGGATGAGGTTTTAGGTTTAAAAATAAGGAGTATTCGCCTTTCCCATCGATTGTTCATTAACGGCAAGTTAGAAGGCGAAAGTGGGCGCCCAGCAGTCGATATCAAGGAGCATCAGCCTGGAAATACGCCCTACAGCGCGTTTTTTCACACGGATGCCAAAGAAATCGACATTGTAATTCAAGTGTCTAACTACGTATTTGTCACCGGTGGTATTGCTGGCTCGATCCCATTCGGATTGGCTGAAGATGTGACGAAGCTAAACAGTATACAGATCGGCACCGATATCGGAATTATTTTGATTCTTGGCATGTTTGGCGTGTATCATCTCAGCTTCTGCCTGCTAGGGCGAAGAGAGAAAACATATTGGCTCAGCGGGCTGTATTTGCTGCTGCTTTTATTGGAAAAAGCACTTTTTGGCGAAAAGATTTTACAGAGGGTACTGCCTGGCCTCCCTTTTGATATTGTTTACAAGCTGCTGGATTTAAGCGAATTTGTCGGCGCTGTGGTACTCATCCTGTTTTTCAGTTCAGTTGAAGCCCGCCTCATGTCGTCTCGGATGATGAAGCTGATACTGACTCCGTTAGGCCTATATATTACGGCGGTTGCCGTGTTGCCTTATCGTGTGCATATCCAGGGAAAATACGTTTTCTTTTTTTACTTAATCATCGTTTTCCTATACATTATTGGCAGAATGGCGTATCTGTACATTCAAAGCCAAGGCGGCTCATCCGATCGGAAGGAATTAATGCTTTTTATTGGCGGAAGCGTTTCGATGATGATCTTTTTGGTGGACGGAAGCCTCTATTCGGAGAATATGGTTTCGACCGATCTGGTGGGAAAACTCGGAGTAGTTTGTTTCATCATCATCATGAATATCCTGCTCGTGGTTCGATTCTCGAATGCTTATGAGAAGACGGAGCTACTTTCCTATCAATTGACGGTTTCCAACCAGCTCAAGGACGAGTTTTTGATGAACACATCCCACGAGCTCAAGACTCCACTGCATGGCATCCTGAATATGACGTCTTATTTGCTGGATGATGAGGAAAAAAATCTGTCGCCGAAGCAAAAACGGAATCTTTCGCTGATCAAGGATACATCTATCAAGCTGTCCATGCTCATTCACGATTTAGTCGATGTTACCCGTTTGAGGCACGGGGAACTGAGTCTGCATCCGACCGCTGTGGATGCCAGAATGGTAACACAGATTGTATTCGATGTACTGCAATTTGAGCTTTTGGGCAAAGCTGTGCAACTGGATAATCAAGTCGATCCCGATGTCTGGGTGCAAGCGGACGAGAATCGGCTGCGTCAAATCATGTACAATCTGGTCAGCAATGCCGTTAAGCATACAGACAAAGGGTCGATCAAGGTGGTATCAAGCGTTGCCCAGGGAACCATAACGATTTCCGTCGAGGATACCGGAACAGGGATTCCTAAGGATAAACATGCTGTGATTTTCGAATATTTTGAGCAGCTTGATGGGCCGCTGCCGAAGGATGGATATACAGGAATGGGCGTTGGTTTGTACATTAGCCGCAAGTTGGTCGAACGGATGGGTGGAGAAATTCGGGTGGATTGGTCGGAGGTCGGTCAAGGCACGCGCATGACGTTTACATTGCCAAGCGCCGTCGAAGTACCGGCTAATCGTGAAACGGCATATGCGTTGGAAGAGCAGCAGCGATATACCGATAAGGATCAGGAGCTGAATATTTGGAATGGACACGAGCATACCGTAATGATTGTTGACGATGAAGCCTCCAATATCCACACCTTGTTGAATATTTTGAAACGGCATCGCTACAATGTCGTTACCGCTTTCTCGGCAAAAGAAGCATTGGAGAAAATAGAAGAGTACCCGCAAGTCGATCTTGTCATTCTCGATGTGATGATGCCGGGGATCTCGGGCATTGAGCTGTGTCAGAGACTGCGAAGCAGCTACTCCATTCTCGATCTGCCCATTTTGTTCGCAACGGTTAAGGATACGCCGCAGGACATCGCGCTCGGCTTCAGGGCCGGGGCGAACGATTATTTGACCAAGCCGTTTGAGGCAGAAACGCTCATTGCCAGAATCCAGACCCTGATCGCTGTGAAAACATCACTCCAAGAAGCAATTCGCAATGAGCAGGCGTTCCATCAAGCGCAGATTAAACCGCATTTTCTCTACAACGCCTTGAGCAGTGTTATTTCATTTTGCTATACGGACGGGGAAAAAGCTGCGTACTTGTTATCGATGCTCAGTCAGTACTTGCGCTACATTCTGGACATGGATTCTTCCACGCAGTTCGTCCCTCTCTACCAGGAAATGGAGTTGATCCAGGCGTATGTTGAGATTGAAAAAGCCCGTTTCGGAGAGAGGTTCGACTACGACTTTCACTACGATAAACGTATAGAGCATTTGGAAATTCCTCCTTTATGCATCCAGCCTTTTGTCGAGAATGCGATTCGGCACGGTTTGTTCGAGAAGGAAGGACACGGCAAGGTGACGCTTGCGATCAACGAGGAAGACGGTTATATCCGGGTGGTAGTCGAAGACGACGGCGTCGGCATACCGGATGATCTGTTGGACCGCATGTCCACAGGAGACATGCAGGATTGCGGCATCGGCATCCATAATATCCGCAAGCGTCTGGACTCTCTGCCAGGGGCAACGCTAAACATCAGCTCCGATAGAGGAAGAGGAACTAAAATAACAATGTATTTGCCTGTAAGGAATAACGAAAAGATTGGTTCGGGTAAACGGAGGAGGAGCGAGGTTGTTTAGTGCGGTCATTGTGGAGGACGAAATACCGATTTTGAATTTAATGAAATATGTCATCGGGCAAAACCCGTACTTTACGATCATAGGTGCTTTTACAAGCTCGCTTGAGGCGCTGGCCAGCCTTCCTGAGCTTCGGCCGGACGTTGCTTTCCTCGATGTGGAAATGCCAAAGATGAATGGGCTGGAACTCGCGGAAAATATCAACGAAGCGTCGGAGCAGACGAAAATCATCTTCGTGACGGCTTACAAGCATTATGCGCTGGATGCATTCAAGGTTTATGCCTTCGACTATATTTTGAAGCCCGTAACACCCGCGGCGATCGAGCGGGTCGCCAACCGGCTGGTCAAGCTGCATCGACCTGTCGGCGATGCTGAACAGCGGGTGGGGCTTGCCTCGATTCGGTGCTTCGGAGGATTCGAGGTCCGAAGTAGGGAAGGATCGCTAATCCGCTTTCCGACACGCAAGACGGAGGAGTTATTCGCTTATTTCCTCTGCCATCCGGGTCAGGATCTCAACAAGTGGCGATTGGCGGAATTGCTGTGGCCGGATATGAGCGAGGACCGCGCGTCGCATAATTTGCACAACACGATGTATCGTTTAAAGAAACTGTTGAAAGGGCAAGAGATCGGGATGGAGATTCAGAAAACGAACGAAGGGTACATGCTGGAACCATCGGATCGAACGTACGATGTGCTGGAATATGAGCGGTATGACTTTTCTCTTGCGGGAGGATTTCAGGATGCGGCGCAAGCGGAACATGTATGCTCGCTCTACAAAGGTCCGTTGCTGGATAGAAAAGATTACCTCTGGAAAGCTCCGCTGGAGGAATTATTCTGCAAACAGTACACATCGCTTGTACGCAGCTTGATCCAGCAGGATCTTTCCAGGGAGGATTGGAAAAAGGCGGAGCAGAAGATTGATTCGTATTTGACCATGTATCCCCTGCATGAGGAGATGAATCAGACTTTGTTGAGCATCTATGCAAGTAGTGGGGACAAGGAGAAAATCGTCAGGCATTACGCGCAGTTCGAGGCTTCTTATCGCAAGGAGCTGGGGCTGGAGCCGCCGCAGGAACTGAGAAGCCAGAAGGCGTCATATTTGGAGTAATCTTGTCCGACCGTTTTTACCGAAAACTGAATACTGGATTAATAAGAAAGTGATTATTCCCAGTTGAAGAGTCTATTAGGGAATAGTCTCTTTTTTTTTCGACATTATTCGTGGTTTTGTGAGAATTTTGTGAGAACAGTTTGATAGAATGTATTGCAATGGGGGGAGGCAATATGGGGCGAGTGAATCAAGCGATTCTGTTGGGAGTTCTGGCCAATCGAGCGTTGCAATCCCGATTTATAATCAGGACGAGCAGAAACACGTAAGTAGCGACAGTAGATAGCACTAGAAATATATAGAATATTATGGAAACTATCAAATGTGGAAAGCGGGGGCATCCCCATTTTTTGGTTTTTTTTACTTGTTTGGATTCAATGCTTTAAAATTCATTCTGCGAAACGATCAGGGGGGAACGAAATGTTTAGAAAAGAAAAAATGAAGCTTGTGGCAGTGATAGCTATTCTATGTATGATTTCAACTTTGTTAGGTAATTTTAATGCCGCTTCTGCGGCTACTACTGACATATTAAAGAAAGCCTATATTACAAGCTACAATACTGGCAAAGTTGATGTGGTGGATTTGGAAAGCGGTACGGTGGAATTGGGCAAAATTACGGTTGGGAGTCAGCCCAATAGCGCAGCGTTCAACCCGAACGGTACGCAGGTTTTTGTGACCAACAGAACGAGTGGAACTGTTTCGGTGATTAATCCGGCTACTGATACGGTGGTCGGCACAATAACAGTGGGCTCACAACCTCACGGAGTAGCCTTTAACTCGGATGGCAGTAAAGCTTATGTAGCTAATATGAGCAGCAACACACTGTCAGTAATCAATACAGCAACGCTTACAGTTACGGGTACAATAAGTGTATTATCAAGTCCTGTAGCAATGGTAGTGGCAGGCCAGAAGCTTTATCTGACTCAGTCTGGCGCTAACAAAGTAGCAATCGTGGATTTTACCAACGATACGATTACCAGTCAAATTACGGTGGGAGCCCGCCCGTATGGTCTTTCGGTTAATCCTGCGGGTACCAAGATTTATGTAGCTAATCAAGGGAACAATACAGTTTCTGTCATCAACGTTGTGGACAACACGGTGGAAGCAACTGTCCCTGTGGGCAGCAATCCATCGGCTACTGAGGTGTCTCCCGACGGGAGCAGGGTTTACGTGGCTAATAGTGGCTCTGGAACTGTTTCAGTAATCAATACCGCTAATAATACAGTGGAAAGCACCGTAGCGGTTGGTTCTAATCCCTATGTGGTCGGTATCTCGGCTGATGGCAGTAAAGCCTTTACGGTCAATTATAGCAGCAGCAACATGAGCGTAATCAGGACATCCGATAATAAGGTAATTCAGACCATAACTTTAAGCAATGGTCCCTTTATGGTCGGTACCTTCATGGTTTCTACGGCTATGGCTGCTGGCCAGAACCCTCCTGTTTCTTCAGATGCCACACTAAGCTCGCTGAATTTAAGCGGCATTACGCTCGATCAAACGGTAACTGGAAGTGTGTACGCCTATACTGCAACTGTGCCTAACGATGTTTCTGTCACGACAGCTACGTATACAACTACTGATAGCCACGCGACAGCGGCTTTACAGCTTAATGGGGCTCCAGTTAACAATCCGATTAATCTAAGTGTGGGTTCTAATGTCATTAGCTTTGTAGTGACTGCACAGGATGGAACGGCGAAAAGCTATACGGTAACTGTTACACGAGCTGGTTCAAATCATGCTGA
>NZ_JTHP01000022.1 GCF_000943545.1 Paenibacillus terrae
ACACGACGACTAAATGGACACTACAGACAAGGAAAAACAATTTCAATCCACGCACTCACATGGAGTGCGACGATCAATGATGGACTTTTCTCTCCATTCTTGGTTCGTATTTCAATCCACGCACTCACATGGAGTGCGACATCGTACTCTGGCCGACCTCTAATGTTTCCCGACATTTCAATCCACGCACTCATATGGAGTGCGACGCTGTACGCGCTGTACGCCTCGCTTTTCTCTGCTCCAATTTCAATCCACGCACTCATATGGAGTGCGACAGCGAAAATGCAGTGATTTATACCCTAATGGTATCAATATCATACATTTTCGCAATAAACGATGCCGAAAAGGCTTGAATCAAGCATTGACATTCACCCATCACAACCCATCCAAGCCTTTTTCGACAAATTTCGAGGTGCGAAGGAACCGGGGTTTTTATGTGAGCTTCACATTCGCACTTTATAAAATGTGGTAACTGTTGTCTATCCAGTTGCATCCAACATACATTTAAAGTACGAAGTTTCGCAACCTTTTCCATCCTTTTACCGCCTTCTCTTTCCACCGTACAAGACAAGCTAGACAATCGAAGACCGTTCATCCAGAAACTCGGATGGGGAGCAGCCTGTAAGCCGTTTGAATATCCGATGAAAATAGGAAACATCACTATACCCCACATACTCTGAAATTTCACGAATCGTCAGTCGGGACTCGGTCAGCATGTAGATGGCGGTTTTAATACGTTGCGTATGTACATGCTCGCTGATCGTTTGGCGTGTTACCTCGCGCAGCAGTGTGGCTGCGTAGTTGGGCGTTTTACGGATGGCGTCGCCAAGCTCCTCCTTCGTCACCTTTTCCCGATAATGATTCTGAATATACTGCTTCATATGCTCTACATGTTTCTCTTTATCGCAAGAAACGGCACCCTTGTCCCATTCCTGATTGATATAAATCATCGCTTCGGTCAGCAAGCAGTCAGCCATCAATGCATAGTAGCTCGGACGCTCCGTCCATTGGTAGTACACCGACTTGATCCGTTCATGCAGCATATCGTAGCATCCCAGCTTGATCAGCAACGGCTGGCCTGTATTCAGTAGGGGAAGTGCGTGGTTCGTACATGTTTTGTGGCAATGTATCACATACTTGGTATGAAAAAGTGTAGGAATGCTCTTGCCGTAGTAAGGCAAATGTCCGGGCAGAATCAGCGCTTCTCCCTTGCCGAGAATAAACTTGCAACCGTTCACCCAATATACACATTTTCCAAAGGTAACCAAAATGAACAGTAAGTCATCGTCGCTGCTATTCGGGCCAGCCTTTTCGTACCAGTCTATACCATGGTCCTGTCGCATGTCCGTCATTGTAATCACGAGGCCCACTCTCCGATGTCTTAAAAATGTATTGTACTGTAGTACATTCATCATACTATAGTTCATAGTCTTGGCGCACGGGTGCAAGTAAAATAGAACCATAGAAGTTTAATAGATAGAGAACTGAGGATTTTGCAAAAATTCTGAAGTGAAAGTGGATAGAAACCAAACAGTAAAGACATTCAGGAGGATGACATTACTATGCTTAAAACGAAAATTATCTGTACTATGGGACCTGCCTGCGACTCCATTCATTTGTTAAAAGAAATGATCCAGGCCGGTATGACAGTAGCCCGCTTGAACATGGCTCACGGGGAGCTGGAAGATCACGTTAAACGTATTGAAAATGTGCGGCAGGCTGCGAAGGAACTGAACACCTTTATTCCCGTCATGATGGATATCAAGGGACCGGAAATTCGGATTGGCAAGCTGAAAGAAGCGTCCTGTCTGCTGAAGCCAGGTAGCCAGCTTATTTTGACCACGGAAGAAATTTTGGGGGACGAGCATCGTATTTCGGTCAACTACCCGGATATGCCAAAGGATATCAAAGCTGGCGACCGTATTCTCATTGATGATGGCTTGGTCGATCTGACTGTAGCCTCTATTGAGGGAACCGAAATGATCTGTACCATTGTAAGCGGCGGAATTTTGAAACCGAGAAAAGGTGTGAACCTGCCAGGGATTCATACGACCCTTCCGGGCGTAACAGAGCGCGATGTGAAGCACATCCAATTCGGAGTGGAGCAGCGTATCGAGCTTATTGCGGCTTCTTTTGTGCGTAAAGGCGATGATATCCGTGAGATCCGTGAGATTTTGAAGGGCCACAACGCCGAGCATGTACAAATTTATTCTAAAATTGAAAATGCCGAAGGTATGGAAAACCTCGATGATATTATCAAGGCTTCGGACGGTATTATGGTAGCCCGTGGTGATCTGGGCGTCGAAGTGCCGATTCAAGACGTACCTGTGATGCAAAAGGAAATGATCGACAAGTGCAACCTGGTTGGCAAGCCGGTGATCGTGGCTACACACATGCTGGAATCCATGCAGGTAAACCCGCGTCCGACGAGAGCCGAAGTTAGTGACGTGTTTAACGCTGTTATGCAAGGAGCCGATGTGGTTATGCTGTCGGGCGAATCCGCTGCGGGTAAATACCCTGTCGAGTCCGTGCGGACGATGGCTGCCGTAGCTGCCAGAGCTGAATCTCAATTTGATTATCAAGAGCAGTTCGATAAGCGCAGAGCACGCCAAAGCACGAACATTACCGAGGTCATCAGTCAAGGTGCGGTTAGTTCGTCCCTGGAGCTGGATGCCAAAGCGATTATTACTTCTACGGCCAGCGGCTTCACGGCCCGTATGGTGTCCAAATATCGTCCAAAGGCTCCAATTATTGCAGTTACCCCGAACAATACGGTGTTCGCTAAAATTTGTCTGTTATCCGGGGTATTCCCTGTCAAAGGCGATAAAGTAGTGACGACGGATGAAATGTTCGAATCCTCCATACGCAACGCCCTGAATGCAGGGTATATTCAAAAAGGAGACACCGTTGTCGTGTCGGCAGGCGTTCCTGTTGCCGAGGCCGGTGCCACCAACCTGATTCGAGTACATCAAGTGTAAGCGTAGATACAGACAGCAGAAAGGCGCTGATCCCCAACGGGCTCAGCGCCTTTTTACATGGACTTATTTTTACAGTCCAAACACACTCTTGGCAACGACCTGCGTCAACTCTGCCTTATGGGCTTGGTACTGTTCAGGCGTAATGCTCTTGCTGGCCAGCCGTTGATCCAGCTGCTCTGTCAACTGAGCCACCTGTAAATCAACGACAGCTTGAGCGTCCCGTTCATTATATTGTGCAATATCTGCCAAGGTTTGACCGTTATATAACGCATCATACAATTGCTCATCCGAGGATACACCCAGTGTTTCCAGCAACTCATCATCCTTGGAAGCCTCACTATCCTGTAGCTGAAGGGCTCTCTCTGGAGCCAGTGCAGAAGCATTGGCCCGACTTCCCCATGTAGAGGACTGCCCAATAGACAACGCCAGTAACAAGGTGCAGATAACCATGATTCGTTTTCGATTCATAAGAGTAAAGTCTCCTTTTGATTTCTTTAAAATTCTGACAGGGTGGAACGGTATATGGATATCCAACGGGAGTAATATTCATGCTTTTAGCCCATCTGGCTTTTATGTAGTTACCAGATTCTTAAATACATCATACACGCCCAATCTTAGCGCCAGCTTAATACTCGTTTAAAATAAACTAAAAGTTCACATTGTAAACAGGTAACAGCAAAAAAATTTCACAGATGCTCGTAGGATGGCTCGTACGATGAATAAGGTCTATCCTTCGGACCCTGTTTTTTTTCTGGACCAGAGTTTACGTATCCCGTGAATACAGAGCAGCAGCAGAGGCAGAAAGAGGCCTATAGATAAGACATAAGGTGTCCATATTTTTGCATCCCAGGATTGCTGGTACGGGACATTCGGGTAAATGATCACCGACATAACGATCAGGATCATCCCGATAGGGAAGATCAGCGGACGCTCATCTTTCAGATTAAAGATTTGGCTTATCGCGATCATAATCGAGTGCATATACAGAGCCAGCCTGAAAAAGAGCGAAATAAACCACATGGCGGCCATGATCGCTTCAATACGCTGAAGAAAATTTCCAATGTTTATTTTTTTGGCTAATGAATAGCTCGGATATATATTTCTTGCTGTTAAATCAGGGCCAAAAACCAAAACGGCCAATACAATGAGTACAACAAGCACCAACCCGCCAATCAGGCCTCCTGTTAAAAAAGCTCTACGGGCTTGAACGGGGCGATCTACAAACGGAAAAATCATGAGCAAAACAATATGGCTCAGAAATGCAATACTAATAAAGGACAAGGCAGCAGACCAAATGGGTCCAACTCCCTTCTCCAGCACCGGTTGGACGTTCTCCAGCTTGATATTGGACACGACTAAAACGACAAAAGCCGTATACAGCAGAATGAACAACGGAAACAATAGTTCAGCAGAACGGGCTAACGTTTCCAGTCCAAGGCGTACGCCCATTAATACAATGAGCGCAAAAAGGATGTTGACCGCTTGAATCGGCGTTTCCGGCATCATTTGAGTAGTCAAAAAATTCCCCAAATCATACAACACCGCAGCAGGGCCACCGATAAAAAACGTAATCATAAACAGCAGAGCAATGGATTTCCCCAACCACTTGCCCAAAAGGGTCTCCATGATTTCGATCAGGGTCATCTGCGGATACAGGATGGTGATCGTGTTGTACAGCCATATCAACAGCAGCCCGGCACCCACTCCGACGAGTGCAGCGATCCATGCATCCTGTTTAGCTGTAGCGGCCATAACGGAAGGGATGACGAGAATTGCAGTGCCGATTGTAAATAATATTGTTAAGATCAACAATTGACGTGTGGAGATTTTGACTTGCTTATGCACCATCCTCACCTCTATTTTCACGTTTATCATCCGGCTTGTTATTCTTGTTTGTCCCCAGCCTTTTCAGGGCATGTATACTGAGCAGCAGTAAGGGAAAAAACAACCCCAACGATAATATATAAGGAATCCACGTCTTGGTATCATAGGCTTGTTGATAAGGCACATTGGGATATACGATGGTCGACAAGGCGACTAAAAGAATGCCGAGAGGAAGCACTAGCTGGCGGTCATTTTTCAAGCGAAAGATTTGGGTTATGGCTGTCACAATGGAGTGCATATACAACGTGATCCTGAAAAAGAGCGAAATAAACCACATGGTAGCCATGATCGCTTCGATACGCTGTAGAAAATTTCCAATACTAATTTTTTTGGCTAACGCATAGCTTGGATATATATTTCTTGAGGTTAGATCAGGACCTAGTACCAAAATAGCCAATGAAACGACCACGACCAACATCAATCCGCCAATCAGGCTTCCTGTGAAAATAGCTTTACGGGCTTGGTCGAAACGATTGACAGAAGCCGGGAAGATCATGAGCAGAATGATGTGAGGCAGAAACGCTGTGCTGACAAAGGACAGGGCAGCAGACCCAATAGGCCCGACTCCAGCCTCCAGTACAGGTTGAACATTTTCCAATTTAATATTGGACACTATCAAACCCGTAAAAGAAATATAAAGCAGAATAAATAACGGAAACATCAGTTCGGCAGAACGAGCTATCACTTCCAGTCCCAGGCGGACAGCCAACAATATAATAAGCGCAAAAAGGATGTTGACCGCTTGTATTGGTGTTTCCGGGATCATTTGAGTGGTCATAAAATTCCCCAGATAAAATAAAACGGGAACAGGAGCATTGATGAAAAATGTGGCGAAAAACAGAAGACCGACAGCTTTGCCTAGCCACTTTCCGAGCAGGGCTTCCATAATTCCAATCAGGGTCTTCTGCGGATACAGCGACGCAAGCTTGATGTACAAATACAAGATGAGGAGCCCGGCCACGACCCCGACAAGCGCGGCCATCCACGCATCCTGCTTGGCTACCTCCGCCATGCCTGACGGGATGATGAGGATTGCGCTCCCGACCGTATATAAAGTCGTCAAGATCATAAGTTGACGTGCTGAGATTTTGATCTGCCCGGGCACCAATTTCACCTCGCCTTATTTTATTAAACCGATATGGGTCAGGAAATCGCTGAACGGTCTATACACGGCTGCGATCCAATCCAGAGGAGTAGGAATAAACCCACTTAATGCCTTGGCGCTGCTGATTCCGACCCCAAGAAATAGCAGGATGTAAAACAGCCAAAGCTCTTTTTTTAACCCCTTCTTACGCATATACGGGACCTCAAACAGACTGATTGCAACAGCGACCAGCAGTATGCCCAGCACGTTCATTATTTTAGGCAGCATCTTTTAACACCTTCTTTGGTAGGTTACTCCTTCATATCATTCAGGAATGAGCTGCCAATCGTGCCCAAGCGCCGAATTTTGAAATCGACCTTGATATCTACAGGCAATTCTGCAAAATGCTCACGATCCCAATTTTTTTTCAGTGCATTCCAGGTCTTCGGATCAGCACGGTGAATGGCTTCGCCGAATCCGAAAATGTCAGCTTTGTACGATTTTTGAGCTTTTCTGACGGCTGATTTCATAATCTCTTCGATCTTTTCTTCCAATTTCTTCTCCAGCTCATAAATCGTGCTCACTTTGGTTAGATCCAGGGCCTGACACTCAACTTCTCCCACGTTGGCCTCAACATGCATTTTAATATTGATCCGGGGCTCTCCCCTATGCACGCTTCCTTTTATGGCAGTTTGGGTTCGAATGATCTCTGTAACGACTTTTCCGCCTTCGGGGCAGGCCACAAAGCCGACAGAGCTTTGCACTTTGCCGAGAATGTAGTTGTAGCCCCTGCTTTCCGTTTCGTCTAACCATCCGATTAATTTGTCTTTTCTGAACACTGCAAGTCCCGAGTACTGTAAACGGACAGGTGGGTCGATTTTTTGGACATTGCTGTTCGATTCTCCCATTTCGGTATTGCCAACGATCCGAAGTCCTGTCAAGACAGGCTGCATTCCTTCGCTCGTGAGAGCTGCAATCAATTCATCCAGGGTTACCGTCATACTGGGCGACCAGTTTTTCTCTGATGTTTCCAGGGCGGAGAAAAGATCATTCGCCGGAATCGGGTCCAGGGGTGTCATAATTTTCAATGTGTCCTCCGCACTGGTGCCCTTTGACACCACAATATAAAAGTCGGTGCGGAACTCATGATCTCTGGAGAGTAAATCCAGAGCTTTTGCCATCCCTTCGGTCGCTATCGACTCACCGACTACGCATATGCGCAGGTGAGAAAAATACATTTTTCGGGGACTAAGCGTCGTAATTTTCCGAATGGCTTCAAGCACAGTATCCGCTTCCGTGGTGTACAACGTGGCTGGAGCCCTACTGCCTGATCCTTTTTTGGATGCTGCTTCTCCGGGGTCCACAACCTGGACGGAGACACGGAATTGATCTCCATGTTTATCGATCCCCATACCGACGGCGATAGCAAGCTCATTCAGCTCCCTGCGGTTCCAACAGCCCGTCAGAAGCAAGACGAGTGTAAGCATCAGGAACAGAAATGCCGTCTTCTGTTTCATGCTTGTCTACTCCTTTCCGTCTGTTCCTGTCTTCTCCGCTTTATTCCCGTGGTTTCCGGGGCGGGGTGCTGTTTCGGCGATTCACATTCTTCTGATTAATTAGCCGGGGACGTGTAATCATCATCCAGTGAGGAAGCCGAAAGATGGTATCCTTGGTGTCCGACGGTATTAAAGGGGCAAAAGGAGCCATATAGGGAATGCCAAACGAACGAAGGCTGCACATATGCAGGATGAGAGC
The DNA here is from genome assembly GCF_000943545.1 of Paenibacillus terrae. GTDB lineage: Bacteria > Bacillota > Bacilli > Paenibacillales > Paenibacillaceae > Paenibacillus > Paenibacillus terrae_A. The sequence continues at coordinate 7,702 of NZ_JTHP01000022.1, forward strand.
AATGCCACCGACGATAATCCCGAATAGTCCAAATGAAGCGGCAAGCCCCATCAAAGGGAATCGCAGCATACGGAAAGCAATGGACATATTATAGGCAGGCAGAACGAAGCTGGAAATCGCAGTAATGGATACGACAATGACCATCGCCGCTGATATGATCCCAGCCTGGACTGCCGCTTGTCCGATGACGAGCGTGCCTACGATGGAGACAGCTGCCCCGATATACTTCGGCATGCGGACGCCGGCTTCCCGTAATATTTCAAAAGTCAATTCCATCATGAGCGCTTCGATAAAGGCGGGAAAAGGAACGGACTCCCGCTGTGCCGCCAGACCGATCAGCAGTGAGGTTGGCAGCATTTCCTGATGAAACGTAGTGATGGCAACATATAAGGACGGACCAAGCAGGGAAATAAAGACTCCGGTGTAACGAAGAACCCGAATGAAGCTACTGATATCGGCACGCTGATAATAATCCTCCGCCGCATGCAGGAAGGAAACAAACAGCGCGGGTACGACAAGCACAAACGGGGTTCCATCCACCAGGATCGCTATCTTTCCTTCCAACAGCTCGGCGGCGATGACATCCGGGCGTTCGGAGTTGTATACTGTTGGAAAAGGGGTAAATGTTTCGTCCTGAATTAACTCCTCGATATACCCGCTTTCAAGAATGCCGTCTACATCAATGCGATTCAGTCGTTCATGCACTTCTTCGACCAATTTATGGTCCACGATTCCCTTGATATACATGACTGCGACATCGGTTTGGGTCACGCGGCCAATTTGTTTTGTTTCCAGCCACAGGTTCGGATCTTTAATCTTACGTCGGATCAAGGCCGTATTCGTGCGCAGTGTTTCAGAAAATCCCTCTCGCGGCCCACGGACGACATTTTCCGAAGCGGGCTCGGTGACCCCGCGATCTTTCCATCCTCGTGCGCTGGCCACGATTCCCTGCGTCTCACCGTCAACCAAAATGATCGCATCCCCGGACAACAGAGCATTATATAAGGTTTCAAAGTTGGTAACATCCCGGATGTCACCGATGGTCAGCGCGTAATCTTTTAAAATCTGAAATACATGGGAGGAGGTTTGGATACTACTCTCCACGTCGCTGGACAAGCTGCTATCCAGCATCATCGACTCCATAATGAAGTCGGAGACTACGTTTTTATCCGCCAAACCGTCGGTATAGAGGATCGCAATGATTTGTTCACCATCCTTGCCGATACGAACTTCTCTTATGATGATGTCGGTGCTGTTACCGAGTGCTTGTCTGATCCGCTGAAGATTTGACCCGATATTTGGACTGAGCTGCGCCTCTGAATGTGCAGGCTTATTCTCGGTGTGCTGGACAGGTGGCTTTTTAAACTTGTTGTGGCTGCTTCTTTTCCGAAAACGCATGAATGTTGCCCTCTCCTTGCGGATGCTTTTTAATCCAGTATGGACGCAGTGGGCTTCTCATAAACTTACTATTGGAATTTCGATGATTGGAGGGGGAATATGAAAAAACCTCTTTCACAAGAGTGAAAGAGGTTCTCAGGCATCTGCACCAATTACAATTTAGGATTTTTTCCATATTTGTTCTCAGCGGGTTGACTGTCTTGGCATAAGAATACAATCAGGATAATAGAACCGACAAGAGGGATTAAACCGATCAAAATCCACCATCCGGTTCTGCCCGTGTCGTGCAGTCTACGGGCTATAACGGCCAGAGACGGCAACAGGACAGCCAAAGAATAAAGGTACGTCAAGATCGGAGTTAAGCCCACAAGACCATCGATCAAACTGATTATAAAAGTCGCGATCATACTGAACAGAACAAACATCCAGTATTCTGTACGTCGTGCTCTACCTTGGAATCCTACATAGTTTTGTAACACTTTTAAATACCATTGCATATATTTTCACCTCCCCATAAAAGTTAAAGGTTTACTTTAAAGTAATTCAAAATTGTTCTTTTAAGTATATCGGCAGGAAGGATATAGAATTTTACTTGTAAAATTATGGTTATGAAAAAGGTGTATACGCAACTAGTTTATTAATGTTAATAATTTAATGAATAAATTTATAAAAATATAAAATTACATATTGAATTTTCCACATTCATTGAATAATATAGAGGTATGGTTAATCGTCAGGTTTGAATCCGCCTTCTTAACGGAAGGTACTTTTATTTTCCGAATGAATTGAAAGCGCTTTAATGAAAGATGGGGGGGATGAACGACATTTAATTCGAGGGTGAAGAAGCTAATAAAAACATAATCCTGACCGCCTTACTTAATATCGTCTTATGTTTAACAATCAGGTATGTTCAAAAACGAGAGGAGATTAGTTTATGAAGCCATTATTTTTTCGCAAGGTAACGGCAGCTTCTCTGGCGGGTGCGCTGCTGCTGCCTGCCTCTTTTGCAGGCGCCGAACAAATGCTCAATCCGGATACAGATGGGATTCAAGCTGCGGGGCAGATTACCCTTCAAGATCAAAACCAAGAGAACATTTCCATTCAAAGCAAAAAGACCGTTTCTTTCAAGGAAACTTCCGTACATGATCCATCCATTCTGAAAGTGAAAGATACATTTTACATTTTTGGTTCCCATCTTGCGGCTGCCAAGTCCAAGGACTTCATGAATTGGGATACGATTGCCACGGGAGTAGCGAATGGTAATGTATTGATCCCCAACGTCAAAGAGGAATTAAAAGAAGCGCTGGATTGGGCCCAGACAGACACGCTGTGGGCAGCGGATGTCATTCAACTGGCCGATGGAAAGTTTTACATGTACTATAACGCCTGCAAGGGTGACTCCCCGCGTTCAGCAATGGGTCTAGCAGTTGCTGATAAAATTGAAGGGCCTTATAAGAATAAAGGCATTTTCCTGAAATCTGGCATGTGGGGTCAACCGGGTGAGGATGGGACGATCTATGACGCAACCAAGCATCCGAATGTCGTGGACCCGGACACTTTTTACGATAAGAGCGGCAAGCTGTGGATGGTATACGGCTCCTACTCAGGAGGCATTTTCATTCTGGAAATGGATGAAAAAACAGGGAAGCCGCTGCCCGGACAAGGCTACGGGAAAAAGCTGACAGGCGGTAACCATGCCCGTATGGAAGGGCCGTACATACAGTACAGTCCGCAAACGGACTATTATTACTTGTTCCTGTCTTATGGGGGCTTATCGGCAGATGGAGGATACAACCTTCGTGTGGCTCGATCCAAAACACCGGATGGTCCTTTTTACGATGCTGAGGGCAACGATATGATCAAGGTCAAGGCGAACCCTGACAAGCCTCTTTTTGATGACGCTTCCATTGAGCCGTACGGTGTCAAGCTGATAGGGAACTATCTGATTCCAAGAGAAATTGGGGACTCGGGTACTGGACTGGGTACAGGCTATGTTTCACCTGGACATAACTCGGCTTATTACGATCCCAAAACGAAAAAGCATTTTCTGATTTTTCACTCCCGTTTCCCGGGCAGAGGCGAACAGTTTGAAGTGCGGGTGCATGAAATGTTCATGAACGCTGACGGTTGGCCCGTAGTTGCTCCTTATCGTTATTCTGGGGATGAGGATTCACTGAAGAAGTTGTCGGAAAAGGATGTCCTCGGTCAATACTCGTATGTAAATCACGGGAAAGAAATCTCGGCCAATATTAAGCAAGCCGTGACCGTCAGTTTGGAAAGCGGCGGCAAACTGTCCGGCGGCGCGAGCGGTACATGGAAGCTTGGTACAGGTAATCAGTTGGAGATTACGGCGGATGGCACGAAGTACAAAGGTGTATTCCTGCGGCATCTTGATCCAGATACGGGCACCAAGACGCTTGCCTTCACTGCTCTGTCCTCCAAGGGTGTTGCGGTCTGGGGCACGTTGAAGCCTGAGCAGAAGGCCAGCAAAATTGTAGCCGCGGTGCAGAAGGATTTGAGCTTGGGCGATACGAGCAACGTTTTTTATAATCTGACGCTTCCTACTCAGGGAACACAAGATACCACCATTTCGTGGGAGTCCTCACGTCCCGGGAACATTTCCGTGACAGGTGAAGTGTACCGTCCAGAAGCGGGCTCCCAGCCTGCAACGGTCACATTGACCGCGACCATAAAAAAAGACAAAGCAACAGCGATGAAAAGCTTTATAGCCACGGTTCCCGAGCAGGCTCAGGGTCCGCAACTCGCGCACTATTCATGGAGTGAGGATCAAGGGACAACGGTCGTGGACAGCACATACAACAACTATGATGGCAAGGCATTTGGGGGAGCCACATGGGACAAGGATGGGAAGTCCGGCGGAGCTCTTGTTTTGAACGGCAAGGATGGTTACGTGCAGCTGCCAGGTATGGTAACGGATGCCGAGGACTTTACTTTTTCCGCGTGGGTAAACTGGAAGGGCGGCGCAGCCTGGCAGCGGATTTTTGACTTTGGAAATGGACAGAGCCGCCATATGTTTCTGACCCCATCCCAAGGAAGCGGTGTGCTACAGTTTACGATCCATGAAGGTACAGATCAAAGCTTGCTTTCCAAAGCACCGCTGCCCTTGAACCAGTGGACGCATGTAGCGGTTACACTGGAGGGGAACACCGGAAAGCTGTATGTAAACGGTGAAGAGGTAGCTGTTAATGACAGCGTTACCTTTAACCCGAGAGAGCTGCTGACAAGCGAGGCTTATATCGGCAAAAGCCGCTTTGCCGCCGATGCCAACTTTAATGGCAGTCTGGATGAGGTTCAATTGTATAACAAAGCGCTGACAACAGATGAAATTAAGGCATTGGCAGGTCTTTGATGCTGGTTAAAAGGTAACGCAACAGAGTGGATGCAGAAGACGGGCATATTTTAGAAAAAAGTTCGTCTTCTGTATAATGTTTTGTATATTTATTTTTCATTTGCTGGTATAATAAGAAGCAGTTGCGGATATACTGTTTTAAGTAGGCGTTGATGATTGACTTTCGCCTGATGAATACAGCTTGGACACATAAATAGAGGACAAGAGCACTCTGCATAATTTAAATTCACCAGTGCTTGCGTTTTCAATACACTTATGGTAATATGAGTATATTGAAATTGTGACCTGAGATTCGCATATTGTAGAGGGCTATTGTTTTAGGTTGAAATAACCTTGTGCAATATGTGAATTTTTATTTGTAAAAAATAAAGGTCATATAAATACATTTTGGAGGTAATTCCATGCAAACAGGTACAGTAAAATGGTTTAACGCAGAAAAAGGTTTTGGTTTCATCGAGGTTGAAGGTGGAAGCGACGTATTCGTACACTTCTCCGCAATCCAAGGCGACGGCTTCAAATCTTTGGACGAAGGCCAACGCGTAGAATTCAACGTAGTTGAAGGAAACCGTGGACCACAAGCTGAGAACGTTGTAAAACTGTAATTTAAAATTACAGCCTACTTCAGATGCCCCGAACATAGCGTTTGGGGCATTTGTTTTTATCTGTTCACAAGGCCGTTTTTGAACTGATTACATCTTATCGCTTTATAAATCATGAAGAAAGAGGGATGTTTATGTACAATTCACGGAAAAAGCCAATGGATGAGATTCCTGAGGAAATTACAACTGTCTGGAATTGCGCCAGCGATACGTGCAACGGATGGATGCGGGATAACTTCGCTTTTTCTGTCGAGCCGACATGCCCCATTTGCGGTTCTGCCATGGTGAAGGGCGAGAAAAAGCTGTCCGTTTTGAATAATACGAGCTTTAATCATACCAAACAATCCTAATTGGATATATGTTTGTAGTGAAGGATGCCCCATAGCCGCTAACGGCGCTGAGGCGTCTTTTTTGTTTTTTTGGAGAACGCACCGCAAGGTGCTATTTTTTTGTACATCAGGATTTTTGAAAAATTCGATTCCAGTCGCTCCAAGGTACAATATATAGACGAATAAAATCATTTCGATCTATATATTCCTGATTACACGTCGCTTTGTGGATTTTTGTAAAATCCTCACATATGAATGTCCTGGGTCTCCGATTATGGCATGGGGGAAGGTTAAGATAGTATGCTCAGTAAGGTGGAATTAAATTCGGGGAGCGCGTCGTAGAATACAGCATGACCGCTTCGTTCAAAAGGAATAAGCCTCGATCCGGCAATTCCTTTTTGGGTTTCGATTGCCAGTGGGAAAGGGCAGACCTGATCAAGCTTCCCGTGTAAAATCCAGGTAGGTACACGGATATATGGCAGATCCGGACGTAAATCAGAATCACGCAGTGAATATAAAGTGAAGGCCATGCTGTGGACAGAGGATGCAAAGCCTTGGTCACGTATCCAATCGCGTAAGCTCTGGCTGACGGGGTTGGCAAACAATAGTTCGCCAAATGAAGTGACCAGTTGCGGTCGATCTGTATAGGCTTGCTTGATGAGCTTATCCACCTCCGTGACCGGAGTGCCTTGAGGAAAGTCGCTGGATGGAGTGAAACGGGGCGTAGCTGCTCCAAGAAGAATAAGCTGAGTGACTCCAAATCCCCGGTGCCTGCTCATATAGCGTACGACAACAGCCCCTCCCATGGAAAAACCAATCAGCCGCACCTGTCTTAGCTGGAGCGACTGAATGACAGCCAGCAGATCGTCCGCAAGCCGATCATAGGTATAGCTTTGCCACGGTCGATCTGACCTGCCGAATCCCCGAAGATCCACCTGAATACAGCGGTACCCGTAAGAAGGCAGCAGGGCCGCCTGATATTCGTACATTCGATGATCCAGCGGCCAGCCGTGCACCATCAGAATGGGGATACCTTCTCCTGTATCTTCTACATACAACTTGACGCCGCGTTCTACCTCAACATAATATCCCATTGCGCTCACCCCTTTAGAGTCACGAAAATTCGTTCTTTCTCACATATATGTACCCGGGGCTTAGCTCATTCGAAAAAGGGATGACAGTAGTCACGATTTGAATGTATTGATTGTTAAAAAATGTATGTCATCCCGCATAGCGATAAGATATAATGATGGGATGAAATAGCAACGGGAGAGTGGAACCATGGCACCATCGAAAACTTTAAAATGGATTACAGGCGGTTTAGAGCTATTTTTAGCTATTCCTGTTTTGGGCGGACTCATCGTCGTAAACTCCGTGTATACCGTGTTGTTTTTTATGATGATTTTCCATATCGTTACATTAGTGCTGTCGGTGATAAACAAGGAGGCCTATTATGGATCTATCTTAGGGATCGTGACCTCTGTTGTCGGATGGATTCCGTTCGTGGGATGGTTAATGCATTTGCTTTCAGGTATATTTTTGATGATTACCGCAGCACAGCAGCCGCGTGATCCGTATCGTCATCGTAATTATTATGATAATTATCGCTACTAGGTTTAATGTGGTGATCCAAAGATAAAAGATCCTGATGAACAGGATCTTTTTTATTATGCACACCCTGTTATTGGAACCGAATCTCACTCCCTAAATCTCCCCATGATGATGGTGTTGTAGTATTTACCGTCAGCAAGAAATTTATCGTTTTTTAATATTCCTTCGATTTCGAAGCCAAACCTTTTATAGAGTTCAATAGCTTTATCATTGGTTTCTAAAACATGTAAGCTTATTTTCTTGATGTCGTTGGAGTCAGCCCAAGCTATAGATTTCTTTAAAAGATTTCTCCCAATCCCGTAACCCCAATAATCCTTTAGAACGCATACTCCAAATTCTACTTTATGAGAGGTTCTGCTCAGAGAATGTCCTTCACATCTTGAAAATCCAACGATTTTATCATGAACTACAGCGACTAAAAAAAGATTTCGGCTATTCCGGGTATCTGTTTCAATGAGCCGTTCAAAACCGGGTGTATCTATGAAGGCCTCGCCTTGTTCTCTGTCTAAATTTTCAGTCTCTCCATCAATCTGCAACCGGATTTCAGACAAACTCTTCGCATCTTTATCCATGGCAGATCTAATAATATAGCTTATTCCCTTCACATCAAATTCCTGTTGGTTGGTTTTCATTACATACTCCTTTGGTTTGAAATTGGATTTAGAAATGCTACCTCTTGACCAAGCTAGTCTACCACATATTGTCTTGGTAAAAGAAAAATAAGCCTGTCCCCTTCTGCCGCAAAGCAGCAGGGGGACAGGCTTATCTACTCCTCTATCCGTACATGGAAGCCGGATGGAGATTTATTTAACATGGGGGTGGCTATGTTTGATTAATAAATAGTTCTATAAATGTGAATTAATGAGCTAAAGTTTTTTAGAAAACTGGAGCCTTGTTAGCTTCAGCCTTAACAGGAGCTTTAGCCGCATCTGTTTTACTTCCGTCTACTGGTGGCTTGGACGGTTTAACGCCGTTCACCATATCTGTAATCATCTGCTTCAGATTAGAGACACGCTGGTTATATTCGGCGGTTGTAATCTTGCCGTTTTGTTTTTCCGTAGACAGCTTTGCTTTCATATCAGAAACCACCACATCAATAACGGAATTCACGCTCACGCCTTGTGCTTTGGCAATCGTTGCAAGGGATTTCCCTGCTTTCAACTGTGTTTCCAACTGGCTGGAGGACAATTTCAATAATTTCAGGAGAGCTTTGTTTTCGGCAAAGTTTCCTCCTGCGATTTTAGGGCCGTTAGCATCGCCGGGATTTCCCTTAGGTGCCTGTGCTTTGTCTGCGGTGGGAGCCTTCTCAGGTGTAGTTGGAGCAGCATGGGCTGCGCCTGTGGAGTACAGTGCACTGCCTCCTAAAAATGCCAATGCCATCGTTCCAGCCAAAATTGCTTTCCTGGTGTTCTTCATCTTCATTTTCCACCTTTCGGTTAGGGTGTGTTTGGTACGAGATTTATCATAAGATATGAACTTGAATGCTGTCTGAGTGCAAGCTGAGCATTTGCTGAATAGGTTTTTTTGGGCGGCATGACTAAAATTTTAACTGAACATTTACTTGTATTATGTGTATTAAGTGATATAATACACTATATGCACGATAGATGCAGCGGATTAGGGGGGGAAACCCATGGAAGAGCAAAGGGTTGGCTCGCTTCGGTTTTTAATTGATTTTAGCCAGCCATTATATGAACAAATATTAAATCAGGTACGAAGCTCCATTGCCAAAGGGGAGATTGAAATGGGAAGCAAAATGCCGTCCGTTCGTGATCTGGCACAGGAATTGCGTATGAATCCGAATACTGTGATGCGGGCGTATCAGGAGCTGGAGCGGGACGGACTGACTGAGAAGCGGCGCGGCTTGGGAACCTATGTTACATCGTCCAGTGAGCGGGTAGACAGCTTTCGGGAACAACTGGCCCTGACGTATATAGATCAGTTCCTGGGACAGATGAGCAGTCTGGGGCTGTCATGGGAGGATGTACAGCGGTATATAGGAAGCAAACAGAACGGGAAAGATGAGGAAGGAGGCGAAGGGGCATGACGGAATCTATTGTGGTTGCGAGTCATCTGACGAAGCAATATGAAAGTAAAAAAGCGCTGGACCACTTGGATGTCGTCATTCCGGCGGGACGCATTGTAGGGGTGCTTGGACCCAATGGTTGCGGGAAGTCAAGCTTGTTTCGGGCGATCACCGGATTGATTCGGCCGGACGGAGGCGAGCTTTACGTGTTGGGGCAAAAGCCCGGTTGGGAAACCAACCGTGGCATATCCTACCTGCCTGACCGGGCCCGCTGGTACCCCAATCATACGGTGCAGCAGACACTGGAGTGGGGACAGTCCTTTTTGCCTGGCTTTAATATGAAGGATGCGCATAAGCTGGCTGATCTTATGGACGTAGAGTTGGAGTTGAAAATGACCGGGTTGAGTCGCGGGCAGGAGGCACGTGTGCTGCTGATTCTGTGTCTGGCGCGTGAGGTTCCGCTTATGATCCTGGATGAACCCTTTGCTGGCATTGATGTCCTCTCCAGAGAAGCAATCGTGACCGGTATTATTGATTATTTGGAGGATCGGCAGCAATCCATACTCATGAGTACACATGATATTCAGGAAGTGGAAGGCTTATTTGATTACACGATTATGATGGACCGCGGACGGGTGATATGGTCCGGTGATTCGGATGATCTACGTGGAGAGCATGGATCACTGAATCAGGTGTTCCGCAATTTGTACAAAAAGGAGTGGAAGGCGTGAATTCATCAGGGCTGTTCAAAGATTTGATACGCCATGAATTTCGAAATAAAGGAAGCTGGAGAAAGCAGAGCCGCAATCGACTGCCCAGATCGTGGAGACTTGTATATTTCTCACTATTTCTAATTGCGGCGTTCGTTATTTCCTTGTATTTCGCGCTTCACAACCAACTCGAATTGACAAGGCTGTGGTATGTCACCTTGGGCTTGCCGTACATGATCATTTTCATGGGTGTGGGAAGTCTGAGAAGAGAATGGGAGAATGACACCTACGGATGGTGGCTGACCCTGCCCTATCCGCGCATGTGGCTGATTAGCGCCAAATGGATTGCCGCTATTTTACAAGCCATGGTCGTGACATTGTTCCTGTTTGTGGTAGGTTCTCTGTACGCGCTGTTCATCTCATCAACCATCCAGCCTTATACGTTTGCGGATGCAGCGTCCTTTATTATAGCTGGATTGAACTGGTTTGTGATGATTATCGCTTTCACACCGTTTGTTATTGCGCTGGGTCTGCTGACGGCCAGTACCAAATACAGCACTTTGCGGCCGATTAGCCCGATACTGTGGATTCTTTTGATGGGTGGCGGGAGTGTCTTTTATTGGTCAGGCGATCAGGGGCTTTATGAGCAGTTTGACCATGTTCAGACAGGACAATGGTTTCCTTTTACTTGGCATTTCCCGGTTGCGGTGTTGATCAGTTGGGTTGCTGCATACGCATTAATCCGCTTGAACGCTTATTTGCTGGAGAAAAGGCTGTCAATCTAGCAAACGATCCAATGACATATATATAGGAAAGGAGTTTCACTATGGCCACGATATTCATCTATGCATTGTTGGCTGTTTTGGTGGGGCTGATGATCTGGTTGAGAACCAAAAGAAGAGGGGGGCCGGTCAAAGGAAACGGAGTTCGTCTTTTGCTTCCCTTGTTTATCGCATTCCCACTCATGATGATGTCTGTGTACCAATTGATGCATATTCCTGGCCAAACGCATGCGCTTCCCGCCTTTTGGGAGCTATTGGCTGCCGGGCTGTTAGGTGCGGTGTTTGGTTACGTCATTCTGCTGCATACGGCATATGAGAGACGGGACGACGGACACATTTATCCCAAGCCGAACCAATATTTTAAATACATTATTATCTCCATTATTTTGCTTCGCGTCGTTTTGACCCAGTATCTTAGTAGCTTGGGTACGACCGAGATTAGTCTACTGGCGATTACGATGGCGGTCGTCTATATCTCCATTTGGCGGATTGGGAGCTTCATTAAGTTTCGGAGAACGTTATCGGTATAAATGGTATAAATCGTGTAAAGAAGCGGGGTTTCTGTTCAAAAGCGTTCATTCGCTTGGTGATAGAACCCGTTTCTTTGTGGCTTCATCATAAATTCATCTATTAGCCCATAAACATACATGGTTACTAACCTCTGTATATTCTAAGGTTGTAGCGTGCTGTTTAATGGGCCACAAGTATAAAAATTTGAAAGGAGGGAGCATTGAGGTTTCAAAAGAATCGATTGGGGTTTAAAGGATAGGAGAGGATGTTGTGAATTATTTTTTTTCGTGGTAATCTGTAACTATGTTTGTTACATAAAGGGGAATCGTTTTCCATATTATTTTATAAGATGAGAGGGGCTTACATTCATGAAAAAACATACGGTTACCGCTGCACTCGCGGGCTTGCTCGTGCTATCTTCTGCTGTACCGGCCTTAGCTGCCGAGGTAAAACCTGCTACAGGTATTCAGGTTTGGGTAGATGGCAAGAAAGAGGCTTATCAGATCGCTCCTATTGTGAGAAATAAGCAGGTCTTAATTCCTTTGAGACAATTGGCCTCCAGTTTGGGAATTCCGCTGGATTCCAAGCATATTACGTTCAACACAGCGCGTCAAAGCACGACAATCCGTTATGGTCAGGCTACCGTTGTCCTGGTATCAGGAAGTCCGGAAGCGCAAATCAATGGAATTAAGGTGCCACTGTCCACTTCGACGATTTTAACCAAACAAGGGGTGACCTATGTTCCGGTGGATGTCGTTAAGGAGGCATGGGGCAAGCAAGTGACTTGGGACCCGGCCAGCCAAACCGTGCAAATCGGGATAAGCAACAAGGATAAGGTTGTTGAGATTCTGAAAAGTTTTGAAACAGGAGATACGAAAGCGGCCGAAACTTGGGTTAGCAAGGATCAATATATCCAGCATAATCTGAGCTTTGCCAACGGTAGAGAGGGTCTGATCGAAGGTATTAAACAAATGAAAGGAGCCAATACACAGGTTGATATCCAAAGAATCATTCAGGATGGAGACTATGTAGCCGTTCATTATAAGGAAACGGATGATGGCAAACCAAGCGTATTGTTTGATATTTTCCGGTTCGACAAGAACGGTAAGATTGTTGAGCATTGGGACAACAGTCAGGAGCTGGCTCCAGCCAATCCGAGCGGCCGTACGATGATTGACGGAACGACAGAAATCTCAGATCTTAACAAAACCGAAGCAAACAAAGCGTTGATTCGTAAGTTTGTGGATGATGTTCTGGTGGGCAAGAACCGCGCTGCATTGGAAAGCTACTTTAACGGTGACCATTACATTCAGCATAATTCCTTTTTCGGCGACGGTGTTTCCGTTATTAAGCAATTATTCCCCGCAGCAGATGGAAACCAGGGAAATTCCTCGGGATACGATAAGGTGCATATGGTCATTGGAGAAGGGAACTTCGTACTGGTTGTGAGCGAAACCAAATCGCCTGAGGGGAACACGACTGCTGTCTATGATATGTGGCGTGTAGAGAACGGCAAAGTCGCAGAGCATTGGGATGTAGTTCAGGACGTTCCGGCTAAAGCAGAGTGGAAAAATACGAACGGCAAGTTTTAAAAACGGCATTCACGCCATGACTGATCCTTAAGGTGATTCCCCAACTACCCTATCCCTGCTAAAATGATGGAAACATGATGAGTGGGGATGGGATGATGGGGAGTTTTAAACAGCGGGTAGGCTGTCTGCATGCGCATCACTCGAACATTGCCTATGTGGAACGGGCTTTTGCCTCTTATGAGGTGGAACTGGAGCATTTTGTGGACCCTGCACTCATGTACAGAGTTTCATCTGATCCAAACTTCTCGGCGGTGGATGCCAGTCGAAAGGTAGAAGAGCAACTGGAATGGATGGCTCAAAGCGGCATAGATGTTATTTTGATTACATGCACGAATTATATAGTCTTCGCGGAAAAGGTTGAATTGACGATGTCTACACCCGTGATAACGCTGGATGAGCCCTTTTTCCATGAGATATGCGATGATCCGTTGCCACAAACCTTGGTATTTACGAATCAGGCTACGGTAGAGGGGACGATGAAACGTCTTTATCATATAGCGGCCCGGTTAGGTAAGCCAGATATCTCTTCGTTGGTAGAGGTCAAGGTGGTGGAGCACGCTTTTGAGCTGATTATGCAAGGTCGCAAAGATGAATATATGGAAGTGCTGGTCCGTTCATTGCATGAACTGAGAGAGGCTGAACCAGACAGAACGCTGGCTGTGGCGCAGTTATCTATGGTTGATGCTGCATTGCAGGTGGAGCTGGAGACGGGTCAGGCGATTGGCAATCCCTTACGGTCGTTGATGAATTTGCTTGAGAATTTGTTAGGTTGAACAATAAGCATGACCAAAAGAACTTCCAACCCGTATTCCGGGGCAGTGGAAGTTCTTTTTTTTGCAGGATAGCGTGTGATTAGGCGTGCTTCTATGGTGTTCGTCATAAGGTATTCTGTTGATCTGGAGTGCTTAATACTGCGCCTGCTGATTCTCTTTGGATGAGCGTAACGTACAGCCGTTCATGCTCCACGTCTTCCCCCGCTATGATTTTGAGAACTTGTTCGGCAGCTACTGCGCCCCATTTACGTTTGGAGTAATCAATGGTCGTCAGACGGGGCTGAATATATTGTGCCAGCTCGATATTATCAAAGCCAACGATATGAATGTCTTGGCCGATTGTAAGTTCCGACTGTGCCATTCGATTGTAAAAGCCTACTGCCATCTCATCATTGAGGCAGAATACCGCGACGGGTTCAGAATCCGGGCTGACATGTTGCTGTAAAATGATCTCGGCCGCCTGTTCGCCGCCCGATTTTTCAAAATCGCCGCCAATCTCGATCATTTCGGCGGTGCCGCTGCGCTCAATCGTCTGTTTGACCGCCTGCATCCGCTGCCATGAATCATAAGAGCCGTCCGGCCCGGTGACAACGTACAGCTTGTGGTGTCCCATTTCCAGCAGATGCTCTACCGCGAGAGCGGCACCTGCTTTGTTATCCAGCAGTACCTGATTAATGTTAGGATGATTCAGCTCACGGTCCAGTACGACCATTTTATGCCCTCGCTCGGCGTAATTCAGCAGTTCCTGACTATCGAACGTCTGATCCAGTATGATGGCTCCATCAATCATGCGCTCCGGCAGCATTCGGTGAGACTGCTTGCCGCTGCATACGATGAGGTCATAGTCTTTTCGGTTCAAAATTTCCTTGATGCCGTACAACAAATCTCCATAAACGTCTCCACGGAAATCGGTCAGGAAGACGCCGATAATTTTGGTTTCCCTTTTTTTGAGATTACGCGCGGCGGCATTCGGCACATAGTTAAGCTCTTTGGCAATAGCTAAAATACGTGCGCAGGTCTCTTCCGTTACCTTATCACTGCCGTTCAATGCGTATGAAACGGTAGATATGGAAACGCCCGCCTGTTTGGCGATATCTTTAATGCTGACCACATCGTTCCCTCCTTTTCGCCAGTTTTATACTTGCTATTGTATATTCATTATTTACCACATATCTATTCCAAATGTCGTATTCCTACACATAAGCAGCAAAGGGCGATCCCGCAAGATCGCCATTGCTTTGTTGCCTGTACCTGATTTAGAATCGCTCTTGGGATTTAAGAAAAATGCTCTTTATAAATTAATCTCCAGACGGTGTACACCGTCATGGTCTGCTAATGCCAGCTCGAAAGTCTTGCGCTTGATGCGCAGGGCACCCGAACGGTAGCGATTGTCATCGACTGGCTCGCTTTCCAGTGGTGTTCCGTTCAATACCGCGCGGCCTTGCTCATCACTGCTATGCTCTTGCGGCATGCGGTAGACGAAGGTAACGGGTTTACCGGCAAAGGAAAATTCGAATTCCAGTCCGTCAAGATCATCCGGCAGTACAGGGTCCAGGATCAGGTCTTCGCCCGACTGACGGATACCAAGGACATTCGATATGAGCTGATTCATATAGATCCCTGGACCACTGGAGTAGATTCTCCAGCCGCCTTTGACTGGAACGGCTCCTTCACGCAGTTCACCAAACCGCTCTTGTGCTTCGTAGCGGGTATTAAATTTGCCGTCCGAGCTGCTAAAATATGCGTTGCTCTGACGCCATTCGGCGTTTGGTACGGACGCTCGAATGCCAACCGGGTTGATGAGCTTCAGGCTGTGCCAGGCGTCATCTTTGCGACCGAGCTTGGCCATGGCTTCCGCGAAGCGGATATGGGCATGCACATATTGCAGCCCGACCTCGCGTCCGAAGTTGGCCGCTTGCTCTGCGCGCTTGAAGTGCGAACTCACACCGCCATCGTACTGTGCAGGGCGGTTCATCAGACGCACGCCATCCGGGCACAGGAATTGCTCGCGGATGAGCTGCTCATGAGCCAATGCTTGCTCCGGCGTGAGCAACTGGCTGATCATGCTGCGTGTCATCGGCAGCAAACGGTAGTGAATCCCCGTCTCCGTATCGGACGGATGGAGCATCAGCTTGGGCTGACCGGGTTCTTCCATATACACGAAGCCCGGGATAATACCGCTCTCCAGCATGTAGCGGTTGAAGTCCTTGCGGATGCCTTCGGCCATCTGGTGCAGCTCCTGTGCGATCTCGGCGGCTTCGCTTATGACGCCTGCCGGGGCTTGCTCCAGTGCAGTAGCAAAGTTGCGAACCACCTGATAGGTGAGTGCAACGGTCCAACTGCTCGCCATGTATTGCTTCAGTTGAGTGTTGGCTGGCTGGAGCGTGTCATCCCAATCGCCGTCGCCGTAGGCGGACAAATGTGTATCATGAAGGAAATTCGCTCGAATATATTCGATTTCCTTCATCGCGTGTTCCATGAGGGTCGCGGTTTGTTTTGTATAATCAAAAGTATGTCGGTTGGTGTAGGGTACATTTTCTTCCAGAATACTGTAATCCCGGGTAGCGGTCAAATAATCTCCCAGTACCTTGAGCGGCCAGACGATAATATCACCGTGGCTCTCTTCTTGTTGAACGCGAGTATAGTTGTCGAACATAAACCATTGCGGCCAGTTTCCGCTATCCTCGTACTGATGGCTGAACACGGTCAGCAGAATGGAACGGACTTCGTCAAACTTTTGTACGGCTGAAAAATATTCCACCGGCCCCTGACATACATCGCGTGTTCCCCAAGCTGCACCACCGTATTGTTCCAAACCATGAGGCACAGAATAGTGGACAAGCATATTGTGGGTATACCACCAGGCCACCGCGTTCACACGGAACAGCTCGCTGGTTTCATGTCCGCTACGCGTCAGATGGAAGCCGTTCATCAGCCCGGAAAAATATTGCCGATAGCGCTCGCGCTCAGCTTCGAAAGAGGCATCTCGTTCCACATGTGCTTGACCTTTTCCGGACGGATTGCCATGCAGCCAGCCTTGTACGGTGCAGGTCCATTCGCTGCTCTCGCCCAGCTCCAGCACGACCAGAGATGCATCGGGGGAGGCTGTACCCTGTAGCAGTGTGTGAGCGTCGCTCACTTGTTGTAGCGGAGCGCCTTGTACCTGCATTCGGTACAACAGGTCCGGGTAGGTTTCAGCGCTCAGGGAAGCCTGGTCTGCGCGGAAGAGCAGGTCCTCACCGTCCCGTTCCATATGAAACGGAAGCTCATATTCGTTCACATGCATGGACATTTGCTGAGTAACAAGGAACGGATAAGCTTTGCCGCTTGCCGAGCGCACGTGAAGCTGTACTTCTGGTGTATCGGCGTTAGTATGGTTTGTAATGATGAGCGTATCGTCAGCAGTTTTGTAATACCAGCGCACATAGTTAAAGCCAATCTCGAACAGGGAAGGCATCGTGAGCAGACGGTATTTCCCACTGATTCCAACATAGATACGCTGACCGGATGTTTTGGGAATATTGAGTGCATTACGCGCGTTTGTGATCATTTTATTGAAATTCGTGTTGCCAATCACAAGCTGGGAATTGAACACTCCGTACATATAGGAGGTGGTTGTAATGGTTTCTTCCTTACCTCCCGCGTAATGCCCGCCCATTAAAATATGCCCATGGGGACGCTCTACACGAAGCTCTTTGGATTTGAGTACGACATGTTCATAGCTGTCCGTGAAAAAGGAAAGCAACGTGTCGCCGTCATGTTCTTCTTCCTGTCGTTTCGGGAAGAGCTGATCCAGCTCGGCTGCGGTCATATCCAGCGTGCGCAGCGGCTCCCCGATGTTCTGGGCTGGAGCCACCCGCCCAGCCTGAAGATGACCTGTGGCGTGCACCGGGATGGCGGTCTCGGAAGCAGTTTCCATAATAGTCGCTACTTCTTCGCGTGCTTTCGTCACCAGTTCCTGGTACTCCAGCTTTGTAACGGCTGCCGGATGATTCGGCTGGAACAGGCCGTAAAAGGTAAAGCGTGCATCCCCGGCGAGCTTTACCCGCTCGGATTGCAGCGCCGCATAAGCAAATTCGTATTGGTACACTTCATTGGCGAGCGAATCGCGGTGCAGTGCTTCCGGCTCGTTCGTTTCTTTGTACGAAAGCCCAAAGAATTGAAATCCGTCCGTCGAATAACCGACGTTGCGGGTCAACGAGCCTTGCTGGATGTAAGGGAACGCTTGACTTTGCGGCTGGTTTTGACGGGAGCAAACCGTATAGCCTCTTTGTTCGTCATGGTAGACGGTATGGTCGATATATTGAGACAGATAAGCTTCATTACTGCGTACAGCCGCTGTATCTGCAATGCCGATATCCTGACCGTATACGATATCAGCTTCCACGTCATCGCCCTGTAGAGTTACATCCCAGAACCATACCCCAAGACGACTTAGCGTGAATGTCACCTGATAGCCGACACCTGATGTAAAGCCTTCCCAAATAATCTGTTGATCCGTTTGTCGTACTACTCCGGGTGAACGGACTCCCAGCAGGGGAGTGATGCTGACACCGGACGGACGGTACAGTCGCAAGTACAGGTTGTTCAGGGAACCGTCGACAGAATTGGTCAGCAGTTGATTGATCATGGTTGAGCCATGGGCGATTTTATATACATCACCGCTGCTCAAGAAGGTAAAGGACAGGTCTCCAACCCGCAGCAAAATATTTTGATCCAGACTTGTATTCATCAAAGGGTACGCCTCACTTTCCTGTTTCTTTCACTAAACGAAAACGTCCTTCGGTAGTATCTCGGCTGTTAGGTCCTGTAAAGACGGCGAATTCACCGCTGTCACTATCAAAGCTCAGGTCTGCATGGTGATAGCGCAGTTGAGGCTCGGCCAATGAAAATTCCACTTCCCGGCTTTCGCCCGGGGCAAGAAGAACCTTGCGGAAATCTTTCAGCTCTTTCATCGGGCGAACCGTATCTCCGCTGATATCACGGACATAGAATTGAACCGTTTCCTCGACAGGACGTGTTCCTGTGTTCGTTACCCGTACCTTCACGGTCAGTGCTTGACCGGGATTGAGGGTGTCGCTGGAAAGCTGTACGCTATCATAGTCTACTTTCGTATAGCTCAAGCCATAGCCAAACGGGAATAAAGGTTCGTTCGGTACGTCCAGGTATTGGGAGACGTAGCGTTCCTTTGTATTTGGATCCAGCTGAGGACGTCCTGTATTAAAATGATTATAGTACACAGGCACCTGCCCCACCGATTGCGGGAAGGACATCGTCAGACGACCCGTTGGTTCGGCATCGCCGTACAGCAGATCGGCAATCGCCGCGCCGCCTTCACCGCCGGGGAACCAGGCTTCCAGTACGGCGTCTGCTTCTTCAATAACACCGTGCAGATCCAGTGGACGACCGTTGAACAGCACGGCTACCATAGGCTTGTTCAGCGTTTTCAGGCGTTTCACCAGCTCCAGTTGGGCTTGTGGCAGGCGAATATCCGAGCGGCTGCCCGCTTCGCCACTCATATCCGAGCGCTCGCCGAGCGCCAGTACGATGACCTCTGCCTGGCTGGCAGCTTGCAGCGCTTTTGCATATTGTTCTTCGGATATTTCGTCTATAGAGCATCCAGTCGCTACCGAGAGCAGCGAGGAGGATATTTTCGATTTGAATCCGTCAATGACTTGAACAGCTTCTTCTTGCGAACCGCTCCACGACCAAGAGCCAAGGATATCACCACTCTCTGCAAAAGGCCCGATCAGTGCGATATGCTGACTGCGATTCAGTGGAAGAACGGAATCGTTTTTGAGCAGTACGCATGATTTGACCGCCAATTCCTTGGCAACCGCACGGTGAGCTTCGCAGAACACGACTTCACGTTCCCGCTCAGGGTCTGCGCCACGCAGCGGATTGTCGAACAAGCCCAGCTTTTGCTTAAGCTTCAACACACGCATGACCGCCTCATCGACGAGCGCTTCATCCAGCTGCCCGCTGCGAACCAGCTCAGGCAGATGCCCGTTATAGCAGGAGGTCATCATTTCAATGTCTACGCCCGCCAGCAGTGCTTTCTGTGCTGCCTCGCGCTCATCCTCGGCAATGCCGTGGGGAATAAGCTCCTTGATGGCGGCCCAATCCGAGATGAGCACACCGTCAAAGCCCCACTCGTCGCGAAGCAAATCGCGCATCAGGCGCTTGTTGCCCGTTGCAGCTACACCTTCTACGGTGTTGAAGGAGGTCATCACCATTTCGCAGCCTTCATCTAGCGCAGCTTTGTAGGAGGGGAGATAATATTCCCGCAACTGCCATGCGGACAGATCGACGGTATTGTAATCCCGTCCGCCTTCGCCTGCCCCGTATGCGGCAAAATGCTTCACGCACGCCGCCACCCGGTCTGTATCGTTCGTCAGGTCTTTGCCTTGAAAGCCGCGTACGAAAGCGCGAGCAAATACACTGTTGAGGTAAGGGTCTTCCCCTGTAGATTCCATTATACGGCCCCAACGTGGGTCACGTACCAAGTCCACCATCGGGGCAAAGGTGACATGAACACCGGACACAGAAGCTTCTCTGGCAGCAATGGTAGCGCTCTCTTCTGCGAGCTGCACATTCCATGAACAGCCAATAGCCAACGGTATGGGAAAAATCGTTTTGAAGCCATGTACAATGTCTGCCATAATGAGAAGCGGAATGCCCAGACGGTTTTTGCTTAGATGTGCTTGTTGAACACGAATAGCTTCCTCGGCTCCTGCGATGCCTAGCACCGATCCGACGTTACGGACCGTTTTTTCTGTGATCCCTAGAGATTCCATAGGTCCGGTAATTTGGCCGTCCGTTTCCGCATCCTCAAAAAAGACTCCCACGAGTTGGAGCAGTTGATCGACTTTTTCTTCAAGCGTCATATTTTGCAGATAGGAATTCAGTTGTTGTTGCATCATATAATCCTCCGTAAGCTGCTATGGTTGCAGCTTTCTTTTTCAGATCCATGAGATTTTTTGGTTAAGAATGATTCAAAGAAGCGACGAATAGGCTAATACTTTACATAAAGCTTAGTATCCTGTCGTATTATTAATCGAAACGTTTCTATTGTTGAACTCAGTTGGATTATATACGCTTTCAAATAGAGAGTCAAATCGAAATGGAGGGTCATTTTACCGAGAAAATAACGATTTATAGATGAAATGAAAGAAAATTGGGCATAATTCTAGACGAATAAAAAATAATATCCCTATTGAATACGGTTTCAATTTGTTTTATAATGACTATCGAAACGTTTCTATTGATGAGTATGGTCCTTACGCTTTCCGCATATTTTCTATATCTGGCAGGCTTTAGTTGGCTTTAAACACTGTATACTTTAACGTGTGTAATCGAATCGGCTATCATATTTGAATGATCGGTGAGCCGGTCATCTCGGGAGGAATTTGTATGATGAAAAGAACGTTAGGGATCATTTTGGCAAGCACCTTATTACTGGGGGGCGCGTTGGCAGGCTGTTCGTCCAAGGATGAATCATCCGGCAAGGATGCAAATGGAAAAACGACGATTACCCTATGGGGCATGGGGGCGGAAGGTAAGTTGCTGCCTGAGATTGCAAAGGATTTTGAAAAGGAAAATCCTGATATTCATGTAGATGTGCAGGCACTGCCTTGGGATAACGCTCACGATAAGCTGCTGACAGCAGTTGCTTCCAAATCCGGTCCGGATGTGGTTCAGTTGGGTACATCATGGGTTCCGGAACTTGCATCTGCGGGTGCATTGACGGACATCACCCCTTATATCAGCAAATATCCTGAGCTGGAATCGAAGAATTTCTTCCCGGGTGCTGTGGATACGGCAAAATTTGAGGGAAAACCTGTAGGCGTTCCTTGGTATACTGAAACGAAAGTTTTGTTCTACCGTTCAGATCTATTGAAGCAAGTTGGATATAATGAAGCACCTAAAACGTGGGAAGAACTTTCTGACGCTGCTCAAAAGCTGGCGGCGCGTGGCAAAGGGAAATATGGTATTGCCATTAATGCGAAGGAGCAGTCTCTGGGCTTTATGTTCGCTCTTCAGAACGGCTCCAAGCTGATCGATGAGCAGGGCAATCCGCTGTTCAACCAGCCACCGTTTGTTGAAGCTGTGAAGTATTTGAACACCTTTTTCCAAAACGGCTCCAATGCCCTAGATCTTGGGATAGATTCCGTTCAGGGATTGCAAGGTGATGGTATCGTTCCTATGTTTATCAGCGGTCCTTTCATGATTAGAGAAATCAAGAGCAAAGCACCTGAGCTGGATGGAAAATGGAATATAGCCGAGCTTCCTGGCAAAGTAAACAATCTGTCTGTTTTGGGAGGGTCGAACCTTTCGATTATGCAGTTTAGCAAGCACCCGGAGGAATCGGCCAAATTCCTGGCTTACATGAGTAAACCGGAAACGCAGCTGAAGTGGATGGAGCTGTCCAGTACCTTGCCTGCCGCTACCAAGTCATGGGAAGATGCAAAACTGAAGAATGATCCGATGCTTCAAACGATTCGTAAGCAGCTCGATCATTCCGCAGCATTACCGCAACTGGCAGCATGGGAAGAGGTTTCTCAGCAATTCATCAAGAGCTTCGAACGCATTTACCGTGGTCAAGCCGATGCACAGAAGGAAATGGATGGCTTTAACCAGCAAGCTGCAAGTATTATGAAAAAATAATGATCCGTATCCGTCATTGTCAAAGGGAGTGAAGGCATGAAAGGAAGCTCGCAGAAGCTTGCGCCATACTTGTTTATCGGTCCCTCCATCATTCTGCTGACGCTGTTTTCGCTGTTGCCGATTTTACTGGCACTCGTGATCAGCTTCACAGATATGGATCTGTCAGGACTCGTTAATTATGATAATATTCGCTTTATAGGACTGGAAAATTACAAGAATGTGCTAATAGACCCTTCTTTTCTAAAGTCCATTGGGAACACTCTATTTTTCGTCATCATCGGGGTTCCTTTAGTGCTGTTGTTTTCACTCAGCATTGCAATCCTGATTAACATGGGTAAATCACGTGCTTTCAAAGTTTTCCGCGTGGTGTTCTATCTGCCGTCCGTAACGAACGTGGTGGCGGTAGCGGTGGTCTGGAGTTATTTGTATAATCCGACCCTCGGGCTTTTCAACTATGTACTGGGCATGATGAATCTGGATCCTGTTCCATGGCTGACCGATCCTACAATGGCGAAAATTTCGCTTATTTTATTGGCTGTTTGGCGGGGAATAGGCTTAAATATGATTATTTTCATTGCTGCCATTAAAGGGATTCCGGGTTCTTACTATGAGGCGGCTCAGCTTGACGGGGCCAACACATGGCAACAAATTCGTTATATTACCCTTCCGCAGCTCCGCTACGCTATTTTCTTCGTGTCCATTACAACGATGATCGGCTGGCTGCAATTTTTCGAGGAACCGTTCGTCATGACCAAAGGGAAACCGCTTGACGGCACACTATCAGCATCCCTGTTTATATACAATAACGGTTTCCAATTTAGTAAATTCGGTTATGCCGCGGCGGGATCGTTCATTCTGTTCTTTGCGATCATCGCGGTGACGCTGATTCAGTTCCGTTTGCAAAATAAAACGGAGTCCTGATAGAGAGAGGTGATGAACGTGAAAACAGCTGTTCAGCAAGCCCGCGCCAATTCGCGCAGTGGAGAAAAAACATTTCAATGGTTCGTGGCGATTCTCCTGACCGTGGGAGGTCTGTTGATGGTGCTGCCTTTTGCGTGGATGATTTTATCCTCCTTTAAGACGGAGAGCGAGGTAACCCAGATTCCTCCAACCATCTGGCCGCAGCATTTCACATTGGACAATTTTAAAACACTATTTGATAGCATGGCTTTTGGCACCTATCTGACGAATACACTGGTGATTGTATTAGCTTCCTTTTTTGGATTATTCCTGAACGCCATGGCAGGCTACGGCTTTGCCAAATTCAAATTTAAAGGTAAAGGTTTCCTGTTCTATTTGGTGCTGGCCACGATGATGGTTCCGGGGCAGGTGACGATGATTCCTGTGTATTTGATTTTGAACCAGATGGGATTAACCAACACCATGATGGGGATTGTACTTCCTGGCTTGGTAGGCGCCTTCGCCATCTTCCTGTTCCGACAGTTCATGTCCGATATTCCGGAAGAACTGCTGGAGGCAACGCGCCTTGATGGTGCAGGGGAGTTTCGTACTTTCCTGCAAATCGTACTGCCTATCTCAACACCGATTTTGGCAGTACAGGCCATTCTGACCTTTATCGGCGGTTGGAACAGCTTCCTGTGGCCGCTCATTATTGCGAACGATGAGAAGCTGTATACGTTGTCCGTGGGACTGTCGTTGCTCAAAGGTCAAAATGAGAGCCAGTTCGCGCTCCAGATGGCAGGTTCGACCTTCATGGTCGTACCGATCATGATCATATTCATTGTTTTCCAAAAGTATATTATCGAAAATTATACGATTTCAGGCATTAAGTAGTAGTTGTAGCGGTGGGTTATAGGCTACACATAGCAACGGCGGAGTTTCTTGGTTTAATACCGAGGAACTCCGCCGTTTTGTTGTGTCATATAAAATCTGGTTTCTTGTTTGGTTCATCCGAAGTGCTGGTATGTTTGCACAGGGGCCTGTATTTACATATGAGTCAAATAATATTGATGTGACAGGGTGCGGATCGTCAATATTTTGTGAAAATCCTGAATAAATAGTAAACAATGGATGATATAATAATGGAAATAACTTTTTTTAGGATATGAATGTATGAATTGGAGGTTTCGGGATGAATGTATCCATTGCGTCATCTCATCGAGCGTCGTCTTTTACGGCAAATCACAATCGTTCGGGATCCGCTCAGAATGATCGAACAGAAGGGAATAGTATAGCAAGACCGCAGAACAAGGTGCTTGAACGACTAATGGAGCAAAAACAAAATCTGATTGAGAGGCGTTCTGATTACTTGAGTAATGCGGTCAAGCGAGGAGCCAGTGCGGAGAATATAAAAGCTGACCTTGAGGAAATGGATAAGCAGATTCAGCAGATGGACGAGGCTATTCAGAAGCAGACACTTGAAGAGCGACGCAAGGTTTCAGGTACAGACGAGGAGAGCAAAAAAGAGATTGAAAAGGGGCTGACAGAGAAAGCAGAGAAATATAATCCCAAGACAGCTGAAGAGCAAAAACAGAGTTTTTTCACATACACGATGAATGGTGTTGTCTCTGCAAACAATGAGCTGAAGATGGCGAAAGTAACCAAAATGGCTCAAATCACATTGCAAAGCGAGGCGAAGGGGTGGGAGAACAGCGACCCTGCAAAATCTGCGGCCTTACGAGAGAAGGCAGAGGGGCTTAACAGCAAAATCCTGGATATGGCCGGAGCTGTCAATGAGCATATTACCGAGGCGGTGCAGAAGGAACAACCGATTACCCGTAAAGATGATCAAAGTGATGAGAAAGAACAGCGTGTAGAGGCTGGGGGAGTGTGGACTGAGCAAGAGCTCAATGATTGCCGGTTCATTTCCAAACATCTCAAAGTGCTGCCCAAGACAAGCCCTCGGGAGACGAACGAGAGAATACGTACATGATAAATCATGGGACATTATGTGCAGGTATTGTACAAACGTATTTTCCGGATGCGATGATAAGCAGTGTTAAAATATTGAACCACAGGAAAGGAAATGCTGTTCAACTTTGTGCTGCTCTGCGTTGGTGTGTAAAGCACAGGGTGCAGGTAGCCAATATCAGTCTGGGAAGTACAGATTTTCGAGATCGAGGCATGTTGCGGGAAGTGGTGAATGAGTTTGCGGCCGCAGGGCTTATTATGGTATGTGCCGCACACAACGGTGGTCTTCTCACTTATCCTGCCTCCTTCACCAATGTGATTGGAGTACAATGTGGCCGAAGCGAGAACCTTGCAGCAGGTCAATACAGGTATGACCATGAAGATGCCTTCGTTGGTGGAACTGAATTCACGGAAATACATAGAGCAAACGCAGAGTATAACCGATACTCTCATTTTATTGGGGCACATGGATGCGGTTACCCTTCGGCAGGCGAGGCAGTTGGCTATTCAGTACGGTAAGCATGTGGTTTATGCAGGAGAAAGGCAGTACAGTATTCCCACGCCAGGCTTTTTCTCCCGTCATTTGCGCTTATGGCATGGAAAGATCGACCTACAGGGAGAACTGGAAAAGTTTAAGGAAGGGAAATCTCTTGAGCTTCCGTTTGTAGCCATTTATTATGACGGGGAAATGGACATATTTTATTTTCTACATTTGCTGAAATTGTCTTTTGTCCGGGATGGATATCATTGTTGGGTTGCAGTGGATCAGTCCAGAGCTGTATTGCATGATATGGAATACATTTGCTTTTCTCGTACTGTAAATAGAATGGAGGAGCTTGTATGCTATTGTGATAGGATCGCCTCCATGGCTCATACGGATGTTGTTATTCTTTGTCTGGAGGCCCGTCAGGGTTTGGATGGGTTGAGGAAACAGAACTCACCGGATACAGAGCTGGAGCTTTGGTTGCAAACAACTGAAGGATCAGAAGATATCCGAATTTCTATAGGAAGTAATAATAAACTTTTGGAGAAAAGGACGCTCCAAGGTTTAAATGTGGAGGCTATAGACGCTCTGTATAAATATATAGAGTATTTGCTGGTCAATTAATATATTTTTATTAGAATTAAGGGGATGTTATCTCATTTTAAAATAACTACAGGTTAAATAAAAAGAGAGCACCAACCTAAAGGTACTCTCATTCAATTAACATTCCTATTATTTGGATAATATTTTCTATAATTGAATCGTTTTAATTTCTTGTTCAGTTAATCCAGTAGCCTTTGCGATGGTACTTATGTCCAGACCCATGGAAAGCATATTTTTGGCGATATTCTTTTTCTCATCTTCCTTACCTTTGGTTAATCCTTTCTCCAATCCTTTTGCCATACCGATAGATTCTGCTCTATCGATCATTGAGGCTTCATCGTGCAGGTATTTCTGCCGGGCTTCATACAGTCGTCTTGCTTCCGAATCCTGACTCAAGAATTGCAGCGTGTCCATGGCTTTTTCCAATCCTGGTTCATTCATTTTTAAAACCTCCCATTTGGATGGATCTGCGCCTTTGAGAAACAATAGCCAGTTGACAAGCCCTCCTTCTTCGAAGGATTCGGTTTGCTCATCCAGCTTCAACAGTTCCAGAAAATGTACTTCAATATCATCAATAAGTGATATCCCTGTGCGATCCTCACGTAAATGAAACACATTGTGGTATTCATCGTTAGGTAAAAAAGAATAGTTGAGGATGTTAATGGTCACACATTTTTTTAGTTCCTGGTATTTTTCGCCCTCATGAAGCTGTCCCGCGTATCGCTTACTCCAATAGAACAACGTCCGCTTCTCAATATCGTATTTGTTGAAAAGCTGCATTTCGATATCAATTAGTTTGCCCTCTGCGGTCTTGGCATAGACATCAAAAATAGACTGCTTGTCGAGCGGATCGTCCTTATCCGTATAGGGATTCATTAAAATAATTTCGGTTAATTGAGCTTCTCCAGCTTCCATGAATATACGATTGAGAAACGCCAGCAAAACGTCTTTATTATTCTCACTACCGAAAATCCTTTTAAACACAAAGTCTACTCGCGGATCAAGTAATTCCATGATGACCAGCTCCCGTTTAGTATTAATTATATCATCTTTTTTAAGATATCAGAATGTCTGAACTTCTTTTCCGAATGATACTGTTTCGGCGCTTTACAACATAATCTTAGGGTAAAAACCAACCTAGGATGTGTATTACATGAACGATAGCTCATTTTCACCCCGACCCTTTGAAAAACCTAACTTTCTGATACTCCTTGTGGATGAGGAACGGTATCCTGCGGTTTATGAAAACCGGGAAATCAAAGAATGGAGCAGACAAAATCTTATTACACAAGGACTCTTGCGGTCTCACGGGCTGGAGTTTCACAGGCATTATATTGGAAGTGCTGCATGTAGCCCCAGCAGGACAACCTTGTTTACCGGCCATTATCCGTCACTCCATGGTGTAACTCAGACAGATGGGGTGGCCAAGGGAGCATTCGACTCCGATATGTTCTGGCTGGATAGAAATACGGTGCCTACGATGGGGGATTATTTTCGCGCAGCCGGATACCAAACTTATTATAAAGGAAAATGGCATATATCCGATGAGGATATTATCATCCCGGGTACGCACAAAGCCCTCCCTAGCTATCGTCCTCTGACGGGTGTACCCGACAGAAAACGGGAAGCCATATATGAGCAAGCCGATCGCTTGGATAACTTTGGCTTTTCGGGGTGGATCGGTCCGGAGCCGCATGGGAGAAACCCACGAAATTCCGGTTCCTCTGCCGCTGTTGGTTTAAGTGGGAGAGATGAGGTGTATGCCGCAGAAACCGTTGAGCTAATCGAAGCCCTCGACCGCCAGAAAGAACATGACAACCATACAAAGCCTTGGTTAATCGTAGCTTCATTTGTGAACCCGCATGATATTGTTTTATATGGTGCTATTACTGCACGGTTGCCCATGTTTGGATTTGAGGTGGAGCCGATGCCAGTGGTCGCTCCTCCACCGACGATCAACGAATGGCTGGCTACAAAGCCGCGCTGTCAGGCAAGCTACAGGGATATTTACCCTAGAGCGTTACAGCCCATTATTGATCAGCCCTTTTACCGAAAGCTGTACTACCAGTTGCAAAAAAATGCAGACCGTCAGATGCTGAAGGTATTTGAGGCACTGACCCGTTCTTCTTTCTACGATAATACCATTGTTATTTTTACATCCGATCATGGAGATTTGCTAGGCGCTCACGGCAATCTTCATCAAAAATTTTACTGTTCCTACGAAGAGATTGTGCATGTACCTTTAGTTATCCATAACAAACATCTGTTTCCTCAATATAAAAGCGAGCATACCCTGACAAACCACGTGGATCTCCTGCCTACCATGCTTGGACTAGCGAATGTTGATATTACTGCGATCCAGAGCCGCCTGCAAAACAGCTTCAGCGAAGCCCGTCCCTTGGTCGGACGTAATCTTACTCCTGTTATCCGAGGACAGAACCAAAGTGAAATAGCTGACCAGCCGGTTTATTTTATGACCGACGACGATGTGACCCGAGGCCAGCAGCAGATCAATATACTGGGAGAGGCATTTCCGTCTGTTGTTCAGCCCAATCATATCGAGACTGTCATTACGACCCTGCAGAGAGAGGGTGTGAAGGAGTTGTGGAAGTTTACCCGCTATTTTGACAGTACTCAATTCTGGAGCCAACCGGGGGTGAAGGATGTTACTATGCGACCCGTGGGTGATCATACATGCGGACAATACTCTCAATGGGCTACACAGGTCAAAACAAAACCGGATCGTGACGAATTTGAATTGTATAACCTAACCAACGACCCTTTGGAAGCATGTAACCTTGCCCATCCCGCATTTGCAACGCAGCAGACCAGAAGCGTTCAACAACAGATGATGCACTTACTGGAGGAACAACGTAAACAAAAGCGTTTATATCCCGCTCAATCAGGCATATGGTGAAAACTACGCGTTTCCCCTTTTGTATCTGGCTACAATGTCACAATACGAACAGCGGAGCTTCTCTTTGAAAGAGGGGCTCCGCTTTTTTGGGTTCACATGGACATGTTTATATATGGGTTAGACAATATTGATGGGATCATATACGAAGATAGAGCGTGTATTCATTTTTTGAAAGCTGCATCCAACGTATACAAGGGCAGATTTTCCGGCAAAGCTGCCGGGCGCAGGCATGTGCTCTGCATCGGATAGAACGTCTGTTCATCGGAGGAATCATGGAACGCCCACATCGCCTCCAGCACATGGTAGGCCAGTTCACCGCTGGCGCGGTGAGGCCGTCCGCTGCGGATAGCGTAGGCCATATCGGCAACGCCGATGCCCCGTGTATTCTCCTGGTAGCCCGGCAGCAGCGGCGACTCTGTCCATTCCTGCTCGCCCAGCAGCCTGTAGCGAACCGGCCCTCCGAACGTGTTCGGGTCAGGCACCTGCAGCGTGCCAAGAGTACCATATACCTCGATCGGTGGCAGGGAGCTTCCACCAAAGATGTCAAAGCTGGTAATCAGCGTGCCGACAGCCCCCTGCTCGAAGCGCAGCAATCCGGCCACATGGGTCGGAATGTCGACCGGGATGGTCTGGCCTTTCTTTTTCTCGCTTGTAATCATTCGCTGGTCCAGCGCCTTGCCTGTCATACCGGAGATGGTGGCAATCGGACCAAGCAATTGTACCAGAGCCGTCAAATAATAAGGCCCCATATCAAACATCGGGCCGCCGCCCATAGCATAATAAAATTCAGGATCGGGATGCCAATGTTCATGTCCACGGCTCATCATGAAGGCCGTAGCGGCTACCGGCCTGCCAATGAGCCCGTCCTCAATCAGCTTCAATGACGTCTGTATGCCAGAGCCGAAGAAGGTCTCCGGTGCGCAGCCGACAAGCAGTCCCTTGCGGCGGGCCAGCTCCAAGACTGCCTGGCCCTGCTCACGGGTGACCGCAAGCGGCTTCTCTACATAGACATGTTTGCCTGTCTCAAGAGCTCTGAGGCACACGTCGGCGTGAACGGCCGGAATGGTCAGATTAATGATGAGTTCGATCTCCGGATCAGCCAGGATCTCATCTACCGAATATACGTTCGGAACGTTATACGCTGCAGCCTGCTCCTTTGCCCGGCCCTGGTCCAGATCCGCTACTGCCGACAGCTCCAGAATATCGAAGCGCTGGCAATTTTCCATGTAAATTCCGCTGATTTTGCCACAACCGATAATGCCCACCTTCATTTTGTTCATGCCTGGACTCCCTTCACCTTCAAAAAATGGATAATGGCATTCCCTTACTGCATCCGATACCATCCTGTCGCCTGAATAGTGCTTGTGAATTAGCACCAATTCATTCTTGTGCGGCCGTCTTGCCTGCTGTACTCCGTCCCTTTCCGACCATGGAGGATACAGGCCGTCAAAAACTCTGCCAGAGGCGCTGCTGCTTTATCCTGTCCACGCTACTGCTGCTGGTTGTCTGCCATGCCAGTATAAGCATCTGCCAGGGAGCTGCCCCGGGCAGCCGCCGTCTGTTTGCCTGCTGCCGCCCACAGGAACCCGCTGCGCATCATCTCGGTCACTTGAGGCATATCTATGATATCCGCGTGATGTCCCAGCGAATTGTAGAAGATGCGGCCGTTCCCCCAGCGCTTCGTCCATACAACGGGCATATCCACCGGCCCGTTGGCTGAATGTGGTCCCGGTACGACCGGGAAGCGTGTGGTTGCCAGCACTTCAACCGCCGGGTCTACGTGGAGGTAGTACTGCTCGCTTTTGACCTGAAAATCCTCAATATGGTCCAGCAGCGGGCTGGAGCCGCGCTTCATGTTCACCATATACTCCACCCCGTCATTGCCGGGATGTGCAACCCATTGCCCGCCTGTCATGAACTGCCAGTCCACATTGTTCCGGAAGGCATCACACATGCCGCCATGGCAGCCTGTCAGACCAACGCCGCTTTGAACCGCTGCTGAGACATTATTGACCAGTTCCTGCTCAATCTGTCCCATGGTCCACAGCGGAACGATCAGGTCCAGGCCAAGCAGTTTCTCCGCATCCTGATAGGCTTCAAGGGTATTAGACACCTCCACCTCGAATCGTTCTTCCTTCAGAATGCGTTCAAAAATGGCCGCCACCTGTTCCGGCTCATGTCCGTCCCATCCGCCCCATACAATCAGTGCCTTGCTCATCTGTAATCCACTCACCTTTCGGAATGTGATAGTTATATTACATTTCTTCAATGGATACCCAGCGGCGCTCCTC
This sequence comes from Paenibacillus terrae, assembly GCF_000943545.1. Lineage (GTDB taxonomy): Bacteria > Bacillota > Bacilli > Paenibacillales > Paenibacillaceae > Paenibacillus > Paenibacillus terrae_A. Next base: position 39,235 of record NZ_JTHP01000022.1, read on the forward strand.
TATGGATCGTTCCACTGCTTCAAGCACGGCCTGACAAGCGACCCCGTCGTGGAAGTTCGGCACAGGCTGCCGTCCCTCGGAGATGGCGCTCATCAGCTCAAGCATCTCGTGGGTGAAGGTATGCTCGAATCCGATCGTATGTCCCGCAGGCCACCAGGCCTCGGAGTACTTGTGTGCCGGATCGGTGGCGAGCACGCGGCGGAAGCCCTGAACGTCCTCCTCATCTTGCGTGAAATACACTTCCAGTTCGTTCATCCGTTCAAAGTCAAACCGCACACTGCCCAGACTACCGTTGATCTCGAATGAATTGGTGCTCCGGTGTCCGGCCGCAAACCGTGTGGCCTCGAAGCTGCCCAGCGCACCTCCGGCGAAGCGTGCCAGGAACAGCGTGGCATCATCGACCGTCACTTCTCCCATCGGCGCATTCGCCCCGGCGCTGCTCTTGGCGCTCAATCCGGTCATCTCCGAAGCCAGCGGGCGCTGCTTAATGAACGTCTCGCTCATACCGATCACTTCATGGAACTCGCCGACCAGGAACCGGGCGAGATCAATCAGATGGGCGCCAAGATCACCATGAGAGCCAGAACCGGCCACTTCCTTTTGCAGCCGCCACACCAGCGGGAAGGACGGGTCCATGATCCAGTCCTGAAGGAAAAAGGCCCGGAAATGATAGATTTTGCCCAGGCGACCGCTCTCGACTAGCTGTTTCGCCAGCTGGACAGCCGGAGAGAAGCGGTAGTTGAAGCCGATCATATGTCTGACACCCGCTTCCTCCGCTGCCTGTAGCATGTCACGGGAATCCGCCAGTGAGAGCGCAAGCGGCTTTTCACAGAACAGATGCTTGCCATGGAGGGCAGCCTCAACGACAATTTCCTTATGGGCATTACTCGGCGCATTGATGTCAATGAGATCAATATCGTCACGTTTCACCAGATCACGCCAATTGGTAACGCTTTCGGTCCAGCCGAACTGGCGGGCAGCCGCCTGAACCCCCTGTTCATTGCGTCCACAGATGACGGACATCTCCGGCTGCAGCGGGGCACCCGGGAAGAACATGGGCAAGCTACGGTAAGCGTTGCTGTGAGCCTTGCCCATAAATTTGTAGCCAACCATTCCGATACGAAGCCGATTAGACATGTCGTTATCCTCCTTATGGGTCTGAGCTCCAGCGAATTGTTGACGAATGCGGCTATTGACGAATGGATGATGCCCTGATAATCAACTCCGTGGACAGAAGCTCTCTTATCGAGGCGCACCCGGTCAGTTCCAAGGCTGAAATGCGTTCCAGAGGATCCGGTATAAGCTTCGAGGTCGCAAGCACCCCCATCTCATAAAAAGGAACGCGGACACTGCTCAGCGGTGGAACGGCCATCTCGGCCACATCCGAATCGTCATAGCCAATGAACGCCGGGAACTGGTCAACTCCCAGTCCGAGTTCGCGCAGACCCTGCATCACCCCGATGGCCATTCGGTCGTTCGCCGCAAATACGGCGTCAATATCATTCAGCCTGCCTGCGATTGTAGCCGACGCTTCGAGCCCGCTTCGACGGCTATAATTGCCCTCCAGAAGCAGCTCGCGATCATATTCAATACCGGCATCCTGAAGCGCGGTGCGGTATCCCTTCAATCGCTCTGTACTGTTGGAATAGATATCCGGGCCGTTGAGAAAGGCAATCCGCTTGCATCCCTGCTCAATGAGGTGACTTACAGCCGTCCGGCTTCCCTCCACATGGTCTGCATCCACTTCACAGAACGATTGTCCTGCAAAATGGTGATTCATGACGCAGAAGGGACGCCCTTCTTCCTGAAGTCTCTTCAGCGCTTCCAACTCATCGTGGTCATCCCTGGCTCCAAGGATGATACAGGCATCGATCTTTTGCTGGCGGAAAAGACCGCTGTAATCCATCTTTTCCCCAGGCTTCCGGAACAATAGTAGCAGATCGAGCCCGCTGTCCCTGGCCTTGCTTCCGATGCCGCTCAGCATCTCGGAGAAAAAATAGGCTGAGAACAGGTGCGCCTTCGGTACATAAGGCATAACCACGCCAAGATGGCCGCTCTTGCTTCGGGCAAAGTTGCGGGCCAGCGCGCTGGGAACATATCCAAGCTGATTGGCGGCGTCCTGGACCCTTCTCCGGGTCTCTTCCTTGATGGGACCTGCCGCGTTCAATACCCGCGACACCGTCGCTTCAGACACGCCAGCGAGCTTTGCTACTTCCTTGCGCGATACGATATTGCCCACCTCCAGTCATTTTGTGTACGCGCGTACATTTTCTCATGCAACCCTGCCTCTGTCAATCCCACTTTCTTTAGTAAAATTTCGATCGCAGCTGTACAACTATAGCTACTTCGGGATTTTACAAAATTCAATTCCAGCCGCTTCAAAGTGCAATATTGTCGATTACAGGTCGCTTCCCGGATTTTTGCAAAATCCTTACTTAAGAAAGAAGTTATTTGCTAAACGTAACCAATTGCTTATCGTTTATTAATATAGTTAATAAATACATTAAGTATTTAATAATAATATTGACCATGATATTTATGGTGTGTTATATTAAATTCGTAAATGAGCATTTTGCAACAATCCCAAGAGCGATTTCAAATCACCAATATAGAGATCGAAACGGTTTAGTTCGTCTATCTATTGTACTTTCGAGCGTTGGGAATCGAATGATGCAAAATGCTGAAATAAAACGGCTTGTTAGTTTTAGAGGTACAACGGATTTTATTTTCGCATTCAGAGAGGATGGTTTAGGTGGCAGCAGCTGTAAAAGCAAAAATGATTGTAGACAAGTCATTTCGTATTGCTGAAGTCGATAAACGCATTTATGGTTCTTTTGTAGAGCATCTCGGGCGTGCTGTATATGGCGGTATTTATGAGCCTACTCATTCAACTAGTGATGAAAGCGGTTTCCGTAATGATGTAAAAGAGCTGGTGAAACAGCTTGATGTTCCTATTATACGTTATCCGGGCGGCAATTTTGTATCGGGTTACAATTGGGAAGATGGTGTCGGTCCTGTCGCGTCCAGACCTAGACAGCTAGAGCTGGCGTGGAGAACGGTCGAGCCGAATGAAGTGGGTACGAACGAATTTTTCAAATGGGCGAAAGATATCGGTTCAGAGGTCATGATGGCGGTTAACCTGGGTACACGCGGTATTGATGCGGCACGTAATTTGGTGGAATATTGCAACCATCCGGGCGGTTCCTACTGGAGTGATCTACGCCGCAGTCACGGTGTAGAGCAACCGCACAAGATTAAAACCTGGTGTCTCGGCAACGAAATGGATGGCCCATGGCAGATCGGACACAAGACAGCGGAAGAGTATGGTCGCCTTGCGGTAGAGTCCGCAAAAGCGATGAAGCTGATTGACCCTGACATTGAGCTTGTAACCTGCGGCAGTTCCAGTTCGACAATGCCGACGTTCCCTGAATGGGAAGCGACGACGCTGGATCATACCTATGAGGTAGCCGATTATATTTCTCTGCATCAATACTATGGCAACCACGACAATGATACGGCCAATTATTTGGCACGTTCCATGGATATGGACCATTTTATTCATACAGTTATTTCGACCTGTGACTATATCAAAGCGAAGAAGCGCAGCAAGAAAAAAATGATGCTCAGCTTCGACGAATGGAATGTGTGGTACCACTCCAACGATGCGGACAGCAAAATTGATCCGTGGTCTGTGGCGCCGCCGCAGCTTGAGGATATTTACAACTTCGAGGATGCGCTGCTGGTGGGCAGCATGCTCATTACGTTCCTGCGTCATGCTGACCGTGTGAAAATGGCTTGCCTTGCCCAATTAGTCAACGTTATTGCGCCAATCATGACTGAAAATAATGGAAAGGCATGGAAACAGACTATTTTCTATCCGTATCTGCATGCATCCCGTTATGGTCGCGGTGTATCGTTGATGCCCGTGGTGGACTCGGAAAAATACGATTCCAAGGATTTCACAGACATTCCTTATCTGGATAGCGCTGTGGTCTATGATGAAGAGGGAGACGCTCTGACCGTTTTTGCGGTAAACCGTCACTTGTCCGAGTCGCTGGAGTTGACGGTGGATGTGCGCAGCTTTGAAGGCTATCGCATTGTGGAGCATACGGTGCTGGAGCATGACGATCTCAAAGCAACTAACAGTCCGGCAGGAGAAAAGGTTTCGCCTCACAACGGCGGTAATGCCAAGCTCGACGATGGCATTGTCAAAGCTCATTTGGGCAAAGCCTCCTGGAACGTAATCCGTCTCGCCAAGTCTCAATAATCCGTGTTCTGCAAAAGGTACAGTCCCGGCTGTACCTGAAAAAGCCCGCATTCTCTCTTGTATGGGCATACAGGAGCAGCCATGCGGGCTTTTTGTATAAAATGAGCCATTTGTCCCTCAGCAGATATAGCGATACTAGAACAGGCTGATTTTTAAATAAAAATTATGTTAATTACTAAATTTAACTAAGCGAAGATAATACTTATTAACTATACTCTCATATTACATACATTTTTATGAAGTTAATTAGACCCAGTTCCGATCAGCCAAGGTGAAAAAAGACCCTGTTATAGCGTTGTCAACGTATTGATATCTGAAATGCAGGTGTGCAATCCGTCTGTAATCCACGTTATAATTTACATGATGGTTTATTCAAAAGCCAAGGACTGTCGTAGCATTTATAGAAAGGAATGATCTGTATGAGTCAAACGGACGAGTATCGTTTTCAGGTGAACTTGGGCGGGATGATTGATATTTTGGCCAATCATTTATATAGCAGTCCGCGCGTGTTTATACGTGAGGTACTGCAAAATGCAACAGACGCAATTACGGCTCGCAAGGAGCTGGGGGAGACTGCTGCTGAAGGCAAGGTAACCGTGGAGTTGTCCGGTTCCGGGGAGCAACAGGTTTTGATGATTCAGGATAACGGCATTGGACTGACGGAAGAGGATATTCACCGCTTTCTGTCGATCATTGGCCAGTCTTCGAAGAAGGGGACGGATTTACTGGCTTCGGAGACATCATTTATCGGGCGATTTGGGATTGGCTTGCTGTCTTGCTTTATGGTGAGCGACGAAATCGTGGTGCTGACGCGCTCGGTAAAGGAAGGCGTCTCCATGGAATGGAGAGGGAAACCGGACGGAACGTATACGATCCGTCGATTGGAGACTGAACTGCCTGTAGGCACGCAAATTTATTTGCGCTGCAAGCCGGGGAGCGAGTTTTATTATGAGCCAGCGCAGGTGGAGGAGTCTCTATTTTATTATGGGGCGTTGCTGCCATATCCGGTCATGCTGTCTGTAGCTGGGGAGACCAAGCGCGTCAATCTTCCATCTACACGTTGGATGCAGGACCCGGAACAATTGCGCAGTCGTCGCGATGAGGTGCTGGACTTGGGCTATCGCCTGATGGGTGAGCGCTTTGGCGATTTTATTCCACTGCGGACGGCATCGGGCAGAACAGGCGGGATTGCATTCATTTTGCCGCGTAGCATTAATCTCAACAGCAAGCGGCTGCATCGGGTGTATCTGAAGCATATGCTGGTGTCTGACAAAGCAGAGAATGTACTGCCGGAGTGGGCTTTTTTCATTAAAAGTCTGATCTGGACAGATGAATTGCAGCCGACGGCATCACGTGAGTATTTTTATGAAAATGAGCAGCTTGACGCTGTTCGTTCTGAACTGGGAACCTGTATTCGGCAAGAGCTGCTACGCATGGCGGAGTATGAGCCAGACCGCTTGCAGCATTGGATTCGTTTGCATGAGCTTTCCATGAAGGCGCTCGCGGTGGAGGATGATGAATTTCTGCGGATTATGCACCGCTGGTTTTCCTTTGAAAGTACATTTGGACGGCGAGAGCTGAGTGAACTGATCCGCGAGGCGGGCGGGCGTCCGCTCCATTACACATCGACGGTTGATGAGTATCGCCAGATTACCCATGTGGCGGCGGCGCAATCCATGCTGGTGATCAATGGCGGCTATATTTACGATACGGAAATTTTGGAAAAGCTGCATTGGATCGACCCTGCTCTGCAAGCCGAGCGGCTTAGTCCCGAGGATGTATCTCTTTCATTTACCGGACTGACGCAGGAAGAGCGCGAGCAGTATTACAGTGTGCTGCGCGTCATGGATGCTGCTTTGCAACCGATGCGCTGCCGTACGGAGTTGAAGCGTTTTGAGCCTGCGAGCTTGCCTGTGCTATATACCATTTCGCAGGATGCGCTAACCTTGCGTTCAATGGAAAACACCGTCGAAGAAACAACGGCGCTTTTTTCCAATGTACTCGATAGTCTGAAAGCCGGGGTCCAGCAGAATGCGGGCTACTCGACCTTATATTTTAATCTGAACAATCCGGTGGTGGCGCGTATTTTTGAGGCTACCGATACACAGATGATTACGGCTGCAACGGAAATGATGTATGTGAATGCACTTATGATGGGCCATTATCCGATGAATCGGAGTGAGTTGGGGCTGATGAACCGGAGTGTGCTGCATTTTATCAATTGGGGATTAGGGAACGGACAAAACACGTAATTGCGTAATTACAGGAGGCTAGTCGAATGGAAGATACGATATATGATTTGATGGAACAGGCGCAGGATCTACCCGGAGGGGCGGCCAAGTTGGCGATTTTGGAGGAAGCGGCCCGCTTGGCGGATGCTTCTGGTTTGAAAGAAATCGCCTACGAAGTCCGGGGGGAAATTGTGGACTGCGCTATTTTTAATGGATATCCGTTGAAGGCGCTGATCGCTTTTTCGTGGCAACTGGGTCAATTTGATCAAAACCCGGAGGAGTACGAGCCAGATGAGCTGCTGTGGAATTATAAATGGATACTCGGCAAAGTGTGCAGCTTTCCTAATATACCGAAAACCCAGGTGGAGGATCTTGTGGAGGATATGCGCAAACGCTATGCCGAATACGGGTATAATGAGCGTCCATATCATTATTACAAGTTCCGTATCGCGATGGATATGGGAAAGCTGGAGGAAGCACGTCAGCATCTTGATACCTTCCGTTCGATTGAACGGGATAGCATGAGTGATTGTGAAGCCTGCGAGCAGAGCCAGATCGTGCGGTTTTACTATTTGACCGGAGAGGACGAGCAGGCGCTTGCCGTGGCCAAACCGATTTTGTCAGGACGAATGACATGCGCTGAAGTCCCACATGTGACGCTCTCTCAGTTATTATTACCGCTTTATCGTCAGGGAGAAGTGGACAAGGCGAAGGAAAATCATCGTAAGGGATATCGTCTGATTCGGGATGACCGCGATTTTCTGAAAACGATAGCCGAGCATATCGAGTATTTGACGGTCGCGGACCCGGTTAAGGGTATTGAAGTGGCAGAGCGCCATTTGCATATGGCGTTGGACTATGAGAGCGAACTGGAGCAAATGTATTTCTACGCTGCAATGGTGGGTCTGCTGCAAAAGCTGGATACTTCGGGAGAAAATCGGCTGATCCGTCTGCCTGCTTCTTTGGAGTGGGGCAAAGAGGAGCGTACGCTAACAGAAATCATTGGGTATTTCAGACCACTGGCAGAGTCGGCGGCAGCAGCATTTGATCGACGGAACGGGAATACATTTTATACCGATTGGATCGGGAAAATTGTTCAAACCGCGTAGAGAAGAAGAGACCCTTGTGACGAATATTTTATACAGCCCAAACAATGAGCAGGTATAATGTTCCTGTGAAATGACAGGAGGGGTTATGTTGTGACTGTAACCGAGAAAGTTATTAATTTTGCACATCGTGGTGCTTCGGGTGTATGCCCTGAAAATACGATGGCGGCGTTTCGCCATGCTTTGGAGCTGGGGGCCACCGGCATAGAGACGGATGTGCAGCGTACCCGGGATGGGCATTTGGTGCTCATTCACGATGAATCACTGGAACGCACGACAGGTTCCCTGCTGGATGTACGCGATATTACGCTGGAAGAACTGAATGGGTTAGATGCAGGCGGCTGGTTTGATGAGAAATTCCGGAGTGAGCGGGTGCCGTTGCTGGATGAGCTGCTGGAGCTGGCGAAGTCTTCGGATGCAATCATTAATCTGGAATTAAAAAATAGCATTTACCTCTATCCTGGTATGGAGGAAGAGGTGATTGCCGCTGTACGACGTTTCGGTTTAGAGGAGCGGGTGATTATCTCCAGCTTCAATCATGAATCGCTGGCGCTCTGTGCGCAATTGGCCCCTGAGATCAGGACGGGAGCGCTGTATATCGAGATTATGGTTCGTCCGGCGGAGTATGCAAGTCGATTCGGGGTCACAGCACTGCATGCTTACAAGCATTCCGTCACACCGGAGGGAGTATCTGAGGCACTGGCAGCAGGTGTAGTCTATCACCCGTGGACAGTGAATGAGCCGGAAGAAATGAAGCGGCTGCTGGAGGCGGGGGTGAGCGGTATTATCACCGACTACCCTGATCGCTTGGCATCTCTATTGGCTGTCCGCTCTTCCTAAGCCGAAGCCGAAGATACCACGGAACTGCGACTAAGATTCGCAGGGACATGAGTGTGGCTATTTTTTTGAAGCCAAAAGACTCTCCTGTACGCACTCGTTTTTACGAGGCGAAGGAGAGTCTTTTTTGGGCTTGAGCTGAAGAATATATCATCACGATAATCTTGTTTCCTTTCTATTTGACGCCAAGCCGCATACGATAGCTGAACAGGATATCCAATGTTCTGTCCTGAAAATGATCTTCTACGAGCTTCACAAAGCGGGCCAAATCTTCATCAAGCGCTCGATTGCCGAGTTTGAATAACGTCTGTATACCGCCTTGACTAAGAACAAGCCCTATATAACGAGCTGCGTCACACTGCTCATGGTTATGGAAGACAATCTCCCGAGTATATCGGAATTGTCCGCTGCGCTGTAGATTAGGCAAATGCTGTTCCTTGCTCCATTTATGGGCTTGCTGCTCTACAGGTGCTTCCCGATTCAGAATCTCATCTGCTTTGGCGATCAGCTGTACATAAGCTTGGTCTATCTCCCATTGCAGCACCGGAGGCCAATCGCAGTCAAAGGCGGCCAATACCCCGCCTTGAGCCAAGACTCTGCCCGCTTCCCTGAGCGTGCTGTCGGGGTCCATCCAGTGAAAGGATTGAGAGCAGGTGATGACGTCTACAGTTCCATCCTCAAAGGGCAGGTTGTTGGAGAACCCGCTTTTGAAGGAGATGGTGTCTGCCGTTGTTGCTCCTGCTGTCTCCAGCTTGCGCTGTGCTTTTCCTCTCATGTCCGGGTTGGGTTCGATGCCGACAATTTCCCGGGCCGCGTCTTTCCAAATGAAAGTCGAAAGCCCTGTTCCACAGCCAATATCGGCCACAAGCTCCACTTTTCGTTCCAGATAACGGGTAATAATCTCGACAACGAGCGACGGTGCTTCTGGCCGGTGTTGGTCGTAGTCATCGGCAAAGCCGTTGAAACGGTCTACATTACTTTGCAAATTCCCCTCAGGTATCATATGGACTTTTTCCTCCCTGATTTCGGCGGACAGCCGAGCATATTCCCATGGTACTGTACTTTTACATTGTACAGGTTTATGTGTTTATCCTTCCACTCTCGTGGTTCCACAACATGGATCAGATATCAGAATATGCACAGGAGGAGGGGATAGGTGCAATCGTGTGTGCCTATTTTATCGTGAAGCCAGCGCCCACTCGCGCATCATGGAGTCAAGCATTGGACGAAGATCCTCGCGCTGCATACCCATGTGAAGTACGGCTTCCAGGTATCCTGCTTTATCACCGATATCATAACGTGTGCCTTCCAGTTCTAGTGCCAGAAGTTGGTTCTGCAATGCTACCTGATGAAGGGCGTCAGTCAGTTGATATTCGCCGCCCGCACCCGTGGACAGATTCTCCAATATTGAGAAAATGGAAGGCTCCAATACATACCGCCCAATGACTGCCTGCCGTGAAGGGGCTTCCGCAGGAGATGGTTTTTCAACAAGTCCGCCAACTTCGTGAATAAGACCGTTCTGATGGATGGAGTCAATAATGCCGTATTTACTTACATCCTGTTCTTCCACTGTGCGTACGCCGACCACTTGCTTGCCAGTCGCTTCGTAGACATCCATCATTTGGCGAATCGCCGGAGTGGAGGAATTCATAATATCATCACCCAGCAACACTGCGAATGGCTCATCCCCAATAAACTGACGGGCACAACGTACCGCATGTCCCAAACCGAGGGGTTCTTTTTGGCGGATATAGTGAATGACTGCTTTGCCCCCGATGCTTTGGACCTCGCGCAGAAGATCGTACTTGCCTTTGCTTTCCAGTACTTGCTCCAGTTCTACCGACTTGTCAAAATGGTCCTCGATGGCTTTTTTATTACGCCCAGTCACGATAATGATGCTTTCAATCCCGGATTTGATGGCCTCTTCTACAATATATTGAATAGCTGGCTTGTCGACAATCGGAAGCATCTCTTTAGGTAAAGCTTTCGTAGCAGGTAAAAAACGAGTTCCTAATCCAGCGGCTGGAATAACGGCTTTTGTAATTTTTCTCATAGAGATTCACTTTCCTTTCGAGATGGGGAACCGAATACCCAGTATCGGCTCCCGATATAATTGATGATCATTCCGGATGCGGTGGCGATCAGCTTGCATACGGCAAGCGGCAGCCCGGTTCCGCTGTGAAGCATTTGCAATAATAAGGAGGTCAGTCCCAATACGATCAGGTTGATGACGATAAATTTAGGCAATTGACGTTTGTGAGTATCGGGTGCTGGTTGTTTGTTGAATGTCCATTTGCTGTTCAAAATGTAACTGTTGGCTGTGCCGCAGCTATATGAAATGATCTGCGACAACACAACCGGGACTCCGGCCCAAACCAGCAGCATGAAAATGATATAATCTACGCCCGTATTCACCAGTCCTACCATGCCAAAACGGATCATAGGGAGTATCTGGGCCATGCGGCTTTTCATGGACTATGCTCCGTGACCGGATTTAGGTCCGGTATATACCGCGCTGTTGCCGCGTACGGTGCGGCTGGTTGATATTAGGCTGTCACGGGAACCTTGCATGTACAGGGATTCACGTTGTTCAGGGGCCTTCATGGCATGGGTAGGGCCGTTTTCGTATTGTCCACCCAGGTGTTCACGGACAATGTAGAGCGGGCGGGCTTTGGTTTCGTCATAAATCCGTCCAACATATTCACCCATGATACCGAGAATGATCAGGATCACTCCGTCAAAAATCAGGCTGATGCTAATCATGGACGACCAGCCCTTCATGACATAGGAATCGGTGAAAAAGTTGAGAAACAATACGTACATCAAATACAGGAAGCCGGACATGGACAGGAGTGCGCCGATATAGCCTGCCAGCTTGAGCGGTTTAATGGAAAAGGATGTGATTCCGTCCAGACTGAGCTTGATCATGCGTTTCAGCGGATACTTGGTTTCACCTGCGAGCCGCTCATCGCGCTCATATTCAACAGCCGTCTGCTTGAAGCCGATCCAGCTAACGAGTCCACGGACAAACCGATTATTTTCCGGCAGCCGTTTCAATTCGTCAATTACCTTGCGATCCATCAGGCGGAAATCGCCGGTGTCTACCGGGATATTAATATCCGTCGATGCTTTCAATACACGGTAGAAGAGACTGGCAGACCACTTTTTGAAGCGGGTTTCGCCATTGCGTTTCAGCCGTTTGGCGTAGACTACCTCATAGCCTTCCTTCCACTTGTTGGCCATCTCAACGATCAGTTCCGGCGGGTCCTGGAGGTCGGCGTCAATAACGACGACCGCCTCTCCAACCGCATAATCCATCCCGGCGGTAATCGCTAGCTGATGACCAAAATTACGGGAGAAATCAATCAATACTATGGTATCGTCTCTGAGACTGAATTCCTTGATCAACTGGACGCTGCAGTCCGAACTGCCGTCATTTACGAATATCAGCTCGTAGGGCTCGCCCATCGAGCCCATGACTTGTTTCAGCCGCCGATAGGTTTCGGTAATGACGGCTTCCTCGTTGTACATCGGAATAACTATGGAATAACGGATTTGTTCACTCATTAGTAGTTCCTCCTTATTTATAATGTGATTTCGTATAAAGTACCGCTTCCGCCACGTTCGTCTCCGCCAGGTCCGCCTTGACCATCCTGAGCGTTCGAGTTGCTGTTCGTGATGTCGCTTCCGCTGTCGGATGCTTCAGCATTGGTACTGGTTTCGCCAGTTGTTGTTTTCCATTCATCTATAGGAATCACTTTGCCATGTTCTTTGATCCATGCAGTGACTTCGGAGTTACCGCTATCCGGTCCACCGCCTCCTCCACCAGAAATCATGAAGTACTTCACTTGACCGCTTTCCACCAGCGCCTTGATCTTATCGACGGTATACACCGGATCGGAGGATACAAAGCCGTTCATAATAATCACTTTTTGCCCGGCTTCAATCATGTAAGGAGCGGCTGTTGAATAATTGCTTGCTGCGAAAAGGTAGGTTTCACCTGTGTTATGCTTTTGCAAATAGCTCAGCGTTTTGCTGTCCAAGCTTTGACTACCGTTTGGTCCACCCATTCCTCTGGAGCGGGTAGAAGATCTCTGTTCTCTGTCTGTGCTTGTTCCTGTGCTTGAAGTAATACCATCAGAGCTGGATTGCTCTGCATTATTGGTTTGGTTATTCGTTTGAGTTCCTTCAGCTTTTTGCCCATTTGCACCCTGGCCTCGGTTGCCAAAATTACCTCCCGGCATTCCGCCACCGCCTCCACCGCCGCCAAATTGTGTCGGTCCGGCTTGTGGAATCATGCTGTTCCCCCCGTAGGTAATTGGCGTCAACGCCCAGTACACAGGGCCGATGAACATTGCGAGTACACTTGCAATGATGGCATATCTCGTGAACTTCTCGGATTTCAATCGTGCTACTACCAGTAGCGCCGTGCCGATGATACCGAGGATCAATACGGCGATGGACCAGCCACTGCCAATGGTGTCGTTGTAATTTTGCAGGACGAACCAGCTAAATACCGAGGTTGCCAGTACCGCTGCGGGTAACAGCCAGGAGAGCCAGCCGGAACGCTCACGATATTGCTCCCATAATTCCACGAATCCGGCTCCGAAGAGCGCTGCAATTGGTGGTGCGAGCATAATCAGGTAATAATGATGGAAGAAACCGGCTACGCTGAAAAATGCAGCTACGGGAATCAGCCAGGCCAGCCAGAAGATGACCTCTTTGTGTTTTTGCGTGATATTACGGCGTCGAATGCTTGCAAGCAGACCAATTGAAGCAATCAATGCGAATGGGAGCAGCCAGCTGGCCTGACCTGACAGGGCAGATTGGAACAACCGTAAAGGTCCCTTTTCACCAGTGCCGAACATGCCGCCACCAGAATTTCCACCAGGTCCACCACCAGGTCCACCCTGACCACCGCCTTGACCGCCTTGACCGTTACCGCCAAATCCGCCCGGCGGCATTTGGCCACCAGCGCCGTTGCCGTATGATGATGTGTCATCGGTACTGGAAGCGCCTGTTGTAGTGCTATCCGTTGATGTAGTTGCTTGAGCTTGATCCGAATTGGTATTGCTGCTGGTTGAAGCGTTTTGTTTCCACTCCGAGCGTTGACTGCCACCAGCGCCCCCGCCTGTTCCTCGTTCTCCCGTCAGACGGGATAGGCCGTTGTAGCCAAAGGCCAAATTCAGCACGGAGTTCGTACCGCTGCTTCCCATATAAGGGCGCTGGTCTGCCGGAGTGGAGTCGACCACGACTGCCCAAGAGAGCGACACGGCCACGAGAACGACTGCCGATGCTGCCAGTGTTATCGCTTTTCGCTTCCAGTTAAACTTGGAGGCCAGCAGGTAGAAGAGTCCCAAAGCGGGAACAATCATATAGGCTTGAAGCATTTTTTCGTTAAAGGCGATCCCTACGACTGCGAAAGCCCAGAGGATCGGTCCCATTTTGTGGTTTCTAATGCCTCTGAACAGCAACCATGTTGCGAGCAGCAGTGTGAAAACCAGCATCGCATCAATGTTATTGGTGCGGCTGACCGCTACTGCAATTGGTGTAGTTGCCATAGCGAAGGCGGCCAATCGAGCGGCCATCGTACCGAAGCTCGGCTTGACGAGCAGGTAAACGAGCAATACCGACCCGACCTGAGCGAGCGCTTGCGGCAAAATAACGCTCCAGCCGTGAAGCCCGAATATATAGGCGCTCGCGGTCTGAATCCAGAACACGACGGGCGGTTTGTCTACCGTTACCGATCCGGCCGAATCGAGTGAGGCAAAGAAGAAGTTGCGAAAGTTTTCTAGCATGCTTGCTACGGCCGTCGTGTAGTAGGTGTTAACATATTTGTCTTGCCAGATGTTGTATCCGTTCAAAATCGCAGATATCAGCATGATGATGATGAGGGGGACGTCCGCCCTGCTCTTGAACCATTTCTTAATCATGTACATTCCACTCCCTGTGAAATTTCTTTGTATTTTCCGTTGTTCTAGCCGCTATCTTCAGGACTGTGGAATGATCAGCCACTTCCGATCTTGGGCCCGGTGAACTACCGGCTTGCTATTATCATGCCTGACGTAGCTGAAATGGTTATGAGCGCTCCCTGAATGTTAGCTGAAAGCTGGATAGGGATGCTTTTTTTACGTAAATATTCAGTTATATTAGATACAGGTGAAAATGAATCGATCTTTTATTAAGAAAAAAAGTGGTTTCATGAAAGGGAAGATAACCGATGAATCCGATACACGGGGTTAAAATTATGCTAGCGGACGATGAGCCGCACATTTTGCAATTTTTGGAGCTTGGGCTGATTAATGAAGGCTATGAGGTTAAAACAGCTGAAAACGGCAGTGATGCACTGGATTTAGCAAAAGAGTTTCGCCCGCATGTTGCGGTGCTGGATGTTATGATGCCTGAAATGAATGGCTTTGAGGTATGCCAAAGTCTCAAGGAAACAGAGGATAACATTGCAGTCATTATGCTGACAGCCAAGGATGATGTGGATGATCGGGTAAAAGGATTAAAACTGGGCGCGGACGATTATGTCGTGAAGCCCTTTAGTTTTAATGAACTGCTGGCCCGGATTGAAGCACGTCTGCGCAATCAGTTTCCCGATCTGCTTGGAGAAGTGGTTCACGGGCCCTTTCAGGTGGATGATCGACGAAAGGAAATTCGCTACCAAAATCAGGTGCTGGAGCTGTCGCCTACCGAATATGAGCTATTGAAGTTTTTGGTGTTGAATCACGGGATTGTTCTTAGTAAAAGTCGAATCCTGGATCGAGTATGGGGGTACGATTTTGGGGGCGAGGACAATATTGTCGAGGTGTATATTCGCTCCTTACGTGAAAAGCTCAAAGACAAGGAGCATCGGGTCATTCGTACGCTGCGTGGTGTTGGGTACCGGGTGGACTTGCTATGATGGCGGCGGGGAAAAGTCGGAGAAGAACTGCGCTCCGTTCTCTCCGCTCCCAGCTTTTGGCCAGAACGTTGCTTATTTTGGCGCTGCTGCTCGTCTTGATCGGATTTTTACAATATTTCCTAATGAAGGATTTTCTGTATCGCAGTCGGGCGGATGCGATGGGTGCGCAGTTAGGTTCAATTCCTGCCGATTTATTGATTAAGGATTCGCAGGAGAAGAGGGGAAGCTCCACACCCCAAGAAGGAAGCAATCGGAGGGATGATCGACCGGGGCCGTTTCTATTTTGGCCGGATATGTCGCTCGCTTCCATAGGTAAAGACGGAACCTTCTTGAGCTTGTCCAGCGAAAATGGACTTACGCCACCGCGTCTCACCACTCAGCAGTATAATTCGATGCAGCAGAACAGGCGCATGCGTCATGGCTATCAATTGCTCACGGATGCCCAAGGGAACGAGCAACTGGTCGTATTCCGTCCGCTCGGTCCACCTGACCGTTCGTCAGGTTTACTTCAAATGGGTGTATCCACAACTTCCATGCAAGAGCAGCTGATTAACCAGTTGCGTACCTTCATTTTGCTATCTCTGATTGCACTTGCAATTGGTCTGGCACTCATGCTTCCAGTGCTGCGGCGCACGTTGGTGCCTCTTTCGAGGATGGTTGAGGCGGTCAAACGCATTGATGCGGGTAATCTGGCTGAACGCTTTGACGCAGAGCAGGGGCAGTATGAGGTGGACCGTTTGGCGGTATCCTTTAACGGGATGCTGGAACGGCTGGAGCATTCTTTTGCTGCTGAGCGTGAGTTGCAGATGCAGATGAGACGGTTTATTGCGGATGCTTCCCATGAACTGCGCACCCCGCTTACGTCAATTCACGGTTTTTTGGAAGTGCTGCTTCGTGGAGCGGCATCTAATCCGAAGCAGCTTCAATCTGCCTTGGAGAGTATGTATGGTGAATCCAAGCGGATGAATAAGCTTGTCTCCGATTTACTGCTGTTGGCTAAGCTGGACCGGACGCCCGAATTGAAGCTGGAAGATATGTCGCTGGATACGTTGCTGCTGGCAATGAAGCCGCAGCTTCTTATGCTGGCGGGCAAGCGAAGAGTGATTTTTGATATGACAGCGGGTGTGCGAGTGCTGGCTGAAGGGGATAAAATCAAGCAGGTCATGCTCAACCTGTTCCATAATGCTGTTCAGCATACGGATATGGAAAGAGGGGTGATCCATGTAAACTTGTCTGCCGGGAAAAAGCTGGCGGATATTCAGATTCGTGATAACGGGCCAGGTATGAGCAAAGAGCAGTTGGAGCGGATTTTTGAACGCTTTTACCGTGGAGATGAGTCACGTACGCGCAGCTCGGGCGGAGCTGGTCTTGGTCTGGCGATTACACAGTCTATTGTGGAAGCACACGGCGGAAAAATCACCGCTGCAAGTACGAAGGGAGAAGGTAGTGTATTCAAGGTCGCGCTACCGTTAGCGGGGGCCGTATAACATTGTAAATTATGGTATAACATAAAAAAAGCCCCCCGAACGGCAACGTTATTTATAACGCGGCTCGGGAGGATTTTTGGATTAGTTAATCAATGCAGCCTTTTGTAAAAGCACGTGCAGCACCTTGGCAGATGCTTCACGCGTTGTAGGCGCGTTCGGCTGGAAGTAGGAGGAGCCCTTGATGGTTTCCCCGTTGATAATGCCTGCTGCACTTACTTTTTCAATGCTATCCTTGGCATAGCCTGCAAAAGATGAAGCATCATGATACGGTGTGCGCGCAGGGCCATCGACAGATGCTTTGATCTGAAGCAGGTCTACTGCTTTACTCAACACGACTGCAATTTCCTGCCGACTGATGTTAGCGTTCGGATCGAACTTGTCGCCGCTGCGACCTGTGATCAATCCGGCCTCGTAAGCGGCTGCCACATCGCCGGAATACCAGCTACCTGCTGGAATATCGCCGAATGGTGCGGCAGTACCCGGTGTCAGGCCAAGAGCCCGAGTTACCAAGGCTGCAAATTCCGCACGTGTCACGTTCTTCTTCGGTGAGAAGGCCGTGTCTGTGGTGCCGTTGATCAGCAGCTTGTTCGCAAGCGACTGAATCTCGGATTGAGCATACGACGATGAAATATCTTCAAAGCTAACGGGACGAGTCGCCGCTGCATACGTCGAGAAGCCCGGACGGCTTACCTTAACGACTGTTGATCCATCTGCCTGCTTGGTAAAGACGGATGGAACCGGGTAGACATTTCCGTTAGCTGTATAGAGAACACCGGCTGTATTCGACTCAATTTGGCCAGGTACGGTAAAGGAGCGGCTAATGAACTGTCCTGGCGCAACCTTAAGCGGCTCGCTCTTGCCGGCAGTGACAACGTTAGCTTCAAACCCTACAGGGGTGCCAATCACAGTCGACCCTTTCAGCTTGCTCGTAAATGTGTTGCTTTCCTGTGCCTGGCTGCTGATTACCACTTCAATGCCTGCACCGGCAGGAGCATTTTTCAATGCAGATATCGGCAAAGCCAGGGAAGATCCTGTGTTGCTCACAATCAGACTACTTCCTGCCGCAGCCTTGCCCAGTGTTGTCAGTTGGGCGGAAGTCAGTGCTGCTTTGGTCGTTTGACCCGCTTGGCTGCTAGCCGACAGGACGATGGCTATTGGGCTGGAGCCTGCTGCCGTCACAGTAGCCTGCAAATCTGCATCTGTTACAGTCAGTGACTGTACGTTATTATTCACCGAGACAGTTGTAGCTACTGCTTTTACCGCCTGTCCTTGCTTCACTACGGATTGAAGTGAAGGTGCAGATGTAGCGACAGGGGTGGATGTGGTGGTTGAAGCGGAAGGTGTAGTATTACTTCTGCCGCCACCTCCACCACTGCCTCCACCGCTACTGCTGCCGGAAGCGGCACTATTGTCGACGCGAATGGCCTTCATAGCGGTGAAAAATTTAAGACCGTTAGTATTGGTCTCGACTTCGCCTTTCGCATTCAGTTCCGGCGAATTAACCTCCAGCTTATACACACCGTCCTTCAAATGCTGAATAACGGGCTGACCGCTGGCATCCAGAACAGGCTTTCCGTTAGCATCGTATTCGACATAGCTTCCGTCAATGTCCTTGAAGGAGTATGCTCCTTGCTTGAGACGGGCGTTAACTCCTTGTTCCTTGGAAGTCGTAATTCCATTAATAAGACCAATTAATTTATCATCTGTGCCATATACATAGAGAGCAATTTGGTTTGTTTTATCCGTGGTCAGGCGGAAAGCAAGATCTGTTGAGCGTTGAGCACCTGTACGATTCGGGTAAATAATCGGGTTGGTTATACTCAGATCCTGCAAGCCGAAGCCTGTAGTCGGATTTTCCTTGCCAACATGAACGACGAACGGCAGATGCAAGGTAGGTAGTCCGGCGCTTTTCAGGATGACTTCTCCCTCATATACGCCTGTAGCTGCACTTGAGCTTGGCTGTACGGACAGGAAGAACGGTTGGGATTTACCCGCTTCTGCCGAGATCGCCCCATTCGTGCCGACACCTTGCAACTGAACAGCGATATTGCTCACGTCAGGCGTGGCAACTGGGTGGGCAGGGTCAGAGGTTACATGATCATGCAAAATGTAGCTGGCTTCATACTGTACGCTATTAGCGGACAAATTTTTAAGCTGCAATTGTATTTGCTTCGCATCGCTTCCTGGTTTTAACACCCCGAAGCTGGCGGAAGGATTGTAGTTTACGACCTCCTGCCGATTGAAGTTCTTATCGAGAATCGTAATCTTTTCAACAGTTTCCAGCAGGGCTGGTGTCTGAATCGCATTGGCGATGTTTACAAGTCCTGCACCTTGGGAATACACATCGTATTGGATTTGATCCTCATCGTAAAGCGTATCCGACGTGTTCGCCAGAGCAGCACGGATATCGAACGGCGTCCAGTTTGGATGCTGCTGCTTCAGCAATACAGCAAGTCCGGCTACATGCGGAGAAGCCATACTGGTTCCGTTGCTACGTTTGTAAGCATGATCATAAGAGGCATCCGGATAGAACTTGGCGAAGGCAGGATAGGTTGACAAAATGCCGACCCCCGGTGCACTCACATCCGGCTTGATGCTGAGCAGCTCGTCGCCGTTCGGCCCACGGGAGCTGAATCCAGCCATCGTATTGCCTGCATTATCTGTGCGAATAAACTCCTCTCCGAAGGAGACGGAGAACTTTTCTCCGGCATTGTCGACGAGTTGTTTAGCCAGCGCGCGACCTTCCTTACCTTTCATATCAAAGGTCGGAATAAAATCAAAGCTGTCGCCCTGGTTAGCGTTTACGTAGCTATCTAGACTTGGAATGGAGTCTGTCAAATCAGCCTGCGTGATGTCAGTCGTTTTTGCTCTCCCGTTAAAAATGATTACGGCTTTTGCGCCGTTTTCTTTTGCATTTGCAATTTTATCCACGAATGCCAGGCTTCCACGTGACACGAGGACAATTTTTCCGGCTACATTTTTTCCTTCAAAATCATCAGGCTGCCCCAAATTTGCATATACCAGTTCATAAGGGGCAGTTCCCAGAATTGAAGCAAAATCCTCTTGGCCTGTCCCCCAGCCCATCAGATTAAACCCGTAATGCGCATAAGCATCGGCGGTTACTGTTTTCTTCAATTCACCATTCGCTTCCCAATAGGAATCACGGGTTACTGAAGCTGTGCCTGAGAAGCTTTTGCTCGGCGAGGTTGCCGCACCGACGGAAATGGCCAACTGGGATGAGGCTGGGGAACCCATTGAATAATAATAATTCCCGTCTTGTGCCGCATTACCATTCGCAATGACAGCAACTACACCGGAAAGCACCGCATTATTAATGGCAATGGAGTCCGGGGAGTTCGGGTCCTTCTCGGAGTCTGAGCCGAGGGACAGGTTAATCACGTTCATGCCATCCTTGACAGCGCGTTCAATACCGTCAATGACCTGTGCGGAGGAACCGGAGGAACGCCCGGTTTTGGTATTGCGTCCAAGCACTTTATATACGTATAAGTCCGATTTATAGGCAATACCCTTTTGTACAATATCTGCCGTTTTATTAGCGGCCTGGCCAGCAATCGTACCGGACACGTGTGTACCGTGAGTTGTTCCGGCAAAACCTGTGCCGTACGGGTCATTCTCTTTTTCAAGGAAAGGCTCCTCGTAAGGATCATTGTCCTGCTCAAAAGAGTCATATCCACCCTTGTAAGCTGCTTTCAAATCCGGGTGCTCATAATCGATTCCGGTATCAATAACCCCGACCTTAATCCCTTCGCCTGTCCAACCTTTAGCCCAGGCTTCAGGAACGCCAATCTGATCCAGCGGTGCGTTATCATACGTTGCTTCGCTGGCGGTGAGTGTCGGCGGGTCCTGTACGGGGATGGAATAGTACGTTTTATTTTCGTGGATGGATTTTACGCCTGGCAGTTTTGCCAGTTCCGGAATTTTATTGGCTGGCAGCGTAATCTCCAAACCGTTAAGTACCGTATTGTACTGGTAATTCACCTGAAGGGGAATACCGTTCTGTGCTGCTTTGTCCACGAACGTTGTTTGCTCATTGACGATAGCGGATTCCGCTTTTTGCTCGGATCGTGCCGTGAAAGTCTGGTTACCCGACCGTGCCGCATATTGGTCCACGGCTAGTGGCTCACCATCAAGCTGCACGATGACTCTGACCTGCTGGGAGGAAGTGGTATTCAGCTCGGGCGAGATGAACGCCGGAGTCGCTTCGGAAGTCAAAGCTTCCTGTGCTTCTAAAAATGAACGAGTTTGCAGGTCTACGGTAGCGGCAGAACTGACAGACGGAAGAGACAAGCTTACGGTCAAGGCAAGAGCGAGTGTTACGACAGGAATTTTTTTAAAAATGATCGGATTTTTCAAAGATTTCCCTCTTTTCAATCAAAATATGATTTGTCTACATACTAGGATTTGAAGTCACTGCCGAAGTTCTCACGCCTCCCTCAAGGTTCAAATGATAGAATTGACCACTGGTGACTAACTTGCCAGTTTTGAGGAATATCTTACCATGTTGGTGGGATATATTACTATATGTTTTTTATATATTTAGAAAAAATAAGGTTAACTTCACGTACGTATTCCATGGAAATGTTATGAATTTACTAGATTATTTTTGAAATCATTCAAAGGGGAATGGGAGAATACGAGATTTAATGATATAATCTGCATTGGAATTGTTGATATTTTATGAGGATGTAAAATGCTTAGTGCAAAGGAGTCGATTATGTTGGCAAAAACATTGATTTTCGGGCATAAAAATCCGGATACGGATACCATTTGCTCAGCTATTGCTTATGCAGACTTGAAAACCAAACTGGGCGCGGACGTGGAGCCGGTTCGTCTGGGCGAGGTAAACGGGGAAACGCAGTATGCACTGGACTATTTCAAAGTGAGTGCGCCGCGTCTGGTTGAACAGGTTGCTGCGGAAACAGACAGCGTCATTCTGGTCGATCATAATGAACGCCAGCAAAGTGCAGTTGACATTGACAAAGTGCGTGTAACTGAAGTCATCGACCATCACCGGATCGCTAACTTTGAAACAAGCCAGCCGTTGTACTTCCGCGCTGAGCCTGTAGGCTGCACAGCCACAATTTTGAACAAGCTGTACAAGGAAAACGGGATAGCGGTTCCAAAAGAAATCGCAGGTCTAATGCTGTCCGCGATCATTTCCGATTCCCTGTTGTTCAAATCCCCAACCTGCACCGACCAAGACGTAGTTGCTGCCCGTGAACTGGCTGAAATCGCTGGTGTGGATGCAGATAGCTATGGCTTTGACTTGCTTAAAGCAGGAGCTGATCTAAGCCGTCACTCTATTGAGCAGTTGGTGAGTCTGGATGCGAAGGAATTCCAGATGAACGGACGCAAAGTGGAAATTGCGCAAGTGAACGCGGTAGATGTGAACGACGTGCTGTCCCGTCAGTCCGAGCTGGAAGTAGCGCTGTCCCAAACAATTGCAGCTAAAAACCTGGACCTGTTCCTGTTCGTCGTAACGGATATTGTGAACAGTGATTCCATTGGTATTGCGCTGGGAAGCCAAGCACAAGCGGTCGAAAAAGCCTACAATGTGCAGCTCGACGACAATAAAGCCGTTCTGAAAGGTGTCGTATCCCGCAAATCGCAGATCGTACCTGTACTGACAGACGCTTTTAACAGTCTGTAATTCGGAAGCAGGCTACAATACAAAAGAAGCCACCTGAATCCAGCACTGCATTATAGCAGCGGAGGCAGGGGCTTCTTTTTTATTTCTTTAGTTCCGACAGTACATCTCCGATGCGAAATTCAAAGGCCATTTTCAACTGATCGCTCATCAAATGCCAGGCGCTCTCGGCTAGGGCGAGATCACCGCTATGTGTAAAGGCATGGGCAGCGCCCATATATTTTTTATAGGTCACGGGTACATCCGCTTCAATCAGCCGTTTGGCGTATAACTCGGCTTCGTCAGCCAAGGAGTCCAACTCGGCGGTTATAATCAGTGCGGGTGGGAGATTATGCAGTGATTCTGCATAAACAGGCGAAACCAATGGGTTTCGTGCCTCATCCGGAGTGTGCAAATAGCTGTCATTAAAAATTTTTGCGATACGCGGCGGAATCGCCTGCTTAAATTGAGGCTTCTGCTTCGGATCGGTGGCGATATCCAGAGGAGGATAATCCAGTACCTGATATACGATGGGAAATTCCTTGCGATCCCGGGCCATTAGACAAATCGCTGCGGCAAGGTTTCCGCCCGCACTATGTCCTCCGACGGCAATGAGCTGGGGATTGACGTTCAGTACATCAGGATGCTTGTACAACCATTTAGTAACATCATAGCTCTCCTGTAACGGAATAGGGAATTTATGCTCCGGGGCCAAGCGGTAATCGACATTAACGACGACACAATTGGCACGTTCGGCAATGACCGGACACCAGGCATCATCCATTTCTGCACTGCCCATCACAAAGCCGCTACCATGAAAATTGACGAATACAGGCAGTGGATCGCCAGTCCGGTTGGCAGGCTCATATACAAGTACCCTGGAGTCACCTACAGAAGTGGGGATGATTCGTTCCTCCCGGTGCACCTTCGGAGAATGAGATGGCTTGAAATCAGACGCCGCCACCATTCTGCCAGCGGATATACGCGCAAGCTTCACGAACAGCCTTTGTTTCAGTCTTCGCACCATTTTTCTTCTCCCTCCCTGGAATCAGTTAGACGCGAACCTTTCACAACTTCAAATGCAGACCGTACGCGTGACAGATAGGTTTCAAACTGGCAGATTTCCGACTCGCTAAAGTCCGACAACAGGCGTGAGGCCAGTCCTATGAAAAAAGGGTCCATTTGATTGATCTTGCCTCTTCCTTTATCGTTCAGAGAAATAAAGACGCCACGCTTGTCATTCGGATCATCGTATTTGTTAATGTAGCCATCTTGTTCAAGGGAAATGACCATGGAACTGATCGCTGCCCGGCTTACACCCATTTTCTCAGCCAATGCAGAAGGGGATGACATTTCGTCTCTTTGCGCAGAAAGAACACAAAGTGCTATATATTGCCCATAGGAGAGCCCGAATTCACGTGAACGTTTCTCCATGCCTTTACGAATTTCATACGTTATAGAAAATAGCTCTACCAAAACACCAATCGGTTTATTGCCACCTGGAAACAGATTATAGGCCAGTTGACGAATTTCGGAGTCCAAGAAAAAGAACATGCGATCCACCTCGATGTAGTTAATTAGTTAACTGTAATTTAATTAACCACTGGTTGCAATGATTTATACAAACTTTATTCCGCTTTTTTTAAAATATATTTGCACAACTTATCTTGACCAAGGTCCAATGCACTGCCCTACGTCCTGATTTACAAAAGCCTGTATAGAGGGCTGGCGGAGGGTACGCCCTTCCTGCCATCGCCACTCACTGTATTGAACCTTGGCGGTATACATAGGCTGTACCCATATTGCATCCCGATGACGATCCGGCTCATTGACAAAAGGCCGCGCTGAAATGGTATGCGGTCTTAGTCGCTCCGTAAGCTGACGCCAGTCCTCTCGCGTAAGCTTCCCCGTGCCTGCATGTCCAATGTAGCGCAGCCTTCCTTGCTTGTCGTACAGCCCCAGCAACACAGCATTGATGACGCCTCCGTTTAAAGTGTAGCCTCCAATGACAGCGATGCTATCGCCATAATTCTTGACCTTGACCCATCGCCCATCCTTCCCGCCAAATGTGTAAGGGCTGTCCAAACGTTTGCATACGATACCTTCCATTCCTTCGCTGCGCATCACCTGAAACAGAGCTTGTCCATCAGGATGAGCAGGCGCCAGTTGAACCCGTTCATTCGGCACGATGACTTGATGCAATAATTCGAGCCTTTCTACCAATGGTTTTCGGTGAACCCATTCGCCATTCAGATACACGATATCAAACAGCATGTACGTAGCAGGCACAGCTTCATAAGCCGCTTGAATCCGATCTGTTCGACGAATCAGGTCGCGGCGCATAATGTCATGAAACGAGGGCTTCCCATCGGCTCCCAGTGCGATCATTTCCCCGTCCAGAATGACCGAATCGGCCTGGCAATATGAGGGAAATGAAGCGAGTTCAGGATATAAAAGCGTTCGTTCATGCTGCTTCCGGTTAAACAGACGTGTGCTACCCTGATTGTGATATGTCAAAATTCTCGTGCCATCCCATTTTATTTCGTACCGCCACAGGCCCTCCGTAGGGATTCGTTCACTTTGCACAGGTTCAAACGGGATAACGGGTTTCATTTCCGAACGCAAATACAACACCTCGCCTCGCCTTTTTGGAATAAGGATAGTGTCGACGGCAGGCTTCTTTTTATGTGAGGATTTTGCAAATTCTAATGTATGAGATGTTTCGTTGGACCTCAAATCGGGGAATGATAAGGATATCTAATCGTCGGCAGAAAGGGGCTCGGTTTCATGAGACAAATTCGCGAGGAGGACCATGCCGTAGTCATGGTGGATGATGGACAGGTGGTTGCGGAAGTAGGCTATAAATCCATAGATGACCAATCCTTGGTCATTGACCATACATTTGTATCCGAAAAGCTGCGGGGGCAAAAGATCGGCAAGGAGCTGATTGACAAAGTCGTGCAAATGGCGAGGGATCAGCATAAAAAGGTCGTTCCCGCTTGCTCGTACGCACTGGCCCTGTTCAAGCGTCATCAAGAATATAGTGACGTCTGGCAGCAGTAAACAAGGGGAACTCTCGCGCCACAAGTGCATAGACACCACAGCATCGGGACAGGTATTCAGGCCTTCCCGGTGTTTTTTTGCGTGTATAAAGCCCCTGAAATGGCGCATTCTACCGTTGATATGTTCAGCATTTTGCATCATTCGATTCCCAACGCTCGAAAGTACAATAGATAGACGAACTAAACCGTTTCGATCTATATATTGCTGATTTGAAATCGCTCTTGGGATTGTTGCAAAATGCTCATGTTAAGAAAATGGTTATTCTAAGATGCTAAAGCACATTTTTAAATTGTCGGCTGTGAAATTGTTCATACTGTTGTCACTTCACAGGCCGTCCTCAGGTTCTATATAATATAATATGGTTATTACCACAACCGAAAACGAAAAGTTTGAATTTAAACGAAGGAGACGCTCATTATGAATAAAGCGAGTGAGGACAAGCAGTACGTTCCAACGAGCAAACGTAATTTCACAGCCTTGATTATCACCGTTTCCATCATAGCCAACGTGATTATTTTGCTGCTGTTCTTTTCGCCGATTGGATACCAGGGTAGTGTTAGCTTCGATATCACCATTTTCCCAAGGTTGAATGCGATTTTTAACAGTTTCACGTTTATTTTTCTGGTGGCGGCGTTGGTTGCCATTATCAAGAAGAACGTCAAAGTGCATAAAACATTTGTTTTACTGGCCTTCGCCAGCACTGTTTTATTTTTGTTTTCCTACCTGACCTTCCACTATATTTCGCCGGACACTGCAAAATTTGGCGGGGTGGGTATTATTCGGCCGATTTACTTTACGTTGCTGATTTCACACAGCATACTGGCTGCCATTATCGTACCACTGGCCCTGTTCACAGTTGTATGGGGATGGACGATGCAGGTGGCGAAACACCGTAAAATTGCACGCTGGACCATGCCGATCTGGTTGTATGTCAGCTTGACCGGGGTACTCGTGTACGTATTCATGGCCCCGTATTATTAAATAGACTTGAACCTTCAACAGGTTCATTGATCAAAAAGACGTCTCTGCTAACGGAGGCGTCTTTTTGATGCCTAATAAAAGAAAAATTATTCCTTCTAAATTTATTTTATTGAAAAAACGTTCCTTCTCCAACGGTATTTCTGCTATAATTTGCCTTAATCAACTAAGAATAAGGGGGTCACCATGTGACGAAGAAAGCGAAAGGCAGGTTACGGTTGCTTGTTTCCATGCTCGCGCTGGTTGTGCTGCTAAGCAGTTGCGGAGGCGGAGGCTCAAACCCGAACAACGTAAACGGAGGAAAAGTGACACTGCAATTTTGGACCATTGCGCTACAGCCTACATTCACCCCGTATTTCAATCGGGTGATTGCCGATTATGAGGAGAAGAATCCCAATGTCAAAATTGACTGGAAGGATTACCCTTATGACGCAGTGACCAACAAGCTGTTGACGAGTATCGCCAGTGGCAGCAGTCCGGATGTAGTGAATCTCAATACGGAATTTGCCAGCCAAATGGGCTCCAAGGGTGCTGTTGTGGACATGAATGAGCATTTGTCCCCGGAGGAAAAGGCAGCTTATTTCGAGGGTATTTATAATTCTACCGTTATTAACGGCAAGGCTTATGCACTACCTTGGTATACCGGCACGGAAGTGCTCTACATGAATACGAAGCTGGTGAAGGAAGCCGGATTAGACCCTGCCCATCCGCCCAAAACGCGGGAGGAATTGTCAGAATGGGGCCGCCAGATCAATAGAAAAATCGGTAAAGCAGGCTATGCGCAGCAGCTTGTATCCAAGCTTTTTGCCATAGACGGGATTCCGATTTTGAATAAAGAAAAGACAGCAGCGGCGTTCAATACACCGGAAGCGGTCACCATGATTGATAATCTCAAAAAGCAGATGGAAGACGGTGTCGTGCTCAAAGAGGACGCTGAATTTTCACAGCAAGTGAAATATTATGCGGGTGAGCAGGTTGCTTTCGAGCTGGCAGGCCCGACGTTCATCAACTTTATCAAAACGGCGGCGCCGGACGTATACAAGAACACGATCGCTGTTCCTGTACCTACAGGTAAAGCTGATGTACGGCTGTCCAACACCATGGATCTGGTCGTACCGACCAAGTCTGCACATGTGGATGAAGCGGTGAAGTTTGCTGTTTTCCTGACAAATGCGGAGAGCCAGACGGCTTTTTCCAAAGCGGCTAATACGCTACCTTCCACGAAGGATTCCATTAAAGACCCGTACTTCACACAGTCTGATCAATCACTGGAAGCACAAGCCAAAGTGGTGTCCGCGCAAAGCTTGGATAAGGCGACAGACTACATGGTCGGTGTTCCTAATGCCAAGGACGTGAACAGTGCTGTTACGCGTGCTTTTCAAAATATTATATTGAACGGAACGGACACGAAGCAGACACTCACTGCTTTGGAGCAGGAAGTGAATGATATTTTAAAGCAATAGGTTCAGCAGGGGAGTCATACAAAGGCTCTCCTGTTCATTTATCAAAATCGGGTGGTGATGCAGCATGATCAAATGGTTGAGGTCGGAATCCTTTACGGCCTGGGCCTTTATGACGCCGGGACTGTTATTGCTTGCCGTCTTTGTATTTTGGCCTATTATTTACAGCATTCCACTGGCATTGACGGACTACTCGGTCATATCGGATACCCATTATGTCGGTCTGGATAATTTCGAGGCAGCGTTTAAGGACCGCAACTTTCTCATTTCGATCTGGAACTCATTGGTGTACGTGCTCATTGTTCCCTTTCTTCAAATTTTCTCCATCCTGATGGCTGTGCTGGTGAACAGCCGTATACCAGGAATTAAAATATTTCGTACGACCTACTACATTCCTGTCGTAACTTCTATGGTAGCCGTGGCCTTAATTTGGAGCTGGTTGCTTGGCAATAACAGCGTTGTGAATTATTTGCTCATGCAGGCAGGCTTGATCAGTAAGGACATTCACTGGCTGTCAGACAGTTCCTTGGCCTTGTATGTACTCATGTTCATCACGATGTGGAAGGGACTCGGGTATTATATGATGCTCTATCTGGCCGGTTTGCAGAACATTCCACAAGACCTGTACGAAGCCGCCAGAGTAGATGGAGCAAGCCGCTGGCGGCTAATTGTCCATATTACACTCCCGTTATTAAGACCCTACGTTCTTTTCTGTACGCTCATATCGCTTATGGCGGCTATTCGCGTGTTCGATGAGGTGTATGTACTGACCAAGGGTGGGCCGGGGACAGCCACGCTGACCTCCAGCTTGTATATTTTCCAAAAGGGGATGGAGCAGTTTAACTTTGGTTATGCTTCGGCGCTTGGTTTAATTGTCGGTGCCGTGATCGGGGTGCTCAGTATTATCGTATTCCGATTCAATAGGAAAGGCGGTGTCAATCCCTATTGATGAATCTACAGGATGACAAAATGCTACAGTCGCCCCTTCCGAAAAATGAAAATAGCCGCACAATGCGCAACCTAGGGCGAATTGTTAGGATGACGGTGATCTATGTACTGCTGGTGCTGCTCGCACTCTTTTTAATGGGACCGTTCCTATGGCTGCTCAGCGTATCGCTCATGCCGGGCCGCAACATTTTCTCCACGCCGCCCGCCATTTTCCCGACCTTTATTGATTTTGAAAATTATGCTCAGGTATGGCAGTTTATGAACTTTCCGAAGTATATGCTGAACACGGTGATCATTACGGCGCTTGGCGTTATTTTCAATGTGGTGCTTGCCAGTCTGACGGGATATCCCTTGGCTGTATTTCGTTTTAAGGGTAAAAATCTGGTGTTCACGCTACTAATTTCCACCATGATTATTCCTTCATATACGTCGTTCATCGTACATTACTTGACCATTCAGGGGCTTCATCTGGGCAATACGTATTTGGGTGTGGTGCTGCCTGGAGCTGTTTCCGTTTTCAACATTTTTCTGATGCGGCAGACGTTTATCCATATTCCTACCGATGTACGTGATTCCGGCAAAATGGACGGCGCTTCGGAATTCCGAATCTGGTGGCAGCTGGTGCTACCGCTGGTGAAGCCAGCGCTCGCCGTGATTTCTTTGCTGGAGGCCATGTCGTTCTGGAACAGCTTCCTGTGGCCTATCGTTATTCTGAACGACACGGAGCTATATCCGCTGGCGGCTGCGCTCACGTATCTCAATGGTCAATTTGCCTATAACTTCGGCTGGATTGCAGCGGGCACGATGATTTCGGTACTGCCGATCATTATCTTGTTCCTGTTCACACAGCGCTACTATATGGAAGGCTTGGCGGGTGCAGTAAAAGGATAGACCGGAAATATTGGATACGGACGATCCGTGAATGGAAGGGGAGACGGTTACGATGGAGCTGGCGAAAGGAACGCGGCCCAATTCCCGTGTGGGGCTAACAACGCAGGAGATTCAATATTATTTTCGTGATGTGTATGACAGTGGAGAAAAGCTGGTTATACCCGAACCGCGTTTGATTTGCGAGCTGTCCTCCCGCTTTGGGATGAATCAGGAATATGAAGGCGTTCTGGACCCCGATGGGCCGATCAAGCTGATCTTGCCTCCAGGACCAGGCGTGCCGACCGAAACACGCGGTAGCGTGCAATTGGTACTGGAGTACGATGGAGCGCTCGTTGCAGACGGCTATCGTTTGGAGATTCACAAGGAAGGTCGAATTGAAATTCATGCAGCTAATAAAAGAGGGCTCAAATACGGCATGGATGCCCTGCATTTGCTGCTTCAAGTCGAACAAGAGCGATGTGCACTTCCTGTAGTGTCCATTCGTGATGAGCCTTCTTTTCCGGTCAGAGGGATTATTGAAGGCTTTTACGGAGAACCATGGAGCCAGGCGAATCGGCTGGATGCCGTCCGTTTTATGGCTGCGCATCGGATGAACACATTCATGTATGCTCCCAAGGATGACCCGTATCACCGGGAGCTATGGCGAGAGCCGTACCCGGAAGACACGTTTGCGCAGATTAGCGATTTAAAGGAAACCTGCGATCAGCATGAGGTGGATTTTCATTACTGCATCAGTCCGGGGAACGACCTGAGCTTTGGCAGCGATGAAGATTTCCTCAGTTTGACGGAAAAGCTGGCGGCTGTGATTGCCATTGGCGTACACCATTTTTCCATATTAATGGATGACATTGATTATGTATTAAAAGGAGAAAATCGACATTTGCTGGGCCGCTCGGGCCACGCTCATGTCTTTTTGACGAACAAGGTGCATACATGGCTGACAGAGCGGCTACCTGAATTTACGCTGACAGTCTGTCCTTCGGAATATTGGTCGTATTGGGATACCGAATACAAAAAGGATTTCCGTGAGCGGCTGCACCCGGAGATTAAGGTGTTCTGGACCGGATACTTTGTGTTTGCTCCGCATATCGGTCGGAAGCAAGCTGCCGATAATCATGCGTTCTTTGGGCATGAGCTGTGGCTGTGGGATAACATTCCGGTGAATGATTGTGACCGTGACCGCTTATTCCTCGATCCGCTGCGCGGGCGGTATTCTGGGCTTCCAGACTGCGGACATACCGGTATGGTAGCCAACCCGATGAATCAGTGGGAATGCTCCAAAGTGACGCTCATTACGATGTCCCACTATATGTGGAACAGTGAGCGGTACATGCCGGAACTTTCTTGGGATTGGGCTGTGCGGGAGTTAGCGGGAGCGCGCGTCGAGGAACTGATGTTTTTCTGCCGTCAAAACAGGAACAGCCGACTGGACGGCAGCGCGTATGAGGACGTGGACCTTGCTTTGCAATTGCGCGATATCCCGGCGCTGGATATGTACTTTGAGCGGCTGCTCCAAGCCGTGAGCGTCCTGCGGCAAGTACCCGCCGATGATCCGGCGGCAGGCTTCGTAGCACAGGCCACGCCGTGGCTGGAACGCGCCGAGCTGGACGCTGATCTGTGGCGTACGCTGCGCCAAGCTGTGGTCAGCAGCGAGGGGCAGAGCGGTACGCAGGCAGAGGAGAGCAGTACGCCGCCGGAAGTGGTTGGCGGGCAAGGGCCTGTGCTCCTGCCGGACGAAGTCGTGGGCGAACTCCGGCGCTGTATCACTGCCTGTCTAGAGACGGAGGCTCGGCTCGGCAGTGATCCGGCGATCCGCGCAGCCGAGCGGTGGGGCTACGTCAGTCAGGATGAACAAGGCAAGTATCGACTGATCTTGTGAGCATTTTGCCGATGGATCAAGAAACCAAGGCAGCATAGCTGCCCCGAAAATAATGATATGTCTTTGATTTAACGGAAAAACGGCAGCATAGCTGCCCTGAAAATAATGATATGTCTTTGATTTAACGGAAAAACGGCAGCGTAGCTGCCCTGAAAATAACCATTTGCCGTTAGGATAACGGTAATTTTCAGGAGAGGTGGATGCGTGTGGTGAAGCCAAACACTCGTGTGCTTTTTGTGCCGCTGGATGAGCGGCCCTGTAATTATGAATTTCCTTATTTACTGGCGCAGGGCACAGATTTGGAAATCGAGCGTCCCCCTATGGAATGGATGGGACAAAAGAAAATTCCCGGTGATACGACCCAACTGTGGGCTTGGCTCGAAGAACGTGCAGCGGGGGCCGATGGAGCCATTATTGCGATGGATACGCTGCTGTACGGCGGAATCGTACCGTCCCGGCTGCATGGAATGACAAGTGAGCAGGTCGGTGACAAGGTGAATCGACTTCGCAGGCTCAAGCGGCTTTATCCGCAGATGACCTTATATGCTTTTCAACTGATTATGCGTTGTCCGCAATATTCTTTGGCTGACGAAGAACCGGATTACTACGCCGATTGGGGACGCGAGATATTCAGGAAGGGCTTTATTGAGCATCGTCAGGAGCTGGGAATTGCTACCGCAGAGGAGCTTCTTGAATTATCCGACATCAACGAACGTCTGCCTGTAGAGATACTGGAGGATTACCTGGGACGTCGCCGTGTGAATCTGGAAGCTAATGAAGCCGCACTGGAGCTGGTAGCAGAGGGTATCATTGATTTTATGATCATTCCACAAGATGATTCTGCTCCCTACGGCTATACCGCCAAGGATCAGCAGCGGCTAAGAAATCGTATTTCCGATCTTGGGCTGGATTTGAGTGTGTACATGTATCCGGGGGCAGACGAAGTGGGCTGTACGCTGCTGGCGCGGTGGGTTAACCAGGCGAAGAATGCTGTGCCGCTTGTCTATCCAAGGCTGTCCGCTTTGCAGGGAGCATTCGTGATTCCGCTTTTTGAGGATCGTTATTTTTATGAAACGTTAAAATACCAGATTATGGCGGCAGGTGGACTGATCGCTTCTTCAGCGACAGAGGCTGATTTGATTCTGTTGGCTAACACGCCCGGAGACGCCATGGCAGAAGCATCCTCCCAACAGCGTGCAATGGCCGGATATGATGTATACCGAAACGTGGTGGAGCTGGTCGAATACGGTGCCCATATGCTGCGGTATACAGGCAAAAATATTGCGGTAGCTGATGTAGGCTATGCCAACGGAGCCGATCTTAAGCTGCTTAGACTTTTGAAGCAAAAAGGGCTTCTTTTTGAGCTGGCAGGTTATGCCGGCTGGAACACCAGCTCCAATACGCTGGGAACCGTCATTGCCCAGTCCATGCTGTATAGCCACTACGGGCCTACAACAGAGCATCTGGATTTTCTGGCGTTGCGTTACGCCGAAGATGCATGTTATTGCGCTGTGGTGCGTACCGCCATGAATAATGGAATTGTGGAACAAATGGGCTTCAACAAGCTTATGCTCGATGGACAGAGAGGTTCGGTTGCTGCGGTCATTCGCGGACGACTGGAGCAGGCGCTCGACGAATATGTAAACGGGCCGGAGGGCCACGTGGAAATTACAGATTGCTATATGCCGTGGAACCGCACCTTTGAAGTCGGATTGACCGTACGGCATCATGTCGAAGAGAGAGGGTGATCCCAATGGGAATGGAAGCTGTATTATCAAAAGTTCAGCATGGCCTGATCGTATCCTGTCAGGCGCTACCCGATGAACCGCTGCACGGATCGGATTCCATGGTCAAAATGGCACGCGCCGCTCAGCAGGGCGGAGCTGTGGCCATTCGCGCCAATGGCGCAGCAGATGTGCGTGCGATTAAACAGGCGCTTTCCCTGCCAGTCATCGGTCTGATCAAGCGGGATTATGATGATTCCGATATTTACATTACGCCCACCCTCCGAGAGATGGAGGAACTGGTGGACGCAGGCGCGGATATCATCGCCCTGGATGCTACATCACGTCCGCGCCCGGGGGGATGCAGGCTGAAGCAGCTCATAGATTACGCCCACGGCCATGGAGTGGCTTCCATGGCGGATATATCCACACTGGAGGAGGCGCTTCATGCCGCTTCCCTCGGTATAAGCTGCGTATCCACAACGTTATCTGGTTATACGCCATATTCTGCTCAGATCGATGGACCCGATCTGGAGTTGGTTCGGAGAGCGTCGGAGCTGGTTCCCGTGCCTTTAATTGCGGAGGGGAAAATCCATGAGCCTGCGCAGGTGGAGGAAGCATTCCGGCTGGGTGCATATGCAGTGGTTGTAGGCTCGGCGATTACCAGACCCCAATTGATTACGCAGCGGTTTGCCGATGCAGCAAGGAAGGCAGTGAAATGCATCTATGGAGATGAACGACCGAATTAATACGTACTTTCCTTCATTAACCAAATCGGAGCAAAAGGTTGCTTTGTGCGTACTGGAGCGCCCGGCAGATATCATATATTTCTCCGTGACGGAGTTAGCTGATTTTGCAGGTACAGGCGAGACGACCGTCATGCGCTTTTGCCGGAAAATCGGTTTTAAAGGTTATCAGGATTTCCGACTGTCCCTGGCGCAAAACCAGACTTATCGCAAAACCGATACGGGTGGGGAAAACACCGACCCGGACAACGAACATGATATTATTCGCATGGTGTATCACAATATGCTTGATATTTTGCACTCTAGTATGGGACTGCTGGACCGTTCAGAGCTTGGACGTGCGATAGCGTGTCTCGAACAGGCTTGCTATGTTCAATTTTTTGGTGTAGGTGCTTCGGGAATTTCCGCGCAGGATGCCAAAAACCGTTTCTTACGAATCGGGCGGCGCGCCGAAGCCGTGGCAGACGGACATATCCAGTCGATGATGGCGGTGTCCATGAAGCCCGGAGATGTGGCTATTGGTATCAGTGTATCAGGAAGTACGCTGGATACGAACGACATGCTGCACAAAGCCAAGCAAAACGGCGCGACCATTATCGCGATCACCAATTATGCAAAATCGCCCATCACCTCCATTGCGGATATCGTGCTGCTCACCGCAGGTAAGGAAGCTCCGATGGAGGGCGGTTCGATTGGAGCCAAAATCTCGCAGCTATTCGTCATTGACCTCCTCTGCGAAGGGCTTGCTCGTAAGCACACGAGTCATACCAAACTGATGAAGGAAAAAACAGCGAGGGCGGTCATTGAACGAAGCTATTGAGGTTTTAAGCGGAGAACTGGTCTATTAGGCTGTGTCCTATCGTTAGTTATTGTTGTGGTATATGACTTGCTATTATAGAAGCTTTACGTAAAAGAGCGTGTTTGTAGATATCGTTTGGCAACAAGGAGGACGCTGTAGTGGCAGATGCTGTGAACAGAGTCATAGGGATCGACATTGGAGGAACATCAGTGAAGGCCGCTGTAGTGGAACAAGATGGTTCGGTACTTGATGAAATCCGGTTGGATACGGACGCTTCTCGCGGGCGTGATTGGGTACTGTCACGGGTATCCGAAGCTGTAGAAGGACTGAAACGCTCCCTGGGAGACACCAGCAACAGCATCAGCGGCGGCATCGGTATCGACGCTCTGGGGATCGCTACGGCTGGCAGAGTAAACGTGGAGAGCGGTGAAGTCGTATATGCCACGGATAATCTCCCCGGCTGGCAAGGTACGCACTTAATTACGTGGGCGAGGGAGAATCTCGCCTTACGTGCTGTTGCCGACAATGATGCGAACGCCGCTTTGCTAGGAGAAGCATGGCAGGGAGCGGGGAGGGGCAAGCAGCGCTTGGTCATGCTCACCTTGGGAACAGGCGTCGGTGGCGCATATATAGAAGATGGTTTGTTGTGCCGAGGGGCTCATTGGAGCGGCGGCGATTGGGGGCATAGTATTTTATTCCCAAGAGGCCTTCCTTGCAATTGTGGAAAAAAGGGCTGCGCCGAGCAGTATGTATCAGGTAGCGCACTGTTACGCCGGGCCAGAGAATACACAGGTAAACAGTATCGCTCGGGAATCGAGATCATGAAGGAGGCTGCTCACGGTCACCCGGAGGCGCTACAGGTACTGGACGATTACACCGCAGATTTAGCCGTACTTCTAGCCAATATCTCGGTCACTCTTGATCCCGAGGCTATTATCGTAGGCGGAGGGGTAGCAGACGCGGGAGAAGTCTGGTGGCCCTTGCTGGAAAAGCATCTACAAGAGCTGGGAGTCGGAACGAAAGTAAACCGGGCGTTACTGGGGAATCGCGCTGGAATGATCGGTGCGGCACGGCTTGCTTTTGAACTAACGGATTCCTAGAACAAGTATGAAAGGGGAACGAACCATGACGCAAAATCGGCTTGATACCGACATTGTTGTGATTGGCGGAGGTCTAGGAGGAACATCGGCAGCTCTTGCGGCAGCGAAGGCTGGCATGAGAGTCATCGTAACGGAGGAGACGGACTGGTTGGGAGGACAGTTAACTTCACAGGCCGTCCCCCCGGATGAGCACCGATGGATCGAACAGTTTGGCTGCACAGCAACATACCGTGAGTTCCGTAATCGTGTGCGTGACTATTACCGTCAGAACTATCCTTTAACAGAAGAAGCCCAAAATGACCCGATTCTTAATCCCGGTAACGGTTGGGTAAGCCGTCTGGCTCATGAACCACGAGTTGCTCTGCGGGTGCTTGAGGATATGCTTGCTCCCTATTTGAATACGGGGCGTGTTCGTGTATATTACCATGCCGTGCCCATTGCTGCTCACACGGATGGGGACTGTATCTCTTCTGTAACTGTTCGTACCTCGGATAGCCTTGTTGATGGATGTGGGGTGATGGTGCTGCACGGAACATTTTATCTGGATGCCACGGAATGCGGAGATCTTCTTCCGCTGGCGGGGGTGGAGCATACGAGTGGAGCAGAGTCGCGGGATGATACAGGTGAACCTCATGCGCTGGAGTGCGCTGACCCTATGGATATGCAATCCATCACACATGTGGCAGCCGTGGATTACATTCCGCATGGAAGCTTCATTATAGAGCGACCGCTACAATATGATTTTTGGAGGAATTATATTCCTTCCTTTTCCCGTTTCCCGATTTTGAGCTGGTTTGCTACGGATGCGGATGATACCAGCAAACTAAAACAGTTCACTTTGTTTCCTAACGATCAGGGCATTGTATCTCTGTGGGATTACCGTCGCATTGTGGACCCTTCTATATGGAGTAAACCGTTAAATGATGGAGAGGTAACTCTTTTAAACTGGGCGCAAAATGATTATTACCTCGGTCCGTTAATCGGTGTTACCGCTCAGGAGCAGGAAAGACATAGAGAAGGCGCCCGTGAATTGACCCGTTCTTTAATCTATTGGCTCCAGACCGAAGCACCCCGGTTAGATGGAGGATTCGGTTATCCGGGCATTCGGCCTCGTGGAGATTTCCTTGGTACCTCAGATGGTCTGGCCAAAACCGCCTATATTCGCGAATCGCGCCGAATTCAAGCCAAGTATACGATATCAGAGTTCGATGTAAGTCGTGAGCTACGGGGGACGGATGGGCCAAAACGATATGCGGACAGCGTAGGTGTAGGCAGCTATCATTTGGATCTCCATCCTACCACTGTATCTCAGCGGACATTTTACATTCCTAATTACCCCTATGAAATTCCGTTAGGCTCCCTTATTCCGGTGAGAGTGCGTAATCTGCTTCCCGCCTGTAAAAATATAGGGATGACTCAAATCGCAAATGGTTGCTATCGGCTGCACCCCACGGAGTGGAATATAGGTGAATCAGCGGGTAGCCTGGCGGCTTACTGTGTGTCCAACGGAGTATTCCCGATAGAAGTCAGCGAATCGCCAGAGCATCTGGGGCATTTTCAAAGCAGGCTGCTTCGCCAAGGCGTGGAGTTACACTGGCCTGTGGAAGTATTTGAGCCAGAGGGAGTTACTAGCTAAAACGTGAGGGGCTATTGCCCCTCGGCTGACTTTGATAAGGTCAAAAGATAATTTAAAAAAAGAAACAAAAAAGTGCTTGCTAAGTTGCTTGGATATATGATATATTATTTGAGCTGACAACTAAACAGCCGTTTCGAAAATGAAAAGCTTGGGTAAAATATTCTTTATAAAAGAAGAAAAAATAAAGCTTGCATTTCTGAAACGAACATGATATGATCTTATAGCTGCTGAAAAAGACAGCGAAAAAGAATTTGATCTTTGAAAACTGAACAACGAGTGAGTACGGATTTTGCTTGCAAAATCCAACGCTGAGATTTTGGTACATGCCATCAGGCTGTATAAAATGGAAGCGAACAATGAGATATTTTATCTCGTCAGTTTCAAAATGAGCATATCGCTCTTTCTATAAACCAGCTTCGGTTGGTCTTTAATGGAGAGTTTGATCCTGGCTCAGGACGAACGCTGGCGGCGTGCCTAATACATGCAAGTCGAGCGGGGTTGTTGTAGAAGCTTGCTTCTAGAACAACCTAGCGGCGGACGGGTGAGTAACACGTAGGCAACCTACCCATGAGACTGGGATAACTACCGGAAACGGTAGCTAATACCGGATACATCCTTTCCCTGCATAGGG
>NZ_JTHP01000023.1 GCF_000943545.1 Paenibacillus terrae
AGGCATTTCATTAATATGTGATATCGGACGTACTGCATTGCTAAAAATTGTATAAATGATTCAGTCTGTCAGATCAGACTATGTCGCAAAGCTGGGAGTTTAATTCCCTTCACCAACACATTACAAACTCAAGCACAGCGCGATCTCTACGCTTTTGGAGGCCGTGTTTTTTTGTATAAAAATGGAGGGTGTGATGGTATTAAAAAAATAAATATTCTATATTTTTTGTTTGTGCTAATATATCTCTATTCAATTACAACTAGAAAAGAGGATATTGTGTGCACCATGATAAGGAATTAAAGCTTGCAGAAACAAATATTGCAAAAGGTATTGCTGTAATACTACTTTTGATTCATCACCTCTTTGCTTTTCCTGACAGAATAAAGTACGACTATGTTTCATTATTTAGTTTATTTCATGAAAGAGGGGAGTTCTATCTAGGACATTTTGGCCAAATAGCAATATCTATTTTTTTATTTTTAAGTGGTTATGGGTTATATAAGAGCAATATCCAAAATCCACATCATTTATTGCAGAAAAGCTTTACGAGATTAAGCAAAATAATGATAAATTACTGGGTTGTTTTTTTGCTTTTTATTCCAGCCGGTCTATACTTCTTTGGAAATTCCGATAGATTTCAAAATAATTCAATAATGGATTTTTTGCGGAATTTTATAGCACTATCAAGTTCATATAATGGTGAGTGGTGGTTTTTATATGATTATATTCTGCTGCTATTAATTTTTCCGGTCACCTTCCAAGCCTTTCAACGTAACGCGTGGGTAACTCTACTAATTGCCGGTCTTATTTTTTATAATTCATATTCACAAGGAAATTATTACAGTATTATGTATTGGCAGTTGCCGTTTATGATAGGGTTGTTCTTTGCTAAATATAAATTGTATTCATGGATGAGTAAGATTTATAATTCCATAATATTCAATAATATACTATTTGATATTATAATAATTGTAGTGTTATTTCGCTTTCGTACTACGAGTCAAATATTTGAGAAGACAACGATTGATATTATAATAGCCCCTGTATTTATCCTCGTTAGTATTCATTTAATGAATAAATTAAAACTAACCAGACCTTTTGCTTACCTAGGTAAAAATTCAATGAATATTTGGTTAACTCACACCTTTTTTTGTTATTATTATTTTCAGAGTATTGTCTTTTTCCCCAAGGTATCTATCTTGATCCTGTTGTGGTTAACGTTGTTAACGGTACTTACTTCAATTATAGTTAACAGCATCATTAGTCTTATTAATAACAAAGTGTACACTAGAAATATTGATCTAAATCCAAACAAAGTTGGGGGCCAAGTGTAGGTTTCTATCTGTTTGAAAAAGACTACTGAATACGTCACGGACACTCATTCGAGAGTATTTTATTAAACTTAGGCGCAGCTTCCAGGTTTTTTGGAAGCCGCGCTTTTTTTGTTGAAATAAGCGATTTGCAAACAGTTTGAAACCTTTGGTCTAGAAAAAATGTATCGTCCAGTACAGCAATTTAGGCGTGATTTCGAGATTAGAGTAACTGTAAAGAAGGACTTCATTGGCATGTTAGCCGATATGAAGTCCTTTATAATGGTTATTTAGTTGAATATTCGCTTACTTCAAATGTGAGAATTTTATTGAAGATTACGTAGTCTTTACGGTTGCTGAATGGACCTTTGTTGTTATTATGCTTATCAATGGCAAAGAATGAAGCGCCTCTGCCGGCATCTTTTGCATCATACCAAGCGATGAAGGCACTCAGTTCTTTCTTACTCAGATCGAACTCTTTATCCAATCCATTGTCCATTGTTACAGTCAGAATAGCGCGGTCACCAGTTGGTTGGGAGGACCCATCTGTATCCGACGGATCCGGTGTTGTAGACGGATCAGGCTTTGTAGACGGATCCGGTGTTGTAGACGGATCAGGCTTTGTAGACGGATCCGGTGTTGTAGATGGATCAGGCTTTGTAGATGGGTCAGGTTTTGTAGATTCGCCAGTAGCTTGATAAGGTAAAAAACCTTCTGGTACAGAATATTTAAAAGCGCTTGCTCCAAAATTGGCTTCGTAAGTCATTGTTCCAGATGTTCCATTCATGACCATCGGGAAAACCTGAGACCCTTCTAGTTCAGATGGTTTAACGGTGTTGGCTCCCAGGGAAACACCATTCTTGTACCAAACAATTTTATCGCTATCTAAATCCAGTGCAACACCGATAACATCATTAAGTCCAAACGTAGGACCATAAGCTGTTCGTACGTCTGATGTAATGTTATTTATAATTTGACCACTATAACCGTAGTATCCTTGATATTTCGGACCAGATTCACCTGTTATTCCTACTAATGAAATACTGTGGCTAACCTTTACTTCCCAATACCATTTTCCTTTTGTTTTTCCCACTGTCGCTTTGTCGCTTTGTCCTACGCTCCCTAGAGAAGTTACTACAGATCCGTTTT
This sequence comes from Paenibacillus terrae, assembly GCF_000943545.1. Taxonomy (GTDB): domain Bacteria; phylum Bacillota; class Bacilli; order Paenibacillales; family Paenibacillaceae; genus Paenibacillus; species Paenibacillus terrae_A. The sequence goes on from NZ_JTHP01000023.1 coordinate 2,460, forward strand.
TCCAAGTTACATTTGTAGTCTCAGCTTTTGTAACGGTAGGGAACAATGAGAACACTGAAACCCCAATGATAAGAGCTAACATGATTGTTCCTAGTTTTTTAAACATGATATTTTTCATGACTTCCTCCTAATATATGTAGTGACAACTGAATTATAAAATGGGGTTAGAAGGATTGTCTAAACATTAAAGTCTATATCTATAAATAAATGTGGATTTTTGGGATATTAATTTATGGCCATGGCAATAATCTCGTTATTGTACAGCAAGTTAATCCGCAACAGAGATTTTTGTCGTAGAAGGAATTGTTATACTGTTCACCGAATGGAATATTTGAGGTGATCGTCTTGAAGCATACATATAAGGTATTAAAAACAGACATGGAGCTATTTGGAGCTGCGTTGACTCAGTTGCACGTGTACGTTGTATCCGTTGATGAGGAATTACGAGTGACATTTGAAGATTATGGGGGAGTGGTGGAGGAGATTACGTGGGAGTCGGTTAGGGTTGCTAGTAAAGATTTTATACGAGAACAGTTTGAATTTCGGGCAAACTTAAAGGACTCCGCTGGCTTATAGCCAGGTACGGAGTCCTTTCGTTTTAGTTTCCCGCCCAAGAAAGGCTTAGGCTGTAAATTCAGTGCTGCGTTCGGGAATTGCTTCGGACAAAGGACGCCTTTCAAGCCTTTTGAAGGCTGTACCTTTTTGTTGAAATGAGTGTAATTACATAAATATTACAGGGAACTGTTTAGCGATTGCGTCAGTGATCGTATCCGCCATCTCTAGCGCTTCCGCCTCGATTTTATCATATACCTGAACACTTGTTTTATAATCCTTGGTGATCATGGAGACAGCCTCTGACTTTGTTAAAGCTAAGTGTTCGTAGAACATTTTCCTGAATTCTTCTTTAGGTAGATAGGGATTGATACGGCTTAAAAACTCGGAAATTTCATCGGCGTTGGAATACCACTTTTTTTCTGTAGCTGCAACCAGATTTTGATCTCCTGCTATGGCTGCTTTAACAAGATCCGCAGCAAGGACTAAATGTTCCCTAATTAAGTTACTGTATGTTTGAGCAACATGATCACCATAAAAAGGTCGAAGTGAATTCCCCATATCTGTTGCATTTTGAAGAAGCCGGGCGGTAACCACGTTCACATCAGGTAAATGAAAGACCAAGCTAAGGATGGTCATCCTGGTCCAGGCTATATGTTGTTCCCACAGCATACGCATGAAGCTTTTCAATTCAACCTTCGCCTTGCTTACACAATGAGGATTTTTGGTCATTAGATGAGCAGGTGTTACTTGATCCGATCGCCAATAATGATCGTATGGTTGTATTACATGAGAAAATACACCCGTTGAATAAGGAAACATACTTTTTCACTCCTTGTTTCGATAAATTTGTATACCACTTGTATCTGCATATATAGTGCTACATTATTCGAACTCATATTGTTGGGTGAATGTCCATAAAAAAAGTCATCTTCTAGCAGAACTTCTAAACAACTTCGGAATTAGATTAGTATGAGACGCGGGACTTCGATAATCATAATGACAAGGCATATTCCATATGACTAAGTAAGTGCTTTTTGCTCACATAGAGGAGGGATATGATTGGATGCATTCGTTGCGCGCTCATTAGATGAGATACGATTTTGGTCCAGGATCATGAAGGAGCATTCATTTTTTCTGGGGTTAGGTTTTAGAGCGGAAGATACTCAACTCATTACAGAAGCCAATCAGTTTCACACTATTTTCGAGGATATTGAGAGAAGATCACACGAATTTAATATCGATACAGACCCTCACACAATCAAAGAGTTTAATACGGAGGTCCAGAATGCAGCGACCCATATTTGGGCGTTTAAGAGAATGGTATTGGGCCTTATATTGCAATGCAAGCTTCCCGGACAAACCAATTTCCCTTTACTGGTAGATCATATAAGCCGGGAAGCGAATTATTTCAGAAACCGTTTAGAGGAACTCAATTCAGGAAAGCTCGAACCATTACCCGATGCAATTATTGATGAAAATGTATTTTTCTTAAAAATTATGGCCGATCACGCAAAGTTTATAGGCCATTTGCTTGATCCATCCGAACGTAAACTGGTTGAACAAGCTAGGGAGTTTAGTAATGATTTTGATACACTGATGTTTCAAGCAATTGATTTAAGTCATATGCGGCCACAGTCGCAGACCGTTCCACTCTTGAGTCAATTTGTTGATGAAAACCGTGTCTCTGTTAAGTCCTTGCGTGATTTTAAGAAAACAGCGCGTGATTTAATCGACGAATGCCGAATAAAAAGTATTATCCATCCTTTATTAGCCGATCATGTATTTCGTGAAGCTGAGCGCTTCCTTTTTATTCTCGATATGTTTGATCAATCTTTATCAGGTGTTAAGGTGAATAAGAAAGAAATCATGCACTGATATGCTGTCGCTGCTGTGTAGCATAAATAATTAAAACGTAATCCTTCAGACTGGGACACAGTATTCCCCAACAGGAGGTGTGCCAAGACCATATCTTTTTAAATCCTAATCAGGTGTCGAAATTTATAAATCATTACGTTGGGCCCTTTTCCTATATCTCAAAAAAAGGAGAAACCCTGCCTTGTGTAAAGCGGGTTTCTCTACTTTGTAGAGATCATTTTATATTGTCGTCGATTCGTAATTTTAACTCAGCATTTTGCATCATTCGATTCCCAACGCTTAAAAGTACAATATATAGACAAACTAGACCGTTTTGATCTATATATTGCTGATTTGAAATCGCTCTTGGGATTTATGCAAAATGCTCAACTATGAATGTACAGTGTTTTTCTGTTCATGTTCTTCGTGACTACATACTTTAAGTGTATAACCTGTATCATCGTTAGTACACCATGACTGAGATTGAAAAGCCAAGAATAATGCGGCCCAACGGTCTTTAAACTGAATTAGCAATCCCCCGTCTTGCCAAACTCCATTATCTTTTTCCCATTTGGGATTTCCTGAGTTTCCTTGATTCATATGAATATCGTGAACTCCATTTCCGGGTTTGAAATGAAAGTATTCATCCTCCTTATGTTCAGGGCCAAATCGTTCTCCATAAGCATATATAACAGCTTCTTCATCAATGGCTTTTTGAACATAGTTTGTTAACTTTTCGTACAAATCGTTGTCGGGACCAGGTTTAATATTTGGGAGTGGTGTCATTTGTTTAGGATCAAACAGACGGCCCCTGACATAATCCAAGGCAATCTCCCGATTGTTTTTATTGATTCCAGTGAAGCCTTCTGCCATACCTTGCAGATGGGTAATTTGCGAGGAATTAAAATTTTCGCCAATCAAATAAAGAACTTCTGACGGCCAAGCTTGTGATTGGATATTAATGGCTAATCTGAACTTTTCTTTGCTATGCGATACTTCCATGAGCACTTCTAGATGCTGGTCATCTTTTCCTAATTTAAATTCTTTAGGAATTGCTTTTAGCACACCGTATTTAATGGGCATTGTTATAGTCTCCTTGCAATTAATTTTTTACATTTTCTAGCGTGTCTTATATTTGTGTTTTTATGTTGGGTAATTTAGGGATTATAAATTTTTTTGAAAAATGGAACAATAACTCAGTATTTAATAAACAAAGGAGGAAACAAAAATGTCAGAGGTTAAGGGATTGGGCTTAACCCCATCTCCAATAGATAAAAGGGATATTTTTATGTCTTCTATTTTGCCGCCTTTTATTATTCCATCAAAATTTGAAGTTAAAGGAATAACTCCTGTAAGAGATCAGGGACACGAAGGAACGTGCGTTGGATTCTCCTGCGCTGTAGGTATGAAAGAGTGGCAAGAGAGAGATAAACATGTCGGACTCTCACCCAGGTACCTTTACGAGAAGGCAAAAGCAGCAGATTCAGCTCCAGATAATACACCTCGATGTACTCCTGATGGAGACGGGACATCTATTAGGGTAGCCATGGATATACTAAAAAAACAGGGAGTATGTGAAGAAAGCTTTTGGAAGTATGAAGCCTGTAATCCTGGTAGTCCCCAAGCTGGAGCAGATACAAATGCAGCAAAATATAAAATAAAAGCATATGCAAATCTGGATACGATAAAAGCAATGCAGAGAAGCTTAGTTGTAAACGGCCCTTTTGTAGTCGGAACATCAGTGTATAAAAATTGGATGGATCCAAACGTAGCAGCTACAGGTAAAATACCTTTACCCGGAAGTAGTGAATTTATAGGTGGACATGCCATATGTATTGTAGGCTTCGATGATGACACCCAAATGTTCAAATTTAAAAATTCATGGGGAACTCCTTGGGGAGATAATGGATTTGGCTACTTACCTTATGATTATCGTGTTCAAACCCAAGCTGAACATTTCTTTTTCGAAGCATATAGCGCAACTGATCTAATCGACAATGTTGACGCCTTAGTCAATGCTAAGGAGAAAATACTGCAGCAACTGGGTGAAGAGTTTAAAGAAGAGATTGAGCTTCATCATTGGGGAGGAGATCAGGTTATTAAATATCACTAGAAAGTCAGGTGATTTAATGATCATTTCCATTGAAGAGAAGGACAATGGTAAAATCCTCCGTCTAAAAAAAGGCGAAGCCTTCCAGATTACCCTACTTGAAAATGCATCTACAGGATATACATGGTTGGAAGAAATCGTTTCAGAGAAAAATGTGGTTTTGCTTGAGAAAGAAGATTATGTTGGTAACCACACTGTAATTGGAGGATCTGGTGTCCGAGCTTGGACGTATACGGCAAATGAAGCAGGTCAGAGAAAGGTGAGATTTCATTACCAAAGGCCGTGGCTACAGGAGGCTGTAAAAAGTTTTGAAATTACGGTTATTGTCATATAGGGACGCTGAAAAGCGTTCCTTTTTTATTTCTGTGTTTTAATAAGGGGATTCCATCCAAAAGAATATATACCCCAATTATCGGATCAGGGTTATGACGTCATTTGTCCAAATCTACTGGGAAGAGAAACACCTTTAGTCTGTGCTTCCCGTGTGCTGCAATGGCTGTCTCAGTCCAGTGGTTAGTAACCATTCAGGATGTGAACCCGTCTGAGTATTCAGGGGGGATGATCAATGAACAGCTTCACGTTGTTTAGACGAACTATAGCAGTAGCTAGTACCGCAGTGTTACTATTATCCGGCTGCACGCCAGCGAAGGACGAGGAACATGAAAAATCGTCTGTAGAATCCACACAAGTGGGGCCATCGGATAAGCACGAAAAAGAGTGTTCAAATGTAACTATTGATTACGTTGCCTATCATATCCAATCTAAAGCCTTCTATCCTGCCGGATATGCTACTCCTGAACTGGCTCAGCTTGTGGAAGAACAACGTAAACGAATATACGCTAAATAAAGGACTACAGCTCAGAATTATCCTTCCCGATCTCTCCGAAAATACTTCTTTAAAACCTCTTTCACCTATTTGCTGTAATGTATATTGCTCGGGTTTTGGGCAGACGTTGAATCCAGTTTAATTCGAATAATCTGCCCAAAAGAGCATTCCCCAAGGCTCCGGCCAGATGGTGGCATCGTTCACTCCAATCCATGCATTTATGTGAGAAGGAGCGGCGCTTTTTTTCGTTGCTGGAAGATTGATCTGGAAGGCAGCGAAGAACGCCTTCCCTTTTGCGGTAACGGAGAACCCGCCATTATTTCGGCCTTGGTGAGCAGTTGGGCAAAACCTTCCGGTCTGAAACCTGAAGGTAGTTGAGTTAGAAATAGAGCATTACTACGAAGGTGTCGGGTGTATTGCGCAAAGTGGTATAAACAGCATGAGTCAAATTGGAAATTTATAATTTCCTACCTGAATAATGAGAATTATCTTCCCAATTCGTTCTTTTTGTGCGAGAATGAATGAAAAATCATCCATGATTGCGCTTTACAGCACGTATAACAAGGGAGGAAATAACCATGTCAGAAGATCGCAAGCTGTCATTCGAAACTCTCGCTGTCCATGCCGGACAACAAATTGATCCTACTACCTTTGCCCGCGCCGTTCCGTTATACCAAACCACCTCGTATGGATTTCGGGATGCCGAGCATGCGGCTGATTTGTTTTCGCTAAAAGAGTTCGGCAACATTTATACGCGCCTGATGAATCCGACCACGGATGTGTTCGAGCAGCGGATCGCAGCTCTGGAGGGAGGGGCTGGCGCGTTGGCAACGGCTTCGGGAGCAGCAGCCATTTCCTTTTCCATCCTGAACATCGCGGGAGCAGGGGATGAAATTGTGTCGGCATCCAGTCTGTATGGCGGTACATATAATTTGTTTTCCACGACGCTACCCAAGCTGGGCATTAAGGTGCATTTTGTGGATTCGGATGACCCGGAGAACTTCCGTAAAGCCATTACGGATAAAACGAAGGCGTTATATGCCGAGACGATTGGCAATCCGCAGGGCAATGTGCTGGATGTGGAAGCCGTGGCGGCGATTGCGCATGAATACGGTATTCCGTTGATTGTGGATAACACGTTCCCAAGCCCGTACTTATTGCGTCCTATCGAATACGGAGCGGATATTGTCGTGCATTCTGCGACGAAGTTCATTGGCGGACACGGAACGTCCATCGGTGGGGTGATCGTGGATAGCGGCAAGTTTGACTGGAAAGCAAGCGGCCGTTTCCCGGGACTGACCGAGCCGGACCCGAGCTATCACGGGGTTGTATACACCGAGGCGGTGGGGCCTATTGCATATATTATCAAGGCGCGGGTACAACTGCTGCGTGATCTGGGGGCAGCTATTTCACCGTTCAACTCATGGCTGCTGCTTCAGGGCTTGGAGACACTCCATCTGCGGCTGGAAAGACATAGCCAGAATGCTTTGAAGGTAGCGCAATATCTCGAAAGCCACAAGGATGTGGAGTGGGTCAGCTACACCGGATTGCCAAGCCATCCATCCTACGAATTAGCCCAAAAATACTTGCCGAAAGGGCAAGGGGCGATCCTGACCTTCGGTATTAAGGGCGGCAGTCAGGCGGGAAGCAAGCTGATTGAAAATGTGAAGCTATTTTCCCATCTGGCGAATGTAGGTGATTCCAAATCTCTGATCATTCATCCGGCTAGCACAACGCATCAGCAGTTGAATGCGGAGGAACAGGTTGCTGCCGGAGTCAAGCCAGAGCTGTTGCGTTTGTCCGTCGGGACGGAAGCGATAGACGATATTTTGTACGATTTGGAGCAGGCGATCGCGGCCAGCCAGCAGTAGTTAAGTTAGCAGAGGCCAGAGTCGTTGGCTTGTTAAGTAAAGTGTGACAGGGCATTCGTGCAGGAGTTCATAAGTGGTTTTTCAAACCGGATCGGTTTTCGGTCCGTGGTTGATCAGGTGGGGGTAACCTCCACCTTTTTTGCGTCCATGTCATGGAGAAATAACGTTGACAATATACCCCCATAGGTATATATTATACCCCATAGGGTATATAAGGAGGGGAAGAAATGGGCAGAAAAATAGTTATTATTGGCGGGGTAGCAGGTGGAGCTTCTGCTGCGGCGAGATTGCGTAGATGGAACGAGGAAGACGAGATTATGATGTTTGAGCGCGGAGAGCATGTTTCTTTTGCGAACTGTGGTCTTCCTTACTATATTGGCGGCACGATTCATGCGCGGGAGAAGCTGTTCCTCCAGACACCTCAAGGGATTCGGGACCGTTTTAATATAGATGTACGGGTATTTACCGAAGTTATAGAAATAGACCGGGAGCAGAAGCTCATCCGCTTCCGTGATGTAATGACAGGAACAATGGGGGAGCAACCGTACGACTTGGTGGTTTTGTCCCCAGGGGCCAAACCGATGATACCTGATATTCCCGGATTAAACGAAGCCACTAATCTATTTACGCTAAGAAATATTCCTGACACGGACGTGATTAAGGCATATGTAGATGAAAAGCATCCGCGACATGCCACTGTAATCGGCGGCGGATTTATCGGGCTGGAGATGGCTGAGAATCTGCGGGACCGTGGACTTAAGGTAACGATTATCGACCAGGGAGAACAATTGCTTAATCCGCTAGATCCTGAAATGGCTAAACTGGTGGAACAGCATATGAAGCTGAACGGGATGGAGGTGCGTTTAAAGGAAGGGGTCGCGGCTTTTGAAGATCAGGGTACACGGCTCCGTTTGGCTTCCGGGGGTATGCTTCAGACGGATTTGGTTATTCTGGCGATTGGTGTTGTTCCCGAAAATGAGCTGGCCAAGCAAAGCGGATTGGAGCTTGGTTTTCGCGGGGCTATTCAGGTGAACGCTCAACTGCAAACCAGTGATCCGGCCATTTATGCGGTAGGCGACGCCATTCAGGTCAAAGACCGCAATCACGGGTTTGCGACCATGGTATCGCTGGCCTGGGGAGCCAATCGGCAGGGGCGTTTGGTGGCGGATCATATGAACGGTCAGGCCATTTCTTATGATGGCGCGCTCGGAACGTCCGTGATTAAGACGTTTGCCTTGACCGCAGCATCTACAGGCAATAACGAAAAAACATTGCTGCGGCTGGGCGTTCCCTATAAGGCTGTTCATATTCATCCCGCTTCGCATGCAGGTTATTATCCCGGGGCATCGCCAATTTCCATGAAGCTGCTCTTTAACCCGGAGACGGGAATGATATATGGGGCACAGGCCGTTGGAGTCGATGGAGTAGACAAAAGGATTGATGTGATTGCGACCGCCATTCGTGGACATTTGGAGGTGCGTGAGTTGGCTGATATCGAACTCGCTTATGCACCCCCGTATTCTTCGGCTAAAGATCCTGTCAATATGGCTGGTTATGTGGCTTCGAATATCATGGATGGGCTGGTCCAAACGATGCAATGGCATGAAGTCGATGATTTTTACCGCACAGGCGGCGTCATTATTGATGTCAGGGATGAGGTGGAGCTGCAAGCAGGAGTCATTCCGGGTTCTATCCATATTCCTTTGCCAGAGCTGAGAGAACGGATGTCGGAAATCCCCCATGATCTGGAGATCGCGGTATCCTGTCAGGTTGGCTTGAGGGGCTATATTGCGGCTCGAATGCTGACCCAATATGGTTATCAGGTGAGAAACGTTGATGGTGGCTACAAGACATATTCAGTTATGGCTGAACGGGATTCTGATTCTGATCTGCCTACAGGGGGCGAACTGGACGAGGAAGCTAAAGACGGATCCGGCGTTCCTTCGAGAGTTGCGGAAGAATCCGTAAGTCCCCACACAGAGCTAACCCTGCTGGATGCCTGTGGATTGCAATGTCCCGGTCCTATTCTCAAGGTATATGAAGCCGTTAAGGCTATGGAAGAAGGACAAAAACTGGAGGTTACAGCAACCGATTTCGGTTTTGCGAGAGATATTGAAGCATGGTGCCTCAAAACCGGGAATACGCTGGAATCTCTGGGAGTGTCTCATGACAAGGTTAAGGCTGTAGTGCGCAAAGGTTCCAGCAAGTCGCCTGCTGTTAACAGCCAATAGTTGGCAGTAAAAGAATACAAGCAGGACAACGTTGATGCTGTCCTTTTTAACCACAGATCAAGGACGACGGTTTTTAAAATAGTTCATAACCCATCCAATGTGATTGAGATGGTCTGTCACTTCGCCATGCAGGGCACCAAAAAAAGTATCTTGAAGCTCTACGTCAACGGTACCTTTTTCCGCCAGTGCATGGTAAGCCTGTTTAAGCTCCTCTTCGCTGTCAAAGTCGAGAATGATTTGTACATGCTGAGCTTTTAGCGGTTTACCGTAGGAATCGGAAAAATGGATGTGACTGCTGCCCAGGTGAAGCTCAGCGTGTAAAAGCTTGCCTTCTTGCTTGTTCAGCACTTTAATTTCTCCGCCCAAAACAGACTGATAATAATCCACCGTTTGCTGGACATCGTTCACAATGACAAAAGGACTTGCACTTCTCATGGTTCCATCTCCTTTTAGGTCTTTATGTAGTTACAATACATTATTTACGTTGCCTACAGGGTTTACCCCTTTTCATTTCAAATTATGGCTTGGTTCACTGTGTGACGTCTGTTACAATAGAAGGGACATTTACGAATGGATAGAAAAAAGATCGGACGGTGAGCATTTCTATGCTTTGGGAAGCAACTATATATTTTGTGATTTTGGTAATTTCTGCTCTAAGCGTGATTGTGGTATCAGGTAGCCGGAGGACGGCGAGTACAATTCTTCTGGTGCCCATCGTTTTATTTTGTACGATATTTATGGTGCAAGGTTCAGTACTTACAGCGGTGAAGCACCCGACGATGGGAGCTAATGTTGGTTCGGGCATGGCATTTTTAACAACTTGGGTAGTCACCGGAATATTGTTTGCTGTGACGATTGTGATTACTTTCGTTAAATATAGCAAGAAGAACAAGGCGTAATTCAGCCTTAACCTCAGATGAATTAGGGCTTGCGGTCATTTGCCGAAAGCCCTTTTTGTATTTAATTAGCATGTACCGATTTACCTCAAGAAGATACCTGTTGTGGAGCGTTTGGAAAAAAATAGAGCTGGATTCCAAAAAGAGGTTTACAGGATTAGTTGGGAAGTGTATACATATAGTAAGGAGGCGATTGCCATGAGTGATCGTGCATTTCATCTGTTCTACATTATTTTCCTGACGGTTCTGGCATTAGGAAGCGTTGGTGGAATCGTCTGGTGGCTGCGTTCTATCGGTCGTCAGGAGAAAAAAAAAACTGAATTTGAACCGGACCGTGAAAGTCCAAAATGCAGCTTCCAGTAGGAGGGTGCATTTTTATGTGTTATAATGGGAACATATGTTCTTTGTGATGGTGATCCTGGCCGTTGGTTGCTTGGGGAACCTGGAAAGGGAGGAAAGATGATGTTGCCTGATTTGGAACGAAAGCTGTTACGGATTCTGTATAACTATTTTGCCCAGCATCGCCATATGCCGACGATGACGGAATTGACCGTCAAAACGGGGAAGAGGGACAGCGAGATTACAGCCGCTTTGCGGCATATGGAAGAGGAGCGTTATATTACATGGGAAAATAACTCCAGTACTCAGCATGTGGTTTTGCTGGAAGGGTGGGAGCGGCCTTCGGCGGACAGGGGCACCCGCCCGGAAACAGGGCGATCAACTACGCCAACCACGCCGCAGGGCGGCACGGAATACTGGACGAATTATTAGAGTAGAACACAAAGCTGGAAAATTAATGAGTTTTTAAGGTGCATATCATTTAGTTTTAAGAAAGGGGGACTATAATGACTCTATTAACCCCTTTTTGATCAAGCTATAGGCCCTGCCGGTGTATCGGTGGGGTCATTTTTTTGTTCATAGATGCTCTCGGCGGTACTTGCTAGATACATATGTACATTAAAAATCCCCCGGGGATCATCCGGAGGATGGGTGCAGCTTGCGTGAACTGCACGGCCTGCTCGAACTTCATGGTTCGACGGCATAATATATATTCAACCCCTGCTGCCTTGCATAATATGGTCAGCATGTTCATAAGGGGCAGTCCGATTCCACTGCTCATTTTCCAAACGACAAAAGCCCTACCTCTCTTTCGTCCTTGCGGCTCCGATGACCGCGCCAGTGTGAATGTGAAAATCTTCGGCAAAAGCTCAAAATTCTACATTAGGGTTATACATAAAATTTGGAGAAGCTCCATGCGGTGATTAGGAGTAATAGCTTGTTGCGCGGAATCCTATGGGGTTTAATACATACTTTAATATTATAGCAAGAACGATTAAAAAATGCAAGGCATTTCTGGTTTTTTTTATGATAGATTGGAAAAAAAACCGGATAAGACTGTATGAGCGCTCCAGAGCCGCAAACTGCTTGAGCACTGGCGGTGTTGAGTTGGCCATCCAACTTGTTGCCTTTGGCATAAGCCTTGTCTTCACGGACATAGTAGACAACGCCCATTGGCCAACCTGATCACCAAGGCTCGAAAGCTGTGGTGTGTTCCTTATTTGATTTTCATGATACAAATTTACCACATGAAATCCAACGGCAGATCATAAAGCGGTCAAATTCCGCTCAAAAAAAGGTCATAATATTTTGATTCTAACTAATGGATATATACATAATTGCTTTATCGACAGGATTTACAGATACTCTCATTGATTTACATACGCTTGCAAAACATCTTACTGCTAAATAATCCTTAAATGCTTCACCTAGATACCATTGGTGCGGTAGTAAAACTAATTCCCCCGCCTCTCTTATAAAGGTATTGTTTAAGAATGTCCACAACTCAATGATTGATTTTTCAGATGACCTCTGGATCAACTCAATATTGACTTTGTATTCTTTCTCTTCCGAATAATTAATACCCACAGAATTATTTCTGTACAAACTATATACAATTGGATTTATTTCACCAGAGTCCATCACTTTTTCAATAAACCTTTTTGAAATACCCCTTACTTTACTTAACATAATTTGAGCTTGCTCCTTATACTCAACGATTGTACACTCTTCAAAATGTGACCCTATCTCTTGTAATACTTGCACTTTAGTATCTTCATCAAAAACTGGAATATGTAAAACGGCATTTGAATCACCTGTTTCGAATGGCAAAAGAAAAAATTGAGCCAATACTGATAGATTATTCTCACTGCTCTCATTTGTTTTAATTTTTTTAATGCTAGGTCTATCAAAAATAGTGGTCTTGTTGTTATTTTCGATAGTTGTTTGTTCTTGATTATTTAAAATCTCTTCAAATAGTTTCATCTTTATTCCTCCTCTATAAAAACACAATAACAAATACTTAGTACTAAAGACAAAAAGAGAACACAAGAAGTGAGGAGTAATTGTCCATTAGACCAAACTAAAGAAATATTAACATGAATTATTTTATTCTTTTTATCATCCATTGTAATAGTCCAATTTCCCAATGCAGTGCTTCCATCCACATCAACCTAGAAATCTAAAGTTGCATACAGAACTTTCGTTTTTTGAGTAGAAAAGTCTCCATACACCGAATTACTTACAGAGTTATCCGTGATTTCTAATGGAATATTGACTGTAACATGTTGTCCTGATGATGAAGCAGTTGAGTTCAGCTTTCCTTCAGATTGTGTAACCTCTGCAAAAGATTGAGTAGGAAAAACTAAAACAAGAGCTGCTAACAAAATCGAACATAATAATTTTTTCATGTAAATCATTCTTGTAATCCTCCACCCGTTCGCATCATGGCAACCGCGTATCTTGGGATACGCGGTTTTTTTGTTACAGCATTTTGCATCATTCGATTCCCAACGCTTAAAAGTACAATAGATAGACAAACTAGACCGTTTTGATGTGCAGATTGCTCAAGCAAGAAGGTTAACTTTTGCCGACCGGACTCCGATATTGAATAAACAAGATATTTTGTGAGTGTACGGATGAAAAGAGGGGTAGCATTTTGCCGATCTATAAGCGTTTTATTCAGCATGTTATCCTGAACTATATTATAGGTTCGTTTATAGCTGTTCTGTTGGTAGGCGCAATTTTTATATTTTCCACGTTAAATGTAGCCCATTATGAATTTTTAGGTCTTATGAAGATCATTGCTTTTTCCAGTATTATTATGATAGCTTGCGAAACGCTGGTATTTAGGATGCATCTGGGACCAGTTCGTCACTTTTTTCTGGATAAGCGGACGACGTTCGAGGATGTAGAAGCGATGTATATACGGATTCACCGTCTGCCTAATCTGTCTGTGTTACGTATTATGGGACCGCATTTACTCGGTTTTTCCATCCCGGCAGCTGGTATGGCCATATGGATGATTCATACCAGACAGCTCACCCTGCCCTTCTATTATGTGGGAATTGCCTGTATAGGGGCTTGTCTGGTTGCTTCGATGCACGCGATGATTGAATTTTTCCTGACGATGAGGGCGATCCGTCCGTTGCTGATAGAAATTAGAGACCGAACTTATCAGAAATATGGAATTAACATATCGCTTCGGGGACGGGTATTACTATCGCTCCGGCACAAATTTCAGCTGAGTGCAACGTTGATTGGTGCTTTTCCGCTGTTTTTGTTTTGCCTGGCTACGCAGATTCGGCTGGAACATCTGGATGAGGCACTTTCCAGCTCCTATTGGTTATGGGCGGGCACGATTTTACTATTTGGTGTGGCCTTTGCTTATCTGGGAGGTTGGCTGTTAACCCGTGAGATTGAGCAGCCAATTCACCATCTGCTGGAAAAAATGAATGAAGTGAAGGAAGGCCGCCTGAACGATAAGGCTAGCGATTTGTACTCTGACGAATTTGCGAAGCTGGTTGAAGGCTTTAACATCATGGTTGAGGGATTGAAGGAACGGGAAGACAAAAACAGTCAGCTACAGGAAAGTTATTTCGCCACCTTGGCGGCAGCACTGGATGCGAGGGACGCTTATACCGCAGGACATTCTTTGCGTGTGGCTGAATACTCGGTGATCATTGGACGGCGGGGCGGTTTGAATGAGACAGACCTCGATTTGCTGCGCAAAACGGCATTACTGCATGATATCGGCAAAATCGGCGTAGCCGATGCCGTGCTGCTCAAGGATGGCAAGCTGACGGATGAGGAATTTGACCAGATTAAAATGCACCCGGTCATGGGAGAAAGCATTCTCCGCCAGGTGGAGCCGGCCGATGCCATGGCTCCTTATTTGCCCGGCGTGCGTTCGCACCACGAGCGTTATGATGGCAAAGGATATCCAGACCAGCTCTGCGGGGAGGATATCCCGCTATTTGGACGGATCATCGCGGTAGCGGATGCGTATGATGCGATGACGTCTGACCGTCCATACCGGAAGGGTATGCAGAAAGAAAAAGCGGTTATGATATTGGAAGAGGGAAAAGGAACCCAGTGGGACCCTTACTTTGCTGAATTATTTGTCGAAGAATGGCGCCGAAACAAGGGCATCATGAGTTGACCCTATACTGTATATCCACCAGGGCGAGCCGTTGCGGTTCGCCTTTTTTATATAGGGATGTGCGCAGCTTTTGACATGTCGAAAGCTGAAGCTTCATGTTATGATATACGAGAAAAGCAAAAGCGGTCGGCATAGGCCTGGCATCCAATTTTTCTCGCTATGGGAGTGTGAGTCCATGCAATTTTCAATAATGTTTCTAATGAATTTGGGGATGCTGATTGCCGTTGCCTATGTGGCGAACGTGATTTATAAATATGGGTTGAGTCGTACTTCTTCGCGATTTAAATATATCAGCTCGGTACTGCTGGTGGTATTTGGCGGATGGGTTAGCTCTTGCTTCGGTTTTAACTTTAGCGAGACGGTTATTTTTGATCTGCGCTTTGTGCCGTTAATTATCGCGGCGTTGGTGTATCCCCGCTCCTATACGCTTGTTATTATCGGGGTAGCGATCGGGCTTACGAGATTTACCTTCGGTGTGAATATGGCGGCGTGGGCCGGCTTTCTGAATATGAGCATTCTGGGCGTGCTGTGCGCCGGATTGAACTACTGGATGCGCCGTTCCACCTGCCGTCTGATTATTAAGGCATCGGTGACCATTTTAGCGGTTAATATCGTAAATACGTTGAATATTGCCTTTCTGGGCGTCATTCCATGGCGCTATTATGTGGCGGAAGTTGTCCCTCTCACTTTGCCTATCGGCATTGTACTCAGCTTTTTATTTGCGCTGATTTTACGTGATTTTCAGATGGAGCAGATGCGTAATTATCAGATTATACAGGCGAATCAGCTATTATCAGAGCAGCGTGATGAGCTACAGAAGACGAAAATCATTTTGGAAGAACGGGCCAGACAGTTAATGGTGGCTTCCCAATATAAATCGGATTTTATGGCAACGATGTCGCATGAGCTGCGTACACCACTTAATAGCATTATTAATCTGGCGCAGATCATCAACGAACAGGGAAAAGAACTGGATGAGGACGAGCTTTACCAGTATAGCGAGCTGATCTATGCCTCGGGGCATGATTTACTCCAGTTGATCAATGACATTCTGGACTTGTCCAAAGTTGAGGCGGGGCGGATGGAAATCGTCAGTGAGCCGGTCAGCGTACGCGAGATTGCGCAGGTGATGATGATGCATTTTGAAGTCACTGCCAAGGACAAGAAGCTTGAATTCAGCTTGAAGGAGCATGGTGATATACCGGATGAAATTCGATCCGATCCCAAACGTGTACAGCAAATTTTGCGCAACCTGTTGTCTAACGCTTTTAAGTTCACTCATGAAGGACGTGTACTGCTGGAAATCAGCACTCAGCATCTGGAACGAAAAGGGCAGGAGGGTGATTGGGTTGTATTTGCGGTAAAAGATACGGGCATCGGTATTTCCAAGCTTCAGCAGCATGTTATTTTTGAGGCATTCCAGCAGGCAAACGGTTCCATTAACCGAAAATATGGAGGAACCGGACTGGGACTGTCGATTAGCCGTGATTTATCCCGCTTATTGGGCGGTTTTATCCGTTTGGAGAGTGAGGAGGACAAGGGGAGCACATTTTTCCTGTACCTGCCCATGTGTCCGTCTGAAAGCAAGGAGGCGGGCGAACAGCCGTTTAAATTAGCCTAATAGCACAGGAGCAGGTAGGTTACAGGCATAAAGGAGGTCTATCGTGGAACGTAAAGCGGTCGTTGTGGGTGCAACGGGGCTTGTCGGGGGTTATGTTGTACGGGAGCTGCTGGTGCAAAAGGAATACAGCCGCGTCATGGTTGTGGGCAGACGTCCACTGGAAATCAAGCATCCCAAGCTGGAGCAGGCACTCATCGACTGGGAGCAGCCGATGGAAGCGGCATCCGCCTTCGAGGGGGTTGCTGATGTTTTTTGTTGCCTCGGGACGACGATGAAAAAGGCTGGCTCCAAGGAGCAGTTTCGTCAGGTGGACCTGGACTATCCGGTTCTGACCGCCCGGTTGGGCAAAGAGGCCGGTGCGGTGCAGATGCTCGCCATCTCCTCGATGGGAGCGGACCCGGAATCGCGCGTGTTTTACAACCGTACGAAGGGTGAGGCTGAGGAGGCGCTTACCGATATTGGCTTGCCTGCGTTGCATTTGTTCCGTCCGTCGCTGATTTTAGGCACAAGGCCCGAACGTCGTTTTGGCGAAGCCGCCGCGGCCGTCGTGATGAAGGCACTGGATGGCGTGATGACAGGCAAACTGGCTTCCTACCGCGCCATCCCGGCCTCGGTGATCGCACGGGCTATGGTACGAATCGCTCTCGCGCATGCGAGCGGCGTACATATTTATCCGAATGATATCATTCGGGTCATCGGAGCTGAGCTGACACCCGGTGAGGATGAAACCGGCACAGAAACGGGTGCCATGCTATAATACGGAGAACCAGTATCAGGAAGGAGAATTCAACCTATATGAAAAAAACAATTGCCACTGAAAAAGCTCCCGGCGCTATTGGACCCTATAGCCAAGCTGTAGAGGCGGGTGGTTTTATTTACACCTCAGGACAGCTTGGACTGAATCCGGCAACAGGTGAGTTCGGTAAAGATGTACAGGAGCAGGCTCGTCTGTCCTTGAGCAACGTACAGGCTATTCTGGAAGCGGCTGGAAGCAGCCTGAACCAAGTCGTGAAAGCGACCGTATTCCTGAAAGATATGAACGATTTTGTCAGCGTAAATGAAGTATACAGCTCTTTCTTCGAACAGCCGTATCCGGCTCGTAGTGCGGTGGAGGTAGCACGTCTGCCGAAGGATGCACTAGTGGAGATTGAAGTTATCGCCTTGAAAGGCGAATAGGCTGAGGAATATAAAAGAACTTCCAAAATCCACACATGATGTGGAAATGGAAGTTCTTTTATGCCTGTGGTATACGTGATGAGATTCCTTTAGTCCCGGTCCCGGTTACGGGCAAAGAACAGCCAAAGCGAGTACACCAGGATGATTGCGGCCAGAATGAATGCAGCCAACCGCACGTTTTCATTGTTCGGATGCTCGATGGCGATGGCGACATAAGCCCACACGAACACAAGTGGATAAATGCTGTCACGATATGGGAAGCTGACCATGATAGCAAGCACGGTGCCAATGACCAGGATGATGATCGCCCAAGTAGTATCGCTGAGCCCCCAGCCGCTCCACTCGTTCTTTTTCAGTGCCACCGTGATGTTGATGATGGTAGCGACGGATACCCAGCCAAGATTCAGACTGAACGGGAGCTTGACGAACCACATTTCCCCGAGGGTTGGTTGCGGCGTACGAGTGCGCACATATACGACAGCCAGAGAGAGCAAGTACAGGATAATGACAATCACACACAACTCTACATATACATACTGCCACAAAAAAATCCAGATCATGTTGAAGATACAGCTTAAAATAAAGAAAACCCCGATAGACTGAACGCTCGTCTTGGTTTGTCCTGCCGATGTAGCCTGATACACAACAAAGCAGGCAAGCAGCAAGTAAATAACCGACCAGATGGAAAAGGCATAACCCGCAGGTGTCAGCAGGGTAGGGTACATGTTGGATACGGCAGCAGTGCTTCTTCCGCCGATGGGAAGTGTGGAAGCCAGAATGTTAATGACGATGACAGCGATAAACGCAATGATATTCCACCATTTCAATGAATGGCTTTGTGCCATAGGGCATCTCCTCCTCAATGAATAATGAACCGTGGAATGACCGACTGGTCACAATCTTCTACTATGAATATACCCAATTTGCTACCAAATATGTCCTTGCCGGGAAAAGTTTCATGCTACAAATATTTTATTAAAAAGGTGTATTTATATGCAGTCATATGTAATCCAATGATAAAAATTTTAAGCACTAGAAGTGAGAAGATAGGAGAATGAATGGTTTGGAAAAAGCGGGGAAGTTCGTAGGAGGAACCTTTTCGATCTGGGTACTTTTATTTGCATGTCTGGGATTTTTCTTTCCTGCGGCGTTTACAGGGCTGAAGGGATACATACAGCTATTCCTTGGCATCGTGATGTTCGGAATGAATCTTTCCAAACGCAAAGCCGTTACACTGGAAACAGGGATGCAAAATTCCGGGTTGGGCGCGGCGCTGGCAGCGGCTCATTTTAATCCGGTTGCTGCTGTTCCGAGTGCCATTTTCAGCGTGTGGCACAATATTTCCGGCTCGCTGCTTGCGACCTGGTTTTCCCGTCGGGAAGAAAAGGACAGCACAGCCAGGAACAATTGAATTACTGTCGGTGGCTTATGACAAGTGGCTAAGGTTCAGATTTTCCGGACAGTTTAAGGAAGGTCAAAAGGTTAGATTTGACTTTATGGAGGCGGATCATTATACTGTGGTTATTATAACCACTGTATTAAAGTAAGCAATTAAAGCAAGTCACAGTAGGCAGGTTTCATGGTTTACAGCCTCATCTGATCTGACTTAAACTGAAGGAGAGAAAACGAATGAACCCGAAATATAAACCTTTATTTGATACTTTTACTCTGCCATCTGGCGTTACATTGAAAAACCGTATCACGATGGCTCCTATGACCAACTTTGCGTCTCATGAAAATGGTGAAGTCAGTGACCAGGAGTTGGCTTACTACCGTGAACGTTCCGGCGGTGTAGGTGCGGTCATTACCGCTTGCGTGTACGTGACTCCAGACGGTAAAGGCTTTGTAAATGAGTTTGGCGCGGACAAGGATGAAATGATTCCGAGCCTGCGTCGTCTGGCCGACACGATTCATCAGGAGGGCGCAAAAGCGATTCTGCAAATTTATCATGGCGGTCGTTCGTGCCCACCGGATCAAATACCGGACGGACAGCCGATCAGCGCAAGCGCGGTGGCTGAGGAAAAAGAAGGCGCACCTGTGCCGCGTGAAATGACCACCGATGATATTCACCGTGTTATCCGTGCCTATGGCGAAGCGACTCGCCGCGCGATTGAAGCGGGCTATGACGGTGTGGAGCTTCACGGCGCGAACGGTTATCTGGTGCAGCAGTTCTTCTCCCCGCATTCCAACCTTCGTACCGACGAATGGGGAGGAAGCCTTGAGAAACGCTTGACCTTCCCGCTGGCGGTTGTTCACGAAGTGAAGAAAGTG
Organism: Paenibacillus terrae; assembly: GCF_000943545.1. Classification (GTDB taxonomy): domain Bacteria; phylum Bacillota; class Bacilli; order Paenibacillales; family Paenibacillaceae; genus Paenibacillus; species Paenibacillus terrae_A. The sequence continues at coordinate 22,369 of NZ_JTHP01000023.1, forward strand.
ATCGCAGAGCATGCGAAGCAGCCGTTCGTTTTCGGCTATCGCTTGTCTCCCGAAGAGGGACACACGCCAGGCATTACATTGGACGATACGCTGGTGCTCGTAGACCGCTTGGCGGATCAAGGGCTGGATTACCTGCACATTGCCGTCATGCATTTCTTCGGTGGTTCGTTCCGTGACCGTAGCGACGAACGGTCACGTACTGTTCTCATTCATGAGAAAGTTGGAAATCGCGTGCCGATTATGGGAGTTGGGTCGCTGAATACACCGAACGAGGCGCTTGCAGCGCTGGAGACAGGTGTACCGCTGGTTTCACTGGGACGTCCGCTTCTGAAGGAGCCGCAATGGGTTCAGAAGGTGCAAAACGGAACAGAAGATACGATCCGCACGACATTGTCCAAGCAAGCTCAACAGGAGCTGGTCATTCCGGACTACCTGTGGGGTGCGTTGACGATGACACCCGGCTGGGTGACTTTTACGGATTAATTTTTGAATTGAAGGGATACCCTGGGTTGCTGCCAAGCATCCGGGGTATTTTCCTGTCTTGTGTCCCGTGAGTACGAAACATATGAATAGCGAGAAAGAAGGAAAATGACAATGTTACATGAAGCTAATGGTTCGTTTTCAATAGAGTCCACCCATCCCGGGTTACGGATTCGACTTTTACAAGTAAGTGATGCAGAACGATTATTGGAGATTAGACGCGAAAATTTTGATTTTTTTAAGCCATTTGAGCCAGAACGGTCTGAAATTTACTTTACGCTGGAAGAACAGGCCCGCCTGATTTCCATCGGCCTTGAAGCTGTGCAAACCGGGCAGGGATATACGTTTGGACTTTTTTTGCCGGAAAATGATAAGCTGATCGGCAGAATGGAGCTATCGGGCGTAGCCAGAGGCCCTTTTCAAAATGCGAATCTGGGATACTTCGTAGATCCTGCACATCACGGACAAGGCTACGCCACCTCAGCAGTAAAGGATGTTGTACGTTACGCCATCAATGAATTGGGATTGCACCGTATACAGGCCGGGGTTATGCCGAGAAATACGCCATCCAATCGAGTGATGGAAAAGGCCGTATTTCGCCGGGAAGGGCTGGCTCTAAACTTTTTGAAGATTAATGGTGTCTGGGAAGATCATGTGCTGTATGCGTTAACGGCTGAGGATCTACAGAATGGCGTTTTCTGAACTCGCCGGGCGTGATGCCCTCCAGTTTTTTGAATACCTTGCCAAAATATTTTTCGTCCTGATAACCAACCATACCGGCAATATGATGAAGGCGTAGCTTGTCGTTTAACAGCAGCAGCTTCGCTTTGTCCATCCTGATCCGACATAGATACTCGGACAGATTAACGCCGTATTCCTGCTTGAATTTACGAGAGATATATTCCCGACTGAGGTAAAAACGGCTCGCCATATCCTGTAGGGAAATGTCCTCATCGTAATGAGCGTCCAGATAGCGGGCAATATCACGGATAACAGGATTGCTTGGGCTATGGCTTGGTGTAAGGGCCTGACCGGCCGCAAGCAGTCGGTTTTCAACCTGCTTCTGCCATAGGGGCAGGGATAGCAAGCCCCGGTTGTCGACCGGCAGGGCAGGGATGGAGCCGTGCTCGTCTGCCAGTTCCTCCCCTGCCGCATCGCCGGGTCTGTCGTTCAGCCAGCGGGCCAGCATCCAGTCCAGCTCCTGATTCCAGCCGACCAGTTGCTCTGCCGTAACCGAAGGCAGCTCGGCTACGGCTGATATCCAGCGGCCAGCCGCCGCAGCTATACGACTGGCGTTGCAGCTGAGTGCACTAAGCCGCAGCTCCTCCTCCATCTCGGGAAGCTGGGGAAGACGTACGGCTTGCCGTGCAAGAGAGCTATGGTGCAGCCAGTCGGCGGCTTGCAGCACATCCCGTTTCCACAATGCTTGCCGCGCTTCCTGGTAGGCTGTGGCCGCCGTCACGGGAAAGGCACCGAAAGAGCCGATTCCAATATGCATATAGCACCGCAACGCCGTTCTTATCCCTGTGTGTATATCCTGCAAGAGCAGCGGCCAGCGGGACGGTTCGCCCCAATACAGCAGAATAATTTCGTCCATACGCTCCAGATGACGGAACGCAATCCCGGTTTGGGAATTCCCGAGAAACTCGTTACAGATGTTAATCAGGGAAAAGCCCAGAAGCGTGTGCCGCGTTTTGTATTTGTCCAGTATATCGGCATCCAGTTGAGTGGTGCTCATCACCGCTGCATTGCACATATGAATAGCCGCAGGAAGATGCAGTTCCTCACGTAAAGGCGTGATGGAAAGATGGGTATTCGCCGTGCCGGACACCAGCTCGGTCAGGAGCTTGTCGGCATAGTGCGGCCTCATCCGGTTCACCTCAATCGCCTGCATCGTGTGCCTGTTCCGGTCTTGCTCCGCTGTCTGCCAGGCTTGAGTGGCTTTGGTTAAAGCCTCGTTAATCTCCACCGGGTCCACAGGCTTGAGAATATAGTCCATGCCTCCCCGACGGATGACCTGCCGGACCAGCTCAAAATCGTCATAGCCGCTGACCACCACGACTCTGGTCGCGGGGGAATTCACCTGAATCCACTCCATTAGGGCCACCCCGTCCTTGCCAGGCATCCGCATATCCGTGAGTACAACAGGTGGCGAAAGGGCGGTGATGACCTCAATCGCCTGATCTCCCGACTCAGCTTCAATGACCTCAGTCACGCCACAAGCTTCCCAATGTACAAGCATTCGAATGGCATGGCGCACATGCTTTTCATCATCCACAATCAGCACTTTCATGACAGGTCACTCTCCCTTAATATGAATTTCGGTATGGGCTTCGGTACGAATTTCGAGTGTATAACGAACGCCATGAGGCAGAATATTGTCTACATACAGGGTATTAGAGCCGTCTTCGGAGTGAAGCTGGATGCGCAGCAGCACATTACGGAGTCCGATAGAATCCGACTCGCCAGTGTTCGGTTCCTCATAGGCTTTCAGCGGACGTTTCAGCATATGCTGGAGCTGCTCCAACTCAGCCTGCGGAATGGAAGTTCCGTTATTTTCCACTGTTATCTTCACGATTCCTTCCCGAATTCGGCAGCCTGCAATTCGAATTTCACCATGTCCCAGCCGCGGATCAGCACCGTGTTTAAAGTAATTTTCCACTAATGGCTGGAGAATCATTTTGGGCACCTGGTCATCCAGGACTCCATCTGCCCACTGGTAAGTGACCTCTAATTGCTCGCCAAAGCGTTCTTTTTGCAAATCAAGATATTGCTTTACATGCTCGGCCTCTTCCTTAAGTGTTACGACCGTATGATCCCGCATGTTATAGCGCAGCATTTTGGCAAGGGAAGAGAGCAGAGAATAGATTCGCGGCACCTCATGCTGTAGAGCCAGCGTTCCGATAGATTGTAGCGTATTGTATAAAAAATGAGGATTAATCTGTGCTTGAAGCGCTTTCAATTGATGTGTCTTGTTCGCCAGTTCGAGCTTGTATTCCCGTAAAATGAGATTGTTGATGGTATCCATCATCTGTCTGAAACGGCGTGACAGCACTCCGATCTCATCATTGCTCATGGCCCGGATGTCTACATCCAGTTGACCGGACTGAATCTGGTTTATGTAGCGGGTCAGTCGTTTGATGGGCTCCGTGATTTTGATGGAAATCCACAAGGTGGCGACAATGACGAGCAGCAACGCTGCGCCTGTAATGACTGCATTGATCTGGGTCAGGCGAGTGGCCCGTAAATAAAGCGTGCGATTAGGGATTTTCTTGACGATCGTCCAGCCTGACAGGTTGGCATCCAGCTTGCCATACACCTGCAATGCCGTATCGTCTTCAATGACTCCATGCTCGCCTTCTTTAGAAATTCGATTAAGCAGACCAGATTCCTTCCAGTGTGTTCCAATCAACGCTTCCTGCCCACTATATATGATCGTTCCGTTCCGGTCGATCAAAAACAGTTCCTCTGTATCTGCATCGTACAACTGACGGCAAATGCTACGCAGCGGGTCCAGACGAACATCCATAGCAAGCACCCCAAGCATCTCTGAGGAAGGAATGTTCCGAATCGCCCGATGGAGTGTAAATACCTGCCGCTGTGTGTCGTGTTCTGCATAGGAAACCGTCGAAAAGCCGTACAAATGCTTCGTATGTGAAGGCTGGATGAACAATCCGGAAGAGCCGTAATGAATTGAACCGGGAAAGGGTGCCAGCCGGAATTCCCGTAGAGGGACTGTGCTGGTAATCAGCGTAGATTGCCTGGCCTCAAAAGAGTGCAAATACACCTGATCGATGCCTGACGAAGCATTCATCATCGTTTGCAGCGTGGTGTAAATTTCGGCAACGGCCCGGTAATCATTCGGAATTTTAGCCAGGTTGCGCAGGAAATGAGGATCATTATAGACTCCAATGGACGCGCGGTTTAATCCTTGTAAATAGTTATCCAGATTCGTAATTCCCTGAAAAATAAGCCGTTCATTTTCTTGTGTGGCCTGCTCTCGCAAGGATTGCTTGGTAAGAATGAAGGTCATGGTCATCGACAGCAGCAGCGGCAGAGTAACCGCAATTAAGAGAAACCAGATCAGGCGAGAACGAATGCTGTGGAATTTCATGCGAATAGCTCCTTTCACAATTCAAGGCAAGCCGGAGGTCAATATTTTCCCCCTGAATGGTTCACGATCTTGCGTGTTCTCCAGAGCGCTTATTCGACATAATGAACATGTGAACCGCAAATCGAATGGTCAAAGCGCCCATGCTGCTTGAGGAAGCCGTAAGGAGCGCTCCAGACGCCAACAGACAAAAAAGGGGGGATCGGCTTGAACCGCGCCAAATCGTCGCAATGGCTCCAGCAATGGATTTTCGTAGGGCCGTCGACGTTATTTTTCGTTATCATTATTGTAATCCCTTTCATGCTAGGAATGTACTATTCTTTTACAGAGTGGAATGGAGTTGCTAATCAGGCGAAGTGGGTCGGATTGGATAATTTCAGTCACATTTTACTGGATGATGACAAGTTTAGGACAGCGTTCTGGTTTACGGTCCGTTTTACGGTGATTGGAGTAGTGGCTGCGAATATGATTGGTTTTTTGCTGGCGTATTTTTTAACCAAGCCGCTGAAAACAAAAAATGTGCTGAGGACTATTTTTTTCATGCCCAATGTGATTGGAGGGCTGTTGCTGGGATTTATCTGGCAGTTTATTTTCGTCAAAGGATTTGCAGCGATTGGAGAGAGTACGGACTTGTCTTTCTTCAATCTGCCCTGGCTGGGAGATGAGATCACGGCTTTCTGGGGTATTGTGATCGTGTTTATCTGGCAAACCGCCGGATATTTGATGGTCATCTACATCTCTTCCCTGACCAATGTGCCGCGGGATATGCTGGAAGCAGCTGAAATTGACGGAGCGAGCCGGATGCAAATATTAAGGTCAATTATACTGCCTTTGATCATGCCTGCCGTTACGGTATGTCTTTTCCTGGCGATCTCGTGGTCGTTTAAAATGTTCGATCTCAATTTGTCACTGACCAAAGGGGGGCCCTTCGGTTCCACGGAGTCAGTCGCACTCAATATTTACAATGAAGCGTTTGTGAATAATCGTTATGGGCTGGGAACGGCCAAAGCACTTATATTCTTTATCATTGTTGCGCTTGTTACGAGCCTTCAGGTGCGTTTGACGAAAAGCCGGGAGGTGGAGGCGTAAATGGAAACAAGCAAGCGTTACCGTGCCGGAACATGGGTGACCGAGCTGGTCATGATTCTCGTCGCTTTGATATTCCTCGTTCCGTTTTATTTTTTGTTCGTCAATTCGGTCAAAAGCTTTGGTGATCTGCTCACCGATTCGGCAGCCTGGCCGCAAACGTTTGTATGGAGTAACTATGCCAGAGCATGGAGCATTACACGTTTTCCTGAGGCCTTATGGAATTCGCTCGTGGTTACGGTGGTCAGTAATCTGTCGCTTGCGCTGATCAGCTCGATGGCTGCTTACCGGATGGTCCGGCATCCGACGCGTTATAACCGGGTGTTGTTCACCCTGTTCGTGGCTGCCATGGTCATTCCTTTTCAATCCGTGATGATTCCTTTGGTCAAGGTGGTCAGTACACTGGGTTTAATGAACAGCATCGGTGGTCTGGTTATCTGTTATTTGGGATTCGGGGCGCCTATGTCCATCTTTCTCTTTCACGGGTTTGTTAAAGGCGTACCGGTTGAGGTGGAGGAGGCGGCAACGGTAGACGGCTGTACGCCTTACGGTGTGTTTTTCCGCATTGTATATCCGTTGATGCTGCCGATGATGGTAACGGTTATTATTTTGAATACGCTCTGGATTTGGAATGATTATCTGCTGCCTTCTCTTGTGCTGCAAAAGGCGGAGCTGCGAACGATTCCAATCGCGACCTATGCCTTTTTCGGACAGTACACCAAGCAGTGGGATTTGGCATTGCCTGCACTGGTACTGGGTATCTTGCCAGTGATCATATTCTTTCTGGCCATGCAAAAATATATTATTCAAGGTATTATGGCTGGCTCAGTCAAAGGCTGAGTGTACCCTGAAAATAACTATCACTTTTTGGATAGAAAGGAACATAATTATGAAAACGCATACTTTTAAAAAGAAAGCCCAAGCTCTGATTCTGCTTCTCGCTGCTTTTGCACTTGTTCTGGCAGGCTGTAACAGTAGCGGTGGTGAACAAAATGCAGGAAAAGAGGAAGCCAAGGAAAAGACGATTCATATTTTTCAGTTCAAGGTGGAAATTGCAGAAGCGCTCAATCGCATGAAGGCGGAATATGAAGCGTCCCATCCGGGAATCAAGCTCGATATTCAGACCGTGGGCGGAGGTAGCGACTATGGGGCTGCCTTGAAGGCGAAGTTTGCCTCCGGGGAGCAACCGGATATTTTTAACGTAGGAGGCTACCGGGAGCTGGATACGTGGCTGGAGTATTTGGAGGACCTGTCTGACCAGCCTTGGGTCGGTGACGTGGTCGATGTCGCCAAGGAGCCCATGAGCAAGGACGGCAAGCTGTACGGTCAGCCGATGAATCTGGAGGGCTACGGCTTTATTTATAACAAGGATTTATTCAAGAAAGCGGGCATTACCGAGACACCCAAAACGCTGTCCGAGCTGGAAGGGGCTGCCCAAAAGCTCCAAGCCGCAGGAATTACCCCTTTTTCTAATGGATATCAGGAGTTTTGGGTGCTGGGCAATCATTTGCTGAACGTGGCATTTGCCAATCAGCCGGACCCGTCAGCTTTCGTGAAGGGACTGAATGATGGAACAGCGAAAATCCCGGGCAACGCTGTATTCGCCGAGTGGATCAAGCTGTTCGATCTGACGCTCAAGTATGGCAACTCCAAACCGCTGACGACGGATTACAATACTCAGGTAACGAATTTTGCTACGGGCAAGGCCGCCATGATGCAGCAAGGGAATTGGACCCAAGTACAAATTGACGGGATTAATCCAAAGCTGAATCTGGGTATTTTGCCTATGCCGATTGGTGAAGACGCAGCAGCCGGAGATAAGCTGTTTGTAGGAGTCGCCAACAACTGGGTGGTTAACAAAAATTCATCTGTCAAAGCCGAGGCGAAGGAGTTTTTAAACTGGATGGTGACATCCGAGCAGGGTAAAAAGTATATCACCAAGGAATTCAAATTCATTCCGGCGTTCAAGAGCATCAAAGGGTCAGAGGCCGATATGGGCCAATTGGGTGCCGAAGTGGTGAAATACAGTCAGGAAAATAAGCTGCTGGGCTGGTTCTTTGCCCGCTATCCTGAAGGAGCGCAGCAGGAATTCGGCAGTCAAATGCAAGCCTATGTGGCGGGTAAATCGGATGCCGGGAAGCTGTTCGAGGATTTCCAGAGCACGTGGGATAATTTGAAGACCAAATAATGAACAAAAGCACGCGATACAGCCTTCGTATGTCAGGGAGATTGCTTGATCCTGAAATACGAAGGCTTTTCTGTAAACAGAGTTATATATGATAATGAAGCATAATGATATCCCCGCGGCGTTCTATTTCTTTGAGTTCAAACGTACTTGGCGGTGTTCCTTCTGGAAATAATGGTATTCCTTGTCCGAGCACCTTGGGAATGACCGCAATGATAGCCTCCTCCAGCAGTCCCTCTCGCATGAAGGCCTGAACTAGCTGGCCTCCACCCACCAGCCATACTGCACCTTCCGATTGTTCTTGCAGACGCGGAACAAGCTCAGACAGAGCTTCGTCTGTAAACGTAACATGCGGTGCTTGCTGATGCTTCGTTAATGACCGGGTGAGTACATAACACGGCTTGCCAGCATAAGGGAAATCATCTGAAAGCTTCAATACCTCCTCATACGTTAACCTGCCCATCAGCACCGTGCCTACGGTGTCGTAAAAGTCGGCATATCCATTGTCCCCGCCGTCCCCTTTGACATCATACAGCCAGTCCACTGAGCCATCTGGCAGCGCTATATACCCGTCGAGACTCATGGCAATATACAGCACAGTTTTGTTGCGAGATTTTGTATCCTTCATCGTTCATCGCTCCTTTCTATCTCCTATGATATAATGTATTTATGACATATCATGTCGTAGTTAAATTGCGTATCCGATTGAATTTTTAATAAAAGGAGTACCTGATGAACGAACGCAGAATTGCCCTTATGAGGATACTGGATTCCCGAAAAAAATATACGGCACGTGAGCTTGCCGAGCGTTTTGACGTCTCCGTCAGGACGATACAAAGAGATCTCGACTATTTGCAGCAGACCGGGTTACCCCTTTATACCGAAACTGGACCTCATGGCGGGTACCGGGCGCTTCCCAATCGACTTCTTCCGCCCCTTCATCTTGCCCGCGACGAGGCCTTGGGTCTTTTTCTCATGCTGCAACTGCTGGAAGACATTCCTGATATCCCTTTCGGATCGGTTCGTGGGCATGTATCCGAGCAATATTATGCCGGGCTTCCACAGGATGTGCAGGATAGCATTGATCAATTGAAGGATTATATCTCTTTTCGCATGATGCCTACTCACGCAGAGTCGCCCTACACCTCGCTCATTTTGGAGGCTGCGTTGAATAAGCGCCGGGTGAAGATGCATTACCGCTCCGCTTCCGGGGAAAAGTGGACTGAAGTATATCCGGTTGGGCTATATTTTGATCACGGATATTGGTACATGCCAGCGCATAGCAAAGACCGGATTATCCTGTACCGTTCTGATCGGGTAATCGCAATGACCATGCTGGAACAAACCTTACCCAGCCTTCCCACACTCCGGGAATGGATGGCTTCGGATGATTCCCGCCAGGGAATTCCGTCAAAAATAAAGTTTACTGCGTTTGGTGCCCGGCTGGCGGAATCAGACCCCCTCTTCCAGAATGTCTCCCATCAGGAATGGCAGGGATATATTCCGCTCGAGGAATTGAGTTATGTATCCAGACTCCTGTTAAAGTATGGGCCGGAGGCCGAGGTTATATATCCGGAAGAGCTGCGTATGCGAGTCAGGCAACTGCTGCAAGACAGCCTGAATCCTTATCTGAAGGATGCGGAAGCTGATGATGAAGAAAAGAGACTTGATCCTATAGATTGAGTCTCTTTTGTATAGTTAATCACATGAATATTTAAGGTTATTAACTTATGAGTTTCCATTTATTTTTGCGATAAAGTTTTGAAAAGAGCCCATTTTCGTATATGATGAAGAGTAATAATTCAAAAGGCTGGACGGGAGACAGATATGAATCAACCGCTTTATGGAATATGGCTCGGAGATGTGTTTTTTTGCTTTTCTGGTGAGACGTCGGAACCACGTATTGATGCGTGGAGCAGTGTGGTCCGCAGGCTGACGCTGAAGGGAGACCTTCGGCCGTTTCGGCAGGCTGCGTTGCGTCTTGCTGAGGTGCGGATACCGAACACCGCTCGTGTGGAAGTCGCAGGCAGAGGAGGCAAAAGACGCTCCATGCTGGGCCGCACGCTGGAGGGCTTGGCGCTGGAACCGCGCGAAACGCTGGCCCTGCTGACCCGTATGGACGAGAAGGGCTGTGCCACGTCGGGCATTACGCTGGGAGAGGAAATGCAATATTGGCAAAAGGCCGCTTATTTTGCGCTGGAACTGATGCAGCGAGGCGAAATTGCGCCATCGCTTACAGAGGCGCGTCCATCGGGACCGCGCCGTCGCGGCCCGGAGGCGGCGGTTGGGGTGTGGATTCCCCGGCTGCGCCAGGAGGAGGACGTTCGCCGCTTTCATGAGCTGGCTTCGGCGATGCCAGCCGTCTGTATGGCGGCTCCCGCCGTCTTCGCAGGCAAGGAGCCGGAAACACGGGAGGATGCAGCGGGAATTGTGCTCTATTCCTTCCTGTGTGCGGTCATCCATGCGGAAACGACCGCGGTGCTGGCAGCCTCCGATCGTGAGCTGAGCAGATATCGCGCAGAGTATCGGCGCGGGGGATCGCCGCTGGCAGAACTGTGGTGGAACAGTCTGCTAACAGGTTCCCGCCCGGTTGCGATACAGGGAACGCCTGCCGAGATGGAGGAGTTGGTTCTCCAGGCGGCCTCTCTTGAAGGAAGCGCGATGCCAGTCATGGAACGGGAGGATCAGGAGCCGATCGAAGGGCAGGTTCGTCTGTGTCTTCGTCTGGAGCCTTCACTGGAAGAGAATGTGAAGGAATGGCGTATTACCTTTTGGGCGGAAAGCGATGCCGAGCCGGGGTTGCGACTGCCTGCTTTGGCGCTGTGGGCGCATCCCGAGCGCGATCTGGTGCGTGGCACCATCGTGTATCGCCAAGTGCAGGCACAGCTGCTGCTGCTGCTTGGACAGGCGGCCGAAGCGGCGCCGATACTGCAAGAAGCGTTAAGTCGCCCTTATCCCGAGGGCCTCACGCTGGAGCCAGAGCTGTTCTTCCGCTTCCTGACGGAAGCCGTACCCGCTCTGCAAAAGAACGGAACCACCGTGCAAATGCCTTCACGCTGGAGCCGAGAGGGTCGCCGCCGCGCAGGCTTGCGGCTCAAAATGCGTTCAGCGGAGCGCGGCACCCCGCCGGAAGGCGTGAATACCGACACATCGACGGTCGGTATTAACCGCATGATTTCCTTTGATGCAGAGGCTGTGCTGGGCGATACGACCTTGACGATGGAGGAATTGGAAAGCATCGTCGCGGCTAATTTGCCGTATGTACGTCTGGGAGGCGAATGGATCGAGGTCGATCCGAAGGAAATTCGTCAGGTGCTGCGTTTTATCAAGCGCGGTGAAGACGGCGAAATGACCTTGTCCGAATGGATGCATCTGGCCGCGGAAAATGAAGGTGCAGGCGAGGCCTCATGGAAGGGCCTGTCCATCTTCGGCGCGGAATCTGCCGGGTTGCTGGCCTCTCTGGTTGAGGGCGGCGTGCTTCGTTCTGTGGAGCCGCGCCCTGTACCAAAGACGCTGCATGGCGCATTGCGTCCTTATCAGGAGCGCGGCTTCCAATGGCTGGCTGCCATGCGCGGGCTGGGCTTCGGTGTCTGCCTTGCGGACGACATGGGGCTTGGTAAAACGATTCAGGTTATTACCTGCCTGCTCGATGGCGGCATCGGCGCGACGGATCAGCGTCCAGCGTTGATCGTCTGTCCGACCTCGCTGCTCGGTAACTGGCAGCGGGAGCTGAAGCGTTTTTCGCCGGATTTGTCACTTTATATTCATCACGGCAACCAGCGACTTCACGGGGAGGCATTTCAAGAAAGCGTCCGCGAGTATGATATCGTTCTCACTACCTACCATTTGGCGGGTCGGGACGGCAGCGATTTATCTGCGGTCTATTGGTCCTCTATCGTGTTGGATGAGGCGCAATATATTAAAAATGCACGGACAAAGCAGGCTCAGAGCGTAATGAAGCTGTCAGCACCGCATCGGATCGCCATGACGGGCACCCCGGTGGAGAATCGGCTGAGTGAGCTGTGGTCCATTTTTCAATTTCTGAATCCGGGTTACCTCGGCACCTCATCTTCGTTCCGTCAGCGCTACAGTATGGCGGGAGAGGAGAGAGGGGGTGCGCTGCGCGAGCTATATCGTCTCGTCTCGCCGTTCATGCTGCGTCGACTCAAAAGCGATCCGGATATACGCAAGGATTTGCCGGAGAAGCTGGAATTGAAATCATATTGTGTACTGACACCGGAGCAGGCTGGATTGTATCGCGGCGTGGTGGATCAACTCATGGGGACACTGGACGGGCAGATCGGTATCGCCCGCAAGGGGCTTGTCCTGTCTTCGCTGACCAAGCTGAAGCAAATTTGCGACCATCCGGGTCTGATCATTCCGGGCCGGGCTGACACTGGAAAAACCGAAAATTCGGGCAAAATGGAACGGCTGCTGGAACTGGTGGAAACCATTCGGGAGAATGGAGAATCCGCTCTGATTTTCACCCAATATGTGTCCATGGGAGAGCTGTTGGTAGCACGGCTGGCCCGGATTTTCGGGGAAGAACCGTATTTCCTGCATGGGGGGCTGGCGAAAACCAGACGGGACGAAATCGTCCACAACTTCCAGCAGGGGGAAGGGCCGAATATATTCGTGCTTTCCCTGCGGGCGGGCGGCGTTGGCCTGAACCTGACGCGTGCCAGTCATGTTATCCACTATGACCGCTGGTGGAATCCTGCGGTAGAAAATCAGGCGACGGATCGGGTATTCCGCATTGGTCAAAGCCGGAACGTGCAGGTGCATAAGCTGATCTGCCAAGGTACGCTGGAGGAACGGATCGACGAGCTGATCGAGAGCAAAAAGGCGCTTTCCGAGCAGGTTGTCGGCTCCGGTGAGCATTGGCTGACGGAAATGTCTGACGATGAATTGCGTGGTCTGATTGCGCTGCAAAATGATATATGGATTGAGTAAGCACAGAAAGGATGAAGACGATGACAAGGCCGCGAGTGAAGCTGCGAGTAACTGACGGTCAATGGGAGGCGGAAGTAGAGGAGTACGGAACAGACAACGGTTCGGCGATTGCTCAGGCTGCCCGCTGGACTGGTACCGTGCCTGTACTGGACCCGGAACAGCGGACAGCCTGGCTGGAGCAGCTAAAGGCGGAGCCTTGGGACATATACCGTTTTATACAGGGGGAGGCCTGCCTCTCGCTGGATGAGGTCGTTCAGGTAGCAGCCGATGCGGCTACATCCAATCTGGAGGACGGCGTTGGTGCAGCCGACGAAGCGAAGAAGGCTCTCCAAGCGGGGCTGGAAAGCGAGCCGCTGCTTGGTCTGGACCTGATCGGAATGACGCGCGAAGCACTGCTGGAATTCGTATTCAGTGCTTGGGCAGGTGAACTGTCCCATGTGCAGGGGGCATCTCTCGCGCATGAGCCAACCTCGCGGTCAGAGGGCGCACGCAGCGGATCGGCGGCGATCAGCGAATGGATTGCTGAATCTGCCGCCGAAGGAGCATTGCACCGTCCCGGCGCGGGCTTTCATGCCATTGAGATTCGCCTGCCGCAGAAGCTTGCTCCAGTGAATGAAGCGGATATTACGGCATTGCTGCCGGGACTGCCCCGTGTGGAAGAGGCACTGAAGCTCATACGTGAGCGTGTAGCTGAACGCGCCCGGGCCACAATTCCGCAAAAACGTCATACTCCCTAACAATTCGGGTCTATTCTTTCTTTTTCGGGCCTATTCAGCTTCATCGAACTGGATAACGGCTTCGAAGAGTGTCGGAAGTTCAGTTACAATAGGGGAACGGAAAACCATAGTAAGCCATGCATCAAATGTAATATTGGAGGAGATATCCGCATGAAACAACATATGCAACAGAAACGGACCCCTCAGCGCTGGAGCAAAGCGCTTATCCCGGGACTGATCCTGCCGGGGCTGCTGTTGGCAGCGTGCCAGCAGGGAGGTTCGGGTGGGCAGGAAAGCGAGCCGCTGAAATCATCCCCGACGACACAGGAGAGCGTGCAGCCTGCCACCCAGTCGAATGCGGGCAATAGTAGCGGTACTGAAACGGGTACTGGACAAGCCTCGGTGGGTACAGGAAGCGGACAGGCAGATCCCGTGATGGCGCTACGAAGCGAGAGTGCGCTGCAAGCCACGGTGAAGGAAGATGGGGGGACTGCCATTGTCACCAACGCTACGTCTGATACCGTCGTGGTGAACAAAAAGCGCAGCTTGCCTGTAGGCTATGCCCCGGACGATCTGGTGGAGCCGAAGGTACCTTTTTCCTTCGAAGGTCCGCATGAGAAGCGGCATATGCGCAAGGAAGCGGCAGAGGCGCTGGAGAAGCTGTTCGACGGTGCGAAGAAGGACGGCATTGAGCTGCATGCTGTATCGGGATACCGTTCCTATAAGCGTCAGGTTTCCATTTTCAACAACAATGTGAAGACAAAGGGGCAGGAATATGCCTCTAAAGTCAGTGCGGTACCGGGTACAAGCGAGCACCAGACAGGATTGGCGATTGATGTGTCCAGTCCAAGCGTAGGCAATGTGCTGGAGCAATCCTTCGGAGCCTCCAAGGAAGGCGAGTGGCTGGAGAAGCATGCGCCGGAATACGGATTTATTATTCGTTATATGAAGGACAAGGAAGATGTGACTGGCTATGTATACGAGCCTTGGCATATTCGTTATGTGGGAACTGACATCGCGGAGGATGTAGCCAAGCAGGGAATGACGCTGGAGGAATATTTTGACGAGAAGAATATCAAGCTGTAGTAGCTGAGAACAAAGCCGTAATCCTGGGGATTGCGGCAGCAGCGGCTATTCCTATGGCGGCTCGCGTAGCCGATCTCATTCCGGGGGCTAGGATGAATATGGGGACCATTAGAATCGTAGAGCGGAATAAGAACCGAGAGACTTTAAAAATTCGCACGAGAATTGTTTCGGACAAGCGTCAAAATAAAAGAACCATCGGTGTTCACTCCACACCGATGGTTCTTATTTACCGCTATCACATATTAATTCCAACCGTGATTAGAAGGTGAAAAAGTTGTGATTGATCCGCTGGTAAAACCACTTAGGGGTACAATACTAACAAGAGCGAATATCACCATCACAGATACTAATGCCTTCTTCATGCTTCAACAGCTCCTAAAAAAGGTTTTGATACTGCTCTATTTGCTCATTTGAAGCATACTGCCGATAAACTTCAAATAGTACAACAAACTTTTTGAAGTCCGCATCATTAATCATATTATATGATGTTAAAAACAGTAAAATAAGCTCTACAGAATCTTGATACCTTTGATGTTACCTGCTCTCTTTAGCAGCCAAGCAAGAGAATGGCTAAATCCTATGCTATAATGTAAAGAATTAACAATAAAGAGCGGTCAAAAGAGGTTTTATTCATTTATGACAAAATTGATGAACGTCATGCAGGCAAAGCATATAACACTTTTTAAATATATAACAATCATGCTGTTTATTTTTGCTGCATTAGTCGGCATGAGATGGGCGTGGTCTGTCGTTTTTCCCGTATCCGACCACCAGCCCCGTGCTGTTGGCGGCGTGCTTGACCTGCGCGGTATTGATCTGGAAAATTCCCCTGTGCTCTATTTGAATGGAGAATGGCAGTTTTATCCTGAAAATTTTGTTACGGGAGACGAGTTTCTGGAGAAGGAACCCGAAGCAAGCCATGTTACCGTACCAGGTGACTGGGGGAGCGCGCTTCAGCAGCATTCAAACAACTCGTACGGGTATGGAACGTATCGTCTTCGCATTTTGATTGATTCGCTTCAGACTCCTGTTTCATTCTGGTTTAAAAAAATTCAGGCGGCATCGGAAATTGAAATTAACGGAAAAAATTTTGCCATTATGGGCAAGCTAGCCGACGCTGCAAATGAATATACACCCAAAAGCATCTCTTTTACCTCTACTTATGACACAGAAGGAGTGACCGAGATTGAACTGGTCATTCGTGTGGCCAATTTCGACAACCCCTATAAGGGCGGCATTGTAACTCCGATTCGCTTTGGCACTGCGGCCACTATTGATTTTGTGCGCTGGTACTCGATTGGATTTCAGCTGTTCATTTTTCTTATTCTGCTGCTTCATTGCCTGTATGCTTGCATTCTCTATCTATTCAGCTCAAAAGAGAGGACCTTGTTGATCGCAGCGCTGTTAACGATATCCGTTGGCATTACGATTCTAGTAAGTCACGATAATATACTCTTGTTATGGCTGCCGATTAACTATACATGGGCAATCAAAATTAGACTGATCTCTCTGCTGTGGCAAAATGTGTTTCTGCTTCTGCTATTCAAAAGTTTCAACGCGGCCCCGCTGCGAGAAAAATGGCTCCAAACCTACATTGCAGCGAATGTTGCTCTTACCGGCATTTTCTTGGTCTCACCAGCCAATATTGCTTATACAATCGTCCATTTCAATGTATTTCATACGATTAATTTCATATCATTCGTCTGGTTTATATACATAGTAGGAACGATGATTTTGCAAAAAAATAAAGATAATGACGTCATTTTCTTGCTGTTCTCCGCAGCAAACATCTTATCCAACTTACTGTGGAGTATTGCTGAGAGCGCAAGAGATGTTACGACCGTCTACTATCCCATCGACATTATTTTTGCTATTACCGGCTTTTCGGCCTATTGGTTTAAAAAGTATTTTCGAAATTCGATAGAAAACATGGAATTGAACAAGCAGCTACAAAAAGCGGATAAAATTAAGGACCAGTTTTTGGCTAATACGTCCCATGAGCTCCGCACGCCGCTGCACGGTATTATGAACATCGCATATAACGTTGTCACCAAAGAGAAGACCAGGCTTGCGAAAAGCAGCCTTGAAGATATGCAGCTGCTCATTACGATCAGCAGACGGATGTCACAGCTGCTTGGCGATCTTCTCGATGTCGTTCGGCTTCAGGAACAGCGCATTGTTTTGCAGCGGGAGCCCCTCAGCATTCAGTCCATCGCTCCTGGCGTTGTCGCAATGCTGCAATTTATGAAGGAAAGCAGGCCAATCGAACTGCATATGGAGATACCGGAATCGCTGCCTTTGGTACTGGCGGATGAGAAAAGGCTCGTTCAAATTTTGTATAACCTGCTGCATAATGCGCTTAAATATACCGAGGAGGGAAGCATCTCCGTCTCAGCCGAAATTCGGGACAGGCAGGCTGTTATTCATATTGCCGATACGGGGCCCGGCATGGATGAGGCGACCCAGTCGCGTATTTTTCTCCCTTATGAGCAAGGCTCTGATGGAATAAGCGGTGAGCAGGGCATCGGACTGGGCTTAAGCATTTGCAAGCAGCTTGTCGAGCTGCATAATGGCGACTTGACGGTTCGCTCCAAATTGGGAAAGGGCTCCGTTTTCAGCTTTAATCTGCCTTTAGCAGACGCAGCAGATTTTGAACCCAATCAGGTCCCTATTGCTCAGGCACAAACGAAGGGAATAATAGATGAGGTGCCTGCCGACTTTCTTTTTCCGCACTCCATTGGGGAAATGGAAGCTGCCGCCGCACTGCCGCCGCTGTTAAAGGAGGACAAAGCCTATATAATTGCCGTTGATGATAATCCGGTCAACCTAAATGTTCTTGTCAGTATCCTTTCAACGGAGCCTTATAACATTACTACCGCTCGTTCCGGACGGGAGGCGATGGAATTGCTGGGGACCAGGCAGTGGGATCTGCTCATAGCCGATGTTATGATGTCGCAAATGTCCGGCTATGAATTAACACAGAAGGTTAGAGAGCAGTTTTCCATGTCAGAGCTTCCTGTGCTGCTCCTTACCGCACGCAGCCAGCAATCGGACATTTACACCGGATTTTCAGCAGGGGCAAGCGACTATGTGACGAAGCCCGTAGACGCTTTGGAGTTAAAATATCGGATCAGGGCATTGATAGCCCTAAAGCAATCCATTAAAGAGCGTCTACGTATGGAGGCTGCCTATTTGCAAGCGCAAATCCAGCCCCACTTCCTATTCAACACCCTTAATTCGTTAATGGCGTTAAGCGATATCGATACGGAAAGCATGCGCAAGCTGGGTGAGGCCTTCTCGTCCTTTTTACGAATTAGCTTTGATTATCTCAATACGGGGGAGTTAGTAGAGCTGGCCCATGAACTCGCGCTCGTTGAAGCCTATCTATACATCGAAAAAACGCGGTTCGGGGATCGGCTGTCGATTAAATGGGAGGTGGAGACGGGCATGCGGCTGCTGCTTCCTCCGCTCTCAATTCAGCCGCTGGTCGAAAACGCCGTCAAACACGGTCTTCTCAGCCGAAACGCAGGCGGTACGATTCAGCTGTCCATTACTCGCCGGGAGGGCTTCACCCTTATTGAAGTTAAAGATAACGGCAAGGGAATGGAGCAGGAAAAGGTCAATCAATTGCAAAATGCGGCTCAGAGTGAAAAAGCAGGCATTGGCATCCCTAATACGAATCGGCGATTGCAGCAGCTGTACGGTCAAGGCTTGTCGATCGTGAGCCGTGTTAATGAAGGAACAACCGTGTCGTTTGTTATTCCGGATAGATAGTAACAAGGCTCACGTCCTGGACAGGGATGATACCATGACGTGAGCCTAAATTCTAATTCGAATCCTGATCAAACATATATAAATAAACATCCTCCAAATTCGGCTTTACGGATCGCACATCCCCTTCTATCGGCTTGCTATCACTAACGATTCGAACACAGGCACCGCCGTTTTCACTTGTAATATTGCTTGCTTTATATTGCTCTTGCACATGAGCCAAGGCGTTTTCTTCTATCTGCACTTCAAATACTTTTTCTTTCATACGCTCCAAAATCTGCTGAGGCTCCTCCTGCAAGACAAGTTTTTCTGCCTTGATAAAATAACCTGCTTGGCGATAAACTCAATGTCAGAAACAACATGAGTTGCTAGAATGACTATTTTATTCAGAGCGATCGTCGTTGAAATTTCCCCCTTCTCATACGCCTGCCTAATATTGTCCTGCCTGCTAGGGAACTGCTCAAATTGCCGCTTCTCTTCTTGCATAGATGTTTAGCATAGTAAATAGCCCGATGATATAACAATCTAAAATAGTGAGTTCTATTTGTAGCGTCTTCGAGATTTCCAAAATCCTCAATTTTTTCTGAGAATCTTTCAAGTAGATCATCTACATTAACCGAATGAAGCGAAGCTGTCTCCATGATCGTGACGAGTCCGGGTAATAACTCTTCCGGATTATCTTCTAAAAATTGAACAGGTAGGTACATTTTTAATGTGAATTGGTATAGAGAAGGTGTGAAAAAGATCTGCGAAACCGACATCGGAATTGCAGGTCTTTTTTTATTTTATGGACCACTTTCGTTTCTGTGGGGACTATTCTGCAAAGCTACGGGTGATACTGCATAGCAAAAAGGAGTTTGATACAGGCATTAAGCCAAATTGAAGAGAAAGGAATTCTGATCACATGAGTACCTCCATCTCCCCAACCAAACCCATTCATATGGGTGTCATCGGCCTGGGCCTTATCGCTGAATATCACATTAGATCCCTGCAAACCATCTCGGGGGTTTCTATTGTGGCCATTAGTGATGTGAACCCCAATCGCCTTCAACTGCTGGGTAAGCAATTGCAACTGCCTGTTTCCAAGCAATATCCCCATTATGAAGCCTTAATCCGTGACCCGAAGGTGGATGCGATTCTGTCGCTGACACCCAACGATGTACATTTTGACATTATTCGTATTGCACTGGAAGAACACAAAGCCGTACTGGCGGAAAAACCGTTGACACTCACGTGGGAGGAAGCGGATCAGTTGAAAAAGCTGTATACAGCGAACCCGGTGCCTTTTCTGGTTCATTATAAGCATCGTTACGGCGCTGCTTTCCAATATGCCAAGCAATTGCTGGATGAACACAGGCTGGGCAACATCTATAACATTCAATTTCGATATCTGATGGATGCATTCTCACCATATCGTCAACATCCGTATACATGGCGCCATAATTTAGCGAAGGCAGGCTCCGGGGTCGTGGGCGATACAGCCTCGCATATTATTGACCTGGCCCGTTTTCTGGTGGGTGAATTTAAAAGCGTCGCGGCGCTGCTACATACGATTACACCCGAGCGGCCTGATCCGGTCACAGGTCTGCCTGTAAAAGTAGATGTGGAAGACTTCGCTGCTTTCCATGGAATCATAGGGGATAATACCGCCGGCACGTTCATCACCCACAAAAATGCCATTGGCAAACGCCACGATATCGAAGTTGATATCTATGGCGAACTCGGTGCGCTGCACGCCAGTCTCAACAACCGGGAAAATGTTCGCATTGTGCTGCGAGATCTGGAGCACCCGGATGCCGAATACGAGTCTTGGACGGTCCCTGCAATCTATGATCATACGGCCTATGGAGACTTCGTGAAGCTGGCAAGGGGAGAGTCCGTGGATCGTGCCCCATTGTTCGAGGACGGGTACAAAAACCAATGGGTCCTCGAACAAATACTGCAATCCTGGAAAGAGAATGGACGTTTAGTGGAAGTGTAGGGGCAAGCATACCAAACTGTGGCCCATAAGATGGAGTCCTGAAAGGAGTGACCCTCTTGCGGATCACAGTTCCGCTCGGTTTGCATCCATTCAAATGATTCCTGCTTCGATCTTTTGAATAATGGTCAGCAGGAAGGATTCAGCCAAGCTGTTTTTCAAAACAGCCTGTTTGGCTTCCTCCAGCGTAAACCAACGTGCTTGGTCTACCTCTGCACTGAGAGCATCCAGCTTGTCATCGTTCACAATGGATACAAAATTCAGCATCAGCGTATGGGTTCGTTCAAAATACTCGCTGCGCATATATTTATACTCATCCACTTGCAATCCCACTTCTTCCATAACCTCACGCACCAATGTCTGCTCGGCGGATTCGCCCTTGTTCACATAACCAGCCAGCAAAATAAAATCCTTGATATTGTACTGTTGTATGAGCAACACTTTATCTCTCTGCCGATTGATTACAGCGGTGCTAATTGCAGTGCTGAATATCGGGAACCGAAAGACCTGACATGTATTGCAATAAGGAATAGGGCCTTCGCCTTCACACTCTTTCACCATTAGTTTTGTTCCACATTCATAGCAATACTTCATCTAAGCGCCACCTTATATCACATTTTCAAATTGTAAATGTTGCTTGTTATTCCATGTTCGTACTTCGTACGGAATACTCATCATCTTAATTCCACAATAACTATTCTGTCTATGCGCGTTTTCGTTCCTCTCGACTCCTTTATTGCTTTTCCTCCTGTACCTTTGCCCGTCTGGACCCGATCAGCCGCCAGCCTGTCAGCAGTGCCGCCACCAGACAAATGGACGCGGAAGTCATAAAGACCACATGCATTCCTGATAGAAAAATTTCCGGGTGACCCGGAACCAACCCGGTGACTCGATAACCAGCCTCTTTGCTCATGATATAAAACAGGATCGACGTGGCCAAGGTAATCCCCACCACCATGCCGACGTTGCGGACCAGTGAATTGACACTCCCGGCTGAGCCGAGCTGCGTGCGGGGCACCTTGGACATGATTAGCGAATTGTTCGGCGATTGGAATAAACCACTGCCGATACCCAGCATAGCGATCCAAAGACCCACGAACGGAACGGGACTGCCTGCATGGAGACGAGCCAAGCCAATCTGGGCGACTACCATGACTACCAGTCCGGCAAAGGTGAGCAGTTCAGACCCGATTTTATCTGAAAGCGCACCGCTGAGAGGGGCAACGATAACCATGGAGATTGGAAACAGCATCAACAGGAACCCTGCATAAAAAGGCGACAGGTTCAGCATATTCTGCGCATAGAAAGGCGAAATGATATTAAAGCAGAAGTTAGCGGCGAATACGAGAAAAGCGCACAGAATACTGAGCGAGAACAACGGATTCTTGAATAAAGTGAGCTGCAACAATGGCTGTGGACGGCGAATTTCCACCCGAAGGAATACCGCAAAAGCAATCACAGCAATCACCAGCAAAGCAATGATGCGGCTGTCTCCATATCCGACCTGTTGTCCCAGCAGTAATCCGGCGAACAAAGTGAGGATAAAAACAGCAAACACCAGACTGCCGGGAACGTCGATCTTGTCTTTCACCTTGATCAGATCCTTTGGCAGCAGCTTCCAGCCGAGAAAAACGGCCACCAGACCAATCGGTACATTGACCCAGAAGATATATTGCCAGCCTAGCGAAGAGACGATAATACCACCCAAGCTGGGGCCCGCGATACTGCCGAGGGAAACGAAGGTTCCGATTAGGCCGAGTGCCTTGCCTCGTTCAGTGGAAGGGAAGATATCCGTGACGATTCCCTGGCTGTTGGCCATGGTCATGGATGCTCCGAGCGCCTGAATGATTCGGGAGATCAGCAGCATGGGCAACGAATGGCTGAGACCGCACAGCAGTGAGCCAAGGATGAACACGATCGTGCCGATCTTGAATATTTTAATTTTGCCGACAATATCTCCAAGCTTGCCAAAAAATAAAATGGCTGTACATATAGCCATCAAATAGGCTGTTGTGACCCATTCAATCTGTGCTACGGGTAAATTTAGCGTGCGGGACAACACGGGTAGAGCAATATTGACGATGCTTCCATCCAACGTAGACATAAACGTAAACAGATTCAATACAATCAAAATCATCCAACGTTTCTTCTGGATTTCACTATTTTCCTGATACGTTGCGGCAGCTGTAGCGGTTGAACTCATGATTAGCACCTCTTCATCGTTGACCATTACTATTTAGTTGCATGCGCAACTAAATGACGGTTCTAGTGTACAGCAAATTAGTTGCGTACGCAACAATAATGTTGTAAAATTTGCCTTGGTCCCACCTGAAGATTTGCCATTTTTAAGCCACTGAGGTGTATTTAATGAGAAAAAAACCGATTGGAAAGCTGATTTCCCACCTGTACCGGCGAAATCAAAAAATACTGTCCAAAAAACTGGCTCCTTATGGGATCGGAAGCGGGGGCCAACACAGCTTTTTAAAGCTTATTTTGCGGCGTCCAGGCATTACACAGGAACAGTTGACAAATGAACTCAAATTTGACAAAGCAACCACTGCGCGTTCTGTGAAACAATTGGAGGAATCGGGTTACATTGAGCGAGAAACGGACCCGAATGATCGACGCTCCCATCTTTTGTTCCCAACGGCCAAGGCATTAGAATTTTATCCTGTCTTGCAAGGAATCTTGGATGAGTTCAATGCTGATCTTGTACACAATTTATCTGATGAGGAAGAAGACCTGCTTATCGCCCTGCTGCAAAAGATTAGTATAGACCCTGGTGAATAAAGGTATACAGCGGAATCATTGGCCGCCCCCCATCGGCTCCAAAATACATCTCCAATAAAATCAAGCCTGTTTCAATCTTTAGAGGGTGTTTGACTATACCAGGCTAAAGTCATTGAATATATTGTTATCATTCATCTTAGTTAAAGGTTTTCTAAAAAATGGGGAGGAGATCACATTGGCTATCCGCTACAGCGTCGTCATTCCAACCTATAATCGAGCCCAGCAGCTGTTGCTCACGCTCGCTTCATTTGAAACACAAACCTATTCGAAGCATCTATTCGAAGTGATTGTAGCTGATGACGGTTCTACAGATGGAACGAAAGAAATGGTCGAAGGCTTCAAAGCATCCTATCCTCTTATCTATGTGTCCCATCCAGAACAACGCGGTCGATCTGCCGTTCGAAATTTGGGACTGCGCCGTGCCAAAGGGCTATACATCATCTTCTGTGATGCTGATTTTTTGGTGTTACCTGATTTTATTAGAATCGTGAGCCGTTATCACCGCAAATACCCCAAAGCCGTGCTTTCAGGCTTCCCTCACTCGTGGGATGATGCTTATACCCACTATTACCCTGACTTTTCCCCTGCGGAAAAAGAACATTTTCGTAATACACTTACACAATCCAACCTATGGAGTGCGGACTTTGAAGCAGCGAATGAAATTATTCCGTTAATAACGCCAGAAGATATCCTTCATCAAACGGATGCATTGTCCAAGGTTATGATCCCTTCCAGAGTTCCCCCAAATGTCAAAAAGCAATTTGCCAAAACGGATGTAGCTCCTTGGACGTTATTAGTTACACGTTGTGTATCCATCAGACGCAGCCATTTGGCTCGTATTGGAGGTTTCAATGAACGGTTTGTACTCTATGGACTCGAAGACTGGGACCTTGGCTACAGGCTGCATCGATTGAAAATCCCTTTTTATTGCATCAAAGAGGTAGTCGGATATCACCAGGAGCATCCAACCCACCTCAGAGGAAACGTTTTAAATATGGAAAATCTAAAAATTATGTTTGAAACCTACGGATTCAATGACTCCTCGTTAAATTTATTCGCCCTTGTACATCCATCCCTGGATTTGGAGACTTACAAAAATACGTTGCGGGTACTGCGCAGGGGAAGCCGATCCAAGCAAACACGTTCGTCAGCGCTGTTGTTGAGGAGAACACTGCGAATGGCAGCCAAGCAGTTCGTTCAACCAAACCATACCCATGCGTATAAAAAATCATTACGATGGATAAAAAAGAATGCAGAGGGTCGAAAAAGTCGAGTCGCTCACGTGTTACGAGACATGGTGCTGAAGTCTGAAAAGCTGGTAGAGTAGTATTGCTCGTTTTCAATGTGCAGCTCATACCCATCACATCTTCCCTATTGTGTGAAGGTAATTCAGGAAATGAAAAATCCACAATCTCACTCGATTGTGGATTTAGCAAAATGGAGGCGAGGGGAGTCGAACCCCTGTCCGAGATAACGACATATAAGCTTCTGCGAGTGTAGAGACAGCTTCAATATGACTACAGACCGTGTTTACTCCGTACGCAAGAACATAATGATTAAAATGGATGATCCCAAAAGGAAACAAAGGGGGGAATAGAGCACACGGTCCCATTTTGCAAAAACGGTTCCTTTCTTTCTCTTGAAGAACCCTACCCATTTGAAATCACCTATAGAACGTAAAATAAATAAACACGACAACAAGCCTGCTCCGTAGGAATAGAAGGAGTTGAAAAGCAGGAATTGTGTAACTCCCCCTAGTTCCAAGACGAACCAAGCGGCTAAAGCTAGTAAAATGGCTACAATCGCTGTACCTATTTTGGAGGGCTCAAAGAGCCTATCCGTTCCTGTGCTTGGAATCGCTGCCTTAATGCCGATTTTTCCACCGAATACCCAATATACATGCATGCCGCTCAGTACCAAAAGAATTCCGCCAACTGCCCATGTAAGTAACTCCAACATGTGACATCCTCCTTAAATTGAAATCCACTCCGTCCAAATCATGTGAATATGTTGCTGAATGGCTTCATCACTTAACGTCTCTTGTTTGTGCCGCTCATACCACCCTAAGTAATAATGGTACAACATCCATGATCTCTGGAAGGCTTTCTCTGGCTGCATACCCTTTTGTATTAATAACTGCTTCATAAACTCCGTTCTCATCTGTTCCACTTCATCCAGAATGGAGCGATACGTGTCATCCCTCAAAGACAGTTTCCGTAGATAAAACAGGAAGTCTCCCCGTTTCGTCGTACCGAACATCTGCGTCAGCAAGTCTCTGATCCGCTCATCTGCGGTAGCATGGATGATGGACGCTGCAATAACCTGTTGTGTTGTCTGTTCCTTCCACGTCTCAACAATCTGTCTAATATAGCTGCTGCGATTGTCAAAATACCAATAAAAACTGCTCTTGCTGCATCCTAAAGAAACAGCCATTTTTTCGATAACAAGCTGCTTGATTCCACCCTGTTCGAACCGTTCAATTCCTTCTTGGATCCATTGCTCTTCTGTGACAATGATTTTGGGCATCGTTCCTTCCCCCTCTCTTCTTTTTTTCTGTACGATACCGTCTAGATGGGTATTATATTACAGCGTTTTTTGAGTTGTGTAAATATATGTACATCCATTCTCACCACCAGATGATGAATGTGAGGAGTGAGACTTACATAAACATCCTCTGTCAATCGTCTGTGAAAATGTCACTTGTTAGAATAAAGGCCGCCTTACCAGGAGGCCTCGAAATAATAGTCATGTTACGAATCCATTGCGTCTTGGAAGACGCTCTGTTTTGTGTTACGCTTAAGCTGTTTTTGGGCATACGTGGCTTTCCACGGATGCGAGTATGCGGGTTTGCGTGGCTGCGCAGAGCTGCTTTTTCTTTTTAAGCTGGATGCCTTCATGTTCCCCAAGCAACTCGGCAAAATGGCAGCAATTACTGCCGTGATACTTCGACTTTTAGAGATCCCCGGCCCGATCCTTGAGATCCTCACTCAAGGCATGTATAGGTTTTTTTTCTCGATTTTTGTGGGCCAGGCCCTGTGCTCCCTTCTGAATGATACTTGTGCTCCAGCTGGATGATTTTCCGAACGGAAATCCCCAGCGCGATGGCTCCTTCCTAGTTGGTTATGTGTCCTGCAATGATCTTTTCGACGACGAGTACCTTTTTCAATTCTTGTCTGCTCCATGTGATTGCCCTCTGCCCCGGGGTGACATGATCACAGAAGAATAATAGTTCCATATATTGTAAGTTGACGATTTTAGTGAATATTTATATCCTTGTGACAAAAACAGAGTGGAGTGACTAAAATGACAATCTTTTTCCTGTCTGACTACCACGTACATACCCGCCATTCGTTCGATTCGCAGGCGGATATGTTTGACGTATGCCGCTCAGCCATGCAGCAGGGTATGACGGAAATCTGCTTTACGGAGCATTTTGCGGTGAATCCGAAGCTGCCGACATACGGACATATGAGCTTTGCTGATTATTTTGACAATATTACAGCCTGTCGTGAGGCCTGCTCGTCCCAATTGACCATCCGGGTCGGAATTGAGCTGTGTGAGCCTCACCTGATGATGGACGAATATGCTGATGAGCTGCGGGATTTGCCACTGGATATGATTCTGGGCTCAGTGCATAACATGAACGAGAAGACGCTGCGGACGTTCCTAAAAGAGAATGAGCATACTGGAGTAGACGTGTATGAAGCTTACTTTCTAGAGGTGCTGAATCTGGTGCGGCATGCGGACATCGATATCATTGCCCACCTGGATCTGCTGAAGCGTTATGCACACGGCAGTGTGGGACATTATTCCTTTGCCGCCTATGCCGAGCTGCTGGAGACGGTGCTGAAGACCGCCATATCCCGCGGCATCGGGATTGAGATCAATACCTCGGGCATACGGGGCGGAGTGGGTAGTCCTTTTCCCTCGCCGGAGGTACTGCGCTTGTACAAGCAGTTGGGGGGAGAACTGCTGACGATTGGCACTGACTCGCATAAGGTGGAGGACACAGGTGCCGATCTGAAGGAGGCTTATGCGCTGGCTAAACAATGCGGCTTCCATTACGTATTTACGTACGCCAACCGCAAGCCTATGGCTGTGAAACTGGATTAGCTGGGCTGAATGCAGCGAAGCAGAGTTATCTTTTTTCAAGAACTTGTTGCAATGCTTTGGTATTCAGGAATCATGGTCGCAAATCTATAATCAAGTCATACAGAGGAGATGCATAAGGCTCAGGCTATCAGAAGTTCGCCTAAAAGGAGAATGAACATGAACGATCTGTCTTCTCGCCAGAAGAAGCTGCTGCAAATGTTGATCAGTGAAACAGAGTACAGACCGATATCATTATTTGCCCGAGCCCTGCAGGTTTCTGAACGTACAGTCCATAACGATTTGAATGAATTGAAAAATGTACTGGACGGGAAGGAAGCCACTCTGAATAAGCAGCCGGGCATTGGGATACAGCTTCATGCTACGGCATCAGCCAGGCTGCGATTGTTGAATATGGCCGCCTCTGGCAGTGAGGGGGATGACCCGTTGTCCACCGGGGTCAGAAGATGCCAGATGGCCATGCAGATGCTAAGTACCGGGAAGACAACCTCCGTTCAGAAATTGTCGGAAGCCTATTATGTAAGCCGTACTTCTATCGTGGCCGATCTGGAATGGATAGAGCGTTGGGGAAGCAATTATAACCTGACGCTCGTCAAGAACAGAATTGGTACGCAACTCGCTGGTAAGGAGGAGGATATCCGCAAAGCGCTGTATGCCGCAGTCGTCATGCTAATGGCCGATGGCCCAGGAGAGCCTTACAATCTCACAAAAGGTGGGCGCCTGAACACCGCAACCCGTAATAAGCTTGCCGGATTGTTTGGTGACAACGAGGTGATGAACATTGAAGGGATTGTTAACAATGCGGAGCAGATGCTGTCATACCGCTTTAACGACTATTCGTATATGAACCTGTTGATTCAATTGTTGATTCTTGTGAACAGACTCAGGCTGAATCGACAGATAGAGCTTGACGATACCACTATTGTAAACGCTTCAAATGTAGCGGAATCCCTAGCTGACCAGATCGCCCTTCATTTTCAAGTGGATATTAATGATAAAGAGAAGATGTGCATTAACTTCTATCTCATGTCGTCCGGTATGGATAATCCGCTAGTGAGTTCCAAGGATGCCTGGCTTGAGAGTGTAGATGAGGACATGAAGATTTTGGTAAAGGATATGATTCGGCTATTTTCGGAAATGATGAAAGTGGATTTCAGCGAAGAAACAGTACTGTATCAAGGGCTTTTGATGCACATCAAGCCGATGATCCATCGGCTGCGGCATTCCTCCGGGGTGAAGAATCCGCACCTTGACGAGATTAAGCAGCAGTATGGGGCAATGTTTGCTGCTACCTGTCTGATCAGCTCCTCCATCGAGCATAATTACGGCATTCGCATGAACGAGGATGAGATTGGATATCTCACCATCCATTTTCAGGCGGCGATGGAGAGAAATGCTAGCATCAAGAAGACCATCATTGTGTGTTCCGGGGGGATCGGCACGTCGCAGCTAATTGCCAATAGAATCCAGCGCTTTGTTCCCCAAATCCAGATTGCCGACATTTTACCATTAAGCCGATTCGAGCAAACAGACCTGGCAGGAATAGATTTTGTGATCTCCACCGTTCCGATTGAACTGCATGATGACACACCCGTAGTTACGATATCGCCGCTGGTCAGCAAAAAAGATATTCAGAATATCAATTACTTTTATCTGGATTATGTGTACGAACGAGAAAAGCAAACCTACAATCCCGTATATTTGTCTCGGGTATTGCTTCCCGAGCTGTGTGTGGCTGGAGCGAAGGTGAGCAGCCGGGAAGAGGCGGTCGCAAACCTGACTAATAGGATGCATGAAATGGGTTTTATTAACAGTGAGTTTGAAGCAACCGTCTTTAGACGCGAGGCCCTTACACCTACGTCACTCGGCAATGGAGTAGCGATTCCGCATGGAGAGGTGGACCATGTTCTCCAATCCAAGATCGCGGTAATGTCCATTCCCGAAGGAGTGGATTGGGGAGGAGAGCAGGTATATATCGTATTCTTGATCGCACTCAAGCTCGATGATGAACTTTCGGCCAAGGAAATTCTGAACGATCTGTACAATCTGCTGGACTCCGACTACAACATGAACAGACTGCGCATCTGTCAGGATCACCAAAGACTCTACGAGCTTCTTGCCGGAAAGGGGGAATAGACATGGTTATAGACAAACAATTGATTTTGCTGGACGTGGAGGCAGAGAACAAGGAGGAGGCTATTCAGGAACTGGGACAACGAGCTTTTGATCTGGGCAGGCTGTATTCCTTGGAAAACTATTTGCAAGCGGTTTCACTAAGGGAGGATGAATATCCTACCTCCGTAGGTTATTCCGTGGCAATTCCCCATGGGAAAAGTTCAGCGGTGAAGGAGCCTTTTGTGGTATACGGCAAATTGAAGCATTCCATCGTATGGAACCATGAAGAAGAGGATGCTACAGTGAATACCATTTTTCTCTTGGGGGTACCCCCAAAATATCCAGGCAATATTCATTTGAAGATTCTGGCTAATCTAAGCAGGAACATTATGGAGGAAGAATTCCGGGAAAGGCTGTTTCAGTCGGATTCGGTCAACGAGGTGTACGGCCTACTGGGACAAATTCACGAGTAAATCAGCATCAGATCAATCAAGAAATCAAATCAGTCAGATCAAGGAGGCTAACACCATGAATATTGTCGGTATCACAGCATGTCCAACCGGAATTGCCCACACGTACATGGCCCAGTCTGCATTGCTGAAAAAGGCCAAGGAGTTGGGACACAGTATCTCGATTGAAACACAGGGCGCGATGGGCATTGAGAGTGAATTGAGCAAGAAGGACATCGCTGCAGCGGATGTAGTGATTCTGGCTGTCGGCTGTGCCGTGGATAAGCTGGAGCGGTTTGAAGGCAAGCCGGTGCTGAAGGTAGAGATCAAGGACGCTATCTCCAAGTCAGCCCAGGTCATTTCTGACGCGGAACAACTGGCCAAGCAGCAGTGAAAATACACCATATTATGTCCAACAAGGGGGCATTCAGATGAAGGATAAAATTAAGGCGCTTAAGGATCACTTGATGACAGGTGTATCCTACATGATTCCGGCAGTTGTCGTCGGGGGCATATTCATTGCCCTGTCACTTGCTACTGGTACGGCCAGCGACAAAGGTATGGTCATTACG
Source organism: Paenibacillus terrae (assembly GCF_000943545.1). Classification (GTDB taxonomy): domain Bacteria; phylum Bacillota; class Bacilli; order Paenibacillales; family Paenibacillaceae; genus Paenibacillus; species Paenibacillus terrae_A. The sequence goes on from NZ_JTHP01000023.1 coordinate 52,771, forward strand.
AACGAGTTCATGAAAAATATCAACTTCATCGGCGTCGCGGGCTTTACCATGATGATTCCGATTCTGGCGGGCTTCATTGCCTATTCGATCGCGGGCAAGCCAGCTCTAATACCAGGCATGATTGGAGGGTACCTGGCTAATACGCCGCTGGAAGGCAGCGGGGTCAAGGCGGGTTTCCTTGGAGCACTTATTCTTGGTTTGGCCGCCGGATTCCTGGTGAAATGGATTAAGACCTGGAAGGTTCCGACGATGCTGAGACCAGTCATGCCGATTTTCGTCATTCCGATCCTCAGCTCCATGATTATTGGTCTGGGCTACATTTATCTGCTGGCCAGCCCCATTTCCTGGATGATGACAGGTCTTACCGACACCTTGACAGGCATGACCGATTCCAGCCTGGTACTGCTGGCTATTATCCTCGGATGTATGATTGCCTTTGATATGGGGGGACCCATCAACAAAGTGGCCTGCATGTTCGCTTTCGGTCTGATGGCTGAGGGAGTCTATACTGTAATGGGCATAATTGCCATAGCCATCTGTACACCGCCACTGGGTATGGGTCTGGCTACACTCCTGAACAAGCGTAAATATTCGGAGCAGGAACGGGAATCAGGCAAAGCCGCACTCGCCATGGGGATGATCGGCATCACAGAAGGAGCCATACCATTTGCGGCAGGTGATCCTGTTCGGGTGCTTCCTTCCATCATGCTGGGGTCTGCCACCGGAGCCGTAATCGGTGCACTGGCGAAGGTAACGGATCATGCTCCGCACGGTGGCCCCATTGTACTGCCGGTTGTTGGAGAACGCCTGTGGTATGTAGTAGCCATTATAGTCGGAACTCTGGTAACGGCGTTAATGGTTAACCTGCTGAAGAAGAATATTCCGTCAGATACCGAATCCACTCCTTGATTTAACTGAGTCACCTCTATCTCCTATGGAGACTGTCGTGCCAAGTATTCCTGTACTGGAACTGTCCTATATCCAGGGAAATCATTACGTACGTCTACCGTGCTTCAACCGAACACTTGAATCATGTGTAAACTAACTCACATTCATTCACAGAGGAGAGATTAAGATGACAAAACCCAGCATTAACCAAGTGGTCACCACCGTTCTGAATTTGCGTGAAAAAGGGGAGCCGATAACATTACTCGGGATTGGACCGATGTCCTACAACCTGATCAAGGCCAGTCTGGAATTGGGCAAGGAAAAGAGCTTCCCTCTCATGTTCATTGCCAGCCGCAATCAGGTTGATGCCCGCGAGCTTGGCGGAGGCTATGTGTGCAACTGGGATCAGAAGTCCTTCGTCGCTGCGATCTCGGAGGTGGCGGAAGAAGTAGGCTTCGACGGTCTCTATTATATCTGCCGCGATCACGGCGGGCCGTGGCAGCGGGATAATGAGCGCAACGATCATCTGGGGGTAGAGGAGGCCATGAAGCTTGGCAAGCAATCCTATCTGGAGGATATCGTCAGCGGCTTCGATCTGCTCCACATTGACCCTACCAAGGACCCTTATGTGATGGGCAAGGTCGTACCGATGGACTTTGTCCTAACCAGAACAGTCGAATTGATAGCGTACTGCGAGGAAGAACGCCTGAAGCGCGGATTACCGGAAATTGGATATGAGGTGGGTACTGAAGAAACGAACGGCGGGCTAACCTCAACAGATAGCTACACGGCTTTTATCAAACAACTGAATCAGATACTCAAGGAAAAAGGATTGCCCAAACCAATCTTCATCGTCGGTCAAACAGGCACACTCGTCAAAAAGACCGAAAATGTAGGCACCTTCAACTCCAGCATTGCACTGAAGCTGGCTGACGCGGCCAAAGAGCTGGGTGTGGGCTTGAAGGAGCATAATGGTGACTATATTGCCGACGATATCTTGCTGCTGCATCAGGCTACCGGAATCACGGCTACCAATGTGGCACCGCAATTCGGGACGGAGGAGACACGGGCCTATCTGGAACTGGCCAAGGTAGAAGAGCAGCTCCTATCAGATGGTGTCATCTCCGCCAAATCGAATATAGGCCAGGTGCTGGCGCAAGAGGCCATCCAATGCCGCAGGTGGCAGAAATGGATGACGAATAATGAAGGTGATTTAAGCAATGAGGAAATTATCAGCAATGAGCAGCTTACACGGCAAATTCTCGATATTGCAGGTCATTATACCTTTAATAATGAATCCGTCAAACAGGAGATTGGCTTGCTGATCGACAACCTCAAGAAAGGTCATATTGACGGGGAACGGTTCGTCATCAACCGCATCAAGCGCTCGCTGAATGTGTATGTTGAAGGCTTCAATCTGGAGGAAAGTACAGCCAAAATTATGAACGAATTATCTGCCTTTGCCTGATGGGGTCGCTTCATAAACAGTGAAAGCATTACATGAAGTCTACTAACAACGTATTGTAGAGTTCGCGTTCTGTGTAAAGGAGAGATACAATGTTGAATTCGATGGAGATAGACCAGCTGTCTATAGACACGATTCGTACCCTGGCTATTGATGCTATCGAGAAGGCCAACTCCGGACATCCCGGCATGCCGATGGGCAGCGCACCGATGGGCTACCAGCTTTTTGCCAAGACAATGACCCACAACCCGGATAACCCTTCATGGATCAACCGCGACCGGTTTGTATTGTCGGCGGGACACGGGTCCATGCTGCTGTACGCTCTGCTGCATCTATGCGGCTACGATCTATCCATGGAGGATATACAGTCCTTCCGGCAATGGGGCAGTAAAACGCCGGGACATCCCGAGTACGGACATACTCCCGGAGTGGATGCCACCACAGGCCCGCTAGGCCAAGGTATAGCAATGGCGGTGGGTATGGCGGCTGCGGAAGCGCATATGGCGACTATATATAACAAACCTGGCTACAATCTGCTGGATCATTACACATTTGCTATTTGTGGTGACGGTGACCTCATGGAAGGAGTCTCTTCCGAAGCGTCTTCATGGGCCGGACATGTGCAACTGGGCAAGCTGATCGTGCTGTACGATTCCAATGATATCTCCCTGGATGGGGAACTGAGTCTCAGCTTCTCGGAGAATGTCCGGCAGCGCTTTGCGGCCTTCGGCTGGCATACCCTGCTGGTGGAGGACGGGAATCAGCTGTCTGCCATTGCCGCAGCGATTGAAGAGGGAAAGCGAGATGTTCGTCCGACATTGATTGAGGTCAAGACCGTGATCGGCTACGGCAGTCCCAACAAGCAAGGAAAGGGAGGCCACGGCGGACCTCATGGCTCGCCGCTTGGGCAGGAAGAAACGTGCTTGACCAAGCAAGCCTATGGCTGGCACAATGAGGAGGATTTCCACGTTCCTGCGGAGGTTCGTCAATTCTTCGCGGAGGTGAAGCGGCGCGGAGTGGCCGCAAATCAGGAATGGGACGGCAGCTTCGCCCTGTATGAAGCAGAGTTCCCGGAGCTGGCACAGAAGTTCAGACAAGCCATATCAGGGCAGCTTCCGGAGGGCTGGGACCAGCACCTGCCGGAGTATACGGAGCCTGATATGCCCCTGTCCACCCGGGTTGCCTCAGGTAAGGCCCTGAACGCGCTCAGCCCGGTTGTGCCGTGGCTGTTGGGAGGCTCGGCGGATCTGGAGAGCTCCACCATGACGCATCTGCATGCTGAATCAGTGTATCGTCCCGGTAATTATGCTGGCCGGAATATCTATTTCGGCATCAGGGAATTCGGCATGGGCGCCATCATGAACGGAATGGCTTTGCATGGCGGGGTGAAGGTATTTGGCGGGACATTCTTTGTGTTCACGGATTACCTGCGTCCGGCGATTCGCCTTGCGGCATTAATGAAGCTGCCGGTGGTATACGTGCTGACGCATGACAGCATAGCCGTCGGAGAGGACGGTCCGACCCATGAACCGATTGAGCAGCTGGCTTCCCTGCGGATTATTCCAGGGCTTACGGTCATTCGCCCTGCCGATGCCCATGAGACCTCGGCAGCGTGGGCTTACGCCATGGAGCACAACGAAGGCCCCGTCGCTCTGGTGCTGACCCGGCAAAACCTACCCTTGACCGTGCCTGATCTAGAGAAGGCCCGAACAGGTATCGGGCGCGGAGGCTATGTAGTGGCAGAAGCACAGGACGGCTGTCCCGTGGCACAATTGCTGGCTACAGGCTCCGAGGTGCAACTGGCGGTACGGGCTCAGGCTGCCCTGGCAGCAGACGGTATTCATGTGCGCGTCATCAGCCTGCCGAGCTGGGAGCTGTTCACACAGCAGGAGCAGGCTTATCAGGATTCCGTCATCCTTCCTGATGTGAAGGCGCGAATTGCATTGGAAATGGCGTCTTCCTTCGGCTGGGAACGCTATACGGGAGATCGTGGCACCATGCTGGGCATTGACCGCTTTGGCGCGTCGGCCCCGGGTGACCGACTGATTCAGGAGTATGGCTTTACGGTGGACAATGTAGTGTCGCACGTGAAGAAGGCAATTGAAATAGTAGGGCTCGATAGGCTATAGTGATGCAGCCTGTTATGAGTTCTTAAACAGCATGAGTTTAATGTGGATTGGAAGCACCCATTCGCCCTGAGACTTTTGTATATTGCTCCTGCAACACTCAATATAAGAGTGAGGATTTCACCTAAGCCACCTCTACACAGGTGGCTTATTTTACCGTTTACTATAACCCAACAAGCGTACTCCGCCATATATGTAGCTCACTCAGGATGAGCGCCGCAAGACTGTTCTGTTGCCGGTTTAGCTCACGCTCAGAAACACGCGGATAATGACAGCCATAAGAAGGATGGGCGCAGTGGGATCAACAGGATATGTTCCAACCTGTAGGGGATACCCTCGCCATTTCGCATATAAGCAGAGTAGTTCTCATTTGAGTTTAGAAGGAGTGCAATTCATCTCCTGCATACACCGTAAAGGACCAGGTCACTCCAAGCTGCAAGCCGTGCTGAAAACGAGCGAACAGCAACTTGTTACAGTGCTGCGTATTATTTCATATTGTTTGGAAGGATACAGAAGGCAGCGAACTGGTGCGAACCTCAAGCTCACATGAAATCCCTGGGACATTCGCACCTCAGATTTTGTCGAAAATATGTCGAATGTGAACATGTTGTGAACGAATGATGCTCCAAACTTATTAATTCTGATGTCATTTGGTCCAAAATGCGCTAAGATGGGCTTAACTTAAGCTCATTTTACCCATTTTTCGCTGTCGCACTCTATATGAGTGCGTGGATTGAAATTACCATGGCAAAGCAGGGCGGCAGCGGAGTGATGGTCGCACTCTATATGAGTGCGTGGATTGAAATCATCATTTCATCAATCCAGGTCGTGGTGTAGCTCCAGTCGCACTCTATATGAGTGCGTGGATTGAAATAAGCTGCCTTTTGGCTTTCAACGTCATCATTCTTTTAAGTCGCACTCTATATGAGTGCGTGGATTGAAATAGTTGCAGCTCACCGATGCCAGGATGCTGAATAGCAGGTCGCACTCTATATGAGTGCGTGGATTGAAATCGGTTAGATCATGATCGGGAGCAGCGGGAATTAATTGTCGCACTCTATATGAGTGCGTGGATTGAAATCTACAACTCACGTACGGCTGTCAGCGTGACTGTTGTCGCACTCTACATGAGTGCGTGGATTGAAATGTCATCGGCTCGCTGTTCTGTTTTCGTTGTTGGTCATGTCTCCTGTCCCATAGTGACATTATCACAGAAAAACAACTACTTACATAAACACCCTCTTGAAATAGCTGCAAGTTTCATCTATAATGCTGTAGCATATAGTAATACTCAAGGCATTGACCAAAGACATGATTTCCTTGAAGGGCCGTTCAGAGAGAAAAGACGAGGCTGAGAGCTTTTCCGGCAACCGCATGTGAAGTTACCCCTTTGTAGCCGTGACGTTGAACATGTAGCTGTGTAATGTGGCAGTGACATCAGTAAGCGCCTACCGATTTATCCCCGTTAACGGATACCAATGGAGGGTCACGCATGTCGTGCATGAACATGTTTAATGAACATGAATGTAGGCACAGGAGCGGGCCGAACTAGGGTGGAACCACGAGCTGAACGCACTCGTCCCTTGAGGGAGAGAGGCGTTTTTTTGCGTTCAATTTTGATATATAGCATGCAACCTTACAATTTGAATGGAGGCTTTAATCGTGAGTATTCAAGTAAAATTGCCGGATGGAGCCGTACGCGAGTACGAGCAGGGTGTAACTATTGCCGATGTGGCGGGTTCGATCAGCTCCGGGCTGAAAAAGAATGCAGTCGCAGGTAAAGTGAATGGGAAGGCTGTGGATCTGAACACCGTTTTGGAGCAGGACAGCGACCTGGAAATTATTACGCTGGACGGTGCGGACGGTCTGGAAATTTATCGTCACAGCACAGCGCATTTGCTGGCACAAGCCCTCAAACGCATTTATGGCGAGAAAAACGTGAAGCTGGGTATTGGTCCGGTCATTGACAGCGGCTTCTACTATGACATTGATATTGAAAACCCGTTGTCCGTTGACGATCTGGCAAAGGTCGAGAAGGAAATGGCGAAGATTACACAGGAAAATCTGCTGATTACACGTCGTGTCGTTAGCCGTGAGGAAGCAACTCGTATTTTCGGAGAGCTGGAAGATCCGTTGAAGCTGGAACTGATTCGCGATTTGCCAGAGGATGCAGAAATCACGATCTACGATCAGGGAGAATTTTTTGACTTGTGTCGCGGGCCGCATTTGCCATCTACAGGCCGCATTAAAGCTTTTAAACTGCTGAGTGTAGCAGGTGCATACTGGAGAGGCGATTCCAACAACAAGATGCTGCAACGTATCTACGGAACTGCATTCCCGAAAAAAGCACAGCTAGATGAGCATCTGCACTTGCTGGAAGAAGCGAAAAAACGCGACCATCGCAAGCTGGGTAAAGAGCTGGAGCTGTTCATGTTCTCCGAGGAAGCACCGGGTATGCCGTTCTACCTGCCTAAAGGTATGGTTGTCCGTACTGCACTGGAAGATTACTCGCGCGAAATTCAACGCCTGCATGGCTATGAGGAAGTACGCACACCGCTGATGATGAACAATCGTCTGTGGGAACAATCAGGACACTATGAGCATTACAAGGAAAATATGTACTTCTCCGAAGTCGATGAAACTACATTTGCTCTGAAACCGATGAACTGCCCGGGGCATATGCTCGTGTTTAAAAATGAGCTTCATTCTTACCGCGATCTGCCGATTCGGATTTCCGAATTTGGACAAGTGCATCGCCATGAGCTGTCCGGTGCGTTGAACGGTATGATGCGTGTTCGTACATTCTGTCAGGATGATGCGCACATTTTCGTTACTCCGGGTCAGATTGAGCAAGAGATTACAGATGTAATCAAGCTGATTAACGAAATGTATAGTGTGTTTGGCTTTGATTTTACAGTGGAGCTGTCCACACGTCCGGATGACTTTATGGGCGAGCCAGCGCTGTGGGATCAAGCGGAACAAGCTCTGCAAAACGTGCTGGATCACCTGGGCATCAACTACCGTATTAATGCGGGAGATGGAGCATTTTACGGTCCGAAAATTGACTTCCACATTCTCGATGCGCTCAAACGCAGCTGGCAGTGCGGAACGATCCAATTGGACTTCCAAATGCCAGAGAAGTTCGACCTCACATATGTGGGCGAGGACAACCAGAAGCACCGTCCAGTCGTTATTCACCGTGCCATCTACGGTTCGATTGACCGCTTCATGGGCATCCTGACAGAGCATTTTACAGGTGCATTCCCATTGTGGCTGACTCCTGTTCATGCGAAGCTGCTGCCAGTATCCGAGAACTATATCGAGACTGCCAATGAGGTGCAGGAAGCGCTGCTGCAAGCGGGTCTGCGTGTCGAAGTGGATACTCGTAATGAGAAGCTTGGTTATAAAATCCGTGAAGCGCAATTGGAGAAGGTTCCATATATGTTCGTCATCGGGGAAAATGAAAAAACAACCGGTACTGTAGCGGTCCGTAAACGGGGCGAAGGCGATCTGGGATCGCTCAGCATTGCGGACATCGTTGAGAAAATCAGCACAGAGATTCGTGAGAAGCAGTAAGCTCTGAATAAAAGAAATAGAGCAAGACAAAAAAATATAGAGCAAAAGAGCGCTCAAGCCACGATAAAAGTGGTTTTGAGCGCTCTTTATTTAATAATCAGGATTTTGTAAAATCCTCATAATGCATAATTAGCAATGCTGAGCTGAATCGAGGCTGTTGACGCCTCAGCCCAATGTTCAAGGATCATGTACACCAATGCCTAGCAGGTATGCGGCCGGGATTCGGTGTGATCCGTGGCGAGGGAGAGTGTCTTCGAAGAGGATTCCGCAGCAGTTGGCTGCTCGGGGGATTCTTCTTGCTCCTGTTCCTCGCTGAGCGACAAGATTTCGCCGCGCAGTTTTAGCATTTTCTGATCCAGTTCATAGGTTGCACGCGCAGCCTCGGATAATCCGTTAACGACATGTTCAGGCACTTTCTTATCGAACTTATAGTACAAAATATGCTCCATGCTGGCCCAGAAATCCATAGCCAGTGTGCGGAGCTGAATTTCAACCTTGATCCAGCGCGTACCTTCAAACAGAATTAGCGGAACTTCTACAATCACATGAAGGCTCTGATAGCCGTTGGGCTTGGGTTGGGCAATATAGTCCTTGACCTCCAGAATACGGATGTCTTCCCGTGTGCGCAGGTGATCCATCAGGCGATAAATATCTTTGACAAAAGCACACACGACTCGCATTCCCGCGATGTCATGAATTTCACGCAGTATATTGTCCAGGGTGACTTCATACCCTTTGCGTCGAACCTTTTCCACAATGCTGTGAGGCTCTTTGATTCGGGTCTTGATATGCTCAATCGGGCTAAAGCCGTCCATCAGCTTCCATTCGGTCTGAATCAGCTTGATTTTGTTCTTTAATTCCTCCAGAGCCAACTGATAAAGGACTGGGATTTTTCTCCATTCCTCCAGTTGCTTGGCGTTAACTCCGTTCTGCTCCAGCTGTAGCTGAAATTCCTGTAAGGGCAAAGGGACAGCATTCAAGTGCTTCCAATCCGGTTCATTCACAGGCCATTCTCCTAAGTGAGGCTTACGATGTCCTCGATCTATTTCGTAAATATGCACTACCGTATATATTGTACACTATGTCAAAACCTACAGGCAAAGGAGAAGAGGCGGAGGGAAGAAAAAAAGGATAACAATTTATATTGTAAAACCGAGTAAACCGATGTATAATTGCTGAAATGTTGATTCGAAGCATTTTTAAAAAATTACATGAAGCTCTGTTAGTCATCTATTCAATATAAATTACAGAAAAAGAGGTCGGGACAAATGGCAAAAGTAGAAAGCTTTCAATTAGATCACACGATTGTAAAAGCCCCTTATGTAAGAGCAGCCGGAGTAGAGCATGACGAAAAAGGAAGCACAGTTCAAAAGTATGACTTGAGATTTTTACAGCCAAATGAAGATGCAATTCCAACAGCCGCTGTACATACGCTGGAGCACTTGTTGGCGACGTATTTGAGAGATGAAATTAAAGGGATTATCGATATTTCTCCGATGGGATGCAGAACCGGGTTCTATTTGATTCTTTGGAACGAACATGAGCCTGAGGAAATTGCAGTCGCTTTGGAAAAAACCTTGAAAAGAATTCTGGAAACGACGGAGGTTCCGGCTGTCACGCCTTTAGAATGTGGGAACTACAAGGACCACTCTCTTTTCTCGGCGCAGGAATATGTGAAAATTGTATTGGAAGCTGGCATTAGCCGAGATCCTTTCGAAAGAGTTTTTTAAAATCTATGATTTCGATCGACTTATCTAATCAGACAGCGGTAGTGACAGGCGGCAAGTCAGGTATAGGCAAGGGAATTGTGGAGCTTTTCATGAAAAGCGGGGCTAAAGTGATTTCTGCTGATATTTCTTATGAAGAGCCGTATCGAGTGGTCAATCCGCAGTTGGTTGAAACTCATTTGGACATTTCCAAGCCGGACGATATTGAGAGATGGTGCAATGTACTGTTCAGCGAAACGGGAGTCCCTGATATATTGGTAAACTGTGCGGGCACTTCCACGATGGACTATGTCATTGATAGCGAGTTAGCAGACTGGGAGAAGGTATTTTCTATAAATTCAACTGGATTGTATGTAGCGTCCAAACGTTTTGCCAAAGAAATGGTGAACGCTCATAAGCCGGGACGAATTATTCAAATCGCTTCGCAGGCTGGAAAAAATGGATATCGGGCGATGGGGGGATATTGCGCCTCCAAACATGCGGTTCTCGGATTAACCAAGGTTATGGCGATTGAGCTTGCGCCCCAAAATATTTTGGTTAATGCGGTGTGCCCCGGCATTGTAGAAACGCCGATGAAGCATCGGGAACGGATTGAGGGGGGCGTCATTCGTGGAATGACTGCTCAAGAAATATATGAGGAAGATTGTTCTCAGGTACCTCTGGGAAGAACGGCTGAGGTGGAGGATGTCGCTAATGTGGTACTGTTTTTGGCAAGTCCGCTCTCCGCATATATGACAGGACAAGCGATTAATGTTACAGGCGGAATGACGATGCACTAGCAAGATCTGGGGGGAAGTAGAGATGAGGAAATCATTCGTTTTATTATTAGGAATCAGTTTATTATTAGTAGCTGCAGGATGTGGCAATAAAAGCTCTGACAGTAGTGGTGCCAGCTCCACTTCCGGTTCGGAAACACAGAAAATAGTCATCGGTTCCATGGGCTCGGACGCACAGATCTGGAAGCATATTGCCCAATCTCAAGCAGCCAAGGATGCCAAGCTGGATATTCAAGTGAAGGAAATTAACGGCGGGATCGAAACGAACAATGCCACCAAGGAAGGCGAAGTAGATGTAAATGCATTCCAGTCGTGGGCGTATCTCGTTACCTACAACAAGGAAAGTAAGGCGGATTTGAAGGCTATTGCCACAACCTATCTGGAGCCGATGGGCATCTACTCACAAAAATTCAAAAGCATTGATGAAGTGACGGACGGGGCTTTGGTGGCTTTGGCAGATAATCCGGCCAATACGGCAAGAGGCTTGAAGCTGTTGGAGGCGTCCGGCTTAATTAAGCTGAAAGCAGATTTTGATGATGCTTTAGGCACGGTCAATGATATCACCAGCAACCCTAAAAACCTGAAATTCGAGCTGATCGACGATAAAACAGGTCCTCGTGTGATTCAGGATGTAGGCTTGGTGCTGATCGGGAACACGATTGCTTTGGAAGGTGGCCTGAATGTACTTAAGGATTCTTTGTTCCACGAAGAGATTAGTCAGGCGACTAAAAATAATATCAATGTCCTGGTTACCTCATCCGATAAGCAAAATGACAAAGGACTTCAAAAGTTGGCAGATCTGTATCATAGCGAGGATACCCAAAAATACATTAAAGATGAATTTGGCGGCACCAAGGTAGAGGTTAAAGAGCCTGTTTCTTATTTGGAAGGAAAGTAATACTGGGAAGTAGAAGATCATAATAAGAGCAATTGAGCGATGTATAGAGGAATGACAGGATCGTCTTAACGAGATTGCATGATTGGAGTCAAAATTTCAAGACTTATCACGCTACTTGGTTTTTTAGATGCTCCCGATTTCCTCTATTTGCCCAATTTATTGATTATAAACCCAATAACACAATGTACCCAATATGCAAATAAGCGACAAAGGATAGAGCAGCCACTTGCTAACCCTATCTTTAAAAATGATTACCAAACAAACAGTACATATCCACGCGATTATCAATTGCCAGAAACCCAATGAATCAACACCTCCCCATGACAGCATACTTCGACGAAGTGAATTTTATATCCTTCTACTTGTTTTTTCATATGGAGCAAGAACTGCAAGAGTTCCAAAGATTCTGCAAGGATTATATAAAAAAGGCCAGCACATTGGCCGACCTGATCACCTAAGCCCGAAAGCTGTGGCGCTGTTCCTTATTCGATTTTCCATGATACAAATTTACTACAGCAAAAGTCCAGTGGCGGGCCATAAAGCGGTCATTTTCCAGTCAAAAATATTACTAGTCCCATTGACCAATTGTGAAATTGCTTCTCCAACTGTAATAATCTCCTGCTCCAGTCGGAGTAATACTCACTGAACCTAAAGATAGACTGAATGGAAATTCAGTAAATGAATGAGCATAAGCATTGGAGAAGCTACCTGTATAACCACCATGTGCTTTTGGTATTCTTACTTCAGTATATAAAGTTCCATATTGTTCTTTGATGGGTATTAAGCGGACTGACCCAATAGTTCCCAAAGTTTGTGATTGGTCAATATTACTAAATTCACCATCATGCCAGTTTCCATTTGCTGAACGATAAAAGAAATCGGCTTTTGACCCAAGAGCAGTAGTATGGGATTGGAAGGCATGCGCGACCTTATCTGTTAAAGTAAACCAAGGGATATTACTCCAGCTAAATTGTGTTCTGTATGAATATTTGAACTCATTACCATTTGCTGTTTTCCCCAAATATTGAATGGAAGAAGTGCCTGAAAAAGTACCGTCGTTAACAGATCCCATTGCAGATGTGCTAAACTTATCACCTTTTATTTTTACAAAATCAGCTTCTCTTATTTTGTTAATTTCAGCTTCATTTTCTGGTGTGATTATATGCTCCTTACCACTAAGATCAAAATATTTGTGAACCATTTCACTTTGGGCTAAATTAACTTTCACTCCACCCTCAGTAATGAGATAAACTTTCTCTGCCTCAGAGAGTTCATCACTTTCTTTTTTGCTATAACCCATTTCGCTTAAGATCTCGTATTGTTGTTTCTCCGTCAAAGATTTTGCATTCTCAATTGGCTCAACACGACCATCAGAAAATTTTTTAACCGTTAGATTGCTGTCAATTTTCAGTGGAGTATAGTCCATTGCCTCCATTTCTGCCGCACTAGCCACGCTAACTGAGCCTTGAGATAATGCAAGGAGTCCAACTACCACAAGCGAGAATAAACCTGTCTTATTTTTCATTTTATACCTCCAAAATGGAATTATCATGTAAATATATTCCCAATATTATCATATATATAGTATAATGATCAATTATTGGAGGTGATAATATTTTTGGTCAAAAAAATAAAATAATTAAAGTAACTTTAAGAATTGTATTTATTTTACTAATATTGGGCTGGATTTATTATTATTCAGGATCTCATCCAAGTGAAATGGCTAAATTAGTTGAAGTTCATGATGATTACTTAGTAATACAGAGTGATCCCGCTAACGGAGGTGAGATTAAAAAATTATATATCTCTTCAAAATCCGTTATCCCTCCTCTTGTTGTGGGGAAAGAATATTATTTCGTGTCTGACCAAAGGTATTTTCAACGTCCTTATATCCGTTTTGTAGAAGACTAAAACATGAAGGTTCGCTGTTGTTGTCTTTTCACCGTAACATAATGGGGATGAAATGTTCGGATTATTTCAAAAGCGTATTTCAATTTCCACTCTCTTAAAGTACTTATGGAGATGGTATAAATAGAAAATGACAGATATATAATGAACAAAAAGCACCATCATAACCATGTAGCTAGTGGTTTTGATGGTGCTTTTATACATTTTCAGGGGAAGAATGATTTAGTTTATGCCTATCTGGCCGGGATGCTGCGTGTCCCCTCCGTCATCGGGGAAGAGCAAAGCGGGCACACTGGCGGCGTGCCTGCTCCAGCCGAAGCCGTTCGGCGGGCGCCTGTCGTATCGCGCCGCATCCACGCCTTGCAGGCGTCGTCGGTGCATTTCCACACGGGCACGCTGATGCGTGGCTCCTCCCGTGTACTTGCCACCGACGAGGCCGTCCGCGCTGACCCGCTGCCTGGTCCGGGCCTGCTGCTCACGCGGGTAGCCGTGCCGGACGCGTTCGTTCCGCTGCTGGGGCGGCTACCGTGCCCGGGCGCACCCTTCGGCTGGCCGAAGCTGGTGCGCCGCGTTTCCGGCTTGGAAGCCTCAGGGGGTGTGACCCCGTAGGCTTCCAGCAGGAAACGCGACACGGCGGCAGGCTTGCCGTGGTTGGAGGCGGGGGAGGTGATGTACAGCAGCTCCTTCGCCCGGGTGACGGCCACGTAGGCGAGGCGTCGCTCTTCCTCCAGCGCCGCGTCGTTATCTACGACCGCTGCGGGGGCTGCGCCTGCCCGCCGATCCTCTGGCAGCTCGCTGTGCAACGCGGAGCTGTGCGGCAGGATGCCTTCGCTGGCGCCGATCCAGTAGACGCAAGGGAACTCCAGTCCCTTGGCCCGGTGGATCGTCATAAGGCGGACAGCATCGCTGTCTTCCTCTCTGCGCAGCGATTCCATCTGACGGTGGCGCTCGGAAAGCTCGTCCGCAAAGCTGACGAACGCCTCCACTGTGTCAAACCGCTTCGCCGCCGTTTCCAGCTCCTCCAGACTTTCCTGCATTGTTTCCTTATAATGAGTCCACGCGCCCGTATCGCCGCTTTCCAAATATTTATCGTAGAAAACGCGCCGCATTTCCTGAATGGCATAGGTCGGCTTCATCGTGGTGAGGCTACGAATCAGCCGAATACGCTCCTTCACCTGTTCACGCTGAAAGTCGCGCAGCCGATCCCAGCGGCTGAGATGGATTAACGGATATTTTTTAGCCTGCAGCTTTTCCTCGCGCATAATCCATTCCATCCCTGCTTCACGGGAGACATACAGCGGCCCAAGGGTACTCGGAATGGATTCCATCCGCCGGGGGTTCAGCGACAGACGCAGGTGATCCATCAAGGGACGAATCAGGGATTGGTCATAAAATACCGCTCCGGCTCCGTACTGAATAAACGGTACATCCCGCATGATTAATTGCTCAAAAATAGAACGGCTTCCGCTGGCTGTCCGGTGCAGAATAGCGATATCCCGGTAGCGAAGCCGACCTTCCTCTACCTGTCCGAGCAGATGTGTAACAATATGCGCTGCTTCTTCCTCCGGCCCGGAAGGCGTGGCAAACTGTGGAGGCAGGCCCTCACGTCCGGCAGCCGACAGGCGCTTGGAGCGTCGGTGGACGTTTTTGGCGACAATGTTGGAGCCCAGCCCCAAAATCCGCGCATCGCTGCGGTAATTAATATCAAGGGTAATGACCTTTGCATCCTTGTAAACCTTGTCAAACTCCAGAATGGATTCCTGACGCGCCCCGTTAAAGGTGTAGATCGTCTGGTCATCATCACCGACGACCATCAAATTGCGGTGACGGGCAGCCAATCGCTGCACCATTTCATATTGCAGGGCATTCGTATCCTGAAACTCATCGACCATGATGTGGGAAAAACGCCGCTGAAGCGGTTGAAGCACATCCGGGTCACGCAGCAGAACAGAAGCACGCAGCAGAATATCGTCAAAATCCATTTTATTACGTTCCTGTTTCCACGCTTCATAAGCGAGCATGGCACGCTTGGCATCCGATTCCTCGCGTACGGTTTCCGGCAACTCGTCCGCGCTGCGACCTTCCGCCTTCCAGGCGGAGAGGGCGGACAGCAGGCTTTCAGGCTGGAACGCCTCGCTAAGCCCGAGCTGGCGCAGCATCATTTTCATAACGGTGTGCTGGGCCTGCGTTTCGCCAAATACTTCATCCTGCACGCCGCGATGCCGCAGCATCGCCAAAGCGAACGAGTGGAAGGTACGCGCTTGGACGGCACGCGCGGCTGCCGGGCGCACACCGGGCAGTCCTGCGATGCGCAGCTTCATTTCGGCAGCCGCCTTGCTGGTGAAGGTCACGAGCAGGATAGACGAAGCAGGAACATCCCGCAGCGCCATCAGGTAGCCCGCACGGGCGGCCAACACCGTGGTTTTGCCGCAGCCTGCCCCGGCTAGTGTCAGTAGGGGGCCTTTACCATGGCGGACCGCCTGGATTTGCGGGCGATTCAAGTGAATACCCGCGTTCTCCAAAGCGCGAAAATAAGCCGAGTCGCGGTCACTGTCAGATACTAGCGTTGTGCTGGTATCCATAGAAGCACGGCGTGCCTGCGGGCTTGACGTTGAATAAGGAACCCCGATAGGACGGGAGTAAAAAGCAGGATTTGGGTCCATGATCCTGAAACCCCTTTCGTCTATAAAATCTTCCATTTTCACAAATGGGGGTAGTTTTTGGTATGATAGAGTTCTAGTCAGCATAAGCTGCTCTTGAGAACAAGACGATGGACTGAAATATATGCTGAAATGCTTACATCCTTTCAAAAGGCGATATGACCGCATTCCATTATACAGGAGTTCGAGGTTTGCCAACAGAAAAAAACTTGGGATATATGCACGGTACGGGGAAATCCGGCTGGATATAGGGAGGAAATCAATATGAAGCTGATTCAACGTATAAAGGAAGGCGCGAATCGCGCTACAGAAAAGGCACAGCATGCTGTCGAGATTAGTAAAATAAACTCACAGATTACAGCGATTCAGCAGGAAATGGATGTTCATTTTTTACGAATGGGTCAAATTTTTTATGAAGGCTACCGGGCATCCGATATGTCGGTGGCAGAAAAGGAAATGACACAGCTATCTACCGCATGTGATGAGCTTCAGGATGAAATTGACGAGCTGCGCGGCAGAATTGCAGAGCTGAAAAACGCTCATTTATGCACCTGTGGAGCTGTTGTGCCGCTGGATGCGAACTTTTGCCCGAAATGTGGGCGCAAGCTGAATGAGGGACAGGTTGCTTCCAAGCAAGTAGCTGCTGTGCGTGAAGAGGCGCCAACGGGCGTATATTCGTTTGATCTGCGCAAGCACGAAGAGCCAGCCAAGAGTGCTGAGCCTGCCCACAATAATTACGAAGAACATGAGCCGTATGATCGGCATGAACTGGAGCAGCATAAGCTGCATGAAATGCACGAACCATCCAGCTTGGAGCGCAACTATACGGTGTCCGATTTTACACCGGAAGAAAAAGCGGCCTTCGATGAAGAGTGGGAGCGTCGTCGTCAGGAAGAGCTGGAGCAAGAGCATCGCCGTCTGGAGGAGCTGGAACGTGAACGGGAGCGCCAGGAGGAGCTGGACGAGCGCATTCGATACTGGAAGGCCAACAACTCCGAGGCAGAGAAGCCGGCAACTCCGGCTGCACAGGTACGCGAGAATGTGAAATGCCAAATTTGCACAGCCGAGCTGCCCAAAGGCTCCAAGTGGTGCCCGCGTTGCGGAGCTGAACAGATTTGACGCAGCCGAACAGGCTGCCGCAGGACATGGACAGAACGCCGGGCAGCATAGGGGGAACAAAACATATGGAGCGTTTGCTGCATCATCTGCGTAATCTGGGATTTACGGAAATGGAAGCCAAGGTTATGGTCGAGCTATCGAGGCAAAATGCGTCATCCGGCTATGAAGTCGCCAAGCGTCTGGGTGCATCACGCTCCAACGTATACGCGGCTTTGCAGCGTCTGGCCGGGCAAGGGTATCTCAGGGCGAGTGCGGGAGAACCTGTGCGTTACAGCATGCTGCCATCGGGTGAGCTGACCCGGATGATTGAAGGGCAGTTGCAGGAGTCCCTGCGTGCGGTCGAGAAGGAAATGCCGAGAGCAGAGCCGGCCAAGCCGACCTTTTATAATGCGGAAGGTGACCGGAATGTACTGGAAAGCCTGACACGTGAGCTGGAACGGGCGGAGCATGAGATTGTGCTGGATTTGTGGCGTGAGGAAGCTGAACTGCTGCGGACAGAGCTGGAAAAAGCCGAAAAACGGGGTGTACGGCTGCTATGGTCCTGCGATAATGGCGAAAGTGTGCTTGGACCTTGGCTGCCGCGTGCGTCTGGCAACAACGGACAGGAGCCGTCGGGACGCAAATTTTCTTTTGTCATTGATCGGCGCTGGTGCATGCTGGGCATGCGGGGAGAGAATTGCCCGACACAGGCGCTCATTAC
The DNA here is from genome assembly GCF_000943545.1 of Paenibacillus terrae. Lineage (GTDB taxonomy): Bacteria > Bacillota > Bacilli > Paenibacillales > Paenibacillaceae > Paenibacillus > Paenibacillus terrae_A. The sequence goes on from NZ_JTHP01000023.1 coordinate 70,614, forward strand.
CGAGCATCCGGTGATGACAGGACTGCTGCTGAATCATTTTGCCCAGGATCTGATTCTGTATGAGCTGGAGCATGACATGGGCAGCGAGCTGTCGACCCGGTATGGCTGGCGGTATGAGGGCATTATCGGTAAATATATGTCGGCTGGAGAATAAAATAAGAATTATAGAGCAGGAAGTTCCATCAGAGCCCGGCATATAGATGTAATGTATCCGGCCTTATGAGGAACGAATTGATCCGATGTAATCAGGCGGCGATATTGTTCGGGGTTCGGCCCCGAGGATATGCCATTGGCTTCGAGAAAAGGAATACGTCCTTCAAAGAGGGCCAGTGCTTGTTCGAGGTCTGCTTCGTACAGCCCGGCCACTTCTTCTTGCTGGAGACGATAGTGCTCCAATGGCTGGTTCGACAGCAATCCAAACACCGAACTGATCTCGCGGTCCCAAAAAGATATGCCCTGTGCGGTTCCTTTGCTCTCATAACGAACGGTCATCAGCGGTGTCAATGAGGTAAAGGGAACGTGAATGCCCAGTTCTTCCTCCAGCTCACGCGCTGCCTGAGATATATTTTCACCTGCCGTTAAATGGCCTGCTGCCGTAATGTCGTAATAGCCGGGGAAGGTGTCCTTCGTATCCTGGCGCTGTTGAAAGAGCAAGCGGCGGCCTGTTGAGGTGTCTCGTGCCAGCCAGCAGTGAAAGGTATGGTGCCAGTATCCCTTGGCGTGTGCGTCTTGGCGGGAAGCTGTGCCAAGGGGCTTATCTTCATCGTCATAGATGTCCAGAAGCTCGCTAGTCATCGTGGTTCCTCCTCATTATAAGCAGATGTAAAAAGGTCTATTTCACAGTATAACGTGTTTTCCGTCCTGACGATATGAAGGCGGCTATGGAATGTGGAGTAGGGTTTGGGGTATGCTGGGAACATGGAGATTTACGCCATAAAATAGGTATACGATCGAAAGGAGCGATTTTACATGGAATGTATCGTACATTTTCGGGTCATGCATCCGGAAGAACCCAAGGAGCTGCGCGGGCTGATTATGCTGGAAAGCGGGGGCAAGCCGGGTATCGAGCAAATCACGGATATGTTCAAAAATATGGGTTATGATGTCCGTCCGGACAACCCGGAGGAACTGATTTTCAAGCCAGTCGATGCCAGAGCGAATTATACATATATCCGGGTTATTGAGCTGGATACGGGTGAGGAAGTCTATCAGGAAGACCGGGATTTACGTGCGATTCTGGAAACCTTGCTGAATAAGCATTAAGAGATCAGGAGGGCTAACGGATAGGATGAGATCAAGCTGTCCTGTTGTCATTTCATAGGAACGGAGAAAAGAAATATGAGATTGTATATCATTCGGCACGCAGATCCCGATTATCCGAACAATACCATAACTCCGGAAGGGCACTTAGAGGCTCAGGCACTGGCCAAACGGCTTTCCAGTCATGGACTGGACCGTATTTATGCTTCTCCTATGGGGCGTGCGCTGGATACGATGCGATACACCGCCGATTCTCTCGGTATGACTCATGAAGTGGAGCACTGGACGCAGGAGCTAGGCTTGAAGCTGGAGGAAACTCCCTACGGTCGTCTCTCTCATTGGGATTTACCCGGTGAAGTGATCCGCTCTGAGGTGCCTCTGCCGACTCATGACTCCTGGAAGGAGATTTCCTATTATCAGGGAACGCAAAGTCCTGAAACGTTCGAGCAGCTAAAGCTTCATTCCGATGAATTCTTGAATCGCCAAGGCTTTGAGCGGGTTGGGGGAAAATATCGGATTCTGAAGCATACCGAAGACCGGGTGGCCGTATTTTGCCATGGCGGCTTCGGACTGACTTGGCTTGCCCATCTGTTGGAGCTGCCACTGGCCCTGGTCTGGTCCGGTTTCTGGATGCCGCCTAGTTCCGTAACCACGATCTTGTTTGATGAGCGTTCCAAGGAGTGGGCGACTCCCCGTTGCATCGGGTTTGGTGACGTCTCCCATCTATACGCAGAAGGCTTGCCCGTCAGGCCCCGTGGCATTATCACCAATTTTAGCTGATCAAGCCTTCAATACTATAATCAAAGTGGCTTAGACGTTTCATCGTCTAAGCCACTTTTGTAGTTATATGAGAGGTTCTTGACCGACGTTTCCCGGCTGAAACCAGTTAGTGTGCTTCTACGTAACCTTCCAGCTTGGAGGTGCAATGTGCGCAGCGGGTTGCAGCCTTGGGAATTTCCGACAGGCAGTGTGGGCACTCCTTGGTCGTTTTTTCTTGAGGAGGTTTTTCTTCCTCTTTACGCTTCAGCATGTTGATCCCTTTGACCAGCAGGAACACGCAGAAGGCCACGATCATAAAGTCGAGCAGAACGTTAAAAAATTGCCCGAATGCCATAACCGCAATTCCTGCTTCCTTGGCCTGTCCCAGAGTCATGCGAGTGCCGTCTGTGTTATAAGGCTCGGTAGCACCGACTGCATAATATAAATTGGCAAAATCCACTCCGCCCAGAAGCTTACCAATCGGAGGCATAATAATATCATTCACTACAGAAGTGACAATCTTGCCAAAAGCTCCACCGATGATAACACCGACCGCGAGATCAATCACGTTTCCTCGTACAGCAAATTCCTTAAACTCCTTAATAAAACCTTTTCCGCTCATGTGAGTGCTCACCTTCTTTACATAAAATCATTTATCTATAATACATGCTATGTCAATTGAGGGCAATTCCAGATTCTTTCAATTATACTTCTGTCACAAATCCACAGGTTCATTTGTCTTCTAAGTGTAAACCAATGATGGAGGCGATGTGTCGTGAGTTTAAGATTGAATTACAGAGCAGTGAGTCCAAGTACGTTTAAGGTAATGATGGAGATGGAAAAATATATTTCCGGACGTTTTACAGACAAGGTGCTGTACGAGCTGCTGAAAATCAGAGTATCCCAGATTAACGGGTGTTCTTATTGTTTGGACATGCATGCCAAGGATCTACTGAAACTGGGGGACTATGGTGATCACATTTTGCAGTTGGCCCTATGGCGGGAAGTTCCTTTGTTCACGGAAAAAGAACGTGCTATGCTTGAATTAGCTGAAGCGGTTGCCCGCATTTCTGAACAAGGGGTACCTGCGGATTTGTATAATCGGGTCAGAGAACATTTTACCGAGGAAGAATATATGGACTTAATCATGGCTGTTAACGTCATTAACAGTTGGAACCGGATTGCTATTGCAACGGGAATGTATCCGGGTAGTCTTTAATCGAACAGGGGGCCATACTTTGACTGGCAAAGAACACGGAATTGAACAAGAATCGGCAGATTTAAGTCTGGAGGAGCTATATCAAAGATATCGTAAATATTCTTTTGCCATTGCTTATCGAATGCTTGGGACAGTGACGGATGCCGAGGATGTAGTTCAAGACTGCTTTGTCGAGTTGAAGAAAAAGCCCTTGTATGACTTACAGAATCCCAAAGCCTATGTAGCCAAAATGACGATGAATCGGTGTCTGAATCTTCTGAACTCTGCCCGTAAGCAAAGGGAGACGTATGTTGGACAGTGGCTGCCGGAGCCGCTTGGTGAGAGCGCAGATCTTCCAGCGGATTGGTTGGAGCGTAAAGATATGATATCTTACGCTTTTCTGGTTCTGCTGGAGCAGCTCAAGCCGATGGAACGGGCTGTTTTTGTGCTCAGGGAAGCTTTTCAATATGACTATAAAGAGATCGCGGAATTACTGGGAAAGACAGAGAGTAATTGTCGTCAACTGTTCAGTCGCTCCCGCCGTATTCTCGCTTCCGAGGAATCTGCCCATGCCGATTCGGTTAGCAGCAGTACGATGAACCCTTCCAGAATAAAGGTGCTGGAACGTTTTACAGCCGCCTTTCTCGCCTACGATGTTAGCGCTATGCTGGAGCTACTGGCTGAACAGCCCGCATTTGTGGCAGATGGCGGAGGCAACGTGCATACGGTGATGCGACCGATGGTCGTGCGCAAGGGCGTCCTCGCTCTGTTAACCTCTCGTCGTGTATTAACCGTATTACGGGAGAGAGAGCTGGTCCGCACCGTCATCAATGGTGAGGTACAGCTCGTATTCTTGAAAGAAGGTACAGTGAGGGAGGTCTTATGCATCAGTCTGGCACCGGACGGGGAGCATATTCAGGATTTTTACTTGATGATCAATCCGGACAAGCTGGGGCATATTCGTGTATGAGCTGAAAAAGGCGACAAGCTATGTGTCTGTGGCTATTATAATTCAATAAAAAGGATCTGCCCGCTAAATAATGGCAGATCCTTTTGCTAATTAGTGGATAAATGATCTTCTGCATCAGTAAGTAAGAATGTCGATAGGTCTTTAAACATGGATTGTCTTTCAAGACTGATTAGCAGGTACTTTGCATTAACATGTTCAGGCATAATTTGATCTGTATATTCCTTGAATTCGTTAAAAGTGGGTGGATTTTCTGAAAATAAACTTTCTTCAGAGATATTAAAATGTTTGAGCTTGCTCGTTAATTTATTGATCATCTCGCTGTTTTCATTAATATATTCTCTTAAATCTGACTTCATTCTATGATTGAAAATAATTAGAATGTCATTTATTATGCTAGATTGTTCTTCATGAATATCATGATCAAGTAAATACATAAAATAGGGATATGTATCCCCATCAATAAACATTTTCATTAATTTTATTTGGTATTTCAATAATTGAATCATCTCATCTGTATTATTCAGGAGATATCACCTATTCTTTAATAGATTTGAGCCGTAGATAAAGAATGAACATCATTATTTTAACTTAGATTACAGAACAAAACCAGAAATTGCGTAAGTTATAACTCTGGCAAACCCTTGAGGAATTCCACACTGGAAGATTAAAAAATCGAGTAGCCTTTGTTCAAGTTGATTAGTCGTAGACTCCAAAAAGTCTGCAATTTTATCAGCATGTTGAAGGACATATTTGGCTTCTTTTGAGCTTACGCCTAAAAAGTCCAAAAGATCATCGAGGGCTTTACCTCCATGTCTAAGTGCAAAAACAAGGGCATCCTTCTTTAGGCCCTGTGTTTCTATAGTTCCTTGAGTAGATTGAGGGTTGTTGTCAATTACATTAGTCAAGGGTACAGTGCTAGTGACTTTGGATTGCGGAATCTCTTCTTTTTCTGAGGCGAAAGCGTATGTAGGAGCTAAAGTAGAGAAACCAATTGCGACAGTTAGTATAGTTTTAAATAACTTATTTTTGATTGGATTCATTTTTACTCTCCTTTTGCTCATTCTTTATCTACAGATAATATATTATTTTAAAATATGGTTATTGTAAATATATCCATGTAAAAATTATTCATATTTATTTATCTATTCTCAATTTATTGATTGAATCTAGAAAGAAGATGGAGGCAATTGTTTCATTTGACGCAGTTGGATTAGCTTGGATACATATCATATATTAACGGTTTTTCTTAATTTTAAAAATCAGCATATTTTGCAAATAATAACCTTGGGTATAATTGACAGCATGTTCATTGGGGGCTTACAATCAAGTTATTATGTGAAAAACAGGATGATATAGACAGCTCTGTATATCTCAGTGTGAGGAGGAGAGCAGGTGAAAAATGGTATAGATATTCGCTCAGAAATAAAAAAATGCATTCAGGAAGCAGGCTATACTTTACGCGGATTTTCCAAAGCATCAGGCATTTTCGAGTCCCATCTTAGCATGGTGCTGAATAATTATCTTATGCGGCCTCTAGGTATGACTCACTTGGATAGAATTAACCAGACCTTGGGAAAGCCTGAAGGCTGTTTCTACGATTTGTATGTAGACGAGTGTTTCATATCTGGAAAACCACACCGAAGTCGGGTGAAACCATTCATGCTTCGATGTGCGGAGCTTGGGAAACAGAAGGAGATCAATCAAGTGCTTTCCCGTATGATGGACGACTTGGACAAGCTTCCACTTGTATTTGAGATCGCAGAAGAAATTTATGCTGGTGGAAACCCACAAGGAGCTGTTCCGTTCTACGAGTGTGTAGCGGAGAATGAGAGGCACCAGCATGATGAAAATCTGGCGATCAGTCAGTATCGGCTTTTCAGGACGGCTCTTGGGAAGGATAACGATGCGAATTTGAAAGCGGTTATTCGTTTTGAGCCTTATAGGAATCGTGTTCCTGAGAATTACCAATTGGATGGTTTGTTACAAATGATTAATGTGTACTTTAATTTAGGGATGTGGAAAGAAGTCGAGTTTTTTTCAGAGGAACTCTGTAATTTGTCGGAAACTTTGTATCGCTTGGATTTACATAAAAGATTAAAATCAAAAAAATATGAGCCTTTACAAACGGAACGTCATTTAGTTGTTTATTACGGTTATAGTTCTCTTATGCCATCTGTATCTCTGGAAAATCAGGGTAAGTACCAAAAAGCATTAGATCTTATTGCTAATTACGCTGATCTAAGCTGGTTTGAAAATTTAGGTGAAGTGGGAGAAAAAGAGGTTGCTAAATTTACCATGTGGGCTGAGGCAAACCGTTACACTCTTCATTTGTTGCTAGGAAA
>NZ_JTHP01000024.1 GCF_000943545.1 Paenibacillus terrae
GGAATTACGGTCACGTATTAATGAATACATGGATTACTACAACACCGATCGGTATCAATGGACATTAAAAAAGATGACTCCTGATGAATACAGGAACCATCTATTAACAGCATAATCTAACTCTTTTCTTTTATGTGTCCACAAATAGGGTCACAGTTCATTTAATCGTGGGACTCTCTCTTTTTAATATCTATTTTTCAAAATGAGCTCTGCAGGATTTTCACCTTACAAGCCTTAGTCCGTCTAATTTACCATCTGCGGCGTTCGTCGCCTCTCAGGGGAAAGTCGCTCAAATCTCCGAGTTGGTCATGCGCATCTTTGTAAATTCGGATCATAGCTTGTACCTTGTTAAAGTCGCTGTCTTCCGGGCCGAATCCTTCCATATACATTTTTTGAATGATGTTCTGGAAAAATTCGATACGCTGGCGGATGGAATCCTGCTCCATATGCAGCACATCTTCAAAGCTGTGTGCCCCAGCAAATTCAGACAGTTCATCTGGCTCCTGCTCTTGGTATCGCTCTCCCCGGGTTTCTGGATTGAGATCAATAGAGGTACGCAAGGCTGACAACAAAATATTTTCCCGTACCAGCATGACATGAAAATCTTTGTTCTTAAACAGGTCTGCCACGATCAGACGGCACATTTCCTTGTTTTGCAACAGAATTCCGTCAAAAGGATGCAGCGTCCATACACCGTAATTAAAAAACAAATTGAAATTAAAGCTGCTGCTCCCATACTGATACACAATGTTGATTTTCGATTCGTCGATGATTTCAAATGAAAATTCCAGCATGCATTCTCCTTTGGGATTCCAATATTTAACTCTATCCTATCAGAAAATGCATGATTTTCAATAAAAAAATTTATTTCACAGCATCATTTAATTCCACGATAGAATCTGCTTTTTCACTACTGGCAGCTACAAGCAGATAGACAATCACACACCCCAAAATAAAGGACATCATACGCTCGTTCTCTCCTTTGTCATTTCACTTTTTAAGAGTTTATGCACGAGATTGCTATGTATGATTATCATGTCCTTTATTAGCTGCCCCCAAACCAAAAAAGACGCCTTTCAGGATCGCCCTGGCGTCTTTTCAATAGGTTAGGTCCATTATTTCACATTTGTAAAATCAGTTCAGAAACGAGCTTAGTCCTTCGGAAGAATCTTTATCCTTCAAACTCTTCGGCTGTTCCTTCCCCTCTATACCCAGACGTTGGCTGAGGTTGGCGTTGATTGCCGTCATTTTGCTCGTATAATCATGGCAGCTTTCAATAATTTGACGGTTGGATTTTTCGGACAGATCCAAAGCAGATACCAAATCCCCAATCGCCTGATTCACAGCTTCCAGTGACATAGAAGGCTTGCTAAGTAAATCTGTCGTTCTCTCCGTCGTCGTTTTGAGAAGCTTGGCATTTTCCTTGAATTGATTCTCAATCGTACGATTCGTGGCATCCACGGCTGAAATGATTTTGTCCTGATCCGCCAGTGCCATCGCAATCATAGCCGATACAGTGATCAAATTCGACGTTTTATCAATGGCATTATTTACGGAATCAATCAGTTTATCATTATTATCATTAATAATATCCGTTGCCGCAATCGCTTGATTGTAGAGCAAAATCATTTCGGTCATCGACTGCGTACGAGTAACCACCTTGCGCAGTCCCCGTTCCAGATGAGGCTTCCGCGTTTCATTCTCCGGCTTGGCAATCTCAGTCTCGAACAGCTCCTTCAACCGATTGCCAAAGGCGATTTTCGTCTGCAAATTGTAGATTTCCTCAATGGAAGCCTTCTTCAACTGCCTCATGCTGACGATATTTTCTTCCAGATTGTCCTTACCATCTCTCAAGGCTGTAATGATTTGCTCGATGTTTGTTTTGACCGACTGATATTTGTAAATGTAGTTCTTCAGCGGGCTTTTCCGTAGAAGCTTGCCGAAAAAGCTCACATTTTTGCTCTGTTGGAGCGTTTCGCATTCATCCCGCAGCTTTAAGATCATGTTCGATACTTCGGCCCGGTCGCCGGACATAAGATCGTTCACCGGGCGATCCAGCATTTTAAGCGTCTGTCCCGCACGCTCCTGTGTTTTAACTCCCAGCTTCCCGATGTCGTCCATTAAGGTATCCAGGCTCATGACATCGCTCTGTGACACCTTCTGAATGAGCTGTGAAGCCTCCTCGGTCACCTTTTGTTCGTCTTCTTTTTTCAATTCAGCCCATGGGGTCGCCATAACGCTACCTCCTATTCTACCAATAACTGTTAACCAACGGCTAATAGTTATTGTGTAGAGCAGCTACGCTGCTGTTTCTTAATTTTCATAAAAATGAATCCATTTCATAAATGATTAAGCCAACGAAATGTATACTACATATAGACAAACTAAACCATTTTGATCTATATGTACTCTTGATAAAGCTACTGAGGGGATTATGAAATTGATTCAAATAGCCTACAATTCGGAACTGCTGTACCGCTGGTGAATCAGCTCGGCTTTGCTTTGTAATTCAAGCAGATCCTTGTGCTCCACCGTGGATACAATCACCGATATTTTGCTATCCACATCCCGCAAGCCGTTTAATAACGTTCTCCGGTTGGTTCGCTTGGCATCACCGCTGAGCCGGAGAAACGGATTAATCAGTCCATTCAGGTCCTTCAAAATCAGCCTCCGAACGGTGTGGTTTACTTCGCTGCTATTTAATTCATGCAAAAGCGGAATCACCCGCTGTAAACGTGCGAACAGAGCCAATGCCTTCTCGACGATCTCGTTATCGAGCGCATCCTTTTGCCCCTCGGAGATCACCATATCCTCCAATACCTCCAGATACTCCATGACCTGAGCAAAATCACTGCTCACCTGTTCTGATAAGCGTGGTTTCTCAGTTACAGGCTCTGTTGGTGCCGAGGATTCCTTTTCAATCTTTTTTGTCTCAACAGCTTGTGCCTGCTCTACCGGTATAACAGAACCCGTCAGATTGGGTCGGGGATGACGGATAGCCATAACGACGTTGTATCCCCCTAAGCAAATGACCGGAATCGCCAAACACACAAACAACGGTAACCAAAAACTTAGCAAAAGCGCAATCAGATAGCTGGCCACGGCAATCGTGGTTCCCCACATTTTTGACGTCATAGCTTGTACCTCCTGACGTAAACCCTTACCATATTGTAGAAAATACACTCTACATGTGTCAATGTAAGGATTTACGTATGGTGATTGGCTGCTCGATGTGACTGGCTAAAATGTCGTATTGCGGATAAAGCGGACCCACCTCGTGACCCAAAGCCGATTTAACCGCCAAATAAGGAAAATTGATGCCGGACAAGCATGACACATGTAGTCCACCAGACATCCGCGGATTGATTTCCAGCAGTTTGGGACGCTCGCCGTTATATTTTACCTGAATGTTATAATTGTACGGAATGTGATATGCATCAGCGACCTTATGCGCCACATCCAGCAGCTCGGTATGGTGCTCCAGCAACCGTAATCGCCCTCCCGCCTTCCTGCGCGGAACTGCTGCCAGCAACTTTCCGTTTCGATCAGCCAGGCAATCAATACTGTATTCATAGCCCTCCAGCAGCTCCATCACCATCAGGTTGGGGAACGACTCTGTGGATGACAATACACGATATGCCTCCTCGAACGAGATATGGTTCAGCGTATGGCCGAACAGCTCCTCCAGCGGATTACGTTCGTTGTCGATGATGCGAAAGCCCATTCCGCCCTCTGTATTACATGGCTTGAAGCATACCTTATGCCCGCGTGCCGTTAACGTTTCATAAGCGTGTTTAAACTGCTCCGCATTGCTGGCAATGGCATAATCGGGAATCGTGACAATATCCTTTTGGCGAATGGATTCATAAAACAGATCCTTTTCCATCAACTGCTCCAGTAGCTCGGTATCCCGGCATACGATAACCTTCGTCCCAATTTCGTCGAACAGATGAAGATTCTTGCTAATATCGAGCATATTCCACCGTGGAATAAATACATCAATTCCGTGACGCTGGCAAAAATCCGCACAATAACGTGCATACTCCACGCCACTTATGCGCGGCTCCACCTCAGCCACATCACTGGCCTGTAATGCCATATGCTGCGGGTCCGAGTGCGTCGCATAGATTTCGAACGGAATACCGTCCTCATTGTTACGAATCGCATTCATATAATGATACGCCACCGAAAACCAGCGGTTAAAATACACCTTGAGCTTCTTCACAGAGCCTTGCCCCCTTTCTGTCTTGAAATGGACTGTATTTCATGGACATAGGCCATAATCTCGTCCGCAGCGTATACACCAGACACATCCGTAAAACGGTAATTGACCTCCAGCTCATCCCGCAGCTGTTCCCGGTACAGCTCGCCATGACGTGGAGCAATTGCATAGTCGGCATAGTCCAGCAGACAACGGTCCAGCAAAGAATCGCCGGACGCTACAATAGGCCCCCCATCCGTGAGGTTACGGATATGCTCCACAGCTGCCTGTTTATTCACGGCCGCAGGCACCAGATACACCTTACGCCCCTGAATGGATACCTCCCAGCCCATTTCACGCATGATTCGCGCCTTCTCCAGCACCTGCTCCAGCGGCATACGATCCCGTTCTATAACGAATGCGTAAAATAACTCATCACAGAAACGCTCACTCCTAACCCAATCCTCATGCAGCACCTGTCCGAATACATGACGTGCTTCTTCCGCATTAGCACCATCTCGGCGTACCTGCTCGTGAATGCGGCGATTCCACTCCCGATCCACCTCGCCTCCGACGATGATGTTTCCACCATTACTCGTCACGGCATATGCGGGAACCAACTCCGTCTGAAACACAGTGATTCGTCTATACTGTTCTATCGTCCGAGTCGTCACGGGCATAAACATCACATCTTCAGGCAGTGTCTTTAGCAATTGCAGGGCTTGTTCAGAAATAAAAGCCGACGTCGCCCCGTCTATCTGTTCCGCAGGCAACAGACCAGGGGACTCCAGCGGCACGCCAAGCGAACGCTTGGAGTAAATCAGTGTCTGATCCAGATCGCTTGCGTAGATCATTCTTGTCCTCCCTTGAGCGGCTTGATGATCCCGCAGCAGGAATAGGTCAGACCTTCAAACACCTCGACAGGCACTCCCCGGTCCTTTGCCAGCAGCACGATATACCGGAGATTCGGGTTATCCTCACGGTCAATCAGGATTTTCCACGGCACCCTGCGCAGCAGCACACGGGTCGTCTCCCCCACGCCGGGCTTGACCAGATTGATATCCTGAATACCAAAAGCCTTTTGTATCGCCTCGATATCCCGTAAGCCCTGCCACGTCACCACAGGTGGATTCAATGTCATCTGTTCAGCATACGCAACGGCAGTTTCAGCCACATCTGGAAAATAACCTGAAACCGTATCCACAAACGTATTGGACTGATCGACCGACCGCCAGGATTCATAAAATTTGGCTCCATGAAAATCGTCCGGGCCTATCAGATCGTCGCGCAATACCGTCCTGCTCATCAGACCCGATACGGTCGAATTCAGACAAGCGCTCGGGATCAAATAATCTTCCCGTGTACCGAAGGTATCCGAGCAGCTACCCGGATCGGCCAGCACCGCCAGATCATCATTCAGGCGTAATCCGTAATCTTCGTTCATCTCACGGCAAGCCTCAATCAGCACCTGCCGAATCGCACCTTTTCCCGTCCAGCCATCGACAAACTGGAGCTCAATATCCAGCCCATGCTGCTGTAAAATATACAAAATAGCATTCCGGTCAATGCCTTTGCCGCGAATAATGGAAATGCTGTAATGCGGCAGGGAAACGCCATACTTCCAGTCAATATACCGCTTGATCAAGATACCGATGGGAGTTCCTGCTCTGGCAAGCGAAACAATCGCCGTGTTCAGGCCCCTTTTTCTCACAATCATTTCAGCCACAGAAGCTGCCGCTAATGCGACTTTTTCAGCCGATTGGGCAAGTGTTTCGTGAAACAGTGCAATATACTCTGCCGTAGGCTCATATTCCACTGGGAGCATTTCTGAATAATGGACTCCCGACTGAATCGCCTCTTCACGATCCTCCGTCCCTTTTTCCAACGTAACCCGGCTCAAATCCTTCAATAAAAAGGTCACATCCGATGCAGGATAGCTCCCCAACGGTTCGGGCGGATGAATGTTCTTCTGTTGTATTTGCTTAATGAGTGTCTGCTTCATATCCGCTCTCCTTTACTCTCCTGCCCAGTTAACCGATTAAAATATACGACATGCACTTGGTCGCAGCCAAGACGGGTCATAGCATCCAGCATGGGCTGCATTCGCTGCGCGTCCGACTCCCTTTCGATCAATACAAAGATCTCGTCATACTGACCAGGATCTACATTATAAATAAAATTGCGCACCGTCCCATCATCAGGTGAGGGATAAGGCACACCACAAACTACGCCATATCCTTCCTCACGATGGGGGTAAACCGGGCTGCGCGTCGTCGACTGATAATACACATTCGGGCCTAACTCCGCTGCGATTCGCATCGGAATGTACATAAATTCCCCCGTACCCATCACCAGCGTGCGCTGCCCTGAACGAAGCTTCTTCAATCGTTCCGCAGTACGCGTAATCTCCGCATCCAACGCAGTATTATCAGCCGATTGCAGGCCGAAACGACCTGTATATTTCAAATAAGGAGCCTGATTGGCGTATCCGTCCGTTGAAATCGAGCTGTGTACTACCCGTTCAAAACCAGACGCATCCTCTGCAAAACAGTGGTCAATTATTCCAGAAGCGTCTGTCGTATCCTCTGCTATGCTAGTAGCAGCATGTTCTGCGTGCCCGGCTCGCCCAGCGTATTCTGCGTGATCCAGCATCGGCACTCCCTGTACCTCAATCTTTCCTTTGAGCAAGCTTAAAGGCGTAATCGTAATGCCCAGCTCTGCCTCCAGATCGGTGAAAGCCTGCTCATCGCTGTCTGTCCGCCAATCCAATAACGAAGCAATCACATATTGCTTTCTTGGAAAATGTGCCTGAATATCCCGAATAATATTAAGGGTCGTTTTGCCCGTCGTAATTTCATCATCTACCAGCACAATGGGGCCGTCTCCCGCAAATGCATGCTCATCCAGCGCATAGCAGCGATGATCAACAGCATGCGAATGTTCTTCTTCAAATCGAATGATCGGCTGAAGACCCGGAATATCCTCGCGCGTCGTATGAATATACGAAGCACCGTCCGCAAACACCTGATACATGGCGTGTCCCAGCGCCGTAGCCGTCTCGGCAAAGCCAACAAACTTGATCGGCTCCACAAAAGCCAAACGTTCTTCCATCAGCTTATGATAAGCTTCTTGGGCATAGTCCGAATCCAGAAGTCCCTTCACAGCCTCTCCAATCAGCTCATCCATCTGTTGTCCTGCCTGTGGGACAAGCTCCTTGTACAGCAGTATAGCCAACGCCGCACCACTCAGCAGAGAGGTGTAAGGGTTCACCGGAATATGCTTGCCCAGCACCTTGCTGACAAATAGAAATGAACGCTTCTTGTTCACCCGCGCCGCCATCGCAAACAGCTTGTCTACTGGAAGGCAGAATGGATTATGTGTTTCCGTAATTTTAACGCTGAACTGCTCCAGGATATGCAGCAGATGTGTTTTCGTGGTTGGGTAAGAGACTGACAAAATGTTGTTGTTCATGTAACACCCCGTATACTTTTGATCTGTTTATAATACGATGAGCCCAATTTAAATGCGGCTTAATTTCATTCATTTTGTTGGCATAGGTGCTTTTGAATACACCCAGACTACCGTCATTACGCTCCACAATCGCGAGGGCATCCATATACTCTTCATGTGTCACTGCGTACATGGCCTGTACCGGCTTAATATGGGAAGGATGGATGATCGTTTTGCCGATAATGCCATTTTCCTTGTCCATCATGACCTCTCGTATTAGTCCGTCCACCGCATCTGAAATGAAGTCCATCCGCAGATTGCGTCCCTGCTTACCAAATGCATCCTCAAAGGGCGACACTCTTAATTGAGGCTTAAATACACGTTCCCGATGAGAGAAATATTCCCATACAGGACCGGAAATGACATAATCCGAATCTACGCGTCCAAACAAGTTAATAATATCAGCGATGCAATCCCGAATGACAGCAATTTCATAGATAGTAATATCTGGACTACGTCTCAAGCCAAACAGGCTGGAAAAATCAGTTGCCCCAATTCGTACATTCAGCACATATTCCTGATACTCGTCCAAAATCTCTTTGATCAACAGCAGCTCATTCCAGCGAGTTTCCCGGTAAATGATTTTGGAGCTTTCGAGAATCGGTAATCCGTACAACACAGGGATGTTTTGTTCAACCTTACCCCGGTTATATCCGGCAATGAGTTCAAAATATGCTCGTCCATTGTCAGAAGAAAACTTGGGCAAAACAAAGCCCGTCAGTAGCGACAGAGATTCTCCCAACCCGTTCAGTAGCCGTTCGAGCTGTTCCACAGATCGCACACGTACAAACAGCAGCGGTAAACTCTGTTCACTCATCGCGCCTGTCCGTACATACGAAAATAGTTGAAGCAACTGCTGTGCCAGCGACTGTTCCGCCTGCCCGACCTGCTGATCCCCAATGGCATCCTCCAAATCCAGCATGACCGTCGTCAATCCTTCATGTTTTCCATTCTTGATCTCTTCCGCTACTTCCGAACGGGTCGCAGGCATGTACAAAGCCGCCCCTATCGCGTAAGCCAATATACTTTTGGGGGATCGGTTATTAAATTCTGACGGCGGCGTACAAAAGATCGCTTCTACTTCCTCAGAGGTCAAATCATTAAAATATTTCAGGGCCTTCTCCTCCTCTTGCTCTTTCTTGCCTGACTGAAGCCCTGTGCCTCGGGTATAAAAGAAATCCCCCCTTAAGTTCAGGAGGGATTTCGCTATACTTTGTACATTAAGCCTCTTCGTCGGCCTTTTTCTTTCTTTTCGCCGAGCTAATAAACATGGTGCCTACAAAGACGGCAATCAAAATGCCGAAGAATAAAACCTGCGACATATGAAAGCCAAAAGCAGCAGCCAGCATCTTACCCCCGATAATGGCGATCAAAATAAAGGCTGTCTGTTCCAGTTCCGGAAATTTATCAATGAGCTTGAGGAACACTTGTGCAACACCGCGCATCATCAGAACGCCGATAATACCACCCAGGAACAGAACCCATACCTGTTCGCTTACACCAAAAGCGGCAATGACACTGTCAATACTGAAGGCAATATCCATCAGCTCGACCATTAATACGGTTTTCCAGAAAGAAGTAGGTTTGTTTTTCACTTCTCCGTCAGCTTCGGAATTGAATAAGCCCTTATAAGCGATATAGAGCAGATAAGCCGCACCCAGCACCTTAATCAGCGTGAACTTAATCAGGAATGTACCCAAGCCGATCGCGAGGAACCTGAATACATACGCACCCAAAATCCCGTAAAATAAGGCTCTCTTTTGTTGTTCCTTCGGTAAATGCTTAACCATAACTGCGAGAACCAAGGCGTTATCCGCCGACAAAAGACCTTCCAGCAAAATGAGAGTTCCAATAATCCCCCAACTCACCGGGTCAGAAAGCGTAGCTACAACATCACTCCATGAAAAGAAATGGCCGTAGTTCTCGCTGATATTTTTAAATAAATCATTCAACATGAAAAGAGTGCCTCCGATAATTCAGTTTATTTACTACCCTGCGACCAGCGCATGCCCCAGTTATGTGCACGATCCAACTCACGATGGCCGCCATAGAACTGCACGAGTCTTTCAATGCTGAACGTTTCATCGTTCACGTTTTGGAGCATGGCAATCGCACACATCCCCTTGCGGTTGTCATGTTCATTCAGGTGAACGACAATATCCGGTCCGTCCTTCTGGTACAACGTGACCACACCGTCCGCCTGCGACCAGTTCGTAACGCCTTCATAAATGAAGCTAAACACCAAAATTCGCTTGATTTCAGAAATTTTAGCACCGTTGATGCGAAGATTTTCCCCTGTTTTCACAGATCCCGTACGGTCGTCGCCGTCCAAAGCAATGTACGGGAAGCGATTCAGCGAGCCGAAAACTTCACCCAGCGCCTGAACAACGCCTTTATCTCCGTTCTTCATCTCATACAAGCAACCCAGATCCAGATCGACACCCTTGGAGCCACGACTGAAAAAGCCCTTGCTTTGCTGCACCTGATTCCAGTTCAGATTGATCAGGATTTCTCCTAATCCACCTGAGCCTTTTTTCAGATTGATAGTGTCGCCCTTCTTCTTCAGTTCAATTTTGCGCAAATTCAGATTCACTGGTGTTGCAGATGGCTCTGGCTTCGGAGCAGGAGGTGCTGGCGGCGGTGTTGGTGCTGGCTGAGGAGTTGGAGGTGGTGTAGGCACTGGCGGCGGAGCCGGATTATTTTCCACTTCAATCCCGAAATTGACGCACAACGCATCCAATCCACCGGAAAAACCAGCGCCAATTGCGTTGAATTTCCATTCCCCGTTATGGCGGTACAGCTCACCTATGACAATGGCCGTTTCCACTGTAAATCCGCTGTCCAAATTAAACCGCAAAACCTCTCCGCTAACCGGATGAGCAAAACGAATGAACCCACCTTGAACCTGTCCAAAATTTTGCCGTTTCTGATCCGCATCATAAATCGTCAGCGTGAACGCAATCTTCTCAATGTTGACAGGAATCCGCGTCAGATCAAGTGCAAATTGCTTTTTGTCACCAGACTGTTGTCCGTCTGAATAAGTGATGAAGGGCGTGGTCGGATTGTTGTAAAAGATCAAATCCTCATCGCTTGACACTTTTCCTCCAGAGCCTAACAAAAATGCCGAAGTATCCAGTTCCAGAGCCGCTGGGGACTCCCAGCCGATCCCTACGTTGACCTGGGTCAGACCCGGATTCGTTTTCGTCAAATCCGCCTTCTGTCCCTTTACTACGATAACAGCCATGATTGTGTCACCTTTCTGTCCGTTTGTCATGTGTCAGCGCACGCCAATTCAATGGCTTAAAAAAAGGGTAGCGCCCTATGGACACCACCCCAAGTGGATATTATTGAGCGTCCAAGCCATAGTTTTTAGCAAGCGCACCCAATCCACCAGCAAAGCCGCTACCGATTGCCTGGAATTTCCAGTCCGCATTCTGACGGTAAAATTCACAGAATACCACGGCCGTTTCGGTGGAGAAATCCTCTCCCAAATCGTAGCGCAGCACTTCACGATCCGTCGCTGCGTCTACCACACGTACGAAAGCATTGGACACTTGACCAAAGTTTTGCGCACGTGCCTCGTAATCATAAATGGTAACCGTGATCCCGATACGGTGGATGTTCGCAGGAATCTTCGAAAAATCAACGATGATTTGCTCGTCATCCCCATCGCCCTCACCTGTGCGGTTATCGCCTGTATGGGTCACAGATCCTGCTCCGCCGGTTGGATTGTTGTAAAATACAAAATCATCAGCAGCTTTCGCTTTGCCATCTTCATAAAGCAGGAAAGCCGAAGCATCGAGGTCAAAGTCCGCGCCACCGCTGTATTTATTCGTATCCCATCCAAGACCTACGACAACACGAGTCAAGCCGGGATTGGTTTTGGTCAGATCAATACGTTGTCCTTTGGAAAGACTAATGGTCATACTGTATACCTGCTTTCTTTGTACAGATTTTAGTTACGCCAAACCGTAATCGCGAGTCAACCCTGCAAGACCATCCTGGTAGCCACTACCAATGGCATTGAACTTCCACTCACCACTATGACGATACAATTCGCCTACAACAACGCCCGTTTCGATCGAGAAATCTTCTCCCAGGTCAAAGCGAATCAATTCTTCATTGTTTGCTTCGTTCACGATACGAGCATAAGCACGGGACACTTGTCCAAAGTTTTGGCTGCGTTCTTGTGCTTCATAGATTGTAATCGTAAAAGCGATCTTTTCTACGTTAGCTGGCACGCTACCCAAATCAATTTTAATTTGCTCGTCATCTCCGTCACCATCACCCGTACGGTTATCACCGGTATGAACAACAGAGCCGTTCTCATTTTGTGGGTTATTGAAAAAGACGAAGTTCTTATCCGATTCTACTTTACCTTCTGCATTAGCCAAAAATACGGATACGTCCAAGTCAAAATCCTTACCGCCATCGTATTTATTCGTGTCCCAACCCAAACCAACCGTGATTTTGGACAAGCCTGGATTTGTTTTCGTCAAATCAATCTTTTGACCTTTGGATAAGTTAATTGCCATGATAAGAACCCCTTTTCCATAATTAAGTTTGGTATTCGTAAAATAAAATTACATGTAGCGCTGAGCCAGCACATCAATATGTACGGCATTCGTGCCTTCACCGATGGCAGCAAACTTCCATTCGTCGTTATGACGATAGAGTTCTCCACAAACCAATGCAGTCAGCCCTTCATAATTATCAGATAAATTAAACGTGACCAGTTCCTTGGAATTAGCACCGTCCAGAATGCGGATATACGCTTTCTCGATCATGCCAAAATCCTGTTTCCGGTTTACGCAATCATATATATTTACAACAACAAGCACTTTGTGGACACTAGCAGGAATACGTGCCAAGTCAATCACAATTTGTTCATCATCACCGTCACCTTGTCCAGTCAAATTATCACCGGAATGTACGATAGAGCCGCATGGGCTTTTTTTATTGTGGAAGCATACTACGTTATCCGATTGAGTCAGTTTTCCGTTTGCGTCCAGTAAAATGGCAGAAGCGTCACAATCAATATTCGGTTGCTTCTTGATGCCAAAAAATCCTTTGGACTTCACCGGGTCCCATCCCAATCCGGCAATAACTTTGGTTAGACCTGCGTTTCCTTTGGTCAAATCAATTTTCTGGCCCTTAACCAGATTAATTACAGCCACTGATTAACACACCTCCCTTCCGTAAAATTTACAGACTAAATTCAGACGGATTCAAACCCAGCGCACCGCAAATTTCAGCGACAATTCGTTGTTCATCTGCATCAAAGTCACCGTCAGCAGCACCAATGGCACTACATACGCCAACGACGAGTCGGCCCACTTCAGGCTTGCCTTTCAATTTGCCAATCGCTTTCAGTGCTTCCTGTTTGCCGATTTCAGGCGAAAATTCAAAGTTCGCTACATAGTGATTGAAGCGATTGATGACCTCTCCCATATCAAACACTTTCAGTTCCTCACTGAGATTTATGTATCCGGCCATTTTTGATTTCTCGTCCGGACTAATGGTACCGTCAGCAAAGGCTACCAGCGCACAACCCGCAACAACAGCTTCCATGAAATCTTTATTTTTAAACTTCTTAACCTGGTCTCCAAGACCCTTTTTAGTCGTGTTCAGCCAATTTTTAAATGTACTCATGTTGCCCTCCACAAAATCGTATTTGGGTGAAACGCATCCTAGTTAATTTCTCCCTTTACTATAACCTGAATTACGATCTTTTTCTACAATAATATACAAAAATACGGTAAATCCGGTCTATTTTCTGTCGGTATCCTCTCTATCTTTAGCCCTATTTTCTGCTAAAAGGCCCTCTTCCATCATCTATCATTTGGTACCCTAATTGCAAGTCCATAGATACCCCGCGGGTATGATTATATGGATTGTGGCTAAATACAATCCTATTCTACCTTCACAGTATTAGAGCAGAGACGAAAACTAGCAGCTCAGCTGCCTTCAATAATAATCATTTGCCTTTGGATAACTATAATTTTAGGATTTTGCAAAATTCGATCCCAATCGCTCCAAGGTACAATATATAGACGAATAAAATCATTTCGATCTATATATTCCTGATTACGCATCGCTTTGTGGATTTTTGCAAAATACTCATTTAAGATGGATTGACAGTTTGAGAGGAACAAGCTATTATTCTATCAAATTACAAGTATTTCGCTAGGAATAATATAAAATAGTATAGCCTATTTAGGAGGAAATTTCACATGACCGCACCTTTTGCTAACCTAAGACCATCCTCTTGGAAAATGATCCCTCTATCCACCGCCCTATTCATCGCTGCCTTTTCCAGCCCTATTGATTCCTACGCCGCACCCGCGGCAGCCCCGATCGTCCAGCAAGTAAACAGCTCCGCTTCAAGCACTGTTACTGATTCGGACAACCAGCTCACCTATCTAAAGGACCGTTTTAACATCCAACTATCCTCAACCCCGACAAAGGGGGAATATATCGCTGCTCTTGCCACCGTGCTGAACCTGAACAGCTCAAGTACAGCTTCTGCGGACAAAAACACCGCCTTCACAGGCTTAAACTCAAATGACCCGTTGTATGCCCAAGCGGCAGCACTGTATGCAGTAGGTATACTGGATAACACTGACGTAAAACCGTCCGTTCCCCTGTCACAAAATGACGCGATCCGTATAGCTGTCAAAGCCGCCGGATTGACTGAGTTGGCTGCTACATACCCTGCGGATAAGGCGCAGGCCGTGCTGACAAAATCGGGTATTCGTACATTGGCTGGAACTGCTGAGACCAATCTAGCGGCCTCGCAGGATCTGGCAGTCGCTGTAGATACAGGACTGCTGCCGCAAAGCGTGCTGTCCTCCTTCCAGCCGGACGAGCAAGCCGATGCGTCATTCACCGCCGAGGTGCTAAGCCGTGTGCTAGCATTCCACGGCGAATACAAAAATACCGTCGGTCAAGTACAGGATGACGATATTTTTGCTAAAATCCATCAGGCCTATGATACACAGATACTCGTCCAATCCCCGGAGCTGCAAGCCCTGTTCGACGCAGGACTTCAGCAGAATCTGTTCACAGGCTACAATATCAAGGACAGCCGCTATGATGCCCATTTTGATCCGAAGCTGTCCCTCACCTATGGACACAGCAATCTCAAGCACGCGATCCAGCTGATCGGGCTGCTTCGCAGCGAGGGTATTCAAGCCAGTGTACAGCTAGAGCCGAAAACTTCGGCTTTTGTATACTTGAAAGAATGGGGACAGCCTGCCCAGACCGAAGACTATAAAGTCGTACAAATCAACAACGGTAACTACATCGCCTACTCCAAGGAGTATGACTTGGCTCTCGAATTTGCGACGATCGGGCAGAAGAACCGTTTTGACACCATCATCAACCAATACGCCAAAAAGAACATTAAAGACCAAGCCGGCCTGATCGCTCAGTCCTGGTGGCAGCCGCTCTATTACTCCCTGTCCTCTCCCCGCTCAGCCTACACGGAGATTGCGAACAATCGGGTCAGCGCAGGACGCTATTACGCCCAGTCTTTTTCGCTCACGGACAAGGCCTCCTCCATTGCCGATGGCTTACGTAAAATCAAGCCAGGTGTAGAGGTGGAAAGCTACCACTTCTGGGTGGATGCTCCCTTTTATCGTTATTTGAACGGGGAGGCTCAGTAAATTTAATTCAAAAAACAAAAGGCGCAGCCTTCCAATTCAGCGGAAGTCACTGCGCTTTTTTCTATAATCCGCGGTTCACCACAGCTTTTTTCAAGCTTGTATAAAACGCACTTCAACTACTTTTATTATGCTTTTCTTTCTTCACTCTTCAATTTAAGCAAAGCACTTTCTGACAATTTTATGATTTCGCTTAGCGTCTGTGAATCATTATTCTGAAACAATTCAGCCGTCTCTGCAAACATCTTTTTGTACCCTCCCCAGATTCGTATTGCAATAAGAATACCAAATCCAATTCCAAGAAAAATGAGCACTTCTTGTGCCACACTCAAAACTTCTACATGTACAGCTTTGTATATGGCCGTCAAAAATTGCACCCACAAGGGAACAAAGAGTGCAAGATATACGCCTGAGGCGAGATATTCCTTGGGCTTTCCTCGGGCAATCTCCTTTTCGATCAAGTTAATCAGAAATTCCAGCTTTTTCTCATCGTATAGATTAAATAAATGAAGTTGATTTTCGAAGCATTTGAACTGATATTGATAAAATTCTTTCGTTTGCCAAGCTCCTTTTTTAGGTTGAATACTGTAACGTGTCTTAATGATTACTTTTGCTTTTTTAATGAAAACATAAGCCAATGTATACATAATACACGCACACACAAACCAAAAGGCGAGACTAACTATTCCAATAGTCATTTGTAAGGCTAGTAGACTTAATAGTGCGCCTCCAACTAACAATATTGAGGAAAAGACAAACAAGACAAGACCCCAACGTGTAACTAAATACTGAAATTTCATATGTCTAAATAATAAAGCACTAAATGCAACCTTTTCCCGATAATGCTTAATGAACGCATCCATCATCTTCAAATAATTCCTCCAAGCCATGATCTCTCTGAAAGTCTCAATCTCACTTAGTTCAACTTTAAAAATAGCTTTTGTACCAAAATAAATCATTTAAATATTTTCGGAAGAAAGTGAAATATGTAACTCATTTATTAATATATCGGTTTCCAAAAAATTTTGGTAAACAAAAAAATCTACAGACTTCTCCAGCTAGCGAGTTTTACAGTTTCCAACTGCCACTCACCGTTCCAGAAAAAAGACTGTAGATTGTATAGATACTCCTATTCGCGTTGCTAATGTCGTTTCAAACCCTGGATCACTTCTAGTTATAGTCCTCCCAATAGCGGTATTCCATTTCATTCTCACCTTTGGTGACGATGATCATGTTTTCGATATGTCCGGTTTCCTTGTCGGTTCGGTAGATCATGGTGCGGGTTTCGCCTTCATCCGGTACAGAGAATAGCACCTTGTCACTGATCATGCCGCCACCGATGCCGACGACGTGCTCTCCCCAGCCGGAGGCTGCGCCGGAACTAATGCTCGAACCTGCGCCACCAACGCCAGTCCCACGCGACAAAATAAGACCTATGCCATACCCGGTGACGGTCTGGGCCGTTTTACCCAGAGCGTGCTCTCCGGCCGATTGGGTATGCTCTTGGGCCCAGTAATCGTATTTGTCGGTATTTTGCTCGTAGCTGACAACATTTCCTTTTTTATCTATAGAAATATCCGTTTTCGTGCCATCTTTACCTGTCAGCTCGGTGACGGCGACGAGAGAATCGGCTGTGATCTTGGACGTTTCTCCTGTATTGTAATCTGTGCGGGTAACCGAATCCTCATATTGCAGCCGCAGGACGTTCATCTGGTCGTGGATTTTCTGCATGACCTGCTTGTCTCCAATCGCCTCGGCATCTTTCAGGAGTTTCTCATATTGCTGGTATTTATCGGCGTCAGCCTGATCCCAATCATCTATGTTTTTGGGCGACTTGGAGGCATCCCCAGCATGGTTTCCAGCTTCTCCACCGCCCTCCAGCGCTGCACTAGCGCTCATAGCCGCCGCCAGCGCGGTCCAGAAGCCACGCGGATTGTCATCCGCATTTCTAAACTTCGAAGCGATGCTTTTCAGCTCAATTTCAATGGATTGAACCTTGTTTAACACGGAAGAAAGCGTATATTTAGCCGTCCGATAGTCGTTATAAAAGCGATTCCTCTCCATACCGTCCCACTGGCTGTGAAGGTTGTTCATAGTGTTATCCAGGCCGTTTAACTGGTTATTCAGTGTTCCGTGGGCATTGGCAAATTGGGAGGCCACGCTATCCAACTGCTCCGGTGTGACTTGGATTTTCGTCATGATGATCACATCCCGTCTATGAAAATAGGAGATAGGCATTATATTTTACAGTAATCCTTATTTCATATTGTAAGCTATAGAAGTCAGACATTCATGAGGATTTATACGTATTTGTGTATTCAGAAGCAGTTCCTTTGATATAATGAATCCATATGAGTTCATTTCGACAATACATTATTGAAAGTCAGGTGTAAAAACATGTCAGACAAAAAAATTATCTTTTTCGATATCGACGGTACATTACTGGACGATGACAAAAAAATGCCACTTACGGCTGAAAAGGCTGTCTTTGCTTTGAAAGAGCAAGGTCATGAGGTAGCCATTGCCACAGGACGCGCGCCTTTTATGTTCAAGGAAATCCGTGAGCAGTTGGAAATTGATTCTTACGTCAGCTTTAATGGGCAATATGTCGTGCTTCGGGGAGAAGTGGTTGCTACCAATCCGTTGAACAGAGAAGCTTTGCAAGCGATGACTGATCTTGCCCTCACACATAATCATGCGATCGTATATATGGATCATGCCAATATGAAGGCTAATATTCCTAACGATGAGCTTGTAGAAAAATCGGTTCAAACGTTCAAGGCCAAACTTTCGGTTGGATACGATCCGCTTTATTTCCAGGGAAGAGATATTTATCAGACGCTGTTGATGTGTACGGTAGAAGAAGAACCCTTCTATGAAGCGGTATTCAAAGCTTTTGACTTTGTACGCTGGCATCCGAGTTCTGTGGACGTTGTTCCTCACGCTGGCTCCAAAGCAATGGGCATCCGCGAAATTACGTCCAGACTGGGCATTGCCGATGAAAATCAATACGCTTTTGGCGACGGTTTGAACGATGTGGAAATGCTGACGGCTGTACATAATAGTGTCGCAATGGGTAACGGTTGTGATGAAGCCAAAGCCGCAGCTAAAATGGTCACAAAACGCGCAGATGAAGACGGCATTTTGTACGGGCTGCAAAAGCTTGGTTTGTTATAAGCTAACAGGATTGCTGACTGACTGGGCAATGTTTAGGGAAAAATAAGGTCTGTTTAAAGACTTACATTCGAGAAAATAGGAGGTTGTCGTTGGATATGGAGACGGAAGGCTTACGCAATGTCGAACAGCTAGCCATGAAGAAGTACAAAATTTACAAGCAAAGCCTACTCCGGTATTTGGCTCGTTCCATGCTGGCGAGTATGTTCATCGGGTTCGGTGTTATTGTGGCCTTCAAGACGGGCAACTTTTTTTACATGGAGCATTCTCCATTCACTTATCCTATGGCAGCGCTCACGTTCGGGGCGGCCATCATTCTGATCGCTTACGGCGGTGGTGATTTGTTTACAGGCAACACCTTTTATTACACCTATGCTGCGCTCCGTAAAAAGCTCCGCTGGGGACAGGTGCTTCGGCTGTGGGCTGCCAGCTATGGCGGTAATTTGCTGGGTGCCGGGGTGTTCGCACTCCTTATTTTCTTAACCGGGCTGTTTGAGTCCTCCAATGTGAATAGTTTTTTGCTGAACGTGGTGGAGCATAAGATGGAAGCGCCCGCAATGCAGCTGTTCTTCCGAGCTATTTTGTGTAACTGGCTGGTCTGCCTTGCCTTTTTTGTTCCGATGTTTATGAAGGAAAACGGCGCGAAGATGTTTGCGATGATGCTGTTCGTGTTCTGCTTTTTCATTTCGGGATATGAGCATAGTGTGGCTAATATGTGTACTTTCGCCATTGCGCTCGTGCTGGACCATCCGGGTACGGTCTCTGTTGCTGGTATGATCCATAACCTCGTTCCGGTTACGCTCGGGAATCTGGTTGGCGGTGTGCTGCTGATGGGTGTGATGTACTATTCGGTGAATCTCCCGTTTTTGGACGAGGAGGAGCATTAAAAAAAGAAGCCGTGGAATCTAAGCATTCCACGGCTTCTTTGCATTATTTTTAGTTAGAGCATGCAGCGTCTACAGGTGTTCACTTATCTGTTATCCTTCTTGAGCAGGAAAATGAATAAATTCCTCCAGCTCCTTAAACAGCTTTTTGGGATTGACGGTGTCGGGCACCACCAGAGTCAGCGGTTCATCCAGCTTTAGCACATACATGCCTAAAATGGATTTGGCATCTGCCATGCCGCTTTTGCCATGAATCCAAATATCATAGGTATAATTCGAAACGATTTGATTGATTTTTTCAATATCCTTAACGTCTTTTACCTTGATGGGTGTCATCATTGCACAGCACTCCCCTGCCTTGAATTGGGACTTACGAAACAAGCCTCAACCTCACTTTACCCCATTTATGAATAACGTTGCAAAATCTTAATTTAGAAAATGATATGCGGCGCGGAGCTGATTTTCCAGTAGCTACCGACCTTTTCAAAATTTACGGTGATTTTCTCGTTCGCCTGCTTGGTTCCTGCCGGATAAGGCACGGTCAGCAGATAGCTGCGCTTAACCGGGGTCATCGTCACCATTTTCGCTGTAGCCCGGTTGAACTCCAGCAGGTTACCACCATCTGCGTCCAGCTGAGCTAGTTTTCCGTTAATTTCAACGAAAAATTTTCCAACAAATTGCTCACTGGCCTGCTTGGTGTAGGCCTGCGTCAGATAGCTGGTCAGCTTGGTCTTGGTGCCGATGTCCTCGGACAGGTAGCGGTAGCTTTTGCCGTTCCACTGGAACGATTCGCCCACCGTGCTGCCACCGCTGATCGCGTACAGATAACGTGACTGCGCCTCCAGCACGAGCGGAATGGCGCTCTCGTGATTCAGCTTATCCAGCTGCGTTGGCTTCACGCTGGCAGCCGCGGCTGCTACTGGCACCGAAGTGGACGGCTGCTGCGGCTTCGACGGCTTGGCAGTCGACGGTACGGACGGAGCAGCCGCTGGCGCTACCGACGCGGATGGACGCGGTGCTGGTGCAGACGGAGCTGCTGGTGTAGCGGCTTTGGCGGAATCCACAACTGTGGCCGGGGCCGATGCTGCTGGAACCGACGGCGCTTGTGCCGGGGCTGGCGTCGTAACCGACGCAGATGCTGCTGGTGCTGGCACCTTGGCCGGGGCTGCTGCGGCCGGACTGGCAATGCCCGGTTGCGTCGCTTCCGCTGGAGCGGTCACGGCGGGCGCGGCGGCTGCGGCCTGCGCCACGCTCATAAGTGCGGCTGCGATGCACAGCGCGGATAGCTTCGTATTTATTTTCATACCTGTTTTCATCATTCTATGCACCTCCATAATCATATACCTGCATAAACTGCACACATTTCTATTATAAGAATCCCCTGCCACAATTGGGTTGCTAAATTGTTTCTATTTGCCTTTATTTGTTCATTCTGCACGAAGTTTGTCCGTATTTGCCGGGTGAGTTTCTTCTGACTGCTTCACTCGCTCTGCCTTCACCTCTTCCAGGGATTGTGACAGTTGCTTAACAGACCGGTCAAGCTGCTCCAATCTGCGGCTAAGGGTGACAAGGATATATTTTAACAGAATCAGACTTAATGCAGCAGGGAATCCGACATTGGTTACGAGCGCAATCATACCTTCGGTCGTTAGAGAAGTCACATATCCCGCCTCCTTTTTCATGCGTATATTTCGCTAATAAGAACTAATGTTCCCTTTTTTATGAAAATCATACGTTGTCTTCTTTGTTGGCATGACAAAAAGAGCTCCGATCAACCCGGGGCCCTTTCCGTTTTTGTTCATTCTCGTTTCATTTCGACCTTCAAACTAACCTGTAAATCAAGGAATGTATATATTCGGCTGCGCGGGCTTGGACATCCCTTCTCCCAGATAAAACCCAGTGTGTGGCGGCTGGTTATAGGCCACGTTCTGCCACGCTATACTCAGACGATACAACGGATCATGCATAAGTGTATAAAAACGATACTCTGACTCATACGGTGTTGTGTAGATACGCAACGCCGAATTGTCGCTTTTGCGCCAAATCACCTCCTCGCGCCAGTCGCCGAACAGATCGGCCTGCAAGGACGGTGTTCCTTTCGTTCCGTTATTGGAGCTGGTGCCTGTAGCCGTAAGCAAATTGGAAGTGGTCGAGTTGGTATAGTTCCACTTGTCGATTTTACCAGCGCTTGACGAGGTATGATCCAGCAGTTCACGCAGCAGGTCGCCATCCCACCAAATTCCAAAGTTAATGGAGGACGGTAGCGTATTCGTAATAAGCTCTCCTTTAGCCGAACGCACACCGATCCCCGGCGCCCATTGCTCGTTTCCTTTTGTACGGGGATCAATGTCTGCCGACATGCCTCTCCCGGTATCCTTGCCTGTATTTACGCCCCATAAAATGCTTCCATTACGCGGATCATACATAGCAGCGCCATAAGTCGCATTTTTGTCCTCGTTTACCTTAAACACTTCATAGCCTGAACGGTCCGGGTCCAAATTTCCAACATGAAGCGCATCCCCGTGTCCCATGCCCGTGTTAGCCAGCTTGGTCCCGTTATCGTCCACCACCAGCGAGCCGTACACGATCTCATCCTTATCGTCTCCATCCACATCCGCCACACTCAAGCTATGGTTGCCCTGTCCAGCGGTTCCAGCATTGGTCGAACCGTTGCTATCAAAGGTCCAACGTCGATTCAAGCTACCATTACGCCAATCGTACGCGACCAGAACCGTCCGGGTGTAATAACCCCGTGCCATCACAATGCTGGGCCGCACGCCATCCAGATAAGCAACCCCGGCGAGAAAACGGTCCACCCGGTTGCCATAATTATCTCCCCAGCTAGATACCGTTCCCCGTGGCGGCACATAGTCAATCGTGCTAAGTGCTTTGCCCGTATCGCCCGAGAACACGGTCAGAAATTCAGGCCCATCCAAAATATAACCACTGGCATTGCGATAATCCGCCGAGGCGTTGCCGATGGTCACCCCTGTGCCATCTTTAGTGCCGTCTGCTGTTTTGCATACGATTTCTGCTTTGCCGTCTCCGTCAAAATCATAAACGAGAAATTGCGTGTAGTGCGCTCCAGCCCGGATGTTCCGGCCCAAGTCGATTCGCCATTTGCGTGTTCCATCCAGCTTGTAGCCGTCCAGAAATACATTTCCCGTGTAGCCGGATTGCGAATTGTCCTTGGCATTGGAAGGGTCCCATTTTAACACAATCTCATACTCGCCATCCCCATCCAGATCACCTACACTGGCGTCATTGGCATTGTACGTGTAGCTCACATTATCCGGGGTTGTACCGCCCGCAGGCTGCTGGATGGGAACATCCAGATAGTTGTTGCTCCAAACCTTCACTGCCTGAGAAGCAGCCTGTTCTGCTCCATTCACAACGGCACGAACCGTGTACGAGGAGGAAGTCGTACCTGCCTTGTCCAAAAAGTTGGTTTTCGACGTAATCGGCGCATCATTGACCTTGCTTGTCCCTCTATACAGATTGAAGCTGACCAAATCCGCTTCCGTGCCCAGCAAACGCCAGCTCACCAGCACGCCCTCCGGCACCTTGACCGCAACGGCTCCACGGTTCAGCTTTTCCATTTGCCTCGCAGAAGCAGCAAAGACCTGGCTATCCATCGGGGTGACTGTTCCACACAAAATGACACCGAGACAGAGCAACGCGGTATACCGAAATCTTTTTTTCATCTGAATCCTTAACTCCTTTCATGGTTTATTTTTTCAATAAATTTATTTTATCTGACTGATAAATTATTGTTGTTTAAATTTTATGATAGCGCTTACATAAAAGTAAAGGGACGCATTCGTCCTTTTTGTTCAAAAATCCGAGCTAATGCTTTAAAAATCAGAGGTCCATGAATAATCGTTCTTCATCCGCTATGCTTTGGATATCCTCTGAGCTAATGCTGATATATTGATAGCCTTCTGCCTGTTGTTTTTTTAATGCCATTTCTTTCATAAAACGTGGGCTGCCCTCCCCGGCATCCTCGTCATAAACGAGCAATAAACCATCGGTTTTGCGGAAAAGCAGTTCATCCCGTGCCTTGAGTTGCCATATTCCCTGATAAGGCTGGCGGCTGACGACTCCCACATAGTCAACTCCCTCACAAATCTGCTGAAAATACTCCTTTTTATCCTCTTTCCACTTTTCCTCCATATTTTGATAAGCCACCATAATGGAGCATTTTAAGTGAGGATATTGCTGCTTCAGTGAAATTGCCACTTCACAGGCCCACAGATCCACCCCGTACTGACCCGGGGTAATAATCCACTCCAGTCCTTCTTCAATCAGGGGAATGAGCCTGCCTGTGATCGCCTTTTTGATATATGGAATGCCTTCGTGCTTTTGGTTGAAAATATTCAATTCATGGGCGCGGTAGCCCGAAACGAGCAAGTTTTTCATCATCTCAACGTCCTTCTCGAATGATCATAATGGTTATTGTAACACTTACAAGGAGGCCACTACATAACTTAGTTCTTTGAAGAGCTGAGTGAATATGTCCAAAAAGACGAACTTCGATCCATGTTTGGTGGATGAGGTTCGTCTTTTGGGATTCGCTACTGGTTTCGTGTTCATGCTTCTTTATGAATAATGCGTTTGGTAAATTTGTTCTCCTGATATTCTTGAAATTGGGCAAGATTATTCTTTCCCATTAAAAACTACTCCATATTCGGGTATTATTACTAACTTATTAAAAACGGATTTCTTACTCGCAATAGTCGTCTCCGTTTACATTACATACTTCCCCTAGCCACCCAGTACTCTTCAAGTAGACGATTTGACACGCACATCTTTCATTCTAATGTTGCTGCTGAATAGGCCCGCATCGCTGCTCAATTTAAATGACGGATAATTAGGGTCTGCCTCAAGCCGCATTCTGCTGTCGAATTGCTGCTCCTGCTGCCGGTCTACAAAAAAAGAATAGGGCTCGGACTGAATGACTATATCGGTAGCATTGGGCGCAGTGATAACCAAGATGACAATTACGCCGTTACATCCGCAGCCCTCTGTGTCATAAAACAGCTTAAATACTCCCGGTCGTGCTGAAAGCGCGTTTGCTAATCGTTCAACTGACAAGGGGTCCAACTGTAATTGTATATCCATGAGGCTATTCTTCTCCTTTATGCATGAATACTTGGAACCGTGATTCCAAAAGAGCGATATTTAAACGATGTATATATATACATTATAGTTAAGCTTATCATTGTACTTGTGTGACTGCACTCACTTTTTGAAGGATGGAGTGATGGTCAGTGCCGAACCATATTGAAAAAATCTTATCATCCGCCTCTGAAGCAATTCTGAACAATGTTAAAATTTTATCTTTTCGCGGCTTGAACTTTAGAACACACAAAAACGAGTACCCAGCCGTATAGGCTGAGCGCTCTAAATCTACTGTAAGCATTCAGAAGAATGGCACATTTTTATGAAGCCGAAGAGCTCCATTGAAAGGTAGCTGCCGATTTGGCAGGAAGCTTGCAGGTAAAGACTTTGCTTCCCTGCCGAACCTTGAAAGTCCGCTCGTCCGCTCCCGTATTAGCGGCAATCAGGACAAGGGTACCGTCGGGGTTACGGTAGGCGACCGTTTCAATACTTCCGCTGTAATGCGTGGAATCAATACGGACCGCACCCGGGCGGACAAATTTGCTGGCATGTCCAATCGCATAGTACTCCACATTTTTAGTAACGGCACCGCTCAATGGATCAATGGTAACCACACCGCGACAGTTGGTACAGCCGCCATTTGTCGGGCCACCGGATGGATCAAGCGCCACATTCCAGAACAAGACATTTTGCGACCAGTTCCGTGGTGCGCCAATGATCAGCTTGGACATATCCCAGCTCAAATTATCTCCAAAATCCGGACTCCACTGCCCCCCGCTGCATTCTGTCATGTACACTGCCTTGTCCGGAAAGGCATTATGCACGTCTGTCATCGCTGTGGGCTCTCCTTTGTAGCAGTGAAAGGCCGTGCCGTGCGTATAGCTTCGAGCTTGCTCATCTCCCAACACGGTACGGGCATAATCACTCCCGGTATCCCAGTTATGGTCAAAAGCAATAATCTGGGTGGACAATTTGTTCCGACTTAAGGCAGGACCCAAATATTGCTTAATAAAGTTTGCCTGCTCGGCTGCCCCCATACTCATGCTGGGATACTTGGACGTGGTGAACTCTGGCTCATTTTGAATGGAAATCGCCTGAATCGGAATACCTTCGTTCGCATAAGCCTGAATATAACGTACAAAATAGTCAGCATATGCGGAATAGACGCGCGGAACATTATAGTCCAAATACCAGCCATTGTAGGTCTGCTCCCCATATTTCATCCAGGGCGGCGCAGTCCACGGAGTTCCCATAATCCGAAGGTCAGAATTTCTGCGTACGATCTGCTTTAGCACATCCGTCACGTCCTGATCCTTGGTAATGGAAAAGTGGTTCAGATCATAGTCCTTGCCTGATGCCACATCGTCATAGGTATAGCTGCTGGGCTGTCCCCGTTCATCCACCGAATAATCGGATGCGCCGATGGTGTGGCGAATATAGCTCAATTGAATACCGCTCGCGGTAAACAAATCGTTGAGTAACTGGTCACGCTGATCCGGAGACATGCCGTGATTCATGAGATAAGCGGATGAACCGGATACCGCTGCGCCGAACCCCTCCATCGTCTGGTAACGAATATCCGGCTTCACCTCAACCGTCAGTACGTTCGAGTTGGCTGCGCTGCCTTTAGCATTATCGTTACTCCAATGTATCGGAGCTTGCTCGGTCAGGCGATTCGCCGGGTCCGGTGACGTCAGCCACATGCTGACGTTACTTTCTGCTTTCGGCTCAGGACTATTCCGTATAGCGATACTGACCAGAATAGCACAGACCAAAATCGCAGTTGCAGCTACGAGCAGCCGCATGTTGGAATGTCGTTGCTTTTGGGGTTTCTTCATCGTCCTCAGCCTTCCTTCTGTTTCAGCTTTCACTTGGAATCCCCCTTGCATACCTACCGCAAAAAGAGAGCCGGTGCATATGCCCGCGCTCTCTTGAATATAACCATTTTGAAACAAATGTAACGGGGTTACTTCGCTGTCTTTCCTGTAGATGCTGCCGGAATCGTAACACTTCCTGTCAGTCGTGTATCCTGAGAGGAACTGCCTACATAAATCGGCACTTCACCGGACGGCATAACCCATGCTTTGGATTTCTCGTCCCAGTAGGAGAAGGCTTTCGGGTCCAGTTCAATGCGGACCTTCTTCTCCTGGCCCGGCTTCAGCTCGATCTTAGACCAGCCTGCCAGTTGACGGGATGGAGTTTCCACGTTTGTCGGAAGCTTCCCACTGTACACCTGCACAACCTCTGCTCCGGCAGTTTTCCCGGTGTTTTTCAATTTTAGCGAAACCTCGACGGTGCTCGTACGATTGGATTTATTTCCGCTCGTGTGCTGTTTTATTTTCAGATCGCTATAGCCAAAGGTCGTATAGGATAAGCCGTATCCGAAGGAGAATGCGGGTTGAATTCCCGATTTCTCATATCCCCGGTAGCCTACAAAAATACCATCCGAATAGTCACCTATTCCGTTCACACCCGGGAATTTTTCCGGTGAGGATACCGGAGTGGACTGCTCGTTAACCGGGAAGGTTACAGGCAGCTTGCCGGAAGGATTCACATCCCCGAACAGAACGCGTGCAATGGCATTCCCCTGCTCTTGACCAGCAAACCATGCTTGTACGATGGCGGGAACTTTATTCTGCCAAGTGTCCATCTGTACAGCTCTGCCGCTCATTTGCACAACAATGGTTTTCGGGTTCGCCGCGGCAACCGCACGGATCAGCCGATCCTGATTGTTGGGCAGTTCCATATCGGAACGCTCAACATAGCCTTCGCTCTCATAAGTACGTGTGACGACAATCGCTACATCCGACTTTTTCGCCAGCTTCACCGCATTGTCAATCAGCTTGTCTGACGTATCTGCCGGAGGTTCCCAGCCCAAACGAACCATTCCGCCAGAATCACGGCCGGTTACCGGATAATCGGCACGGTATTCAATACGTATCTTGTGCTTTTCACCCGCTTTGAGCGAGATATTCTTCTTCGTAGTTTCCAGCTTTGTACCTTGATTATCCACAAACAGCTTGTCGTCGAGATACAGCTTGCTTGATCCCAAACTGGTTAATGACAGCGCATAGTCGCCATCCTCGGGAGCTGCAATTGCGCCTGTCCAGCGCGCAGATATCAAGCTGTTCAGTGTCGTTGGCGTATTGGGAACTTTAGGGGACTTCGCATTGAGACCCTGATAATTATAGAATCCAAGATTCATGTTGACCTGACCATCATTACGTACAAGCTCCGGACTGCCCTCCATTTTGTTGTTCTTCCAGTATTCGCCCCGCAGTCCCTGTTCGTCATCTCCATAAGTGGCGTATCCAACGCTGATATCCTCTTTTTTGTCGGATGTGGTCAGCAATGAGGATGGCACAGCCGATGGACCCGGCATAATGTCTCCCGCAGAAATCGGGTCTGTACCTGGTGCATATTGGACAGTTACCCCTTTGCCGACACGGTTGCGGATTCCCTCTAACGGACTTACAGTATACGTCGGGTTCACCAACGAGCTGCCTCCGCCTGCTACAGTACCGTTATCTGCATCGGGACCAATCACAGCAATAGATTTAAGCTTATCCTTGGAAAGTGGCAAAGTATTATTTTTATTTTGCAGCAGCACCATGCTCTCCTCAGCCAATTGGCGGGCCGTCTTGCCATGGTCACGGGCATCAATCTGGTTATTTTCAACCGGGTGATCAAACAACCCTTTGCTGAACATTTGCACCAGAATACGCTGAGCCTTATCATCAATCGTTTTTTCACTTACCTTGCCGTTCTTGACAGCAACCAGCAGTTGATCTCCCCATTTACCAAAAGGTGTACCCGGTGTTTCCAGGTCCAAGCCGGCATTAGCGGACTCTACTGTACTCAGGTTCGCACCGTAATCGCTCATTATGAAACCTTGGAATTGAAGCTCCTTCTTCAAGAGGTCCGTCAAGAGGGTCTTGTTCTCACAAGCAGGCTCGCCGTTGACCTTGTTAAAAGAGCACATCGCCCCTCCCAAATCAGCCTTGGCAATAACCTCCTGAAAGGGACGTATGTAAATTTCATGCAGCGCACGGTCACTGACTTTGACATTCGTCGTGAAGCGCTCCGTCTCCTGATTATTCATAAGATAATGCTTGGCTGTGGCCAACACAGGGTGGCTTTGCACACCTTTGACATAAGCGGTCGCCATTTGCGATTGCAGCAGCGGGTCCTCACCCATAGATTCAAAGTTCCGCGATCCCCATGGAATGCGGGCAATATCCATCCCCGGTCCGAGCACCACATTATGAGTCGTATTAAAAGCCTCGTCTCCGATCAGATCACCGTACTGTTTGGCAGCTTGGGTATCCCATGTTGCAGCTAATGCAATTGGAGCAGGCAGCGCAGTCGATTGCTTGTCCTGTACATCCGGATTGGCGATACGCACACCCGCAGGGCCGTCTGCCATCGTCAACGCCGGGATGCCCAGACGCTCAATCGGATCATTGTAGAATCCATAATAATTGTTGACCTTTCCAGTCACCAAATCTATTTTTTCTTCCAGCGTCATTTCCTGTAACAGCAGAGCTGTTCGTTTCTCTGCCGAGAGGGACGTATTCATCCAGGGCCGGTCTGTCCGGCTTCCTGCCGCTCCTGCAATATTCATCGGTCCGATCACAACAGCCGCGATAACTGTCATCATCATCATACGAAACAACCATGTTGATTTCACTTTCACGTTTGTAATTCCTCCTTGATGTTAGGTCATGAGATGAATGCCAATTCAACTCTCATAGGCTTGCAGAGGCTCTCGATCCTGCGAGCTCCGACAAGAATCAAAAGCCACGGGATAAGCAAGCAAGTCAGCAAAAGCCGCACTGACTCAAGTGACATGTACAACACCCTACCGTACATTTCTGAAAATTTCATTGAAAAATTCTGGAAACCACTCCCTAGGACCATCATTTATTTTCATAGAAAGAGAGCGTTACCAATTCCGTTAACTGACGATTTTATTACATTTTCGTCACTTTTATATGACGATTTTTTAACTAATTCAAATCACAAAAAATGATTCGTATGGCCCACTCATTCCAGTGCTCATATGAACATCTTTAATCTGCGACCAAAGTTGGAATTGAGCCGATTTATGAGGATTGCATTAATTCCAAACGATGTACACAAAAAAGTCCAAAGAGCTTCAAAAGCTCTCTGGACTTTAAGTGGTTTATTCTTTATTCAATTCATAATTCAATTACTCAAAAGGATACCGAAGCCCCCACTGTGCGCGAATCTGATCCATCAGCTTCATAATGCCCAGTGATTCATCCAAAGATATCGTGGAACTTTCGAATAAGCCTTCATTCAGGCAGCGCCCCACTTCTTCTGCTTCAAA
The DNA here is from genome assembly GCF_000943545.1 of Paenibacillus terrae. GTDB lineage: Bacteria > Bacillota > Bacilli > Paenibacillales > Paenibacillaceae > Paenibacillus > Paenibacillus terrae_A. The sequence goes on from NZ_JTHP01000024.1 coordinate 29,908, forward strand.
GGCATACCCTGTGGAAGCTCGGTCATCCTGAAAGGTTTGTACCTCTTCGCCGTCCACATGTAAAGTAGCCGACGTGCTATTCAGGAAAGATGGAATGTGGATATATCCCTTTGTGCCATGGATATAAGCCTCATTCGTCAACCCGAGACGAACCGCCCCATTGAGCACAGCCGTACGTCCATTTCCATAATCCAGCAGGATGGAGAACGTCTCGTCAACACCCGTTTCCCCGATATGAGCGGTACTCCATACATGCTTGGGTTCAGGACCGAACACCATCGAAGCAAAGGAAACCGGATAAATTCCCGTATCTAATAAAGCACCTCCGCCCAGATCGGGGTTCAATAAGCGTCCTTCTGGGTTCCATTCTACACGAAAACCAAACTCCGCCTTAACCAGCTTCACCTCACCAATTCGTCCCGCGTCTATCCACTCCCGCACTTGGCGAATCGGAGGCAAAAAGCGTGTCCACATCGCTTCCATCAGGAATAGCTTATGTTCACGTGCTAAGCCGATCAGTTCCTCCAGTTCCCCACTATTCACGGTGAAAGGTTTCTCACACAGAACGGCTTTACCCGCCCGAAGAGCCGTCAGAACATTTTCTTTATGAAAAGGATGAGGAGTGCCTATGTATATAGCATCTACCTCGGGATCTTGAGCCAGTTCCTCGTAGCTTCCATAAGCGCGTGCAATTTGATGCTTGGCTGCAAATTCGGTAGCGCTTTCAATGGTGCGTGATCCAACAGCGTACCCTTCCCCGTTCGTAACATGCGCCAAATCCGCGGCGAATTGATCTGCAATCCATCCTGTGCCGACAATTCCCCATTTGATCTTCTTGCTCATACTCGTGTCCCTCCCTGCAATATGGTCAACGTTGACTTACACAATCCCCTTTATTCTAGCAAACGCCTGCCAGGAACAAAAGAATTATCTGACGCAAATGATGAAGCCCCGCCACACGGATCTGCATGGACAGGGCTTCACGCTACTTCAAAATGAATCTCTATATTACAGTTTCTATCCTACGTCTGAAGCTGCGTAAGAATTTGCGGATCCTTGATTTTCTGATCCTCAGCCAGCAGTACAATTTTGGATAAAATCTCGGCTGTTCTTGGATCTTCATCCAGGAACGGCAGGAAGATGCGCCCACGATGCTGCGAATGCACCGGAATGATATGCAGCGCTCCCTTCGCCTGCTTGTAGACACCGCCGCTTCCCAAATGTACCGCATATTCACCAAGGCTGCCTTCTACACGCGCATAATTCCCATCCAAACGTACATTACTGATTTTCAGCAAACGCAGCGATTCCTGCACAATAACGCTGCGCATTTCAATGGTCGTAAGACTGGCTTCCGGATCAACACCGCCCACATGGGCGACACTGACGACCAAATCTACATCCCGCATGACTTCCGAGAACAGCACTGGAGGAACTTCCTCCAACGGCACACTCTTATACGTTGTCCGATCAAAGAATTGCACCGTTTCCAGTGTAGGAGCCTCGGTATCGGCTGGTGAGAACCAATCTGCCATCGCGTACAGGTTAGCAATCAGGCTTTCGGCATAATACACCTTCTGTAGTCCTTCCTCATAGCTGACCGTCCACTGGCGACCTTTCAGCAGGGCTACCGTTTTATTCGGCTGTACCTGATGTCCTGCATATCGACGGGAAACCGTGGCACTTGCACGTTCATCTGCATTCGGCAAATACAGCTCACGGAACACCTGTTTAAACGGCTGCCGAATCTGGCGGTCAAATAAATCCTTCTGGAAGTCGCTCCAACGACCACTTTCGTACAAATGGAGCGGATGAGCGATGATCAGCTTGTCCTCTTCACCTACGGGAAACTGTTGACCCGAAGGATCAGCTAACCCTGATGTATCTTCATTGAAATATCCCAAGCGATCTCCAGCCTTGAAAACTAGCGTTCGCACCAACGGAGCAAGCACAGGGTTGCCTAATAATCCCGTTAATTCCTTCATCATAAAGGCCGTGCCGGACTCCATTGAGCGTTCCAATTCCTTGCGGGCTCTACGATACTGATCCACCAGATCGCCTTTAAGCTCCTTCAACGCAGCAACATACTCATCCTTCTTGAAGCGAGCCGGAATAGATTTCAGCGTCTTCCCTTTGCTGACAATCTCAATATCTGCCGTTCCTTCTTCATCAATGACCAACTGTATCGTTGTGGCCTCTTCCAAAGCATGTGGCTCAAAATAAGACCGAAGATTCTCCAGCTTACGGGCTTCCATGTCCCACACGAGCCGTGTTACATCATCGTAACCTGCATTACGTGCTAAATTCCCAAGCGCAATTCGTGAAACCAGAGCTTCACTGGCCTTACGCTGTGCCCCGAATTTTTTGCTCTGTTCCAGAAACTTCTGGATGAAGTCATAACGTTCCCGTACATCTGGTTCAGGAGGTTTAACAAGAGGAATCAGACTGTAGGTCAGCAAATGTTCCTTGTTCCGTTTGTCTTCCACCGACTTTTTCATTTCACTCAGTTTCAGCTTACCCAGCGTCGCATCCGCAAATAACTGGGATCGGCGATGATTGGCTCCGGCCGAAATATATTTGGCACAGTCGTACAACAGATCAAAACGTTCCTCGCCCAACGTCTCATAGGCCTCATGAAACCAGTGAATATCGAAGGCTCCATCATTAAAATCCTGCGGAGCAATCGGCGAATAATGAGCTACAATCGTTTCCTTCTCGGCGGAAAAACCTTCATTTATATGCGCATGGAAGTACCATGCAGCACTGCGAAGACCTTCCCATCCGAGGTAGCCTGCTACAATTTCAATCCACTGTGGCGCATACATTGCCGCCTCCAGCAGACGTTTATCCGTAATTTTAGCGTTACTCAGCTTTTCCTTCAGCAAAGCAGAATCCTCGCCATCACGCGGATAACATGCCTTGAGCAAGTGGCTGAACGATTCTTTTTTGGTGATACGATCGCCGTAGCCATACACATAACCACGCACGAACGTTTCCTTGTCGAGTCCATCCAGAATACGGATGAAATAATCCATGCCTTCAATCCGGCTCAATCCCATCACTTTTGGCGTGGCCTCGGTAGGCAAATCACCTCGAACCAATTCAACCTCCAGCAGTCGGTCAATAACCGTACGCCGTATTTCCAAAAATTCCGGATTGCTGGCAATCCATGTATTGCAGGCATTCGTTAAGGAACTCATATGTCTTCTGCTGTCACTGCCAGCCAACAGTTCCCGATACACTTCTCCTACACCGATCAGCCCTTTTTCATATGCTTTAAAATAATCCTCCAGCTCCAGCGGTGAATAAAAGTGATTTAATACACCCGCCAGTTCATTATAGTTATCAAAAGTATGGAAAAAACGTTTAAAGGACTCATCATCATATACACGCCCTTTCTCCAACCCGATCCACGGGCTGGACAGCAGGTGCAGCATTCCCATGTCCTCAGCAAGTCTGTCCTTCGGCATAGCTTGCATCAATGTATTCAACGAGAAATCAATGGTATCAAAGGTTTTATCACCGGGAGTGTCCAGAAAATAAGCATTAATCAGCGTGCTTACCTGATCGTTATACATCAGCTCTGCTATCCATTGCTGCATCTCGTTAATTCGATCTAAAGGATACATTTGTTCAGCGAAATCTTTACGCCATCCTTCCAGCAGCTTGTGCTTTCTCAGTTCTGAATAGTCCATGTTATGATTGGAGAAATAACGGTGATAGCGGTCAAGTGTTTGATCCATAGAATCCAATCGGTCATATAAAACAAGCTCTAGCAGTTCACTTGCTTCCATGTCGCTCTCCTGCAAATAACGACTCCATTCCTCGTGAAGAGGATATAAAGACAGCATGGAAACTGCTTCCTCATTAGGCTGAGCCAAGCGTACGGTACGAAAATTAGCGCCGATTAGCAGCGTTTCTTTGTAGCCCGAATAATACTCAGCAGTATATTCTACATCACGATGCTGGTGGACAAGTTCATTCAGTCCGCTCAGGAACCGCTTCATCTTCTCCAATGAACCCACAAAAACATCACCCAACCGGAAATCACCCAGATCCGGCTGCTTCTCCAGCCAAGCCTCCTTGGCAGCAGGCTCGTACAAGCCAAAGCCGTTTGTCCCCGTATAAGCATCCTCCTGCCCCAGCTTGGACAGTAGTTGTTCTTCCTTAGCCGTCGGCTGCTGAATGATATCTGCTAAAGGCTGGAGGGTTTCATACTGCTCGGCACGCTCGGGGTCTGCATAGATCTTCGTCAATATTTCCAGTCCGCCCAATCGTTGCAGCTCCGCCTTTGCTCGAAGCAACCGTTCCAACGAGCCATTCAGAGACTTATCCGGCTGTACCAGCAGTACACCAATGACACTTTGCCGTAGGGAACCCGTCTTGAGCTTCAAGAGCCCCTCCATCTGCTGCATTTCTTCTTCCGCCAGCGTCAGCTTGCGTGCCTTGGCAACAGCGAACTCGCGAATGCTCATACTTTTGTCGGACAGGCTTGAGAAAATAAATTCACGTTGCACCGTATCATCCGGATTCCGCACAAAGTGATTCAGCAGCTCGCCACGCAGATCAGGGCTAATCTGATCCTTCAAAGCTACGATTTCACCGATCCAGGTCGCGTCCATATCATAACTGACGAGATACAGCATTTTTTGAATCGGTGCATCTGAACGGTGATAAACGTTTACAAAATCCAATACCTTGGAGGGCTCGGCAGACTCGCCTTTTTTCATCTGTGCAAACAGAGCATGAAGTCGCTCAAAATCCTTGCGTCGCTCTTCTTTATTTTCCAGTAATGGAGTACGAACCACTTTAACGATCCGATCCGCGACCGTCCCGCCTTCTACCCATTCGTAAAAATAATTACTTGTATAGTTCGTCAGTACCCAGTATTGAAGCTCCGGGTCCGTCTCATTCAGATATTCTCTGGCAATCCCCAGACGCACATCCTTGTTTCCACTGTTAGAGAGTACATAAAGCGCTACAATCTTCTGATAAGGCGCTCCCTGTTCCATGACTTGCCGAACTTGTCCATACAGATCACGTTCCTCATGTACTGCGGTAGCCCACAAGCTCATATATACCTCATTGGCATTCGCGCTAGTCAGCCATTCCTGACGCAGCTTGCTATTCGTCAATGCTTCATACGCCTGCTCAATCAGTTGGCGAACCACCCGCTGATTAGCAGACTCCAAGCCCATGCCTGTCCATACCGCAAGCGCGCGTACCACCGAGCTGTAACGAATGAAACCCTGGTCGACAATCACCTTCAACAGATATACAAGAGCCTCCGGGGTTCCTTCATCCATTTGCTCCACGATGCTTTGGCGTAATCCCTCCTGAAGCTTGGCAGCTGCCAAAAGCTCGCCGATCATATGGTAATTCTCCTCTTGATGGCTCAAGAGCATTCCTTTAATCATGGCACGCGTAAGAAGCGCAGTCTGGTTATCGCCATAAACAATACCTTTTAGCGCCTCCAAGACCTGCGGATTACCGTTGTCCAACTCATAGGCAATCCAATCACTAATCGTCTCTTGAATCCGATAGTCATTCCCATGTTCATAATCCTTTTTCGTTAAATAATCTATAAGCGAGAAGCCGATCCAGTCCATTCGGATAAGCTGCACCATTCTTTTATAAATCCGCGAAGTATGGAATGTGATATCCGAGGTACGGAACGGTTTACGCTCATACCCTGTACTGTAAGGATATTCAGTCACATGCTCCGTTATATATGCAAACACATCCCCGGCCGTTGTTCCAATCAACTGACGTAGCACCTCTGCCAGTGGCTTGAACAGCGGCTCCCCGCTTGCTTCTGCCTGTACTTTTAATATGCGCTGGCATTCGTTAAAAGGCTCCTCATCCTCGCGTATGTAATGAATTCGACCCAGTTCCATAACATGTTGGGCCAATTCCTGTTGTTGTCCATCCAGTTGCGCCGCGCGCCCCTTCAGTTCGGTGAAATATTCCTGTTCATTTTTCTCCTGATGCATATTTCATTTCCCCCTACCATAGGCTTCCGGCCAGCATTGTGAACCGTATAAATACAATCTCGTCTCCATCCTCAAGCAACAAAGGGGCATCCAGCACAGTAGCTTCCTCATCACGTACAAAAACCCTGTACAAGCCGTCTTCAAAAGCCTGCATCGCCGTGTTTACCGCATCCTCCACATCAGGAACACCATCATTATAGACGGACCCGAATCCTACCTTGCCTGTCTCGCCCTGCGCCTGAACCTCCTGCCCTGTGAGGAACGGGATCAGTGCGACACTCTCCTGCTTTTCACGCAGTCTGCGGACATTCAGGGCGACGGTAGCAGCAATCAGCTCTCGCAAAGTTTCAGGGGCAGGATTCAACTCCATTTCCTGTTTTGCGAGTTCCGGCTTTCGTTTTCCCAAACTTTTTACAGTTACAGCCAGCTTCATGTCGTTCCCCTTCCTTCTTGCTCCCGCTTCTGACCCGTTGTCAGTTGAATTTTCCACCCATACAAAGACACCGTTAACGAAATCGAAAACGAATGTTTGTTCGTATATTTATTTTAATATGCTCGCAAGCATTACTCCATCACCCTTAATGACTAAAATTTATAGCAGTGTATGCACCCTAAAACCTTAAAAACTAAGACTTTTTACCCTGTTTTCGATAAAAAATATCCATATTAAGGATAGAAAAGAAAAAGACCTGCACAAGGAACTCCATCTGCTCATCACAGAATTCATTACCTTATACAGGCCGCAACTAATCATAAAACAACGTTTCAACACTCGTATTTAGCATTTTGCATAATTTGATTCCAGTCGCTAGCGGGTTAATATATAGACGAACATAAGCATTCCGATCTATATATTATAGATTGAAAGCCGCTCTCTGGATTTATGCAAAATGCTTGTTTATTTAAAATGCTGGGACAACGCTGTCCTTGTAATTATCCTCGAAAAATTTACGAACCTCCGGACCAGTCATTCGCTTCGCCAGCTTTTGAATGGCATCCGAATCCGCATTATCCTTGCGCGCTACCAGATTAATGGCAAAGTGGGTATCGTCCTTTTCAGTAATTAGCGCGTCCTTCTTCGGTGTCAGGCCCAACGGCTTGGCATAAGCGGGATACATGGCAGCCATGTCCACATCATCCAGCGACCGCGCCAGCATTAACAGATCGACTTCTTTGAACACAAACTTTTTCTTGTTTTCAATAATATCAGCCTGTGTAGCATTATAGCCTACGCCTTCTTTAAGCTTGATCAGACCGTTTTGTTCCATCATCACGAGAGAACGTCCGGTATTTGCTGGGTCGTTGGCAATCGCAATGGTCGCACCTTCGGGCAGATCTTTAATGTTCTTGTATTTTTTGGAATACGCGCCATAGATGGCGTTGTAAATCGGTTTGACTGCTACCAGATCAGACTTGTTGCTTTCATTGTATTGTTGCATAAAAGGAGCATGCTGAAAGAAGTTAGCATCCACTTCATGGGCTGCCAATGCGTTATTCGGCTGGATATTGTCCGACAGCACGACGATTTCCAAATTGACTCCGTCCTGCTTGAGCAATGGTTTTACGATATCCAGCACATCCGTCATCGGTGGAATCAGCGTCGCCACTTTCAAAGTCACTTCTTTTTGAGAAGTCGCTTCTTTAGGCTGTGTTTCTTGTGTCGCCTGCTTTTGACCGCCGCATCCTGCAACCAACAGCATGACGACAGCGAATAGTGTAAGTAATTTCAGGTTAGTTTTCATGTTGTTTTTCCGACTCATTAGGTGAGAAACCTCCAAGTAAATTTGTGATTGGGAAGAGGAGAGTGAGTTACAGGGGGAGCCGCTTCGCGTGCAGATTGTTCTTCCGATCGCTGTTACCCCCAGATTTTTTTCATTTAGTAGAACATTATAAGGTAAAAATCCGGGGGTAAAGGCGAACGCTATCGCTTCTTTAGAACAATTCTGCCCGCTACGCTTATGTGCCACTGTAAAGTCATTCTCATTTCCCATGGTGGGTGGTGCAAGTGTATTGCCTACGATCTATCGGTACTGAGGGATTACATCCTCAGTTTACCTTCTTGCCATAGGCTGCTGTTACGCTTGAACATATAAGATGTTCAATAAAGCGTCCGCTCTAACATAGCAGGCTATAACCTATCTTATCGCTTGTCGATCCGGCGGGATATCGTGCTTCCGGTGAACTGGATCGTTTGCACTAAAAAAATCATGACGACGATGGTGAACGCCATCAATCCGGTTTCAAAACGTTGATAACCGTAGCGGATGGCGAAATCACCCACGCCGCCGCCGCCCACAATGCCCATCACCGTAGAGTAAGAGATGAAGCTGATTGTGGACGTGGTCAAGCCAAGTACAAGCCCGGAACGGGCTTCCACGTACAAAAATTTAAAAATAAGCTGGAGGGTAGACGCTCCCATAGAAGTAGCAGCTTCGATTACACCCTTTGGCACATCCAGCAGTGACTGCTCCACCAGCCTTGAATAGTAGGCAATGGCTACCACTGACATGGGAACCGTAGCTGCCATCGTACCCAGCGCCGTGCCCACGACGAGACGTGTAAATGGAATCATAAACACGACCAGTAGCAAGAACGGGAACGAGCGAATCACATTGACCAGACTGTTTAGTATGGTGAACACCAGCCGATTTTCATATTTTTGCCCCTTGCCGCACAAATACAAAATTGTTCCTGCCGGAAGCCCCAAAAGTACGGCTGCTGCGATGGAAAAGCCCACCATGATGAACGTCTCTCCGATGGCCTTCCATATCTCGGACTGATACTGCGCAATGATGCTCAGCGTTTCATTCATGAGCTTCACCTGCTTTCGCTGTTGAATTGACCGCCGGGTCAGCCACCAGCTGCGTTGAAAGCAAATGTCCATCCCGCATCTCCGAAACGCGGCTACAAATGCTCCGCACCACGTCCATATCGTGCGTTACGATCACAATCGTAACCCCCAGTTCACGGTTGATCTCCTGCAACACGCCTAGAATATCCGCCGTTGTCTGCGGATCAAGCGCTGAGGTCGGCTCATCACAAAGCAGCACCGCAGGTCGATTCGCCAGCGCTCTGGCAATCGCCACACGTTGCTTCTGGCCTCCGCTCAGTTGTGCTGGATACTGCTCCGCCTTGTCAGCCAAGCCGACGAATTGCAGGCATTCGCGCACGCGTACCGCTCTCTCTTTTTTCGGTACGCCTGCCAGCTCCAGCGGCATTGCCACATTGCCACTAACCGTACGGTTGTGGACGAGATGATAATGCTGAAAAATCATCCCGATGGATCGCCGCGCTTCACGAAGACGTTTTTCCGGCATGCGGGTCAGCTCGTCTCCATTTACAACCACATTTCCCTCATCCGGCTGTTCCAATACATTCATCAACCGGAGCAACGTTGACTTACCGGCACCGCTGGCACCTATGATACCGTGAATTTCCCCTTCCTCCACTTGAAGGGACACGGATTGAACCGCTTGAAATGGGCCGCTTGAGGTCGTATAATGCTTGCTTACCTGATGCAGCGTAATCATGAAACTGGCCTCCTGATGATCCATTTCTCAGGGAAAATGTAATAGGCCCGCCAGCCCAGTCAGGTCTGTACGAGCCGTCAATTCCCATTGCATTAATATAACACAGAGCAGAAATCGGGCAAAGCCTTTTGACAGCAAATTAGCGCACATCCCACACGCCCACATAAGGAAAGCGGATACCGAGCCCCCAAGCCAGCGTAAGCATCACCACAAAATAGCAAATAAACACACTATCTACAGCCGAATAATGGATCGCATAATAGTACGTGCGCTTGGTTTCATTGGCAAACCCCTTGGCCTCCATGGCAATAGCAATTCGCTGGGCGCGCCGGATGCTTTGAGCCAGCAGCGGAATCGCATATCTGCGAAGCGTAGCATACATATTCCATTTGGACACATGCTGATGTACACCCCGAATGCGGTGGGCATGTCTCAACGTTTGGAATTCCTCCAGCAGCATCGGTATCATCCGCATGGCCGCCAAAAAGCTGTATGCATATTTCGGAGGAAGCCTCCATTGCTGCATTAGCGAATAAAACAGGTTCACCGGGCGTGTCGTCAAACCAAATAATAATCCTGCCGCCGCCATACTCAGTGCACGAAATCCAAGATGCATTCCCCGATAAAAGCTTTCCTGCGTAATATGGATCAGGCCCCATGTCCACCAGGTCGTCACCCCTTTGCCGAACATCATCATGCCTGTGGAGGTTGAAATAAACACCAGTATAAAGGGAGAACCATACAGTAGCAGTCGCTTCCACGGATGGCCTGACCAGACGAGCAACAGCAGCATAGCGCACGCTACATTGAACATCACGTTCGGATTGTGAATCAGAATGACGACCACGAACAACAAGGAAAACATAACAAGCTTTAATCCCGGATTAACCCGGTGAAGCCATGTTTCATGATGGGGAAAAGACAGGTTCATGCCGCAGTTCCCCCTTCTGTATCCGCCATATATCCGTGCAATATCGACGGACAATTTCCGGGTCATGCGTGACCATCACAATCGCCGTGCCTGCCACTCTAAGCTGTTCCAGCATGTCCAGCATGACAAAGGTATTACGCGCATCCTGCCCAAAGGTCGGCTCATCCAGCAGCAGCACCGCTGGCTCACGGATCATAGCTGTGGCAATGCTCAGCCGCCTTTTTTGCCCCAACGAAAGCTGATACGGATGACGTTCATCCAGCCGTTCCAGCCCGAACTGTAAGAGTATTCGATCCACTCGCTCCCGGCGCTGTTCATCCATAAACAAGCTCTCCGGCAGCGAATACTCCAGTTCCTTCCGAACGGTATGCGCTACGAATTGCAGTTCCGGATTTTGAAACACGAACGCGATACGCTCTGCCAGTTGTTCCGTACCGCCAGCCTCTATTCCGTCCACGTTGTAACTTCCCTGCGTTCGGATTAAGCGCATCATGGAGAGCAGCAGCGAGCTTTTACCAGCCCCATTTTCACCGACCACACCAATCCAGTCCCCCGGTTTCACCTGCGCTTGCTCTACATAAATGACTGAGTTCGAACCCCGAAGGCCGCTGAAATGCTCCAGCTCCAGTATAGGAGTACCCGCTGCCAAGATGAACGCCCCGCTGTCATTCCCCACTCCATGCTCCTGTGTCCCTTGTTCACTCCAACGTGGTGAGGATGCCTCATCCCATACGCCCGGATACCAGACACCGTAATCAGACAACGCCTGCCGTTGCTTATGAAATACCTCCTCCGCAGTCCCGTCCGCCATGATTTCCCCTTGAGCAGAAAGCACCACAATCCGGTCCACATCATGGACAATTTCATTAATTTTATGCTCCACAATCACTAGCGTCTGATCTGCTGAAATGTGGCGAATCGTATCCCACACCTGTGCGGTGCCTTCTTCATCCAGCAAAGCCGTCGGCTCATCCAGAAAAAGCACCTCCGGCTCCATCGCCAGCACAGACGCAATCGCCAGCCGTTGCTTCATGCCCTGAGACATGCTGCCAATCGGCATATGTATCTCATCCGTCGAAAGACCGACCTGCGTCAGCAGCTTGCGGATACGAGACGGCATTTGCTCACGGGGAACCTGATTATTTTCCAATACAAAAGCCAGTTCCTCGTCCGCATACGACATACAAAACTGCGTATCCGGATCTTGAAATACGACACCCGCACGCGCCGGAATGACAGCAGCATCACATTTCATCGGTACTTCTATCGTGCGCGGAATCAGACCACTCAGCACCTGAAGCAGCGTTGATTTACCGCATCCACTCGGTCCAAGCAGCAGCAGCTTTTCCCCCTTGCGGACGGATACAGACATATTGTGGAAAATCAGTTCCTGCTCACCGGGAAATTTCAAACGAAGACGAGTGACCGACGCCACTACATCTTCGGCTACCCAACTCATTAGTCCAGCCCCTTATAGTCCTGTTCCGTTGCAGGTCTCAAGGTACGTGTCACCCCGGTGACTTCCAGCGCCTTAGCCAGATAGAACGCGAACACCCCGGCAATCACAATGCTGCCAATCATGCGGAATCCGACATACAGAACATAGTTCCAGGTCGAAAGCTGATCAATATACCCGTAACTGAAGTCTAAAATCAGGGAGGCTATAGCCGATCCAGCCGCAGCCAGGGAAGTGACCCACAGATTGGCGTTCCGGTACAGAAAAACCGCAAAAAACAGCTCTGCTCCCAATCCTTGCAGCAAGCCATAGTACAAGGTAGACATCCCCCATTCACTTCCCAAAAAAGCACTGACCGTTGCCGCTGCCACCTCTGCCAAAATCGCAACTCCCGGCTTGCGGATAATAAGGTATGCGAATGTGCCCGCCATAAACCACATGCCGTACACCAATTGCTCGGCGTTCAGCCCCAGCGGTTTCACCAGATCATACGCAGGCCCCCATATTTTATAGACCAACCCAAACACGACGGCGATCACGATCGTGACCAAAATATCCGTCAGCTTCAATCCTTTAGACGCTTTTACAGCAGTATTCATTATGATGTACTCCCCTTTTCCCTTAAAATGGGCCTCGTGGCCATGAAAAAAAGCTTGTCCGGAGCTGAATCTCCAGGCAAGCTTTATGCGCAGTAAAAGGTGGATCACCATACAAAACATCATTCGTCGATATGCCTCATACAACCAGTAGCCTAAGCGCAGCCGTCTAGCTTGATTATAAGATATGAACCGAATCTATCGACAACCGCAAAACAAGCGGCATTCCTGTATAGTGTTCTAGGTTTCTCTACGCTGGCATTACCCAGATCAGATTTCACGGTCGATGGCAAGGGCCACCCTCTCAGCCTGACTTTCTCAAGCTCCCGACAATGCTTTTTAATTCACTATAATGTACACCACATCTATTGCTTTGACAATCCTACAATCCGAAAAAACGTTTGGCTGTCTCTGTCGTCGCGATTTCGATCTCCATAATGCTTCGACCTGTACATTCTGCAACCGTAGCGGCAATATGTGCGAGATAGATCGGCTCATTGCGCCCTTCCTTCGGCTTTACAGGTAAATTACGCGGGGTGAGAAATGGAGCATCCGTTTCAATCATGAGACGGTCCAGTGGAATATCCCTGACCAGTTCACGCAAATGCTTGCCGCGCCGTTCGTCGCAGATCCAGCCTGTAATACCGATGTACAATCCCATGTCTACATACATGTGCAGCTCCTGTGCGGTTCCGGTAAAACAATGCACCACCGCCTTATTTATCAGCCCATGATGCTCCCGCAGCATAGCCGCAAAATCCTCATGCGCATCCCGCTCATGCAAAAATAACGGCATTTTCAGCTCGCCAGCCAGCTTCATCTGTTCCCTAAACCATTGACGCTGCACATCACGCGGAGAGAAATCACGGTTATAATCCAGTCCGCATTCCCCGATGGCTACGACCTGCGGCTGACCCGCCAGCGTACGAAGCTGTTGAATCGTATCCGGGGTACAGTCTTTGGCATCATGGGGATGCACACCAGCCGTCGCATACAGCTTGCCGGGATAACGTGCCGCATACTGTGAAGCCCCCCGGCTGCTGCGGACACTTGTCCCGGTAATAATCAGCGGTGTAATCCCTTCGGCTGCCGCTCTTTCCACCACCTGCTCCCGATCCTCATGAAACGAACGATGCATCAGATTTACACCAATATCAATCAGTGACATACCCATTTCAGTTCCTCCTTTATAAAACTATAATCTCGGATCATATTCCCATACCACTATTTCTCCCAATTCATAGTCAACGAACCAGTCTTTACAGTTCGGCTTGCCATACTTCCTTCACCGCAGCGCGGAACAAATCATCCAGTTGCTGATCACGTCCACCCTCCATATGCTGGAGCAAAGGCGCCTTTTGTTCAAAATAAGCCATTTGCTGCTGGATATAATCATTGACCACAGAAAGCTGTGGCTCAATATCCAGTTCCTCGCCCGCTTTTTTACGTTGCAGCAAATGTCCGATCACCTGATAAAGCTCTGTATCTGCCGGAATTAATTCCTCCAGCAAGTCTTCGAATTCCATCGGAGGCATACTGTTATAGCGTTCAATCCAGCCACACGCCAGCAACGGGCGCAGCACATAAAAATACTTTTTAATCTTCACCTGTTCTCCTTGCAAATAATCCCGATAGTTTCCCCGCGCCATATTCAGATAATGATACATACAGGACTTAGGCGAAAAAGTTAACGGCGATATAGCGCGAATCTGTTCTGCCACTGAATATGGCTCCAGATAGGGAATCGGGGATTGCAGCCATTCCAGTAAAGGCGGATTGGACTTGCGAAATAGATTGAGCGACTTTTTCAAGTCCCAGCCGTTGATATCCAGCAAATCGCTGATTGGACGCTCAATCACATCCCGTTTATCAAAAATGGACAAATACCACTCCACCGGCCTTACATAAATAAAACGTACATCGTAGTCACTATCCTGTGAAGGAAATCCCCACGCCCGACTGCCTGATTCACAGGCATATACAATACGCACCTGCTCCTCCTGCTCCAAAGCACGCAGCTCCTGCAATATCGTTTCACGCATTTCCGGTCTGATTGAATTCCGTCCATGTTTTATATCTTTCATGCTATTCCCTCCCTAACCACCGCTTTTATATCTTGATATTTCCTGAATGCTCCACATTCATTCTACGCCCCGTCTTGGCTGACGGATTCTACTTGGTATTTATATCATCCTATATTTTGCTTGCCGCGAACATGGCGAAAGTATTACAAAGATGAATAAATTCCCTTTTTCCTGCATCTCTTCCCTGTTAGAATAGAGGGATACTTATTTTCGGAGAACGGCAACAGAAACGGGGAATCCGCCATGGCGAGAGAGAGCTTTGATAAAGAAATTCAATTTCTGCGCATGCTGACACTGACGAGCGGCGCTTATAATCGGCAGCAATTTGCAGACAGACTGGGCATTTCCGTACATACCTTTGATAAAACGATCCGGCGTCTCAAAGAAATCGTTCAATCCGTGCAGCAGCAGTTACCAGCGGAGCAGGGACATGACTTCAATGAAATGCTGCGCTTCAACTACTATGAATCCGCTGATCCACTACTGCTATTCCTGTTTCGGGCCAAATCGCTCAAGGAGTCGGAAAGCGTCCGCCTGGCCCTTCTGTTGACAGCGCTACAGTCACAACCGCTGACCACCATGGAGCTGCTGGATGCCTGCTGCGATGGGCTGCCTCCCGACAGTACGCTACCGGATGAGAAAACGATCCGTTCGGACCTGAAATATCTGGTCGAAGTCGGCGTGGTTCGCAAGGAGCCCGGCGGCAGACCTTACCGCTATGCTGTTCGCAATGATCTGGTCACTGGACTGACGGACGAGGAATTACTGGACCTGTATGACTTTGTGGACATTATGGCGAATACGCACCTCCCCTCTGTACAGGGATATCTGCTGCGCGATCTTTTAAAAAAAGCCATGCGTCGTCAAGCTGGAGATCAGGAAATGGTGGAACCTTTTTTATACAAATACCACTATTACTCACGCATTCTGGATGAGGCCCATATTCATCCGCTTCTTCACGCCATTCGGCAACGTAGCTGTGTGACTTTTTTGTACTTTTCGGCGGCCAAACGAAGCATGTATGGGTCACAGAACACGAATCCGCTGTTTGAAAAAGAAACCGAAGGCCGTGAGCACACCATTCTTCCCTTGCAAGTCATCTATGATCATCAATATGGACGTTGGTATGTACTGGGTCAGGTGGACGGCAAAGGGATCATGAAGTTTCGCATGGAGGGCATGACACAGTTGGCGGAGGGCGAACCCGTGTCGGAGCAGCGTTTTGCCGACCTGCTGGCCGTGTTGGAAGAAAGAACGCGGTATAGCTGGCTTGTGGATACCGGACGTGCCGTGAAGGTGCGGGTACGTTTTTTCAATCCCGAAGGTGCCAAACGCAACTTTATTCGGGAACGCGTGCTGTTGCAGGGACAATGGGGAACGATCACGGAGGAAGAAAGTGAATCCTTTATCTATGAAATTACAGTGAACGGAATCACCGAGATTAAACCATGGCTACGCAGCTTTGGATCAAGCTGTGAGGTATTGGAACCCAAGCGGCTGCGTCAGGAATTCAAGCAGGAATGGAAGGAGCTTCAAGCCTATTATGAGCCTATTCGAGAAAATATTTAACTACCAAATCGTCTCGCGGCTGGATGAATCGGGCGCTTTTGCTACCACATCGCAGGAAAGAATCTGGCTCCAGTCCATGCTGGCAGATCCAGCGGCGACAGAAGCTTTTACCCTGTCTACGCTCGATAAGCTTCGGCTGATGCTCGCAGATGACGAGCCGCTGGAGGTCGATGGCAGCTTGAGGGAAAAGGCCGGCATTCCTGCCTCCCCGGTTTATCATCCGCTCCTGCGTATATTGCGTCCCATCCTGCGGTCACGCTCAGGTATCTGTATGAGCTACAGAATGCGCAACGGGCGTGTTCATGAGCGTATGTCCGGCTTTCCGTATAAACTGGAATTTTCCATGGTCAAAAAGGAATGGAGCCTGCTTTGGTACAATCGCAGACACCGTGCGCTGATGTCCACCAAGCTGCCTAACATCGTAACCATCACCGAAGAGGAAATTCCACCTGAAGAGACCGAGAAATTCACCCAACGTATACTCGGTATTCTGGAGTCACGCAAAGAACAGGGCATCATCGAAATTATTTCTGTCTACAACGGGGAAATGTCCCGTATTTTATACGCCTTTTCCTGCTTTGAGAAAGAAGTAGAGTATATTCAGGATGCGGATACCTATCGCATTACGCTCACTTTTCAGGCAGACGAAGATGAATATGTACTGTCCAAAATCCGTTTCCTCGGCAAACGCGTCAAGGTCGTCCAAGGCTCCCGGCTCATTTCCCGAATGAAGGAAACAACCGCCAGGGCACTTGCAAGATACGAAGAGGATTAGCCGCTGAAAAAATATTAATACGTCCAATAAAAAAAGGCCCGCACTCTGTCCATAAGACAAAGGGCGGGCCTATTCAATTACGGTTTGTATTACCAAGTCATATGCTTTCATGAAAATGTGCCTGCTATAACAAGCTGAGAAGCATTCCAAAGTTACGGCAAAGCTTGTCCCCGTGCGCTCACATACAGCTCATACCATTCCTCACGGGTCATCAGCTCACTCTGGCGCTCTGCGTCCTGACACGCCTTGATCCGTCCAGGATTGGCACTGCCAATCACAGGCTGAATACGCGCCGGATGCTTCATGAGCCAGCCAAGCACGATGGACTCACGTGTCGTTTCCTTTTCAACAGCCAGCTTTTGCACCAGCTCTGCTGTTTGGCGTATATGCTCCGGCTCCCCGTCCAAAGAACCACCGCTAAAACGTCCCTGTGCCAGCGGACCCCACGCTTGAAGCTGAATATCCTCCGTTTGGCAGTATTCCAGCAAGCCTTCGCCAAAATGGACACTCGTCCCCGCCTGTTGATTCACATGCACCGTCTGATCTATAAAGTGCAGATGCGCAAGGCTCATCTCCAATTGATTAGCAATCAGCGGCTCCGCCAAGCTGCGCTCCAGAAACTGAATTTGGCTTACATTCATATTGGAAACACCGAAATGCCGTACTTTACCGGATGCCTTAAGCTTACTGAACGCCTCTGCTACTTCTTCCGGCTCAACCAACGGATCAGGACGGTGCAGCAGCAGAATGTCCAAATATTCGGTGCCCAAACGCTTCAGAATACCATCCACAGACTCCATAATATGAGCATATGAAAAATCAAATCGCCCTGGGAGCGTACCATCTGGCAGGAAAATGCCGCATTTGGACTGGATAACGATCTGTTCGCGCAAACCAGGCTGTCCCTTCAAAATCCGACCGAAAATTTCTTCCGCTTTCCCCATACGATAGATGTCTGCATGATCGAACATCGTAATGCCGATGGAACGTGCGGCTTCCACCGCTCTTTCTGCTTCAACAATATGCTCCTGCGTAAATGGCGCCTGGCTCCATTCTCCGCCAAAAGGCATACAACCCAGAACCAGACGACTATCGGAGATTCCACGTTTCTGTAAAGGCATAATCTTCATATTATTCCCCCTTCACTCTTTTTATCCGAAAATACCCATGCTCAAATATCGCTCTCCTGTATCCGGGGCAATACAAAGCACCCGTTTGCCCGCTCCCAAGCGCCGAGCTTCTTGAATTGCCGTCCATATTGTAGCTCCGCTGGAAGGTCCGACAAGAATTCCTTCCTGAGCAGCAATGGCCCGTGTCATCGCAATCGCATCCTCATCCGAAACCTGTATGATTTCGTCATAAATATCCGTATTCAGTACGGCAGGAACGAATCCCGGGCTAGTACCGACTAGCTTATGCGGACCAGGCTTGCCCCCTGACAGCACTGGCGAACCCTTCGGCTCCACCACGACAACCCGCAGATCCGGCAAATGCTGGCGCAGTACCTCACCCGTTCCTGTAATCGTACCGCCTGTTCCCGAAGAAGCGACGAACACGTCCAGCTTGCCTTCTGTCTGCTCCAAAATTTCAAGTGCAGTCGTTGTACGGTGGATATCCGGGTTGGCCTCGTTTTCAAATTGATGCGGGATAAAGCTCCCTTCAATCTCAGCCCCCAGCTCTAGCGCCTTGCGAATCGCTCCTGACATCCGTTCTTCCGCTGGTGTCAGCACAACCTCAGCCCCATACGCTTTTAAAATATTGATTCGTTCCCTCGTCATATTCGACGGCATGACCAAAATCGCACGGTAGCCTCGGGCAGCCGCATTCATCGCCAAACCGATCCCCGTGTTGCCACTGGTCGGCTCAATAATGGTTCCACCCGGCTTTAAGTGTCCAGCCTTTTCCGCCTCGTCAATCAAATTACCCGCCGCCCGATCCTTAACACTGCCGCTGGGATTAAAGTATTCCAGCTTCACATACACTTCCGCATCCTGCGGTCCGGTTAACCGTTGAAGCCGCACACAAGGCGTATCTCCAATTAAATCTGTAATACTATGTACCACTTTAAGTGTCATCATTATATCCTCCTTGGATGAGTCCATATTATAAAAATAACATATTTAACCCGCTCATACCTGTCGCTTTTGTAAAATACATAAATCTTATCTGCTTAGTATGTAAAATTATTGCAAATGGGTCGCCAGATGTGGTTTCTAATGATATACTCGCATTACTATTTTTCAGGAGGATACAAGATATTTATGAGTACTCAAGAAAATTTGACAGCCAATCGCTTTCCACCCTCCTTGCTATGGTTGACACTCGGTGCCTTCGCCATCGGCATGACCGAATTCGTCATTATGGGGCTTCTGCCTAATGTAGCCCAAGATCTTCAAGTTACCATCCCGCAAGCCGGACAGCTAATCACCAGTTACGCGCTTGGTGTAGCCATTGGCGCACCTGTGCTCACCGTATTGACTCACAAGGTACCGCAAAAAAAGCTGTTATGCCTGCTGATGATTATATTCATTTTAGGCAATCTTTTTTCCGTCATTGCTCCCAACTACGAGCTTCTGATTGTAGCCCGTATGGCTACCGCGTTATCGCACGGAACCTTTTTGGGAGTGGGTTCCCTGATCGCGGCGCGGCTGGTCCGTCCTGATAAGCGGGCTGGTGCCATCTCCATGGTGCTGACCGGACTGACCGTAGCCAACATTATCGGCGTGCCCTTTGGCACCTTTATCGGACAGCAGCTCGGCTGGCGTGCTTCCTTTGGAGCCATCGTTGTGATCGGCCTGATTTCTCTCTTTGGCATCATCCGGTACATTCCGGTCATGCATCAGGACAAGCCTTCCAGTCTCAAACAAGAAGTCCGAAGCCTGTTTAATCCGAAGGTACTGCTGATGCTGCTCACAGGTGCTGTCGGTTGCGGTAGCCTGTTCACCGTCTTTACGTATATCACGCCTTTACTGACCGACATTAGCGGCTTTGCCGAGCACAGCATCACGTGGATTCTTGTCCTGTTTGGCCTCGGCGTAACCATCGGCAACATCGTCGGCGGCAAGCTTGCAGATTGGAAACTGCTGCCGTCGCTGATCGCAAACTATGCCGTATTGGCAGTTATTTTGGCCATCCTGACGTTCACGCTACAAAGCCCGGTGCTGGCCGTCATCACTGTCTTTATCTGGGGCATTGCCGCGTTCGGCATTATGCCCGGCATTCAGGTTCGCATCATGAATCTGGCCTATGAGGCTCCTTTGCTCGCTTCTACCTCCAGCCATTCCGCATTGAATCTGGGCAATGCAGGAGGCGCTTTTATCGGCGGGGTCGTCATTAATCAAATGGGACTCGCCGCCATCCCATGGGTCGCATCTCTTATCACTGTCGGTGGCCTGCTTCTCATGCTGGTCAGCTACGTCATCGACCGCAGAACTGCTCAATCTGAAGCCGTAGCGTGGATACAATCCTAAATTGGATTAACTCGTTAGAGAAACCTTGGCTACAGATATTGAGTTTGGACCCATTTGATATCAGCACTGCAAAACATCGAAGAGATTCTTGTGATAAGTCACACAGGGATCTCTTTTGATTTTTAAACCAACAAAAACTAACCTTATCGCACTTTCGATATTAATTTTTTTCAAATCTTTTAGGTATACAAATAAAGGGGACAGATACAATGGAAATATAGGAAGTTGTAGTTTATTTGCAGTTTAACTTGCAGTTTGATTGCAGTTCATTTAGAATGGAGGCATAAAGAGGTGAATATGGTGGCGTTATCAACAGAGGATAAAATAATATTCGAAAACTTCATAACTGAATCTTCACGATCCCCGGAGAAAGCAGAAGTTATTTTGAAGGTTTTTCATAACATCGCTGTGAGATTTAATGCGTTACCTGCAAACTTGGAATCAGAAATTACTGAAATCATTCAGTTCGGACGTGTAGGCGATGAGAACTTAGATATCCTTACAAAAGGTTTAAAGGACGTAAGCGCTAGTATACTTACTCTGGCGGAGGAAGAAATATCACCTTCATATTCGACAGGGCAGTTAGCTAAAATGTTTGGAGTTAGTATATCAACTATTAACAACTGGATTGCCGCAAAGCGATTTGTAGGATTCGTCAGAGAGGAAAAAAATAAACAGGCCCGAATTAACGCTCGAACCTTGTGGATTTCCCCTACAGGAGAACACATTTCCTTGAAGGAAGTAGCTACATTATACAAAGAAAACCAAACCAAGTTAAACATGGATAAGACCGAATCTCAAATAAATCACATTCGTTATTCTGTAGATATGATTAATTTTTATGAAGAACGATATGGTAATTCGTTCGAACATGTGCTTAAAGAGAAAGGAGAACCAAGTATGTCTAATGATTTTAAATGGTCAAGAGAAGGTAAAGAGTGGCGAGCTTTTCTTCAAGAAATCAGCCCTAATTGATAGGAAATCCTGCTTCAAACTTGGAGTTATTGAAAAGAACCTTCGGGGATGCCATTTCGCTTGTTCGAGATACAGATAGCACTGGCAAGACAAGCACCGCTTACGCCCAGCGAGCAACCCTTGTTTTTGTAGATGACTCCAAGTTATACATAACTGAACATATACGACACGGTGTGATTACACACTATTACTACGATTGGATTAGCAAAGACGATAGACAGGTTCTAGCTAAATTCCACTGTGAACCACATCAAGATGAGGATTATCAAACTACAACAGAGCCCTACCACATTCATCCGCCTGAGTACTCAAAGTTAACGAACCAAACCCGCTTTGCTAACCATTCATTTACTAGCTTATTTGCCATAGTAGAAGGTATATTTTTATTTCATATTATCCCCAACAAACCACATATTTAGAATTCAAAAAGGAGAGGGTAACCCCCTCTTCCTTTTACTTATTCAAACGATGGCTTTTAAATACTGCGACGTTACCTGCTCAGCTTAACCAATTCTCAAAAAAGTCCCGATACCCCTGCTTCATCACCCTGCTCGAAAACTTCTCCATGGCATACGCCTGGTTTTCCGTGGAAACCCGACGAGGTGAGGCGGTAGCCATATTGACCAGCTCGAACCAGTTTTTCTCATTGCCCGAAAAAGAGTGCGTGGAGCTGATATGTCCGTAGCAAGGATGCTCAGGCTTCACGACGATTTTCCCCATAGCCAGCGCTTCGGTCAGCGGCATCGCAAACGTGTCGAATTTGGAGCAGCTCCAGTATACTTTGGCCGTATTCATCAGCGCAAATACCTCATCCTGCGTCAACGCAAATTGGAGCTTCACATTGTCAGGGATATCGTACTTCTTCATGCTTTCCTTATAGCGTTCTCCGCCAAACACCATGTAAACTTCCTTGTCGGGATTATGCCGCGCATACTCCAATACCAGATCAGGACGCCGATTCTCCTCATCCCTTCCGATCCACATCACCCGATTCTCCACGACCTGCGAAGGGTCAAAATGCTTTTCCACCAGCCGCTCATTAAACCCAATCGGGATGACCGTCACATCGGTTACACCAAATTTGGATGCCATCTCCTGCTTGAGAAAGTCAGTCTGCACAATAGCCTTGTCCACGATCTGATAAAAAGGCTTCATCATCTCATAGCCTGTAAGCGCCGGATCAGGAAAACTGTGCGGAAAAAGCACGCTGTTTTTAAAGAACATTTTCAAATATGTAAAGCCGGATACCGTATAAATAACATCCTCAATCTGCTGCTCATGAAGCTGATCGAGTACCACGTCATAATTAACAAGATCACCCTTTTCATGCTCATAACCGGGAAGCCAGTCATGGCTGCTAACATGGCGCTCCGGTGACACAAATACGATATCCACGCCCAGCTCCAGCCCGATCTGCTTCAGACGTTCCGCAAAAATACGCGGGCCCTGCGCTTCGGCAAACTGTATTTTTCTCATGACCAAACCGACTTTTTTCATATATGTCCCCACCTTTGTTTACGATCTGTACACACGCTGTAGCTCAAACTCTTTATTCACACCTTCTGACTTGTCCCCATTCCAGCATCGCTGCGCATTGGTTCAAACAGGCTAACGCCTCGCCCCGTTGGGCTTCTAATTGCTCTTTTGACCATTTATCACCGTTTATATGCAATTTCGTTCCGATCCTTCGCAAATCACTTTCAATTAACAACAGCATCCACAGCGAAAATACCACAGCAAACATGCCATATTCTTGCATAAATGCGCCTCGCTCCAGTCCTGCTCCCAACAGCTCCAACTGCTCCAAATACCTGTCCAGCAAGCGAATTCGCAAGTCGGACGTTATACACCGGGGAAACAACGGGTGGGACATGTCGATCAGATGATACACATCCCAGAGCGGTGTGTTCAAATGGGCATGCTCCCAATCCAGCACCATTAGCCGCTCCCCACTCAGCGCATAGTTGCCCGGATGAAGATCACCATGAGACAACACAAGCTGCGGTGAAAAAGCGAAGTGATCCAGCTGTGCATACATACGCTGAACCTGCTGTTTAGGAAACCCTAACGAGCTGCAAAGCTTCAACACATCAAGCTTGCGCATGTACAACTCAGAAACCAAATCCTGAATGAGCGGCTTCGGGCCGCGCAGTGGAATTCCGGTAAAACGATCCGGCGGCAAAGCATGCCACCCTGCTACAAGTCCAACAGCCCGCAACATCGTTTGTTCTTCGTGTAGATGATGCAACGGACCAAGATCCTCAAAAATCATCCATTCTACTCCGCCATCTTCCTCTGAATCAGAGCAGGCAAGCAATCGGGGATAAACCGACGGTAGTGAAGGAAGTACATGCTCATACACCCATCTCTCCCGGCCTGCTTGCTCATCATTGGTTAATGGCTTGAACACATAACTCTCAGAAGGTGACACGTAAAAACGTTCAACATGCCGACCATTTGTACCTGTATATAAAACTTCCCGACTCCACACCTGCGTATCATTCAAAGTACCGTCAACATTCACATATGGATGAAATAGATTCATAGCTTCCCAACTTTTTTGTATAAAATGTAATAGCAAGATCATATCACAGTACTCGTTCTGAACGAAGCCCGGCTTGTCTTTTGAGCGTTCCAACGGTATCCTCCCGCGGCGCGAAAAACAAATAAAAGCTAAATAGGGGCTTGTCCCATCAGATCCAGACGATCTGTGGGACAGCCCCTATTTTCAATCTATACAAGGATAGAATCAAAATCTATCGATTTCCATCCCCGCTCCTATCCTGTTCCGATTAATATTTAGTATTGCCAGACTCACTCGTATTACCGGATTTAAAGCCTTTGAACAATTGTGGCACATTGTGATAACGAGTGTTCGTAATTTTAGCTGTGCTGTTAGGACCGTCCGATCTCAGGATCGAATCCTTTACATTGGAAATATCCGAGTTATCCAAAGTCATATTCACTCTGAAGGTAGAGCCGCCCAGCTGGCGAACCAGTTTTCCGATATCATCGGCTCTAAAGTTTTTAATGTTAATCGTGCCCTCGGCATTGATTTGGAAGACTTTATCATATGCATGGAACGCTCCACCGCCCGTAATGTTTACCGTACCTTTTTCTTTAAGCGTCAATGCATCTTCACCTACATCCTCCCACGTTACGTTGGAAATGGTTCCGTTGCCATACACATGCACACCATCCGCAGCAGGCGCAGCAATGATCACATTTTTCAAAGTTGCACCATTTTCAAGCTTGAAAATAGGCTTTTGGGCCTCAGCCTGGCTTCCGTCACCCAAGGTTTTTGGATCAGCGGCTACCGTCTTCCCCTTACCATCGTATACTTCTCCGGCTTTTACAAGAATGGTTTTACTAACGACTTCTGGAGCTGCATGAGCAGAATAATTGCCAACAAATAAAGCGACCAGCATACCTGATAAAGCGATACTCATTCCCTTTTTCAATACTTTGGCTGTTCTTGTGTTCATTTCAATTCATCCCTCTCGAAGATATTTTTTTATTCCTGTCTCACAATTCTTCGTTGACTAGAGTGCGTAGACCGTATCACCACCTTCGTACAATGAACCCATTGACCAATACACGTCTGTGAAATATATATTATTATTTACATATGTATACTTGGTATTTGGTTCAAAGTTATCAAATTACATAAATTTAATTAAACACAAATTGTAAATACAGCGATTACATTTACAATTTGCATAACTCTATTATAATCCAACTTCCAGTAATTTCAATATATTTTTCGGCAAAATATGTCCTTTTTTTCAATTAAGTACACAATATTGCCTTTTTTATGCTTGTACAAGTTTATTTTTCGAGAAATTACGCATGAAATTACTTTATGAACTAATCCGTCCGTCTTACATGTTCAATATCATCCATATGGTGATGAACACCATTTTATCTTGTACCTTTCTCCTAAAGTGATCTATGCTATTGAATGACACGTTTGATGAACGTATAATGTATTTATGTATTTAGCGCTTTGAAGCGTTACATCTCAACATTACTGGTGAGAAAAGAGTGGTTATGGTGCAAAACAAAAGAGAGATTCCATTAAGAGAACAGAATATTGTGCTCATTGGCTTTATGGGTGTAGGCAAAACAACGATCGGTTCCCATCTCGCGCGCAAGCTGTATCGGGACTTTGTGGATATTGATCAGGAGATTGAACAAGAGTACAACATGCCGACAACAGAAATTTTCAAAACATATGGAGAAAAAAGATTCCGTGAGATTGAAAAAGATCATATTCTCAAACTATGCAGCAATACCCGCCTGAAAGTCATCTCGGTTGGTGGCGGTGCCTTTTTACAAGAAGAGGTTAAACAGGCTTGCCTGGCTTCATCTATCGTCTTCTTTTTAGATTTAAATTGGGAATCCTGGAAGGATCGACTCAAGATGCTCATCGATACCCGTCCCAACCTGCAAAACAAGAATTTGGACGAAATCGAAGCTCTTTTCCGTTCCAGACAGGACATTTACGCGGTAAATCACTCCAAGATCAATACAGATCAGCTGGATGCGGAAGAAGTCGCAGACTATATTATTCAAACTCTAAATCTCGGTTGGGAACTGTATGAGCCTACTCGTGGATTGAATTAGAGTTACAAAAAGGAAGGTTCCATCATGCTTACTGCATGCGGACCTTCCTTTTTTGGATGCTGGCACTTGGGTTGTCAGCATTAATACCATGTGTCTTTTATGAATGACTGTGCAGCACTGTTAATATCTCTCTCAGTTCAGTGACAGGTATCTGCCCCGGCGCGGAAGCTTTCTTAGCGGCACCAAAGGTTAAAGCCGAACCAAACAGCTCTCCGGTCAGACGGCTCACGACACCTTTCCCCGCCATTGACATCGTAATAATAGGCCGATCTGCATATTCCTCTGCCATGGTACGGGTGGCATCCAGCAAGGTCAGCACATCGGCTGTACTTGTCGGCATAACCGCTATTTTAGGCAAATCGCCTCCCAGCTCCTGCGCCTTACGCAACCGAGATACGATTTCCTCCTTTGGCGGCGTCTTCTGGAAATCGTGGTTGGATATAATCACGGATACGTTATGCTTATGCGCAGCTTCCACCAGCACCTTCACATCGGCTTCGTCATTAAAAAGCTCCACATCAATGATATCTATCTGTCCCGTTTCGGCTGCCATGCGATTCAACTCCACATAACTCGCCGTACTGATTTCCTTTTCCCCGCCTTCCCGGGCACTACGGAACGTAAAGACGAGCGGGATATTTGCCAAGATGGACCGGATTTCAATCAAGGCCTCCTTAACTTTCCCCAAATCCTCTACATGCTCGAAAAAATCGACTCTCCACTCTACGATATCCAGGTCGAGTGTACGCAAATGTGCAGCTTCTTCCATCAGTTGCTCCAACGTTTCTCCCACCATCGGGACGCAGATTTTAGGCGCTCCTTCACCGATCAGAACATCTTTTACCTTAACGATTTTTGCCATATCTAACTCACTCCTAAATAACAGTTTTAAGTCGAACATTTACAATATTTCATAGTATAACGCATTCTGAATAAGCCTGCTGATGATTAGGCCCGGTTTGTTGGCTTACTCCGGATCAAGCGCGATTTTAGGGGACAATTTGCGACTTGATGGAAAAATGGTACTGTACCGGAAATTAACAAACACGGCCAGCACAATACCCACCACATTTACAATCAGAGCCAGCATAAAAACACTGGATATTTGAGAATGCTTCAAAAGAAAGCCTGTAAACACGGGGATGACCGTGTACGATACTGAAGTTGCTGTGTAAATGAACCCGGTGATCTGTCCTTTTCGTTGACTGAAAAACTCACTCATTACGGTCAATGTCAGTTGAAGCACACCCGAAATGGAAAATCCGATGATACATGAGCTAATAATGGCCGCAGCATGTGATTTGAAAAGGAGTAGTGCTCCAAAGGCCAACAAAGAAATGCATGGATAAATGAGAATAATGTGAACCGGTTTGATCCACTTTCTTAACACAATCACCAATACAAATACGGAGACGAGAGAACCGACATTGTAATAGACTAATAATCTCAGGGACTCTGATTCAGTCATACCGATAAACTGCTGTCCAAAAGTAGGCAGCCACAACTGAACAATATACAGCAAGGTAGGCCCGGTAAAGCCGAGAACAATAAGGCAAAGCCCTTCCTGCCAGAAGCGCGGCTTGCTCCGGTCATTTGCTTTTAGCTCTACCGTTTGTTCCACGTTAGATACAGATGTATCGTGAACTGGTTCCTTGGGCGCCTGAACCCGCATGTCTGGAAATTTCATTTTGAACAGGTAAATCGCATTCAGACCAAATATAAGTGCAGGTAAAAAGAACGAGAACCCGTAAAAAATATCATGGTTCATAAAAAAGATAATCATTAACGGTAAAAACGCCGCCCCGATGGATATAAAACCTCTCACCAACACGGTAGCAGAACCGGAGGATTGGGGAAAAGCTTCGATCAGAGCTGGATAGGTGCCTGAATCGAGAAAAGAATTCGCTACGCCTGCCAGCACAGCCAGCACCATCGCAATTTCAAAGCTGGGGCTTAGCGGTATACCAACTAAAAAAACGGCCATTAGTAGCCCCGCGGCCACAATAAACGGCTTGCGACCATAACGGTCGGAAAGCACCCCGGATATGTACAGCGTAAACAGCCTGCCAAATCCCATTGCGGATACCAGAAGACTGATTCCCGCCTGATCTGTATGCAAATGCTCGGTTAAAAAGGACATGTGTGACGCCAGCATAATGTTAAACATACCGAACAAAAGATAGTTTACATAAAGGCCGGACGCCACTGGAAAAGAAGAACGTTTCATCGTGAATTCACCTGCTTTTGTAAGTGAGCATTTTGCAACAATCCCAAGAGCGATTTCAAATCAGCAATATATAGATCGAAACGGTTTAGTTCGTCTATCTATTGTACTTTCGAGCGTCGGGAATCGAATTATGCAAAATGCTGAAGTAAGTCTTGTAGTGTCACAAATGTGAATCATTTCACATTACCTGTGTCGATGATGAAGTATAGAACACATTTTAAAATTTATCAAGTTTAAATATTGGGAGAGACACATTTAAACATGCTGATGCGTTTTCAAATAAAATTCCTCACCGTAGCTTAGCGCAAAGTTCCGAAAGTCCACTACAGCCGGGGATAAATACCTGTTTTTGATGCTCGCCAGATAGATAAAACGCTCGTATTCGGGATTAACAATGGGCAATGTTTTGACGTTAAAATAATCCAACGATGAAATTCGGGGCATGACCGCAATTCCGTAATTCACAGATACCAGCCCTGCCATCGCCGTGTCCTCTTCAATCTCGCAAATGATCTCTGGAGTAACTCCTACTTTGGCGAATAAATTTTCAATAATGGGACGGATACCGCTTTTTTTGTTAAAAAAGATAAAAGGGTAAGCTGCTGCATCCTTGAGATCGATTTGGTTCAGGGAAGCCAGCGGATGATCTGGTGAAACAATAACAACAAGCTCCTGCTGAGCCAATGGAATGAATTCAACGTCCGGTTCATTTTCCATGTGCGAACAGAACGCCACATCATAATGCTCCTGCTTCAAGCCCTGGATAATATCGTTCGTATTCCCTTGGTGAAAAGAAAAGGATATGTCTTTACGGGCATCCGAGGCCGAGAAGGCTTGAATGATCGCTGGAATGAAGTGGGAGCCTAACGTGTAAATGAACGCCAGATCCACATTCCCATGACTTGGGCTAACCAATTCCCGCAAGTTGTGCTCTCCCTTCTCCAATTCATCCATCGCATGCTCCACATATTTCAGGAAAAATCGTCCGTATTTGTTCAGCCGAATATTCCTCCCCTGCTTTTCAAACAAATGAACCCCCAGATCCTTTTCTAATTCTGAAATCGCATGGCTTAAACTGGGTTGAGTAATACATAGTCGCACAGCTGCTTGTGTAAAGTGCTCCATCTCTGCAAGTACACGAAAATATTGTAAGTGCTTCAGGTTCATAATTATGCCGTTCCCTTCTTTAATTTATATTTTAAATTATAGACCTAAACTATGGAAAACGATAGAAATATGCATTGGATTTATAATAACACTCCTTATATAATAAAGACATAGAAACAATGTGAATTTTTTCACTATTAGACCATGGATCTAAAACTTAAGTTGGGAGCTACACTCATGAAAAATCCTTATATCAGAATGGCAACAGGGCTTTACATCAACTATTTTCTTCTGGGTATGATCAATGTTATCCTCTCCTCGAATATGAGCTTCCTGACCGTGCAATTGAACACGGATAAAGCAGCCATCGGTTATCTGGTATCAGCCATCGGGATCGGTAAGTTGCTGGCTCTCGGGGTAGCCGGGAAAATGTCAGACAAATACGGAAGAAAGCCGCTCGTTGTGATTGCATCATTTGCTTATTTAATTTTCCTGATCGGTATTCCCCTTGCCCCTAACTATACGTTGGCATTCGTATTTGCCATTATCGCAGGGCTTTGTAACTCCATGATGGATTCTGGAACGTATCCCGCATTAATTGAAGGTTTCGGAAAAAAAGCCGGTTCTGCAACCGTCTTGGTCAAAGCATCCATTTCTATCGGTGCCATTGTTATTCCGTTCATGATTGCATTCTTTATCGATCACAATATGTTCTATGGCTACTCCTTCTTTATTCCGGCAGGTATTTATCTGCTAAGCGGTATCTTCTTGTCGATGACAGCCTTCCCCAATCACAAAGCTGAGGAACAAAAAGCTACAACCGAGGCTGCTCAATCAGTAGATACATTCCGCACCGAACCTAAGTTTTGGCAAGAGGGTCTGTCTCTGATCATTATCGGCTTTACTTCCACTGTATTGTTCATGATTGTACAGCTATGGCTACCTACCTTTGGTCAAGAGGCCCTGGGCATGGAGAAAGCCAGTGCCATTAAACTGCTAAGCTACTATAGTATAGGTTCGTTGGTTTCCGTTATTCTGTTAGCTGTGGTGCTTGGCCGATTCATTAAACCCATTACCGTCATGATTGTGTATCCGTTTATTGCACTGCTTTCCTTGCTGGCTTTAATTACATGGCACAATCCTGTAGCTACTATAATCAGTTCGTTCTTAATCGGATTGTCTACCGCAGGTATATTCCAAATTGCTCTCACCGTTATGACGGAATTTTTCCGCAAGAATAAAGGGACTACGACTTCTCTCGTGAACATTGCAGCCAGTCTTTCGTTCATTCTGATGCCGTTAGCTACCGGGGGAATGTCCAAGAGCCTCGGAATTACTTCCGTGTTCATTCTGGATATTGCGATTGCCGTAGTCAGTATTTTGCTGGCCGTGTTTGTTGCTTATCGATATAAAAAAGTGTTTCATTAAACTACACAGATAACTTGGAGGCTTATATCATGAAAAATGCTGGGCGTATTGACGGAAGAACACAATTAATCGGATTGCTTGCTACACCGATCGGACATTCTTTGTCCCCGGCTATGCATAATCTTGCGTTTGAAAAACTGGGCCTGAACAACGTGTATATGGCCTTTGAAGTAGGAAATGAACAACTGGAAGAAGTGGTACGGGGGATGCGTGCTCTGAACGTACGTGGTTATAACGTGTCCATGCCAAACAAAACAGCCATTGTGCAGTACCTTGACGAGCTGGATGACAGCGCTAAATTTACAGGTGCCGTCAACACCGTCGTGAACACGGATGGCAAGCTGAAAGGCTACAGCACAGACGGATCTGGTTATGTTCGTAACTTGCGTGAACATGGTATTGATCTGAAAGGTAAAAAAATGACACTCGTCGGCTCTGGCGGAGCAGCTACACCCATTGCTATTGAAGCAGCTCAAGCAGGTCTGGCTGAAATTTCAATCTTTGCCCGCAACGATCAGTTCTTTGCCCGTGCGGAAGAAAATGTCCGTATTATTAATGAAGATATGAAACACACCCAAGTCAAAGCAAATATATATCCTCTGGAAGATCAAGAACAACTGCGTGAAGAGATCCGCACAAGTCATATTTTCGCAAACGGAACAGGTGTCGGCATGAAACCACTGGAAGGCAAAAGCGTGCTTGAAGATGTATCCATGCTTCGTTCCGACCTGATCGTGACCGATGTAGTATACAGCCCGGCTAAATCCAAGCTGATGGAACAAGCCGAATCCGTAGGTGCAACCGCCATTAACGGTCTGGGCATGATGCTGTGGCAGGGCGCACTTGCTTTCGAGCTGTGGACAGGCCAGGAAATGCCGGTCTCTTAT
The DNA here is from genome assembly GCF_000943545.1 of Paenibacillus terrae. GTDB lineage: Bacteria > Bacillota > Bacilli > Paenibacillales > Paenibacillaceae > Paenibacillus > Paenibacillus terrae_A. Next base: position 61,562 of record NZ_JTHP01000024.1, read on the forward strand.
ATTAAAGAACAGCTTTTTGCTGACAAGCTGTAAACATAGAGCTACTAACAAACGCATCAAGCAATGAATTCCTTCTATTATATACTCATTTATGTACTCAAAAGACTATGCTCGGCGAATGAACACTTCTGCCATGCATAGTCTTTTTATTAATCCTTATACGGATCGAACTCATTCGCCCCCGCCATACATACTCCAATAGGCTTGAGCTCATGCAGAACCTCCACCGTCTCAGTATGAGCGTCCAGCACCTCACGCAGCTTGCGGTAAACGAACGGGCTTTCATCCGTACCCGCTCCGCGCAGCTCGACACCATAGTCCTGTACGGCCTCCTTCATCTGCAAGTCCGTAATCTGCCCGCCGCTGCGCGTACGGGTTTTCCAGTTCATTTTACCGGCTGCCTGCGTACGGCTCATAATGCGTCCTGCACCATGAACTGTACTATAGTAGGAATCGCGATTTTCTATCGTATCCCTTCCACGTACAATCACCGAAATATCGCCCATGCTTCCGCCAATAAAACCCGTTTGGCCAGGAGCCGAGGGAGTAGCGCCTTTGCGGACTACAATCGTGTCACGTCCATCATGCTGTTCTTTCCAGGCATAATTATGGTGGTTATGCACGGCAAAGTCCGCTTCGGTGCCCATAATACCAAGCACCTGTTCTATCACATAATCCCGTCCCGCATAAGCGTAACGCCCGGCAAGCCGCATCGCACGGTAGTACATGTCTCCCAGCTCACTATTCATGTTCAGCAGGATGGGCGGCTGATCCATATGCTCTCCCGGCGCTTTTCCGAGAAATTCTCGTCCTGCCGCCAAATTTAGAAATCCGCTTGCTGTTTTGTGTCCAAAGCCCCGGCTGCCAAAATGATTTGCAATCCATACCTGCCCTGTCGCTTCCTCCACAAATACATCAACAAAATGATTGCCGCTCCCCACCGTACCCAACTGGTCTCTTGCCAAGGATTTCAGCTTGTCATGCTCCTGTTTCCCAATCGCAGCATATACCGCCCAATCCGGGTCATCGAACAGCTCATGATCTACCTGAACCGCATTTACACGGCCTACGCCAAAGGAAATATGATGTGCAATCTCATCCATAATGAATGAAATACGCGGCAAAACATCTGCTGCAAACAGCTTGGTTCTAACCGCCTTATTTCCGCATCCGATATCATACCCGACACCCGAAGGTGAAATTTGTCCGTCATATACCATCACGCCGCCAATCGGCTGACTGTAGCCTTTATGATGATCCGCCATCAGCAGCGCCTGAATCACATTACCGTTCTCGGCACAAGTACGGGCTTGAGATAATGCTCCTGCATCGGGCGCTCCCCATACTCGTACTCCATTGATTTCCTGATAAGCCACCGTTTCATCCTCCTGTATTTAACTTCATATTCAAACGTTGAACTTGTTATTAGCATTATGTATGTTTTACCAGCTTTCGAACAGGGTGAAAGTATTACAAGCACAGCAGCAGGTGTCGCGTAAGAAAATGAAAAAGATATCCATGCAGCCAATAAGGCTGTAGGATATCTTTTTTTAGGTGGAAGTATTTAACAGACTAATGTGCAGACGTATTTTTCAAATCCGCTTCAAATCGAAGACCAATTTGCTGTCTTGCATCCTCCATCACTTCGGCGACTGCGAGTGAACACTCCAGCGAATTAATGGAGCTATTACGTTCTCCGCTTTTAATCAGATCAATAAATTCCTGAATTTCATAATACATCGGTTCACGGGTCTGTGCTTTCGTCAGATCCTCAATCGTGCCGTCCCGATAATGAATTTTCACCTCATACGGCTGGCTTATTTTGTCGATCACCATCGTTCCATTCTCACCCTGAATTTCGGCAGGCAAATATGAATCGGTAATCTTGGAATGCATGACGACGGCGTCCATATCCGGATATCGCATAGCGATGCTGCCTTCCCCATCTACACCAGAGGACAGAAGCACGCCAACCGCGCGAACTTCCTCCGGTTTGCCGAACAATGCCACCATAGGATAAAGGCAATAAACCCCAAGATCCATCAAGGAGCCATTCGAAAAAGACGGATTAAAGGCATTCAGCACTTTTCCTTGCTTAAAAGCATCAAAGCGTGATGAATATTGACAATAGCTTGCAAAATAACGCCGGACCCGACCAATTTTATACATATGATCCTTAACGATTTTAAAGTTTGGCATAAGCGTGGACTTAATGGCCTCCATCAGCAAAACATCATTGTTGTGCGCAGCCTCAATCATGCTCTGCACCTCCGTTGCATTGGAAGCAAACGGCTTCTCGCACAGCACGTGCTTTCCGTGATTCATACACACAATCGCTTGCTCCGCATGCAAGGAGTTGGGACTGGCAATGTATACGGCATCCACCTGATCACTTGCAGCCATTTGCGCCAGGTCTGTAAATACCTCTGGATGGCTGCTGTACTTGGCGGCGAAGGCTTTGCCTTTATCCTCTGTTCGTGAGTACACCGCCGTCAGGGCAAATTCGTCCGTCTCTACCGCGGCTTGAATAAATCTCTCCGTTATCCAGTTGGTTCCAACAATACCAAAACGTATCACAGTATCCCATCCTTCCCCGTGAGTCATTTACATTTAATATATGTATCTATTCTCGCATTCTAGCCTAAGCTTGTCCACTATACGGTTAGGCATACTTCGTCCTTAGAGCTTCTCATTCGACAAAAAAAGACTGCGGCCATCAGCCAAATTCATTCTGATTGTACCACAGTCCTTGTATGTTGTTTCTGATTTATACTTTCAGCGAACGCACCTCTGACTCAGATAAGCCAGATGCTTTTACAATCACATCAATTTCAAGCCCCATATTCAGCATATTTCGTGCAATTTCAATTGCCTTCTGGCGCTCTCCTTCAACTTTACCTTCTGCTTTACCTTCAGCCTTTCCCTCTGACTTACCTAGCTTCAAGCCTTCTTCCCTTGCGCCTTCGATCATGGAAGCCTCATCATGCAGGTATTTTTGTCGGGCTTCATACTGTAAACGCGCCTCTTTATCCTGACTTAGAAACTCCAGCGTAGTCATCGCCTTTTTCAAACCAGGTTCATTCATGGCTAGTACCTCCCATTGAGATGGATTACTTCCCTTTAGAAACAGAAGCCAGTTGACCAAGCCTCCACTACCAGCCGGAATCTCGTGCTCATCCAGTTTGGGCAGTTCCAAAAAATGCAACTCCATATCATCACTAAACGGGATGCCCGTACGGTCCTCTGTCAAATGAAACACATTATGATAACGACTGTTCGGTAGGAAGGAATAATTCAAAATGTTGATCGTTACACACTTTCTCAGCAGCTTATAGGATTGGCCTTCATACAATTGTCCTGCATACTGCTTACTCCAATAAAACAAAGTTCGTTTATCCATGTCATACTTATTGAAAAGCTGCATCTCCACATTAATGAGCTGACCTTCCGACGTTCTGGCCCGAATATCCAAAATAGACTGCTTATCACGTGGTGCGTCCTTATCCGTATACGGATTCAAAAGTACAATTTCCGTTAATGGAGGTTTCCCCGCTTCCTCAAAGGTACGATTTAGAAAAGTTAAAAGTACATCACGATTTTCCTCGCTTCCAAAAATGCGCTTAAACAAAAAGTCATTGCGGGGGTCCAGCATTTCTACCACTAGAATCAGCTCCATCTGCTCATATTATACCACGACAATGAATAAGAAAGCACAGTAAAGAACGTATGTTCTCATATCCATCAATCAAAATATACCAGCTTCATGACCGCCAATCCATATTCCTGATGGATCATTTTCAGCGTGCTTACCTGCATAGATGTGCAAGGCTTTTAGAAATGTGTAACACAAAAAAAACCGTCCTCACGGACGGTCAATATTCTTTATTTTTTAGAAATTACCTTGCCTACCTCTACCAAAATGGCATCCATAGAAGCGGGGTCATGCACGTCATATTCATCAATGTTCAGACGCAGCACAGGACAGGCATCGAACTCGTTGATCCAATTGGAATACCTGCGATACATTTGCTCCCAATAAGATCGCTCGGTCTGGATCTCCATTTCACGACCGCGCTCCTCGATCCGGCTCAGTATGGATGGCAAGCTGCCTTCCAGATAGACCAGTACATCCGGGTGCGGGAAAAATGGCGTCATCACCATCGCCTCAAACAGACTGGTATACGTTTCATAATCCGTAGGGTTCATCGTCCCCTGATCGGCATGCATTTTCGCAAAAATTCCTGTGTCCTCATAAATCGAACGGTCTTGCACAAAGCCTCCACCGGACAAGAAAATATTTTTTTGCTCCTTGAAGCGCTCAGCCAGAAAATAAATTTGCAGATGAAAGCTCCATCTTTCGAAATCATGATAAAACTTCTCCAGATAAGGATTATGATCCACCTTCTCCAGTGAGGTTTTAAAGCCCAGGCGTTCAGCCAAAGCAGCCGTTAGTGTGGATTTCCCCACACCTACCGTGCCCGCTACCGTAATCAGGGCATTCGCGGGAATGTTGTATTTATTCATTGAATAAGCTCCTTTACATCAGAAACAATCTGTTCAAATTGTGCTCGGTTTTCTACAAAATCAATCTCATTCCCGTTAACGGTCAATATCTTGGGAAAAGGAGCCTGCTTGGCGAGAAATTGTATGCCATTATCATAATCGGTGATGAGCTGCTCCAGATATGCCGGGTCCATCTCCTGTTCAAAGGAGCGTGCCCGTTTGCGAATTCTGCCCAGCAACGTATCCAAATCGGCTTTAATATAGATAATCATATCCGGCTTAGGCATATCGTCGGTGAGCAGATGATAGATTTGGCGATATTTTTCGAGCTTCACACCCTTTAGGGTTCGCTCAGCAAAAATCAGATTTTTATAAATATGATAGTCGGAAATAACAGGCTGTGCTTTCTCGATATATTGCAGGCCAGTATCCTCCAGTTGCTTGTACCGATTGCAGAGAAAGAACATTTCCAGTTGGAAGCTCCACTCATCTATATTTTGATAAAATTTATCGAGAAACGGGTTCTCCTCGACAATCTCTTTAATAATCGGTATATGCAGCTCCGTTGAAAGCATGGAAGCCAACGTCGTTTTCCCTGCTCCGATCGGCCCTTCAACGGCTATAAATGGGGCTTGTTTCATACGGTTCCGTTCCTCCTTGTACTTCGGTCCATCCCATGGACAGCTATCCTATTGTATCACAAGGAAGTAGGCTAAAGGCATATACTTTCTCTTATGTATCCTCCGATAAAACAACAAAACAGGGGAGCTATGTCTTCCTTCATAGCTCCCCTGTTTCTCCTTGAACATTTCTGCCTTACGCTTATTTAAACCAGCCTTTTTCATTAAAACGCGTAATCGCCTCAATCCGGTTGCTGACACCCAGCTTATCCAGAATGACTGAAATGTAATTGCGCACCGTCCCTGTCGTCAGGTACAGCTCACCGGCAATCTCTTTGGTGTTCTTCCCGTCAGCAATGAGCGCCAAGACGGTCTTCTCACGCTCGGTCAGCGGGTTAACTTCGGCATAAGCATCATCGACCAGCTCTGGAGCATAAATGCGGCGGCCTGCCATAATACTTCGAATCGAGGAAGCCAGTTCTTCACTGGGACTGTCCTTGAGCAGATAACCGTGCGTGCCTGCCTTGATGGCCCGTTCAAAATATCCGGGACGGGCAAATGTGGTCAGAATCAGCACCTTGCAATTCAAGCCTTTGAGTTCCTCAGCCGCATCCAATCCGCTTTTGATTGGCATTTCGATATCCATGATACATATATCTGGCTGATGTAGCTTGACCAGCTCTAAAGCCTCTTCCCCGTTGCTTGCTTTTCCGACTACTTTCATGTCCTCTTCCAAGTCCAGCAGGGAGGCCAAAGCACCCAGCAGCATACGCTGGTCTTCCGCAATGACGATTCGAATCATGGCCCCACCTCCTCATTTGGCTTTTCAGTAATATTCGGCACTTTAATAATCAGGGCCGTTCCCTGATCTGAACGCAGCTCCATACACCCGTTCACAAACTCGAGCCGTTCCTTCATCCCTTGCAGACCATTCCCCCGAAAGGCTGCATTTTCTCCCGTCATGCCGACTCCATTGTCCTGAATCCGAAGGGTCAGCTCCTTACGAGACGGCTCAATGGCAATGGAGCAGGCTGTAGCGCCACTGTGCTTAACCACATTGGTCACCGCCTCTTTCATGCACATACTGAGCACATTCTCGTTCATTAAAGACGTATGCTCCAGCTTCGGATCGCCCTCCAAGGTAAATTCAATGTGAGCAGCCTTTAAAATCTGCCGAATACGCAGCAATTCATCCTCTAATCGCATACCTCGCATCTGAGTGACCATTTCCCGCACTTCTTTTAACGCACTTCTCGCCGTAAGACGAACATCGTTAATTTCAGCGTGAGCCCGCTCCGGGTACTGATCCATCAGCTTGCCAGCCAAATCACTTTTCAGTCCGATGAGTGACAGCTTCTGACCGAGAGTATCATGCAGGTCGCGCGCAATTCTTTGCCGCTCCTCCAGCTTAATCAATTCCGATATTTTCTTATTGGCATCCTCCAATTGCACTTGAAGCCGATCACTTTTATTTCGGTTAAAAGTGGTTATCGGAATCAAGATTACACCAAGCAGATTCAGCAGAATAAAAGGAAGCTGCTTAATAAAAACAGGATCTTGAGCTACGAAGCCGTAATTGATCAATCCAATGGTACAGACCATCAGAACAATATACAGTGTAGTGAATGCGGCCTTGCTTTTCATATTACCGATCAGAAAGGCGATAAATATGGAAAAATACATATAGCTGAATAACAACGTCATGGTAATGGATATCGCAATCTGTACACTGGTCCAGAAGTAGATCAGCCAGCCTTGAGAGACAAAAGCCAGTACATAACAAGCAAAAAACACTAAAATAATGGCGGTACCCAGCACAATATGGCTTGTAGATGAGGAGCTAAAATAATAGAAGGGCAGGATATAAAAGACGACCCATACATAAGGGTTAAGTCCCGTATTTCTTTGGAAAATCTGATACCATTTTTGCATCCTGCCCACCCTTTATCATTTCACTAATTCAGCTTATAACCCTTATCTTATCATACCGTGTTTCGTACAAAGTTATTTTCTTTCTGTGCTCACAACAGGTGTAGGGACGGGTTTCGTAACGGCAGCACGTTTGCTGAGCAACGGCTTCACTTGTTTAAAGGTCAAAAAGGTTTTCGTGCTTTCATCCCAAAGCCGGAACTTCAGAGATTGCAGACTTGTGCTCACCGTGATAGTCGTCGCTTTTTGAAGCTGCGGGGTGGCATCATGCGCCTTCTCCAAATTGTAATTCGGTACTTTCGGACTCAAATGATGAACGTGATGGAAGCCGATATTGCCCGTAATCCATTGCAACACCTTAGGAAGCTTATAATAAGAGCTGCCTTCTACGGCTGCATTAATATAGCTCCACTCTTCATCATGCTCAAAATACGAATCCTCAAACTGATGTTGTACATAGAACAACCAGATTCCCAGCACACCTGATACAAAAAAAATAGGTGCCTGTATCAAAACAAAATTCTGCCATCCGATGGCCCAGCACAACAGAGCGTACAATACGACGAGGGATACATTCGTCAAATAGGTGTTCATTTTTTCCTTGCGTTTTGCCTTCTTTGTGTTAAAGCGATAGGAAATCAAAAAAGTGTAGATCGGACCGAGTCCGAACATCCCCCATGGACTCCGGTATACACGATAAGCCAGTCGTGTCCATGCAGAAGCTTCTACATACTCTTCCACCGTAAGCACCCACATATCACCTGTGCCTCGTTTGTCCAGATTACTGCTGGTTGCATGGTGGATCGCGTGGCTATTTTTCCATTGGTCATACGGGCAAAGTGTAATAATACCTGTAATCGTGCCCACAATGTCATTCAGCCTGCGGCTTTTGAAGAACGATTGATGACCGCAATCATGAAAAATGATAAATGCTCGTATAACAAATCCGGAAGTAATAATAGTAATCGGAAGAGTCAGCCAATACGATACCGACAGACTAAGATAAGCGGCATACCATAGCAGGATCAGTGGACCCAGGGTATTAATGAGTTGCAGAACGCTGGATTTCGTGTTTATTTTCTCATAGGGAGCCATATTTTTTTTCAATTGGGCTAATGGGAGTTGTGTCATACTTAATGTTGATCCTCCTTTAAAATGACGCCTGTATCTTGATCTCGTCAGGCGTACATGTTGATCTAACCTCAGTATAAAGAGATACCTGTGTTCGCTGTAGTCATAAACGTCATTTTGGGAGTATGACATTTGTCATATAGACAAATAACATGACCTCTTTGCCAAATGTTCACTGCTTTCTTTTCGGAAGATTATTTGTTAAAATATAAGGTAAATAACGCTGTATGTGACTGGCGAAGTCAGTGGAATCAACCACGAGGGAGCATACAATGAAAGCGTGCCGTTCGCCTGGGAGAAGTATTTGCAGAGGATTCGTCTGTCGTGACGACCTTGTGCAAATACTTTTTTTCGTTTTACAAGACTATAACACCTTGTTATTCCATTATGCGATAAATTTAGAGGAGGTTCAAACTATGGCTATCATTATGAAATCCAAAGAAGCAGCTGAGCAAGTGTATGCAACGATCCGTACCAAGGTAGAACAAATGAAACAGCAAGGGCATCGCCCTCATTTGGCAACACTGTTGGTAGAAGGCGATCCTGCCTCTGCCTACTACGCCCGGACCAAGCAAAAAATAGCGGAGAAGCTGGGCATCTCCTTTCATCTCCATACCTTTGACCGCCATGTAAGCGAAGCCGAACTCCTTCACCTGATCGGCAGCCTGAATGAAGCCTCCCATATACATGGTATTATGCTGGAATTGCCTCTTCCCCAGCATCTATCCGCCTCCGTCATTAAACAATCCATCGCCCCATACAAGGATATTGATGGAATTACCCCAGGCAACAAGCTGGCTACCGTTACAGGTGAAAGCGGATTGTATCCCGCTACGCCTCAAGCCTGTATTGAGCTGCTCAAGCATTACGGTCACACCTTGGCAGGCAAAAATGTCACCCTTGTCGGCATAGGACAGACGGTGGGACTCCCCCTTTTTCACATGCTGCAAAGAGAAAATGCCACCGTTACCGCCTGTCATGCAGGCACACGTGATATTGCAGAGCATTTGAGCCATGCAGACATTGCCTTTGTCGCAGTCGGATGCCCTGATGTGATTACACAGGATATGGTTCATCCCGGTCTGATTTTGGTAGATGCGGGAATTAACGAGACGCTGGAGGGAAAAATAGTGGGGGATGCCGCTTTAGACGTTGGGGAAAAGGTACATGCGATTTCTCCGGTTCCCGGCGGTGTCGGCACATTAACAACTGCGATTTTGTACAAGAATCTGCTCAAAGCAATAGATCTGCAACACTACTCCAGAGAGGTGGCCTATTCATGAGTGAACTATCGTGGAGTGATTCCATCGGACATTTTCTAAGAGAGGCTGGAAGTGCAGCACCTACTCCCGGCGGAGGAAGTGTATCCGCACTGACAGCGGCACTGGGCGCGGCTATGACCTCCATGACCGTCAACCTTTCCCAAGGAGAAAAGTACGCGCATGTTTATGGACAAATCACCGAAGTGATTCACAGCATGGAAAACCTGTCCACGCGCTGTGAGGAACTGATGACCGCAGACATTCAATCCTTTGAACAATACATGACCGCATTGCGCTTGCCCAAAGAAACAGACGAAGAAAAACGCTATCGTACCCATTCCCTACAGACCGCGGTGATCGCCGCCATTGAGGTGCCGATGCGTTTGCTGGAAGTATGCCGGGACGGAATGCAGCGTGCCTATAGTATTGTGGAGCTGTCCAACAAAAATGTCATTTCTGATCTTGGTATAGGCGCGATTCTGTTCGAGGCTGCCGCCCAATCAGCCCTGCTCACCGTTGAAATTAACCTTGCTTCACTGAAAGATTTGGATGCCAAACACGCCTATGAAGCGAAAACGGCTGCGCTCATTCGTGAAATTGGACAAATCAAAGCGCAAACCTTATTGATCGTACGCAGCCGAATAACGGGCTAAGAAATAACCTCCAAATCCATCTCTAAGCATGGGTTTTTGGAGGTTATTTTATTCGAATAGATTTGTTTTGGATATCTTAGAATGTAACCGATTGCAATAAAAAACTATCTCACAAAAAAGCACCCCACCCATGGTCATACTGCCCATGTAGTAAAGTGCTTACAAATGTGGATCATATACTTATTTTTTCGCTTTATTCTCTGTTTCTCTTTCAATCAGCATATCCACGATCATATCAATCTGTCCGTTAATGGCGATCGGATCATAGCGATAGTACGTATCAAAATCGTTAAAGAACACTCTATTGTTCTTCACCGCAGGCAGGTTCCCCCACACAGCGGACGATTTCAGCTGCTTAAGCGCGTCTCCCTTTTTCTCCGGGTCATAGGTTGTCAGGAACATATAATCTGCGGCGTACTGTGGCAATACCTCCAGCGAAAGCTGTACAGTTTGTTCCTTGGAGTTGGTCGTTTTCTTCGGCATGTTCAGCTTGAGTGCATTGTATACCGCTTGTCCTCCACGACCTGCATTGTCACCGAAAATCCAAAGAGCGTTTTTGTCCGTCAGCTCATACAGACCAAAGGTAGCATTGGGATCAATGACGCCTTTAAGACGTTCGCGGCCTTCGGCAGCCTTTTTATCAAATGCAGCAATAAATTGCTCTGCCTTCTCTTTCTCCCCGGTGATATCACCAAACAGCTTGACCGTATCGTAAATATTCGTAGTCGTTCCGTATGGAATATACAGCGTAGGTGCAATTTTGGACAATGCCTCATAGTTGGTATCCTTCATCACCACGATCAGATCGGGTTTGAGTTCCAGCGTCTTCTCCAAATTGGTCGGGTCCCCCACCTCTTTGGTCCCCTTTTCCTTGAGCAAATCAGTTGTGAAAGGATTTTGAAAGGCCGTCGGCTCCACACCCACCACATTAGCCCCTACGGACAGTAATTCTCCGCCGTAAAAATCCGTTACAATGCGCTGCGGTTTGACTGGAATTTGAATATCCCCTTTGACCGTTTTAAAGCTTCGCGTTTGTCCGTCTGTCGTATCAGCGTTTTTCTCACCAGTGGAAGCTGACTCTTGCTTATCTCCTGGAGATGAAGCGGAATTACTTCCATTGCTGTTTCCACCGCAAGCGCTAACGAATACAGACAATACGAGCATCATTGCAGCCAAAATAAAAAACGATTTTTTCTTCAACATATTAGCCCCCTATGTATTGTAAAATTGACCTTTTCAATTGCGTGATAATGATTATCAATATCGTATGAAATATATCAGGCAGCTTCCCTGCTGTCAACTTAAAATCGAAGCTTCAAAAAAGAGAGGAACTGGAGAATACCTGACCAAATCATCCGATGAGTGGTTCATTCTTATGAATCATTTGATTCCAGTCTCTCACTGGATTTATGCAAAATGCTCTTATTGATAAAGCGTAAAAGGCACTACGATATATGCTCTAGCATACGATCGTAAGTGCCTTTTTCGCGTACCTGTATTGATAGATGAACATCCCTCTACAAGCCGGGCTTGGATGGCTCCATGCAGCTTTCTGATGAACGATGCCTGGTTTTATATTCTTCTCCCCAATCCTTCATTAAGTTAATAATCGGAGTCAGAGTTCTTCCAAATTCGGTTAGAGAATATTCGACTTTGGGAGGAACTTGCTGATAGACTTCACGGTGAACTACACCATCCTCTTCCAGCTCGCGTAACTGGAGCGTCAGCATGCGCTGAGTGATCCCCGGACAGATTCGCCGAAACTCACTAAACCGCTTGGTTCCATACATTAGATGATATAAGAGAATCCCTTTCCATTTGCCTCCAATCACATCCAGTGTGTACTCCACCGGGCAGGCCTGATCCTTTCCATCGGGACATTCTCCAAAGCCGCCTTTCCGATTTCGCATAGGTATTTTTCCTCCTAGTATCATTTTGTATACTACAGCACATTAATGTGCGTACTTCTAAAACGGTCATGTATATTCTAATATTAAGCATGCCACTTGATAAGCGTCAATTCAATCATTATTCACAAGGAGTGAATGAACTATGGAAACCTTAACAACTGCTAAAAATCAAATCTTATCTGCATATGAGTTCAGACATGCTACCAAAGAATTTGACAGCCATAAGAAAATCAGCGACTCGGACTTCGATTTTATTCTCGAAACAGGTCGTTTATCCCCCAGCTCGTTCGGCTTTGAGCCCTGGAAGTTCGTTGTCGTCCAAAGTAATGCTATGCGTGAGAAGCTGCTGCCTTACTCTTGGGGGGCCAAAAAACAGCTACCTACAGCGAGCCATTTTGTACTCATTCTCTCCAGACTGCCTAAAGACATGTTGGCCTCATCCGACTATATCAAGGGTGTAATGGAAAACGTACAGCAATTGCCTGCTGAAGTGGCTCAAGGCAAAGCAAAGGTATATGATGCCTTCCTGAAATCGGATTTTGGGCTGGAGGAAAATGAAAGAGCGATGTTCGAGTGGGGTTGCCGACAAACCTACATCGCACTGGGCAATATGATGACAGCGGCAGCTCAAATCGGAATTGACTCCTGTCCAATCGAAGGTTTTAATAAAAATAAAATTGAACAAATTCTTTCCGAAGAAGGCATCATGGATGCCGAGCATTTCGGCATTTCCTGCATGGTGGCTTTTGGATACCGTCTGAATGAGCCACGTGGAAAAACTCGGCGACCTGCGGATCAAGTTATTGAATGGGTATAACTAAAGGACGAGTAGACCAAAAAGAACCGAAAGCGATATGCTCTCGGTTCTTGTTCTTACTGATAGTTCACTTCTTCTGCGAAGTAAATCTCCTTCAAACGATCCTTAACGCGCTGAATTTCCTCTGCTGTTAACGGAGCCGTAGGCTTTAGCTTGAAGTTTCTTCCGGTGACATAGCTTACATCCGTTTTCAAATCTATGTTGTTGTATGGTGTCTTCGGAACCGGACTACGGGTATAGTCAGTAAAATCAATAATGGACCATGCCGCATCTCCATCCTCCCTGGATAAAATGATCCGCTGTGAGGCGTTTTCAGTCCACAAGTAACGCAGATTGGCCGGCGAATTATTGGAGTCCATGGTCGTCTTAAAGCCGGAGCCCCTAAACATGAGTGAAAATTCCGAATGATCATTATTCGATCCAGCTGACGATTCATAAATCTGTTTCAGCCCGTCCACTCCCACAATCTCGACCTCACGGTCAGCAGGGAAGTGATTCACAAAATTATCCCATATTTGAGACATGTTATGTTTTTTGGCAAACGAGTTGATGTCCAGAATAATGGACATGTAGTTTACCGTATTTAAACGTTGATAAGGATTATCCAGATATTGCTGCGCTATATACAGTTGTGGTGCCGCATCCGTTTCATTCACATATGGGTCACCTGGATGGAGCGTCCAGCGTGAGGAATCTTTTGTATAGCGTGATCCAATGGGATCAATCGTAATCGAGTTCATAAACACGATACCGCTATTATCGGTAAGCCCCTGTGCGGGAACAATCGGATTATCCTTATTGGACCAGTAAGGCATCAAAGGTGAACCCTCACCATACATGTTGTTAACATTATACTGTGTAGCCGACCATCCCATGGCTGAAGTGATCTTATAATGATCTTTAAGCCATTGGGTCTGCTCAGGATTCACCGTAAAGCTGGTCAATGATTTAGGAAGATACTTCCGATATTGGTCTGTATCCATGCTTTCAAACACCGAGGGTGATCCCATCGAACCGCCTTGGTGCAGCTCATTGAGTGCATTATAACGATACATATACAACCACTCGTTCATCCGTGCTTTCCATTTAGGAAGATCATACAGGTTATTCGCATACCCGTCCAAAATCCCGACTTCATCGCCATACTGATCCACGTATTCCAAAACCTGTTTAAGCTGCGGGCGATTCGTGTCTACAAAAACAAATGTATTTTCCATGGCCCAGGTCACTTTTAAGTTGGGGCCAAAGTGATCCATCAGCAATTGACGAGCCTGCTTAATTTGGTCTACCGTGGTCGTATCTCCCGCTTCTCTTCCCTGCAGCATCATGGAAACAGCAAAATATTGCTTTTTGCGTTCTCCTGGTACTACAGTTAACTCGGCATCGGATATGAAGTGAATTCCCTGAGATGGTGATTCAACCTCGATCTTGAATGGAATGACAGAGTTCACTGCCGGAATCAGATGCAGATTGGCAATATGTCCATCCTCATCAAATATTCCTCTGGAATCCTCTATTTGAAGCTTCAAGTCTGACGGCAACAAACCGGGCGGTATGACCTCTCCCTTTGCATTGTGAAATACATAGGGCATGCTCCAGGCCACAGGGTCTAGAGTAGTGGCCTGTGAAATGGTGTACGTCGCCAAGTATACAGACCTGATTACACTCGGGTCCTCTGCTGGAGGAGTCATCCCTTTCACGATCAGCTTGGTCTGTGCTTTTAGCACCTGATAGGGTTTGGAAATTGTGACTTCTATCTCTACAGGAATGTAATCATCAGCAGAAGGAATATTTTCGGAATGCGCAATTTTCCCATGCTCATCGAAAACACCTAATGTATCACTAAATGTGTAAGTGACACTTGTGACGCTGGCATCAGGAATGCTTACCAAACGCCCTTTATTGTAGAGCTCAAAGGACAGCTGATACGAAGGATACGTTTCCGGTTGATTTACCAACTCCGGCGCCTTGATTACGACCTCATCCACTACAAAATCCGAAGAGTGATCCGGCGGCGTCACTGGTGGTGT